>JBKQTJ010000138.1:0-4852 GCA_052143255.1 Streptosporangiaceae bacterium | reverse complement strand
CCAACCTGACGCTGAACGTGACCCTGCCGAGTTCGCCGCCGGATTACGCGCCACCGGTACTGGACCCCTTCACGAAGTACTGCACTAACTCTGCGGAGATGTGGTCAGCGTCGCAGGCTTCCCCGATCCGGCGCGCGATCATCAACGGCAGTGTCGTTTTCCAGGACTACTGCGCGAACGACAACTACGCCAGCGGCGGCTTTATCGCCGACAGCCAGTTCAGCGGCGACCTCAACTTCTACGGCAACCAGCAGTACATGGTGCGCAACAGCGACATCGGCGGGTCCAACGGATGCGCCCCGGATAACGGTGGCCTGTGGAACATGGTCTATGCGGGGGTCGAGGGAGCTCCGTCACCGGCTTTCGGCGGCCAGTGTGACCAGAACACTGTCCTTGCGACGAGCCCCGTGACGGCCGAGGAGCCGTTCCTCTATACCGACTCAGGCGGGAACTTTGATGTCTTCGTTCCCGCCGTCCAGCACAACTCGTCGGCTCCGTCGTGGGCCAGCGGCAGCGAAGCCGGCCAGTCGATCCCGCTGTCGCAGTTCTTCGTGGCGAACCCGGGCACGCCGGTCTGGGCCATCAATGCGGCGCTGGCACACCGGAAGAACCTCATCCTGACGCCCGGCGTTTACAACCTCGACCAGCCCATCGTGATCAGCCATCCGGACACCGTCGTGCTCGGTCAGGGTTTCGCCACGCTGGTGCCCGAGCACGGCAGCCCCGCGATGATCGCTGTCTCCAACGACGGGGTGAAGCTGTCTGGCCTCATCTTCGACGCTGGCCCGGTCAACTCGCCCGTCCTGTTGTCGGTCGGCCATCCAGGGCCGGGCGGTGCTACCGATCCGGACACCATCCAGGACGTGTTCTTCCGTATCGGCGGCGCCGAGACAACCAACGTCGGAGCCACCGTCAGCCTGCTCGACAACGCCAGCAATTCGATCATCGACGACGTGTGGGCGTGGCGAGCCGACCATGGCAACGCGGTCGGCTGGACTGAGAACACCGGTGCCACCGGCGTGATCGTCACCGGCGACAACGTGACGTCCTACGGCCTGGCAGTCGAGCACTACCAGAAGTACGAGGTGATCTGGGCCGGCCAGGGCGGCACGAACGTCTTCTTCCAGAACGAGCTGCCATATGATCCGCCGAGCCAGTCGGCCTGGATGGCGTCGCCCAGCCAGGACGGCTACCCGGCGTTCCTGGTGACGCGCAACGTCCGGACGTTCCAGGGCTACGGGATGGGCAGCTACGTGGTGTTCATCAGCACGCCAGCCACGCTGTATGACGCTGAAGCATTCCAGGCACCCGACGCGCCCGGCGTGCAGTTCCACAACGTGTTCGCGTTGTGGATCGCCGGCTCCGGCGGCGATAACTCAGTCATCAACGGCGTCGGTGGCCCGGCCACGTCTACCAATCCGGGGACACAAGCGCCACAAGACGTCGCGAGCTACCCGTGACGGGCACGAGCTACCCGTGACGGCGCGGAATGACCGGTAGCAGCAGGTAAGACGGGCGCGGCCCGCCTGAGATCAGGGTGGTGACGCCACCGAAGATCTCAGGCGGCCGGTCCGCGGGCTCGTCGTGCACAAAGATGCCGTTGCCGCGCATGGCGATGCCAAACGCGGACGGCCACGGCCCGTCGCCCGGCAGCTCGAAATCCCGCCCTTGCACCATGACGCCGAGCCGGTAACCGGCCGGGATGACCACCGACGTCGGCCAGATCTCGACATCGAGCACGACCGGCTCGCCTGGCGTCAGCGGCTGCTGTTCGTCGTGGGTATGCCACGGCCGGTACGCCAAGCTGCGCTCAGGGTCAGTCTTGCGGTGCGAGGCCCGCAGCCAGCCGAAGCCCACGCAGCCGCGCGGGTCCTGCCCGCTGATAAAGGTAACGTCACGCCCCTCGGGGTCAGTCACCCGGAGGGTCAGGAAGACGTCGGCGTCGGGCGTCGACGACGCGACGGCGAGCCTGGCCGCGGCAGGCCCGGTGATCTCCAGGTCGCCGTCGAGCGGCGGCGTCCAGAACTGCAGGCCCTCGCCGAGCGCGTCGAACCTCACGCTTCGCTCGGTCACATCCGGCCGGTTGCCAAGCTGGCTGTGCTCGAGGTCCAGGTGGAAACGGGTCCACTGGGTGCGCGCCAGCGGCCACTCGTGCTCCGCGCGCTCCGCGAAACTGCCATCGACGTTGCGCACCTGGAGCAGGACGGGCGGCTGCGCGTGCCAGCCGGTGTCCTCGCCCTTGAGGAAGTGGCCAAAGAACCGCTTCTGCAGCCGGACTCCGTAGTCGGTGTAGAACTCGGCCCAGTGCTGCAGGCCGTGCGCCTCAAGCCATTTCTGGTCGCTGCCCGCGCGGCCGTAGCCCTCGAAGTTGCCCCTGGTATGCAGGTGATGTGCCCAGTTCGCGGCCGACAGCACCGGCACTGTGATCCTTTCAAGTTCCGGACTGCGGTCACGGTAATAGTCGTCGAGTAGCTGATGCGCCAGCACCGCGGCTGGTGTGTCAGCGCGGTTGGCTCGCAGCTCGGGTTCGGTCATCGTCTCCGGCCCGGCAGCGAGGCCGCCAGTCGCCCGATGCCTCGGACCGCGCTCGCCCACGCCGTGTTGCACTCCGGCTACCTGTGGCGGGTACCAATGACGGACGAACACGTTGAGGATGCCGCCGTGCCGGGTGAAGTCCCGGTAAAAGTCGCTGCCACCCTCCCAAGGGCAGATCGCCGCCAGGTGCGGCGGCTGCAGCGCGGCCACCTGCCACTGGTTGATCGCGTAGTAGGAAACGCCGAGGAGCCCGACCTTCCCGTTACTCCATGGCTGCGCCGCGGCCCACTCGATGCACTGGTAGTAGTCGCTCGTTTCCCTCGGAGAGAAGATGTCGAGGAAGCCTGGCGACCTGCCGGCGCCGCGTGAGTCGACCCGGATGACGACATACCCGTCGGGCACCCACTTCTCCGGGTCGACCGTCTCCCAGTTCTGGTGCACGTTGGACGAGCCCGCGAGCGCATCAGCGTGCTCGGACTGCAGGTTTGCCCACTGGCGCGGAAAGCCGTCCTGAAAAGCAAGCCACTTCGCGTACGGCCCGTGCGTCATGATCACCGGGAAACGGCCATCGTCGTCCGGCCGGAACACGTCGCCGCGCAGCACCAGGCCATCGTCCATCGGGATTGGAACATCCCAGTCGATGCGCATGCCGCCTGCCTACTCGCGTTTCTGACGGGTACAGTCTCCCAGCGGCAGACAGTCACGAAGAAGTACGCCACGCAAGATCAGCGACCGCGGGCAAGCCACCACCCAGAGGTCCGCCGCGCCTGCCGAGTTGCCACGCTGATCTCGCTGCGACCGCAAGCACCATCGTTCGTCCTGGAGTACCGGCGAAGAGAGGTCGTCATGAACGGAACCCCATATCCCGTTAGCGGAACCTCGCACCCCGTTAGCTTCTCGGTCGACTATCCCGACCGGGACTTGGACCGCGTGACCAGCTTCTTCCGCATCTTCACAGTCATTCCCATCGGGATCGTGCTGGGCACGGTGGACGGCGGCGCGTGGCAGTGGAGTTACGGACATCAGGCGGCGGCAGGCGCCGGCGGACTGCTGTTCTTCGGCCCGCTGCTGATGATCTTGTTCCGGCAGAAGTACCCGCGCTGGTGGTTCGACTGGAACCTGGAGCTGCAGCGGTTCGGCATGCGCGTCCTGATTTACCTGGCGCTGATGGACGACAAGTACCCGTCCACCGACGAGCACCAGTCGGTCCACCTCGACTACCAGTACCCGGACGCGGCCCAGGACCTGAACCGCTGGCTCCCGCTGGTGAAGTGGTTCCTGGCCATACCGCATTACATCGTGCTGTTCTTCCTGGACATCGTGGCGTTCGTGGTCCTGATCGTGGCCTGGTTCGCCGTCTTGTTCACAGGCCGCTATCCGCGCGGCATCTTCGACTTCATCGAAGGGCTCGCGCGCTGGCACAACCGGGTCATCGGCTACGCGATAACACTGATCACCGACCAGTACCCGCCGTTCTCGCTTGGACCGTGAGTCGGGGCCGACTGCCAGCCTGTCCTGACTGCGGACGGGTCACGCCGCAGCGGTGCCGATAAGGCCGTTGCGGCTGACCGCGGCGACGAGCTGGTCCTCGCCGAGGTCCGCGGTGTCAGCCGGCCGCATCGGCAACACCAGGTACCGCGTTTCAGCGCTGGCATCCCAGACCGTGATTCGACGTCGGCAGGCAGCACGAGGCCAAATTCCGCGAGCACCGTGCGAGGCTCACGCACCGCGCGCGACCGGTAAGCCAGGCTCTTGTACCAACTCGGCGACGGCCCGAGTAGCGAGATCGGATAGCACGGGCAGAGGGTGCAGACGATCATGTTGTGCTGGCCCGGAGTGTTCGCCACGGACCCTCAGCCGGAAGTCGGCAGCGCCGCTGCGGAGCGTCTGGAATCCGAGTTCGGCAGCAGCCGCGCTGCCGTCCGCGAGCAGGCGTTCCCGGTAGGCGCGGTCGGTCCAGGCACGCGCCACGATTCTGGCGCCGCTGACGGGTGACGTGTCCTTGAACGCCCCGGTCAGTATCGCGTCGAGCTCGTCGTCCGTGCTCAGCCCGGCAGCGATGACCTGGTCTTCCAGCGCCCGCACCCGAGCCGCGATTGGCAGGCGGACGTGACCGTCCTCGGCTATTAACGCGCCGCCTCGAGTGAGGACTCCCACATGTCGATGGTCACCGTGTGGGTGCGGCTACCCCGATCGGCCGGGCGGGCTGGTCGGTGACGGCCGTTTGAGTATGTGCCGGGATGTCGGGATAACCGGGGAGCAAGGTTACCAGCAAGTAGTGACCTCGGTCACCGAACGAAACCAGCCCGCCACCCGC
>JBKQTJ010000137.1:0-13833 GCA_052143255.1 Streptosporangiaceae bacterium | reverse complement strand
GTTGAAGACCTTCTGCGGAGTGTGAGTTCACTCTTTAAGCAAGGTTGGGATACGATGTTGCTAGAAAAACTGCATTCATTAGCTGGGAACCAGGAAATCGAGGGTGTTGAAGAAGGAAACTCTTGGGAGGAGCGAGCAGATTGTTCACAGCAGGGATCCCATGTAGCCGGGGCCCGGCAGCGTGGCGCCGAGATGCTCGATGTTCCCGAACACCCAGCGCAGGAACAGGCAGGCCAGGGTGGCGCCGATGAGCTGGACGATGATGTAGCCGGGGACGCGCCGCCACGGGAAGTCGCCGCGCAGCGCGAAGGCCATCGACACCGCCGGGTTCAGGTGCGCGCCGGAGACCGCGCCCATGAACATGATGATGGCGGTCACCATCAGGCCGGGGGCGACGACGGCCGCGGCGAGGCTGATCTGTCCCTTGGCGTGCAGCAGTCCGCCGCCAGCCGCGGCCAGGACCAGCGCGAACGTGCCCAGCAATTCCGAGAACAGCCGCCGCCACTCCTGGCGCGGGTCATCGAAGTCATCGCGGTTCCCGAATTCCAGCCACAGCACGTGGTGCGTGCGCGGGAAAGCCGTCCCCAGCGCTGAGTCGATCTTGGCCGGCGCGTCGCTCACAGCGTCCGCCCGCAGACAAGCCCCGTGGGTCGGCGGCCCGCGGGACGCGGTGGGTCCGCAGCCCGCCGTTCGACGCCGGTCGCCTGCCGGGGCGTGATGTCCATCCGCACAGGCGGGTGAAGGCGGGAATACGTTCCCGTGCCGATGCCGAACGCCGTCTTGCCGCCCATGAAACGAGGCTCTACCCACCGGATGGCCGGCCGTACCGTCTCACTGCCCCTGGATCACCTCCAGCCAGACGGCCATGGCGACCGCTCGACAGTGCGAGGTTCCGGTTAGCCAAGCTGATACCTGAGCAAACACAAAAATGCGGGTTCAGTTCGGTCGGCCAGGGTGAGACCACGTGCCCCGGCCCGCGACGCAGGTCCATCGGCCCGACCACGAGCCGCGGATCCTTGGCTGGCCGCCATTCATCCTGCCAGGGTGATGCGGCCGACTGCGCTCCTGGAGCACCCTGGCCGTAATTCACGACGTTCACCGGGCAGCGGAGGTCCATCCTGCCGGGAACTACCGGCAGATCAGGGGAAGGAGTGTGATGAGTCGTCCACTCAGCGATCGCGGTGCGGCGCGAGTCGGGCGGC
Organism: Streptosporangiaceae bacterium; assembly: GCA_052143255.1. Lineage (GTDB taxonomy): Bacteria > Actinomycetota > Actinomycetes > Streptosporangiales > Streptosporangiaceae > JAJYUU01. The sequence goes on along the minus strand of JBKQTJ010000137.1, from coordinate 12,631 downwards.
GCGTCCCTGGCGGCGCTTCCTGGCGGGCTAGCTCGCGCGTGGCTGGCGTGGATGCCTGCCACCGGATGCCGCGGTGAACCTGCTTGTGAGTGAGTCGCGAGCCCTTCGCGGAATCGAAAGGGATCTGGTTGGCTCTGACCCAAGGTTGGCGACGCTCTTCGCGACTTTCATGTTGCTAACGCGGGACGAGGAACTGCCTTCAGCCGAACGGCTCACGACTGGTCCGGTTAGCCGATTTGGGCGACGGGTGCGGTCCGCTGGCCTGGGCTGGCCTGGGCTGGCCTGTCGATAGCCGGCGCGCGCGGCTCTGGCCGCTATTGTTGCTGACGCTGGTGGCACTGGCGTGTGCGGTGGCTGTGGTCGGAATCGGGCGCGGCGCAGCCAGGTCCTGCCCGCCGCCGTCGGCGCAGCACGCGGTGCTTGGCGGTCATCCCTCGTGCGCGAGGGATTGGTCCGGAATCGGCGGAAAGTAACCCCCGGCGCCATACATGTCAATCGCGTCCAGTTTGACGCGCGGACGGCGCTAAAGCCATGGCCCGTATCAGCGGCCGCGAAGGTGATCAGGCGCCTGTGCTCACCACTCCGTTCACCGAGCGCTCTGAAACGGGCGAGGCCGGAAGCGGTGCACTGCACGTGGTCGCTCTTCGGGCATAGCGGCGGGCGATGAGGGTTCTCGGCGCGGCTGATCCGCTGATCCTAGGCGCGCCAGCCGTGCCTGAGGGGGGCCCGTGGCGAGCAGTCGGACGGCGCCAGCGGTGGCCCGACGCCGAGTCCGGTCCGGATGCCAAGACTGACGGCCCGGTGTCCGGCGCTCAGGAGTACGGGAGATAGCCGCAGGGAATGCACGGAGGAGGAGGGTGATGAGACAGCGGACTAGGCCGGCAAGCAGGCCGCGCAGAGGCGCAGCCCTTATCAGTAGCCGCGCACAGATAGCCCCGCTCCTACGGTGACGGCGCTTGCTGAGCGGTCTGAGCTGGCTGGCACGGACCTCATGCCCATCCTGGAGCGGCAGGCAGCCGGGCTCGGTCTGCAGGTGACACGCCGGAAGAGTGGCGGGTGCGTGCTCACCGGGCCCGATGGCCGGGACATCGAGCCGTGGCGGGAGGCCTATCCCTATTCTCGGCTGCTGCGGCATCGCCCGTACGAGCTCGCCAGGCAGTCATTGCAGATAGAGCTGCTGAAGCTGCAGCAGGCGGTCAAAGCATCAGGGCGGCGGCTCCTGATCGTCGTCGAGGGCCGCGACGCTGCGGGCAAGGGCGGGGCAATCAGGCGTTTCACTGAGAACCTGAACCCGCGTGGCGCCCGGGTGGTCGCGCTGGAAAAGCCGGCGGCGCACGAGCAGGGCGACAACTACCTGTGCCGCTTTCTGCCGCATCTCCCCGCGCCGGGGGAGATCGTGCTGCTGGATCGCTCCTGGTACAACCGGGCGGGCGTCGAGCACGTGCTGGGTTTCTGCCAGCCGGAGGAGTACGACCGGTTCTTGCGGGATGCTCCCGAATTCGAGCGGATGCTTCTCGAAGACGGCATCGACCTGATCAAGCTGTGGTTCTCGGTGACGAGGGAGGAGCAGCTGCGCCGGTTCATCGACCGTCAGCTTGATCCGGTGAAGCGGTGGAAGGTGAGCCCCGTGGATCTGGCGTCTCTGGACAGGTGGGATGACTACTCCAGGGCCGAGGACGTGATGTTCGGGCATACTGACCTGCCCTTCGCCCCGTGGACGCTAGTGAAGAGCAACGACAAGAGACGCGCACGGCTAGAAGCCAAGCGCCACGTCCTGTCCCTCTTCCACTACAGCGGCAAGCGGGACGAGGTTGTCGGCACGACCGATCCCCTGATTGTCGGCTCGCCGGCGCTGCTGGAGCGCACCCACCGACCTTCATAAGCCGGTTTCTGTTGCTCTGCCGTCGCGCTGCAGATAGCTAATCACCCCTACCGGATGAGGTGCGCCCGCACTGGGCCGGGCAGCATGACGTGATGGAGACAAAGACGCAGTCTGATACACGGCGAAGCTCGTCGGCCGACCGGGCGGCACGCAACGGCGAGCATCACGACCACGGACGCGAACACGTCGCCGCCGGTATTGACCTGCCGGTAGTCGGCCACGTCCCGTACAAGAGCGCTGGCTTTATCGCCGCCCTCGGCGTTGCCGGCGCGGTCGGTGTGATCGAGTGGCCGGTTGCCGCCGCAGTCGGCGTCGGCTACGCCTTGTCACGCCGGGAGGATTAGCCGGTGGCGGCCAGGACCGCGCCGAAAGCGGCCAGGCAAGAAGGCCCGGACAAGCAGCCCGCAGACGGGCAACGGCCCGCTGCTAGTACGCCCGGTCCGCCTGTGCATCCGGCCCAGCGAGCGGCAGCACAGGCGCTCGACAAACACACGATCCGCGTTACGCTGCCCGACAACATCGGCACGATACGGCTGCCCGAGCCGCAGCGGCTAGCCTTCTACGGCGGCATCGCCGCGCTTGCCGCATTCGGCATCGTTGACTGGCCGGTGGCGGCCGTCCTGGGCATCGGGCACCTGCTGGCCGAAGACCACCACCATAAGTGCCTGTGTGACTTCGGCGAGGCACTCGCAGAAGCATAAGCCGGCCTGGAAGCCCGTGATCCGCGCCGCGGCGGCGAGCGGCCATCTCATATCGGAGGCCATGCGGACGTAGCGTTGGCAAGCCTCGAGCTCAGAATCCCGGCGGGCGCGAGTTCCGCGAGCCTTGCCAGTTGCCTAAGACGCGGTGTTGAGTCGCTGCAGGGTCGGAAGCGGCGGCCGAGGGCGCTGATGCGGGGTGTGATGGCTGAGGCGCATCCAGCGGCGCCGCTCTTGCCCTCAGGTTGGTTATGAGGTCGGTGATCCGTCGGGTTTCAGGCGTATTGCCGACCGCCCGGACAGCCGGCAGCAGGGAGTGGCCAAACTGCGGCAGCAGCAGTGAACCCGCGGTCGCCGCTGCCGCGCTGGTGCCGGCGATAGCCCAGCCGAGCGGGCCGATGGGGGTGCAGCCGAAGAACTGGCTAACTCCAGGGGTCTGCACGATGGCGACAAGCAGGCCAGTGCTGGTCAGCCCGGTCATGGCAACGGACCTGCTGCGGCCCCCGACCAGCAGCGTCTGGCCGAGTTCGGCGCCGACGAGCGCAGCCAGTGCCACCGTGCGGGCTCGTCCGGGCCTGCCAGTCATCCTGGCGGCCAGCCACGCGGCGGTGGCTGCGGCGCCGGTCGCGATAGCGCGCACGGCCACCTCCTCGGTGAGCGCGGATCCGAGAGAGGTATCGGGGCCCTCGGCCAGCAGGGTGGCGGCCGTTTCCGGATCGGGCGGCCGGAGGGCCACGGCGACCGCGGGAGCGAGGTCGGTGAGCAGGTTGACCAGCAGGAGCTGACGGGCGGACAGCGGCGAGCTGCCGGTCAGCAGGGACCCGAGCAGCGTGAAGCCGATCTCGCCGATGTTCCCGCCGACCAGGATGCCGATCGCCTGGCGGACCGAAGCCCACATCGCGCGGCCCTCGACCACGGCCGCGATGATGGTCTCGAGCCGGTCGTCGCTGACCACCAGGTCCGCGGCCGCGCGCGCCGCGGGCGTGCCGCGGCGGCCGAGCGCGATGCCGACGTCCGCCAGCCGGATCGCGGCCGCGTCGTTCGCGCCGTCGCCGGTCATCGCGACGGTGCGGCCCATGGCCTGGAACGCCTGGACGACGCGGACCTTGTGCGCGGGGGTGCAGCGGGCGATGACGGACGCATCCGCGAGCGCGGCGCGAAGCGCGTCATCATCAAGCCGGTCCAGGTCGGTGCCGGTGACGATGGTGCCGCCGTTCAGCACGTCCAGCTCGGTCGCGATCGCTTTGGCTGTGTCCGGGTGGTCGCCGGTGATCATGACGACATGGACCCCGGCGTCGCGCAGCTCGCGGATGGAGGCTCCCGCCGTGACCCGGACCGGGTCGCCGAAGGCCACGAACCCGGCGAAGGATAGGTCGGCGACTGCGTCATCGGCGAGCTGGTAGCCGACTGTGACCGGGTTCTCGGCGACGGCGAGCACCCGGTAGCCCTTGCTGGTGAGACGGTCAAGCTGGCTGCTCAGCCGTTTGCGGTCACGCGAGCCGAGGCTGCGGCCTTGCCATCGCGCGCAGCGCGGCAAGATCACTTCCGGCGCGCCTTTCACCGACAGTAGCGGCCCGTTGGATGTCCGGCTGAGCGTGGCGTGGTAGCCGCGGCTGGGCTCGAACGGCAGCGCAGCGGCGCGGCGCCAGCCGGGCTGTCCGTCCTCGCGGGTCACGTTCTCAGCGACCGCGCAGTCAGTGACCGCCCTGTCGGTCATGTGCTGGCCCCGTGCTTGCGGCGTCGCGCGCAGCGCCGCCGCGACGACCTGGCGGTGCGGGCTGCCGAGAGCGCCGCGGCGGTGCAGGGAGGTCCCGTCGGACACCGCCGACACCGCCATTCGCCCCTGGGTCAGGGTGCCGGTCTTGTCGAAGCACAGCACGTTGACCCGGCCGAGCGCCTCGATGGTGCGCGGGTTGCGTACCAGCGCGCCGCGTCCGGCCAGCCGGCGCGCGGAAGCGAGCTGGGCCGCGGTTACCAGGAACGGCAGTCCCTCGGGAACTGAGGCAACCGCAAGGCCGACGGCGGCACCGATGCTGTCACGGGCCGGCCGGCCCCGGACGAGTCCGGCTGCGACGACGGCGCCCGCTGACCCGAGGGCGAGCGGCAGCGTGGTGCTGGTGATCTGGGCCAGTCTGGCTTCGACACCGGTGACCGGACCCGAACCGGGCTGGGCCGCCGTGGAGCGCCCCGCCTCCGTCGCACTGCCGGTTGCTACGACCACGGCCTTGGCGTGCCCGGCGGCTACCGTCGTGCCCTCGTACAGCATCGACCGGCGATCCGCGATCGCGTCTGCGGTTACCGGTTCACCAGTCTTGTCGACCGGCAACGACTCGCCCGTCAGCGAGGATTCATCGACCTGCAGGGCAATGGCCTCAAGTAGCCGGCAGTCGGCGGGCACGACATCGCCGGCGCCAAGCAGAATCGCATCGCCAGGGACGAGGCCAGAGCCGGGCACGGTCTGCTCGGTGCCGTCCCGCAAGACCCGTGCGGTCACTGCCGAGGCCTGGAAGAGCCTTGCCATCGAGCGTTCGGTCGATGCTCGCTGGACGCCGCCGATGAGAGCGGACAATGCGCTGACTCCGGTGACGATGACGGCGTCGGTGACGGCACCGATCGAGGCCGAGAGGGCGGCGCCGCCTGCCAGGATCGGCGTCAGCGGGCTGGCCAGTTCGGCGAGGAAGGCCCGCGGCAGCGAGAGCTCAGGTGGCTGCCGCCCGTCAGGGCGCCAGCGCTCCCGCGCGTCCTGGCTGCTCAGTCCCTCAGGACTGGCATGGATCTGGTCCAGCACCAGGTCAGCGGGCATCGCATGCCAGGGCGTGCGGGGCACCACGACCGGGGCTGGGCGGCGGCCCAGCTCGGCAGCCGACCAGGCTCCGCTGGCCAGCGCGGCCGCAGCGGCAGCATTCACGGCCAGCAGGCTCCGGTTCGCCGCGCCTGCAGCAGTACCGGCGAATGCTGCCGCAGCACCGAGCACCGTCCCAGCCTGGGTCAGTGTCACGCCGTGCCGGGAGGCTGTGTGCGCGACATCGACGGCATCAATGAGCAGGGCCGCCGCGGTGAGATCGGCGCCGACCAGGATGTGCGCGCCCCACGCTGGCCGTCCGTCGGGCGCGGTGACCCCGATGCCGCAGTCAGCCGCGGCCAGCGCCCGCGGCTTCCTGGACACCAGGAGCACTCCCGCGCCATCCGCCTGCAGGCCCCGCACCGATGCCACCAGCCGCCGGCCGTCGGGCATTGTCCCGGCAGCGCGGCCAGATCCCGGCATCGTCACCGGAACGCCTCCCGGACCGGCCGGCGCACCCGCCACGATGAACGCCTGTCCGCTTCGGCCGGCCGCCGCCAAGACGACGTCGGCTGCCTCGGCACGCTGTCGGACGACGCCGACGACGGCTACCAGCCGCTGCCTGGCTGCCAGCCCAAGGACGCGCTCTGCGTCTCCTCGGAGCAGCGGCGCCGCGGTCCGCGCACCAGGCCGACCGCGCAGGCCGAGTTTGTCGAGCGGCCCGAGCACGAAGCAGCCATCGGTCTTAGTGTCGGTGAGTTGGTCAGCGGCGAAGAGCGCACGGGCGACGGCAGAGAGCTCGGCCGCGTCGCCGCCGGCGACCGGGACGACGTCCCCAATGACCTCGGCGTCGGTAGTCAGCACGTCGGCATCGATCACGATCGTATCGATTCGGTCAAGCCGACGCAGGACGGCATGATCCATGACAATTAGGCCGCGCCGGGCCAGACAGCAGCCGAGGATCGCGGCGAAGCCTTCCCGGCCCAGGCGTGCTGCCTTCGGCAGGGCCGCCGTCGCCACGCCCCCGGCCCGTCGCGGATCTCTGGACGTTGCCAGGACTCCGCCGAAGGCGCCGACAGCCCCTACCCCAGCCCGGGCGCTGTAGCGCTCGACCGGCCCGGCCGGTAGCGGGCAGGGACGTTCGGGCGTGACGGGCCGAGCAGCAGCCCGTTCCGGATCACCGCACATGCCTGGCTCGGCCCGCTCCCATGCGGACCGCTGTGCCACCGCCTCGGCAAGTTGTGCGACGCGCTGCCCGGCATCCACTGCCAGTCCGCTCAGGCCCTGCGCGGCTGTCTGCGCCACGGCGCTGGCGGCGCCCAGGGCGAGGTCGGCCCGGTCTGGCCCGACGGCATGCTCGACCGCGGCACGCAGTCGTGGCTGGGTGTCAGCGAACTGGACGAGCGACCCGAGTTCGGCGGGCAGCCGCGGCAGCCTGAGGGCGAGGCCCAGGCCAGCGAGGGCCAGCCCGGCCACCCCGGCAGAGAGGGTGGTGACGGCGTCCGGCACCCGGTCGATGGGGCTGGGCCGGGCAGATGCCGGCTCGGGCTGTATGCCGTGATCGCGCTCCGCCTGTTCGACGACGGCGACGAGATCTGCGGCCGGCACGTCGTCATCGCAGGCGACTACGACTGCGCCGAGCGGGCCGTTAACTGCGGACCAGCGGACCAGCGGATGGCTCCGCAGGCGGCGTTCCACTGCGCGTGCGAATGTGACGTTGCGTTCCCTGGAGACGCCGTGCACCGCGATGTACAGCCGCCCGTCACCTCGCCAGACCACTCGCGGACGGCGCTGTCCTGGTACAGCGTGCCGGATCGCGTCTGCTGCCGATGTCGCCAGGGCGGTCAGCGACAAGCCGGGCACCCCACAAGCGGGGTCACGCTGGCCTCTACCAGCTCGCCAGCTCTCCCCGGCCGGCCGGCCGATACCCGGTCTTCCGCCGCTGTGCTCATCCCGGCATCCTCAGCGGTCACGAGCCGGGCCGCATCATCCTGGCCGGGTGAATCGCCAGGACCGAGTGATCATGAGCTGCCGCCGGCCACCTCGGGGGTAGTTACAGGAGACGAGGCTGGCGAAATAGCCAGCTGAGATGGCGGGCAGGGGAGGGGCAGTTGGTGAGCCTGTATAGCGAGAGCCGTCACCGGCGCGCCTACGCGCGGCGGAGCGCCGATCCTTCCCACCTGGACGAGCCAGTCAGGTTCAACGAGCGGCTGGCAGCGCAGATTACGGCGTCGATCGGTTCGATGTGGACTGTCTATATCTGCCTGGTTATCACGCTGATCTGGATGGTAGTGGCCTCCCGGGCAGTGCTGGGGTTTGATCCTTATCCGTACCCGTTCCTGCTCTTTCTAGGGAACGTGGTTCAGCTGCTGCTGATCTTCATCATCCTGCTCGGCCAGCAGGTCCTGGGCCGGACAGCCGAAAGGCGGGCCGCCCACACATACGAAGACGCCGAAGCCATCCTGGTCGACTGCGAGCAGATTCAGAACCACCTGATAGCGCAGGACGCGCACCTGGCAAGCTCCACGGACCCGCACGGCGACGAGCAAAAGATGGCGGACGGGACCGCCGCACAGATTGAGGTCCCGCCGGCCGCAGATGACGAGCCGGTGGGGCTTAACGGCCGCCTGGCTGCCTTGGTGACCAGCAAGGCCGGCACGATCACTGCCTTCTACATCGCGGCGGCCTTCCAGATCTGCTGGATCGCCGCCGGCCAGCTACTCGGCTTCGATCCCTACCCCTACCTGTTCCTGCTTTTCCTCTCCAGCCAGACCCAGCTCATCTTGATGTTCGTCATCATGGTCGGTCAGCAGGTCCTCGGGCAGGCCGCCGAGAAGCGCGCAAACCAGACCTACCTCTACGCCGAGGCAATACTGAGTGCCTGCGAGCGCCTGCACGCCCACCTGCAGGCCCAGGATGTGGCCATCCGCCACGTCGTCCAGTGCCTGCAACAGCGCTCAGCCGCAGAAGTTGAGCAGGGGGCGAAACAGATGCGTTACTGATTCTCCGTTCATCCCCCAGGGGTGATGCCGTTGAGCGAGAGCCGGGAATAGCGTCGGGTAACACTCGGCACGCGAGAGGGGGCGATTGGCATGAGCAGTGCACCCGAGCGATCTACGGGGTACGAGGGCGGCGTGCAGGGATCAGGTGCGCAACCAACCACGCGCGCGACCCGATACCCGGAGTATGAGACCGGCCAGTACGAGGGAACTGGTGGTTCTACCGCGCTGGCCGCGTGGTTGATGATCCTTGGCGGGCTGTGGAGCTTCTTCCTCGGCCTCGCCATCGTGGTCAAGAAGTCGTATTTCACCTCGTTGCCGAGCTACTCATCGGCGGCGCACACCTATGCCTACCACTGGAACATCGGCGCCTGGGGATGGGCGAACCTGATCCTCGGGATAGTCGTGGTGGCGGCCGGCGTCTGCGTGCTGCTCGGCCAGGAATGGGCCCGATGGACAGGCATCGTGCTCGTGGTCATCAGCGCCCTCGGCACCTTCCTGTTCCTGCCGTTCTACCCGTTCTGGTCGATCATCATCATCGCCGTCGACGTGTTCATCATCTGGGCGCTCGCGACCGCGCGGCAGCGGCGCGACATCGCCTGATCCGGCCCGTCCGGCTGGGCGTGGCTCGACGGCGCAGCTGCTGGGGTCGGACACCGAGCCGCCGGCTGAGGGCCAGAGAGGCGGCTAAGGGCCACAGAAATGACATCGGCAGCACAGGAAGCCAGAGTCAAGAGCGGGTGTAACGATGGCGGCCGAGCAGCCTGATCGCCCGACCACCGCTGGAGTACGAGCCTCGTGATGCGCTGGATCTTGCCCGGCACGCTGGCTGCCGCAGTGAGCGAATGGTTCGGAGGGTTCCCGTCCGCCGAGGAGTCTCGCGAGGACTTCTACCTGCTGAAACCTCGATTGCCGGGACTTTCGGTGAAACTGCGCGCGGGCGCGGCACTAGAGCTCAAGGTGTATGACGGGAGCCGAGGCAACTTCGAGGTGGCCGACCGCGCGCGAGGACGCATGGAGTCCTGGCGCAAGTGGTCCTTTCCCTATAGCCCACCCAGTCCAGGCGGCGACCTCGTTAGCTGGGAGCCGGTCCGCAAAAGGCGGTGCCTTAGCCGGTTCTCACGGGAATGCGCCCGAGCGACGGTTCCTCGCCTGAGGCTAGGCCGGCAGCCGCAGTGCGAGGTGGATCTCGCCGAAATCCACACGAGCGGCAGGTCTGGTGGACTCTGGGCTTCGAGGCGACCGGCCATAACGATCTGCTCCGCAGCGAGCTTCAGGCCACCGCCGAGCTCGTGTTCGCCGATGCGCCGCCCGGCCTCGAGCCGGGCCAGCAGGAAGCCAGGTCGTATGCGCAGTGGCTGCCTCAGCTTCCAGGCGCCGGAGTCATATCAGCACGTTGAGGATGTACACCGACCGACCGGACCCTGCCTTGACGTGGCCCCGACAGCTCATCCGCCTGGGGTGATGCCAAGGACGTGGAGGGCTGCAACGGTAGCCATATAAGCAACCGAGGATGCAAGGGAGACCAGGCTGTGGACCGCTATCCGAACATCAGTGATCACGGGCTCATCGGTGACCTGCAGACGTCGGCGCTAGTGACAACCGACGGGACGGTGGACTTCTTCTGCTGCCCCCGGTTCGACTCGCCGAGCGTGTTCGCATCCCTGCTGGAGGCCGAGAACGGCGGGTACTTCCGGATCGCGCCCGCTGGTGACGACTATGTGTCGAAGCAGTTGTACATGCCGGGCACCGCGATGCTGATCACCCGTTTCATGACCCCCGACGGCGTCGGCGAGGTACTCGACTTCATGCCGGTCATCGAGGGCGAGCCAACCGAACGGCACCGGCTGGTCCGCCACCTCCGGGTAGCGCGCGGCACCATGCAGTTCGTTATGGACCTGCAGCCGCGATTTGACTACGGGCGCGCCAAGCACACGATCGAGGCATCCGAGGACGGCGCGGTCTTCCGGTCCGACAACGGCATGGAGCTCACGCTGCACTCCACCGGCGAGCGCAGTGCGACTCCGGGCGGGCCGACAGTGGAACGGGCCGGCGACGGCCTGCACGCGACCTTCACCATGCGCGAAGGTGAGAGCGGCCGCGGTGTCGTGCTGGAGTCCATGGGCGGGCCGCCGCAGAGGCTACCGACGTCGGAGCTCGAGCGGCTCGCCGACGACACCGCCGCTTACTGGAAGGACTGGCTGGCCAAGTCCGCCTATACCGGCCGGTGGCGCGAGATGGTCGACAGGTCGGCGATGACCCTCAAGCTCATGACCTACGAGCCCACCGGCGCGCCGGTGGCAGCCGCCACGCTCGGCCTGCCCGAGCAAGCCGGCGGCGAGCGGAACTGGGACTACCGCTTCACCTGGATCCGCGACGGATCCCTGACGATGCACGCCCTGGCTGGTCTGGGCTACCTGGAGGAGGCAGCCAAGTTCGGCGCCTGGCTCCGGGACCGCGTCGAACAGGCCAGTACAAACAACGGCTCCTCGCCGCTGAAGATTATGTACCGGGTCGACGGCTCCTCCAACCTCACCGAGGAGACTCTGGACCACTTCGAGGGCTGGCGCGGATCGCGCCCCGTGCGTGTCGGCAACGGCGCCGCCGACCAGCTGCAGCTCGACATCTACGGCGAGGCCATGGACGCCATCCTGACCGGCGACGACGCGGGCCTGCCGATCGCGCACGCCGGATGGCTCGCACTCACCAAGATCATCGACTGGGTCGCCGACAACTGGGACCAGCCCGACGAGGGCGTCTGGGAGACTCGCGGCGGCCGCAAGGACTTCACCTACGGCCGGTTCCAGTGCTGGGTGGCGCTCGACCGGGCGATCAGGCTGGCCGAGCGGCACGGCCGCCCCGCCAACAAGGTCAAATGGGAGATTGAGCGCGACCGGCTCTACAACCAGATCATGAGCCGCGGCTGGAACGACAAGGTCAAGGCGTTCACCCAGCACTACGCCACCGAAGTGCTGGACTCCTCGCTCCTGCTGATGCCACTCGAAGGTTTCATCTCGCCCACTGACCCTTTGTGGCTGTCCACCCTCAAGGCCATGGACGGCGAACTGGTGTCGGACAGCCTGGTGTACCGGTACAACCCGGCAGCTTCGCCTGACGGCCTGCACGGCGACGAAGGCACCTTCTCCTTGTGCACGTTCCTATACGTCGACGCCCTAGCCCGCGCAGGGCGACTCGACGAGGCCGTGCTGACCTTCGAGAAGATGCAGACCTACGGCAACCACCTCGGCCTGTTCTCGGAGGAGATCGGATCGACAGGCGAGCAGCTCGGCAACTTCCCGCAGGCCTTCACGCACCTGTCCCTAATCAACGCCGCCATCACGCTCAACGGTGAGCTCGACCGGCGAGCGCGCCGCAACGAGCCAACCCTGGTTGGCGTGGCCTAAGCGGGGTCTAAATGGCGTGGCCGGCTTCTCGCCCGCACTCGGCCAGGCCGAGGGATTGCAGGGTGGCGTAGTTCGGGCAGCCGCGGCAGCGACCGGCTGCGCTCACACCGGCGGCAGCGATCGGCCGATGGCTGCTGACGAGCCAGCGCCGGAGGGTCACTGGGCGTTTGCCTTGGATGGGGATTCGCGGCGATGGCCCCGCATTTCGCGGGATCTGGCTCCGGGGATTTCTCCAGCCACTGACAGTGGAGGGCTGAGTGGATGCGGCCTTGGCCACGGCTGCCCCGCGGCCTGCTGATCGCGGCCGGGCCGGTTGTCCTTGTCGCTGCGGGAATCGTCGGCTACGTGGCCTTCGGCTACTCGCCGTGGGTAGCGCTGTCGATGACATTGCTCACCCTGACCACGGTCGGATTCGCGACCAGCACTCATCTCACGACTGGTGTCCTGGTCTTCACCGCGCTGCTGGCCGTGCTGGGTGTCGGCTTGTTCGTTGTCGTGGTCGGGCTGGCCGCATCAGCGATCGTGGAAGGCCGGGTCAGCCTGTTCTCCCGGAGCCGCCGCATGCGCCAGCGCGTCAATGACCTGGACGGCCACTGCATCGTCTGCGCGTACGGCCGGGTCGGCCGGGCGATCGCTGCCGAGCTGCAGGCTGAAGGCGTGCCCTTCGTTGTCGTGGACAGCAAGGCCGAACTCGAGGCAGATCTGCGCCGCGACGACCGGTGCTATCTGATCGGTGATGCGTCCGATGAGGCCGTGCTGCGCCAGGCTCGGATCGACCATGCGCGCGGGCTGATCTGCGCAGTGGACTCCGATGCCGAGAACGTATTCATCACCATCGTTGCCCGGTCTCTCAGTGCCGACCTGCC
>JBKQTJ010000136.1:0-4391 GCA_052143255.1 Streptosporangiaceae bacterium | reverse complement strand
GATACTCCTTCGACTCCACGAAGGGCCCGTCGGTGAACATCGCCTCCTCGCCCCGGTTGTCGATGACGGTGGCCGAGCCGGGCGCCGCGAGGCCACCGGCGAAGACCCAGTGACCCTCCGCCTCGAGCCGGTCGTTGAACGCGTCGATGGCCGCCATCTCGTCCGGGGTGGCGAGGCCGGCCGTGTCGTCGATCACGGAAACCAGGTACTGCATCTCAGATCATCTCCTGTGGTTTGCGGGCGCTCCTCCCGGGCGGCCTGTCACCCTGCTACGAACACCTCTCCCCCGATCCGACACCGCCTCCAGGATTTCCTTCAAGGACTTTCTGGTACACCGGTCGCGAAGACCCTGACTCGTCGTCCGCTATGCCGCTGACAGGTACCGTCCCGCGGTGGACTGAGGTCCGCCCGCTGCTGCTGCTTGTGGCCGCGGCTTGGCAGAAATTGATTGGCCCAGTTTGGCTCCCAGCAGGCACAGGCCCGAACATAAGTCCGATCCCGCAGGCGACGTCACGCGTAATCCACCGACATTGAGCCTCGTCGAGCGACCCCGCACCCGCCGCAAGATTTCGCGAAGGAGCGATTGCTCGCAGGCAGTTAACATTGCCCTGACCTTAATAACGAGAAATCTTCTCTACGTTCCGCTCTGCGCCCCGAGCAGGACTCGAACCTGCGGCCTACTGCTTAGGAGGCAAACCCGAACCAGGCCAGACGACGCCCACCACGGCCCTACGTGGCTCTGACCTGCAACGACGAACGCCTGACGTCGTCGAGTAATTGTCAATACTTGTGGATCAAGATCTTTAAGGCGGCTTCCGGCTGGGCCTCCTCGGCGGCCTCGCCCTCCGGTCGTTCGACAAGCTTGCCGTTGATGAAGGTCGCACCCGCGCGGACCAGGGCGGCGACCAGGACGACTCGAATCCGCCCGCCCGGCGGCCTTCGCACTGGCTGAGATCAATGTGGCGCGGCCGATGACGCAGGCCAGGGAAGTAAGTGCACAGGCGATAGAGGTACAACCGCTTCCCGGTCTCCTGGGTCATACATGTTGTGATGACACGTGCCGGGCTCCGGGCTGCGGCCCTGGCGATCGGCGTGTGCCTGCTGGCGGCCGGATGCGGCACCACTGCGGCAGGCGAGGCGTCCGCGCAGTCAGCCTCGCGGTCACCGGCCGCCTCCGTGCGCCCATCCGCCCCCAGCCCGACGATCACGATCCCTCCGCGGTGCGCTCGCGCCGCCGTCCTGTCCGACGGCGTGACCGTCGGTGCCTGGCGCCTTGGCAGCGTCAGGTTCACGTCGCTGACGACCGCTGTCGCCCTCACCGCGCCGGGGATACCGTGCGATATCCCGCTGGGACCGGGCCAGGGAGTACTGGGCGAGTTTCTCGCGCAGCAGGTGCGGCTGGCCGTGACCCGCGACGGCGGACATCACTGGGTGGCCGGGGGGCGCGCGCTGCCATCTGCGGTGTCCGAAACGGCTACGGAGCAGGTCGCCGCCGTGTTCGGCGGCCGTGTGTGGGCGCTCGTCGGCGAGAAGCTGTATGAGATCGGCGACGGCGGGTCTACGTGGACTGCGGTGCCGCTGCCGGGCCGCGTGGCGTCCGCGGACGCGGCCGGCGGGCGGCTGTGGGCGCTGCTCTGCCCGAGGACAGGGCAGATCGCGTGCCGGCCAGAGGTCTACCAGATGAGCATTCCGACCGGGACCTGGACGCGGGAGCCGCTTCCGGTGTCGTCGTCTTCGGTGGATCCCCAGCTCGCTGTCAGTTCGGCGCAGGACGCGGTCGTGGTGACCAACCCGGCCGTACCGAATCGGAATCCGGTACTGATCAGCACCACCGATGGCGGCGCGCACTGGACGGTCCTGGTCGTGCCGCCCGGACCCGGGCGCATGTGCCACGGACTGCCCGTCACTTTCACAGCGGCGGACGCGGAAGACTGGTGGCTGCGCTGCACCGGCGCCGCCGGAGCCGGGTCGACCACCGCCGCGCTGCTTCGCTCAACGGACGCAGGGCGGACGTGGACGACGATGTCGGCGGTCACCCGCTTGGACCGGCCCGTCCCCGAGCGTTCGCGTCCCATCACTGCTGAAAGCGACGGGATCGCTGCGGGATCCTCACGCCGGGTCTGGCTGGCCCTGGATGACGGCCTGGCCGAAAGCGCCGACGGCGGGAAGAGCTGGACTTTCGCGGCTGGCGCGGCCCAAGGCAGCGGATGGACGTCCTTCGACGTCTGGTCTGCTACTCGCGCCTGGCTGCTGGATCCCGGCAGCGGCTTGTGGCAGACCACCGACGGCACAACCTGGCGCCCCATCGGCGGCGCGCATTCCGGCAGTTAGCGCCAGCGCGCTATGCCCTGGTGTCGATCCTGGGGCTCTTCGCCATCGCGATAGCGCCGCACGCCTGTCAGACGTGGCCTGTGACGCGGGCCGTAGCCAGTATCAGGCAGTTTCGGGTTGACGGATCTCGGCCATGGGCGAGAGAAATGCGAGCATAGTCACGACCTCTGGATCAAGATCTTTTAAGCGGCTGCCGGCTCAGCTTCCTGGGCATCCTCGGCGGGTCGTTCGACGAGCTTGCCGTTGATGAAGGTCGCGCCGGCGCGGACCAGGGCGACGAGGTGCGGTGCGTTGACCATCCGCCAGTGATCCTGTGCTGACTCGATCAGCTTGAACGCCATGGCCAGTCCCGCCGCCCGCGAGCCGGGGCCCTTGGTGACCTTGCTGCGGTGCCGTACCGTCGCGAAGGTTGACTCGGGTTAGTGGTGCGCAGGTGCACCCAGTGCTCGGCCGGGTAGTCGTAGAAGGCCAGCAGCTGGTCCGCGTCGTCGGTGATCTTCGCGGCGGCCTTGGGGAACTTGGCCCCGTAGGCGGCCTCGAACGCCTTCACCGCGGCCCGAGCATGCTGCTTGTCCTCGGCGCCCCAGATCTCGGCCAGCGCCTTCTTCGCGCCAGGGTGGGCGGACTTGGGCAGCGCGGCCAGGACGTTGGCTGTCTTGTGGAACCAGCAGCGCTGCTCGCGGGTCTGGGGAAGACCTCGCGCAGCGCGCCCCAGAACCCCAGCGCCCCGTCGCCGGCCGCGAGCACCGGGGCGCGCATGCCGCGGCGGGCGCAGTCGCGCAGCAGGTCCGCCCACGACTCGGCCGACTCGCGGTACCCGTCGGCCAGGGCGATGAGCTCCTTGCGGCCGTCGGCGCGCACGCCGATCATCACCAGCAGGCACAGCTTGTGCTCCTCGAGCCGGATGTTCACGTGGATCCCGTCGGCCCACAGGTAGACGTAGTCCACGCCGGACAGGTCCCGGGCGGCGAACGCCTGCTGCTCGTCCTGCCACTGCTGGGTCAGCTTCGTGATCACCGGGCCGGACAGCCCGGCGGATGAGCTGAGGAACTGGCCAAGCGCCGGCACGAAGTCCCCGGTCGACAGGCCGTGCAGGTACAGCAGCGGCAGCACCTCGGTCACCTTCGGGGTCTTGCGCGCCCAGGCCGGCAAGATCGCCGAGGAGAACCGCTGCCGCTGCCCGGTCACGGGGTCGGCCCGCTTGTCGTTGACCCGCGGCGCGGTCACCTCCACCGCGCCCGCGCTAGTCAGTACCTCCCGGCTCTGGTGATAGCCATTACGCACCACCAGGCGCCGGCCGTTGCCGTCCCGCTCGGCGGCGAACGCCGCGATGTAGGCGTCCACCTCGGCCTGCAGCGCCTCGGCCAGCATCCGCCTGGCGCCTTCCCGGACGATCTCATCGATCAGCGGCGCCGGCGCCGAGCTGTCGCGGCCGGCCGGATCAGGGACTACGGTGAGCATGGGTGTGCCTTCCCAGCCGGCGTTCCAGCGCCAGCCATTGCTTGAGACCTCTACGACTCGATCACCGGGAAGGTACACCCCTTTCCCTCAACTTCCCGGCAGATCCACAGGTCTCAAGCATTGCTCGACGTCGTCTGGCGCCGCCGGCTCCTGCTGACGTTGGCTCGGCAGATTCGCTCCCCCACGCGTCCGCCACAGAGGAAGGCTCGGTCGACGGCGCCCGCCTGGCCAGCAAGCTGGCACGGCAATTATCTGAGGCCGGCATCGGCCTGTGTGCCGCGAACCTGCATGCTCTCAGCTTCGTTCCGCAGGTCAGGTGGGTTAGCCCAGGTCGTCCCCGTCATCAAGGCTGACCACGGGCAGGTCTGT
The DNA here is from genome assembly GCA_052143255.1 of Streptosporangiaceae bacterium. Lineage (GTDB taxonomy): Bacteria > Actinomycetota > Actinomycetes > Streptosporangiales > Streptosporangiaceae > JAJYUU01. The sequence goes on along the minus strand of JBKQTJ010000136.1, from coordinate 230 downwards.
CTGGCGGAAGTCGTTGCCGACGCACAGCAGTTGTTCGCCGGCGATGCAAGCGGTGGCGTAGGTACAGCAGTCACCGAAATTCAAGGCAGCCGGATGCCTGCCCTTGCCGAAGCGGGAGTAAGCGTCGAGCGCCACGGCCGCATGGCCCTCGTCGAACGCCACGGTATGGATGGCGTTTTCCTGCAGGAAGCGCGCCAGTACGGTCCTCCCCCGTGGCCCAAGCCGCGCCG
>JBKQTJ010000135.1:0-6850 GCA_052143255.1 Streptosporangiaceae bacterium | reverse complement strand
CCCTCGACCAGGTTCAGCGGGAGCGGCGAGTAGCCAAGCTCCGCGGCATACTGCTGACCGGCGCACAGGAAGTAATCGATATAGGTGCTCAGGGTCCGCCCGGCTCCGGTGCTGAAGTTGGTCGGGATGGTGGTGTGAACCCTCGGCACGATGAGGTAGCTGTAGCTGGACAGCGGATAGGACCGCGGGTCTTTGAACGTGTAGACGCTGTCCAGGTCCTGCTGAAGGTAATCCGGGCTGCTGACATCGGTGTTGATCACCGCCTTAGTGAGTGCCACCGCCACGTTGGACGCGGTCGGCAGCACGTAATAGCCAGCCGGATTGAGCACCTTGACCACCGGATAGTGCGAGTTGAGCGCGTAGGCATACTCGTCGTAGCCGATGGCGCCCTGGCCATAGCTGGCGGAGATGTACGACGCTACGTTGTTAGAGCCGTTCTGCGGAACCGACGCGCCCCAGCCCTGCGGGTAGAACTCGGTCTGCCCGCACGGCGGCTTGACCCGCCCGTGGCTGACCTGCTCGCAGAAAGCACTCCACTGCGCCGGGAACACATGCGCCATCCAGCGGGTGAAGAAGAACGTCGCGCCGGACCCGTCCGAGCGGATGACCGGGATGATCGGTATGCTCGGTAGCTGAGCGCCGTAGTCCTTGGTGATCTCCGGGTTGTCCCAGTTGGTGATCTGCCCGGTAAAGATCTTCATGATCGTCAAGCCGGTCAGCCGGAGGTTGGTGATCAGGTGGCCGGCGACGTCCAGGTGGTACATGAACGCGGTGCCGCCAGCGGTGTCCGGGACGTAGGAGTACCCCACGCTCGGATGCTCGGCGCCACCGACATTGAACGGGTCCGTGCCGTTGCGGAACGGCGGGTCCGATGCGGCGAAGTCCACCTGCTGCGACATGTAGTCAGCCCGGCCAGCCGCGGAACCGTCGGGGTTGTAGTTGATGGAGATGCCGTCGGCGTGCAGGTTCTGGGCCCACTGCGACAGGGCGACCGCGCTCCAGGTGGAACCCGAGCCGCTGATCGCGGTGTAGTTCGCGGCCCCGCTCGCCAGCGCCGGTGACAGCGGGCCGAGCGCGGCAACTACCGCCGTGAGCGCCACGAGGAGCTTTGCTCGGCGCAGACCGGTCTTCACTTTTTCCTCCCTGGTAGCCGCACGCCTGGCAGCCGCACGCGACGCATCAGTCCGACAGCGGCCGCGCCACCCCGCCCGGCAAGCAGGGCGAACGAGCCGGCCACCGCGAGCATGGCACCGGCGATGAGCAGCACCGGTATGGCATACCGGGCAATACCGGAGGTGGCGGGGTTCGCGTCATAGCCCAGGCTCACCGTCGGCCCGGTGGCGCTCGGGCTCGGCGTCGGGCTCGCACTGACGGTTGGCGACGCAGTCGCGGACGCGCTGGCGGACGCCGTCTTCTTCTTCTTACTGGGATTGCCCTGCTGGGCGAGGACCAGCCGGGCGGCTGTCAATGTCTGGGCCCTCATCTTCGCGGTGAGCGGCAGGTAACCGGGCGGCAGCTGTCCTGGACCGTACCCCGGTCGCTGCCCCTGGTTGGCCACGAAGTCGAGCCACTGGGCGATCTTCGCTGCTTTTTTCTTCGGGATGCCCTTGGTCGGGACCATCGCATAGATCACCATCGTCAGCGGATAGGCTCCGCGCACCTTCTTGCTGCCGTTCTTGAAATTCAGTTCCTGCGTGATGTGATTGCTGGCGGTCTTCATGTCACTCAGCGCCGCCGTCATGCTGGCGCTGGTCGGGGCAACGTACCGGCCTGCCGCATTCTGCAAGGAAGCTACCGGCAGTAGGTACTCGGCAGCGTCGCCCTCATCGACGATGGCGAACAGGGCTCGGCCGCCGGGGATCTCGGGACTGAGCTTCTCGTAGTTGCCGACGGCGTCCGGCTGCCAGTCCGTGCCGGGGGTCCAGTTGTCGACTTGATACTGCGCGACCGAACTAAGCGGGAAGAACGGGACGTATCGGTGTGCGACCGGCAGGAACGGGTCCATAGCGTTCAGCGTGTTAATAGGCAAGGTCATGTTGAGGTAGTCGGTATTGACGTGCGCGCCCCAGGGGTCGAAGCTGCCGTCCGCGAATGCCTTGGCCTCCTTGTCGGCAGCGATCCACCTGGTGAGTTCCCAGGTCATGTCGCTTTCGCCGGCCAGCACGGTAGGTATCTGGAATCCGTCGCCCACGTATGCGACGTGCGGGTTGAGCTGCTTGAACTCTGGGTCGTCGAAGATCGAGGGCGGGTCATTATCGACTGCGTTGTCGCAGCCCAGGCCGTGCGCCGAAACCGGGCCCTTCCCGCACCCCTCATTCTCGAAGTTATAGGACTGGGTCAGGAGCTTCAGCACGAGCCTGGCGTCGAGCTTGATGTGATTCAGTGGCTTGCCCGTCACGGGGTTGTCGATCCAGAACGCGACTGACTCCGCGGAGATGCCGACGGGAGCGTAGGTGAAGGCGTGCTTACCGCCGCCTGACCCGCTGGCCGGCAGCGTGGTCAGCGCCACGTCGTCGTTCCCGGCCGCGAAGTCCTGCCTGGCCAGCGGCTCGTTCTGGGCCGAGTCGTACTGGATGTAAACCGGGTTAGCGCTGGCGCATAGCGCTGACTGCCAGGAGTTCATCGCGCGAGCCAGCATCGGCGAGCCGATGACGCTGAAGTTGGGCCCGCGCACCGGGCAGTCGGTAGGCGTCGGCGCGAATTTGAGCGGGACGATGATCCGGTCTTTCCACGAGCACTGGCCGTAAGCGGAGCTAAAGGCGAACTCGCCGACGGCCGACTGCCCGAGATCCTGGCTGTGATCCTTGCAGTTCGGCGGCGAGAAGGAATCGTTGCCGCCCTGGGCCGGCTCGATTACCAGCGAGCATTCGCGGCCGCGGTTGCAGCCTAGTTGCGGCGCTTGCACTGCGGTGAGTAGCTGAATGTCGGCGACGCCGGTGCCGTTGGCTGAAGTCGTCGCGTACTGGGTGTTCATCGGGCCGTACGGGCTCAGTGATCCTTGCACGCCGCCATTGTCGGCGCCGAAGCACTCGCTCTGCCTGGTGGGGTGAGCGCCTTTGCATTCGGCCACCATGACCGGGTAGTTGGTCCCGGTCGGGTCGTAGATGACCGACGTACTCGGCGTGAAGTTGCGCCAGGTTACCGCGACTACCTGGTTCGTCAGGCTAGCCACCTGGCTGACCGTCACATAGCTGCGGTGGGTGAAGTTCCGGTTCGCCGCAGGGTCCCACAGGTGCGCTCCGGCGACGACGGCTCCACCAGGCGCAGTTCGCGGACGGCCCGTCGGCGCCGGGTGCTTGGGCTTGGGCTTGTGGCTGCGCGTCGGCGTCGGCGTCGGCGTCACCGTTCGGGTGGGCGTTGGCGTCGGCGTGGGCGTCACGGTCTGCGTCGGCGTGGCCGATGTGGTCGGCGTGACGCTGGCAGTCGCCGTGCCGGTTGCCGTAGCGGTGCCGGTGGCGCTAGCCGTTGTACTCGCCGTCAGCCGTGCCGTCACCGACGTACCGGCGGCCGATAGGGATGCGGTAGCAGAAGCGGCCGACGGCGCGGCAGCTGCTGCTCCGCCCGCCCATGGCAGCAGCACGATGCCTAGCGCCATCGATGCGGCACCGGCTATCGCGCAGATCCGGCCCGCGCGAGTCAGTCGGCCAGGTCGGGAGCTCATGGTGTTCCTTGCCAGGGGTGTTGGGGGGTACGGCTGGTCATGGGCGCGCCGCCTCCCGGCGAAGCTTGCGGGCCTGACGTTTGGACAGCTCGCCGGGTCGTGCACCGCCCAGGATACGGGCGATTGTAAACAGGACAACGACCACAAGCATCAGCGCGAAGCCCGCCCCGAAGGCGCGAGCAATGAACAGCGGCGACTGGCCGTAGACAAGGACGCTGTTGATGATGAACGTGGGCAGCGTGGCCTGCCAACCGTGGAACGGGTTGTCATTGAGGAAGTTGCTGTAGCCGGCCACGAGCAGCACCGGGGCGGTCTCGCCGAAGCCGCGCGCCATCGCCAGCACGACCGCAGTGGAAAGCCCGGACCGCGCCGTGGGCAGGATCACCTTCCATACCGTGCGCCAGTGACTGGCACCGAGAGCGAATGACGCCTCCCGGAGCGTGCCTGGCACCACTTGCAGCACAACTTCGGCTGCGCGGGTGACGGTCGGCAGCATGACGATGGAAATGGCGAGCGCGGCGGCGAATCCGGACTTGGGGATACCGAGCGTGAGCACGGCCAGCGCGTAGATGAACAGCCCAGCGATGATCGAGGGCAGCGCGGTCATCGCGTTCACGATGGTCCGCACCGGACGCTCAAGCCTGCCGCCCACCTCGGCAAGGAACACCGCGGCGGTGATCCCGAGCGGCACCGAGAACAGGGTGGCAAGCGTGAGCTGCTCGAGCGATCCGACGGCGGCGTGCAGTATGCCGCCAACGTTCAGCCCGCTGTTGGCGCCGGCGTTCGCAGCGTTGGCCATGTCCTGGGTCCAGAAGTTCGGATGCTTGATCGCGGACAGGCCCTTGACGAAGCTGTATCCGATTTGCTCGACCACGACCGCGGTCGCGAAGATGCCGCCGGTGCCGACGACCACCGCCATGATCTTGTCCCTGATCACGAGCCGGTTCCACTGCAGCCCGGCGATACCCAGATAGAAGATCACGAACAGCACGTACCAGCAGAGCCAGAACCCGAACGCTCCGGTGAGCGGCAGGATCCGTTCGTACAGCAGCCAGGTCAGTCCGAGCGAGGCGATCGCCGCGCCGACGATCGAGAGCGTGTCCTCCGGTGCCACCCGCCGCAGCTGCAGCGGGACGTCGCCCACGACATCGGGCGGGCGCTCAAGCCCACCCGGCCTGTTGCTGCTGAGGGCTGTCACGTGCTGATTCCCTTCATTGCACTTACCACCGGCACGTCAGTCCTGAGTCGCAGCGCCCGAGCGCGACCTGTTAATGACGAGGGCGGCGAGCGAGTTCACCGCCAGCGTGATGGCGAACAAGGTCAAGCCTGCCGCCATCAGCGCGGAGATCTGGTTGGAATTGGCGGACGACCACTCACTCGCGATCAGGGCCGCGATCGAGTTGCCCCCTGTCTGCAGCACGTGCCAGTTGAGCTGGAAGCTCGAAGTTATGATCAGGTACACCGCGATGGTCTCGCCCAGGGCACGCCCGATGCCGAGCATCGCCGCGCCGGTGGCACCGCCACGGCCGAACGGCAGCACCACGGTCCGCACCATGCCCCACCGGGTGGATCCGAGCGCGTAGGCCGCCTCCCGCTCACCTTGCGGCGCCTGGGAGAAGACTTCGCGTGACAGCGAGGTAATGATCGGGATCGCCATCAGCGATACCACGAGCGCGGCGATCAACGGCGAGCCGACGAACGTGGACGAACTCGCCAGCACCGTTGTTCTGAACGGCGGGAACCACGAAACGTGCCGGGATAGCCAGCCCATCACGCCGATTGCGCGCGGCATCAGGAAGAACCGGCCCCAGACCCCGTAGACGATGCTCGGGATGGCCGCCATCAGGTCGATGACGGCGATGAGCGGCCGTCGCAGGCGATCCGGGGCGTATTCGGAGATGAAGATCGCCGTCGCGAGGGCCACCGGAATCGCGATCAGGCTGGCGATGGTGGCAATGATGAGCGTGTCGGGGAGCACGCCGCCGATGCCGAACTCGTTGCCAACGAAGATCCAGTTCTGCTTGGTGAAAAAGCTGAGACCATCGGCCCGGAACGCCCAGAGGCTGCGGAAGATCAAAAAGGCCAGGATCAACGCCGTGATGACGAAGCTGGACAGTCCGGCAGCCTTGACCGTGAAGCGAAAGATAACGTCGCCCCGTGACCCTTGCGACACGATCGTGCGCGGAACGTCATCGTCAGCCGGCGCCGGGCGAGCCGAGGTCAGCGCGACGGCCATGCCAAAGTCCCTCCCGTGCCAGTGGCAGCGCGCCATGAAGCAGCCACATCCGCCTCAGGCAAATACATACTCTTCGACTCGTATTTCTAGTCATCTAACAAAAGGTGAACGCGCAGCGAACAGGTGATATCGCTACGGGCGCCTGATACGGGACCGATGTCGCCCGTTCAGCCGCGCTGCAGACCTGCCTCAACTGGTCGCGACGTCGTACGTCGTCGCGAAGCGACCCAGATCCTGACCAGCCTTGAAGTAGCCAGTGTGCAGGGCCTCGTCCAGGTACCTCGCGCCGCCGATCGTGGTGTACACCCCGCTCGCAGTGAAGGTCTGCGTGGCCGGAGGCCCAGCGCTGGTCTGGCCGTTCTCGGCGCCGCCAACCGCACCGAGCACCAGCCGGGTGCTACCGGCCACGCCGCTGATGTAGGCGGTGCCATAGCTGAAGGTCAGGTTGGTCAAGGTAACCGACCTGCCGGTGACGCCGTCGGTGAACTGGATGGTCCCGGCGAGGTCGAGGGTGCCAGCGGTACCGATGAAATTCGCATCCCCGCCGGTTACCGGAGTCGAGATCACCTCATGCCCGCTGGCATAACTCGCGGTACCGGGCTCGCCGGGCAGGATCACGATGCCCGCTTTGGCGACGCCCGCGAGCGTATAGTGCCGGATCGCGATGGTGGCAGTCCCGCCGGTGTCGGTGGTACCGGCCAACGCGGGTGCGGCCGCGCTCCCGGCCAGCGCTATCAAACCAGCGGCCAGGCCCATCAGCCCAGCGGCCCGGGCGACGTTCTTACGCATCACTCACTAGACCCTTCAGTCGGTCGGGGGAAGCAGATCTGATTGAGCTGGGCCCCGTGATTTTCCGATTGGCACCGTCGATTCGGCTGTGCCGTTGTGCCTTGATGACCTGGCTGCCTGCCTGGGACTGGGCCGCGGGCGGGAGTCCCCCGCCCGCGGCCCAG
>JBKQTJ010000134.1:0-9977 GCA_052143255.1 Streptosporangiaceae bacterium | reverse complement strand
GCCCGCAGGGCGTTTATCACTGATCGGTCATCCGCGTAGGTGGTAAGCACGACGACCTTGGTCTCAGGCACACGCTCACGCAGCTGGCGGGTGGCCTCCACGCCATCACAGCGGGGCATCCGCAGATCCATGAGGACGATGTCGGGGAGTAGATCAGCGGTCATGGCGACGGCCTCGTCGCCATCAGAGGCGAAGCCCACGACTTCGACGTCCGGCAGGAGGCCTAGCACCATCGCCGGTCCTTCACGGACCACTCGCTGGTCGTCAGCGATGAGAACGCGCATCGGCTGGCTCACGCCGGCACCCGCAACTCCACCCGGAAGCCACAGCGTGTCATCGCCGTGGTGAGTTCGCCGCCGAGCAGTTCCGCCCGCTCGCGCATCCCGGTCAAGCCGTAGCCGGAACTATCGTTGGCCACGCGAGGCGTTTCCCAGGTCATCGCGAAATCCTCGACCGTCAGGCGAGTGCCGCAAGGCTCATAACCGAGGTGCATCTCGACCCGTTCCGGGCAGGCGTGCCTGGTGATGTTCGTAAGCGCCTCTTGAGCCACACGGTACACCGCGAGCCCGGCCTCCGACGGGAGTTCGTATGCCTGGCCGGACACCGTGAAATGGCACTGGACGCCACTGACCTCCTCGAACTGCGCGGCGAGACCGGCCAGGCCTTCGGGCCCGGGCAGTTCGTCGTCCCGCAGCATCCCGATCGCCCGGCGGGCTTCTTCGAGCCCGGACTTGCCCAGGTGGTGGGCACGCTCGATGACTCCTGGCAGCCGAGGATCGCTGGGGTCTTCGGCCACGAGCATCCGGGCGCCTTCCAGTTGGAGCATGAGCCCGGACAGGGAATGGGCGAGCACGTCGTGCATCTCCCTGGCGAGCCGCTGGCGTTCGGCCAGTCCAGCCGCCCGTGCCTGCGCCGCCCGGGTGCCCTCCAGCTCGATCAGGAGCCGTTCGGCTTGGTCGTTGGCCTGCCCGAGCCTTCTCGCGAGCAACGTCATGCCGGGGAAGCCGACAATCGCGATGGCGCTGAGCAGGGCCAAGGCCGGCGAGCCATGGCTGACGGCCACCGCGACCGCCGCCAGGCACGTGATGCCGGCGATAGACAGGGCGATCGGGAAGCGATCTGGCACCCGTGGGGCGAGCAGCACCAGGCCCGCCAAGAGCCCGGCCAGGCCCGGTCCGTCCGGTTGCAGCCTCACCAGCGCCGCCGAACTGGCCAGAAGCATTACGGCGAAGATGATGCGGACTGCCGCGCGGCGGTAGCGGGCTGTCAGCGCGCCCAGCGCGCCCAGCGCGAACCCGCCCACAGCGACAACGGCAGCCACGTCGCGGCCTGGAATGCCTGGGTTCCGGCCGCTGCTGAACACGGCCACTGCCACCACGACAAACAGCGGCGGAGCGAGGCGGCGCATCCACCGGTGGGTTGCTCCTGCTGCGCCCGCGCCCTGCGCAGCGCGGCTAGGGCCGGGCTACCCGCGAGGTCTGTGCTCATCTGACGAACACTACGGCGCTCCTGCCCGGATGGCACCAGTTCCGGGCCGCTCTGCCTGGTCTAACCCAGGTTGGATACGCCTCCACCCGGGGTTACAGCTGGCGGATTGGCAAATATGCAACCCCGCGCCGAAGACATGCCCCCGCGCGTCTTGCACACTTGCGTCCCAGACCGGCAACTCCAAGGACCCTCGATGCTTCCTCCCCGTCACCGCGTGAAGACGTGATGACCGCCTCACCGTGCGTGCTCGTCGTCAGGCTGCCACTGGCGGCGGCCGTAGCAGGCTCGGGCATCGGGTGAACACCACCGCTGTCCCGCGCGCCCCCGGCGAGCCGACCGCCGAGAGCCGCTGGGCTGTGGAGACCCACGGCCTCACCAAGCGTTTCGGGGCGAATATTGCCGTGAACGGTGTTGAGCTCCTGGTCCCCCGTGGATCGGCGTTCGGCTACCTCGGCCCCAACGGCGCCGGCAAGACCACGCTCATCCGGGTGCTGCTGGGATTGACCCGCGCCGATGCTGGCACGATGTCCCTGCTCGGATACCCGGTCCCGCGGCATCGCGACGCAGCGCTCGCTCGTGTCGGCGCCATCGTCGACGAACCCCGGTTCCACGGCCATCTCACCGGCAGGCAGAACCTGCGGCTTCTCGCCGCCGCACGCGAACCGGCCGCGCGGGACCGCATCGGGCCAGCGCTGGAGCGCGTCGGCCTAGCCCACCGCGCCGACGACCGGGTCTCGGAGTACTCGATGGGCATGCGCCAGCGGCTGGGGGTCGCCGCGTGCCTGCTGGGAGACCCCCAGCTTCTCCTTCTGGACGAGCCGATGAACGGGCTCGACCCCGCCGGAATGGCCGGAATGCGTGACATTATCGTGTCGCTGGTGGCCGTGGGCCGCACCGTCGTGCTGTCCTCCCACCTCCTCGACGAAGTCGAACGGACCTGTGACGCTGTCGCCATCGTCGACCGCGGCAGCGTCATCCGGCAGGGACCGATCTCCGAGTTGCTGGCGGGGGCGCCGGTCGCGCTTCAGGTCGAATGCTCCGAACCCGGGCGGGCCCGTGCCCTGCTCGCGGGCACCACCCTCGGTGCCCGCGTCGAGGCCGCGCCGGCGGCGCTGGGGCTGGAGATCGCGCTGCCTGGGGGCACCGGGCGCGACATCATCGCCGAAATCAACCGGATTCTCGTCGCAGGCGGAATCACCGTCTACCGGCTTCAGGCGGTCCAGACCTCGCTCGAATCGTTGTTCCTGCAGGTCACAAGCAGGCTAGGGGATCCGGAATGACAACCATTCCCGCCCGTGGCGCATCCACGCCGGACCAGCCGGTGCAGGTGGCACCCGCCGGCCACTCCCGTGACCGCCGGGGATCCCCGATTCCCACCATCGGCATGATCACCACCAGGATCATGGAGCTGCGGCGGCGGCGCGGCCTCATGATCGCCCTCGTCGTGGTGAACATCGGGATCCCGGCGCTGTTCCTCGGTATCCGGCTGCTACTCCACGCGTTCGCGCCACGCTCCAACCCTCCCGCTGGCAACGACACAATCTTCGCGGTTCTGGTAGCTGGCTTTCTCTATAGCCTCGGCTTCATCGTCGCGGCCACGGTCGGCTGTACGGCCGGCTCGCGCGACCTCACCGAGGGAATGTTCCGGCACCTGGTGGTGACCGGCCGGTCCCGGCTGGCGCTCTACCTAGCCCGGATCCCTGCCGGACTGGCGATTATCGTGCCGCTGGTCTCGATCGGCTACACGATCGTCTGCGCGGTCAGCGTCTTCGCCGCCCCGGCCTTCATCGATGACGGGAACGTGAACATACCGCCCGGACTTTCGCGCGCCGGCTTCGAGAGCTGGGCCCGGGACCGCGCCGTGCCGGTCATCTGCTCTCTCCCCTACACCGGGAAGGTTCCGCAGCTTGCCGCGTGCGACGGCCCGCCTGGCTGGTCGAAATCAGCAGTCACCCCCGGCCAGCCCGCGCCCCCCAAACTGGAAGCTCTGGCCGCCAGGATTGCCAGCCAGGACTACACCGGTTACACGCAAATTCTCCGCCGCCCGCCGATCTCCCTCATGATCAAGGCCGGACTGTGGATCGAGCTTGAAGCGGCCGTTGGATTCATCCTCGGACTCGGGCTCGCCTCGCTGATGGGGCAGCGGACCGGCCCAGTGATCTTGATAATCGTGGTCCAGATAATCCTGACCCCGATCCTGACCTTCGCTACCATTCCCCATCTGCAGGACCTGCAGCGTTCGTTCGTCGGGCTGGCGATGGCGCACCTGGAACCATCCGGGCTGCCGGCGGTATTCGGGCTGCCGGGAGTATCCGGAGGCATCGCCCGCCCCGGCAACGGGCTTTCACTGCTGCCTGAATCGGCCACCCAGGCCGTTTGCGTCATCATCGCCTGGCTGGCGGCCTGGATGATCCTCGGTGCGTGGCGAATGATGACCAGGGACGCCTGAGAAACGCCGTGCTCACCAATTCGATTACATAGCCACCAGCGCTGTCCCTCAAAGCAGAGCAGCCGCACAAATCAGCAGCCCACCGAACTGGTCCCGCTGCGCACAGAACCGGAGGATCTGCGTGCAGCAACCGGCACCGCACCACAGATCTCCGGCAATCAGAATCGATCCGGATCAGGCTCGGCGTTCCAGGCCTAGTACCGGCATTACGCTCCGTGAACCCAGTGTGGCCCTGTGATAGGCGGGCTGAGCCGCTGCGCCAATCAGGAATTCCGTTAACCGGGATGTGACAAGCCAGCCCGATGGGTGGCACAAGGTCAGACCCGCGGCGCGTACTCGACCGAGTGGAACGGCCAGTCGCGTTCCAGCCATGCGCGGACCGTGTGGTAAAGCACTGGGTCGAGCGCCGCCCGGTCCGCGCGCACCCGGTGGAAGCCGGAGGAGGTTCAGCCGGCGTTGCTGCGCGATGAGCCAGCCCCTGTCGGTGACGAACGCTGGGACACACTCCTTGGCCGGCCCTGGCTGAGCATCTCGCCGCGCAACACGACCTGGCCCCGCCAGAATGGCCGGAGTTCCGTGTTCTGCTGCGCACGTGGCTCCCGGCGGAACTCGCAATCCAGCGGGCCGACGCCCTGATCTGGGCCCCGGCCGCCTGCCGTAAGCACGGCGTTTACCTGTCGGCCAGCGACCTGGAGGCCGCGTGAGCGAACCAGGCGATGTCCTTCTGGGCCAGGCGAATGACAGTGAACCTTTGCTGATGCTTCGTCACTGATTCCGGGGCGGGTCGCAGCCGGGATGCCAGGGGCTGGCCGTTGTGATCGGCAGGCGGGCGGCCGGGAGAACACCGGTCGCTGTGGGCACCGCCGCCAGTCGGTCAGCGCGGTCAGGCCGGGCAGTTGGGTCACCGGGAACACCGCGCTCCGTGACTGCCGAGGAATGCGACGCGGCGACGATCGCGCAAGCTAACTACCTGATGCCATGCCCAGGGTTGGGAATGGGAGTGAACTCAATTGACCACTTCTGCGCGGCCCGAACCCTCCGCGGGCGCAGGACTTCACCGCAATGCAAACCGACGCGAGGCGGACACCAGGGAGCCAACGGTTTGCGGGTCCACGGTGTCAAGCCGCGTCGATAGGGCTAGGAACGCTTCCGCTGTAGTGAGCGCATCTCCCAGAGCATGATGCGGCTCGTGGGCCGGCAGGCCGAGATCGCGTGCCAGGTGTTCCAGGGACGGCTCGGCAGACGCGCGGACTGCAGCCAGGCCCGCGGCCCTGGCCAGAGCCGCAGTATCGACAGTGATCTTGGGCGGGGGGACACGACGTATGCGGAAAGCGCGCCGCAGGAAAGCCTTCTCAACCCACGCGGCATGGGCTACGAGCACGCGACCAGTCAGCGCGCCGAGCAGCAGGTCAACGGATTCCTCCCATAGCGGGGCATCGGCCAGGTCTGCTGGGCGCAAGGAATGGACGGCAATCGCCTCAGGGGACACATGCGCCGGTCCGCCAACCAGGCTGTAGACCGAGCTTCTCGCGATGACGCGCCCACCGTCGATGATCACTGAGCCGAAGCTGATGATCACGTCCCGTCTGAGGTCGAGGCCGGTTGTCTCCAGGTCGACCGCGCAGTAGGACGCTGCGCGCCAGGGCTGATCTAGCCTCACCGTACTGGCGGCGTAGGCGCGGGCCGCCTCCCCGCGCGCGCGGCGCATGGCGACTCTCACTTGACCCTGGATATCCACTCGCTCTCCAGCGTGGCCTGCACCTCGGAGATGATCCGGAATGTCTCGCGAAGAAGCCGCCGGGTGAGCGAGTCGAGGTCGCGAGGAGCCACGTACCTTGTTGGCGGCGCGCCTCCCCGGATAGCCTCGATCTCTCTGGTCATGAGCAGCCCGAAGATCTCCTCGAATGCCCCGGTCAGGCTGCTTGATTCGTCCGCCGTTAGCAGGCCAGCATGCTGGGCCCGGCGCAGTCGCTCAGGAGTCGAGCCTCGCACGTCGCGCGTCACGATGGCTGCCCAGCGGGCGATCGAGGCAACAGGGACTAGCCCGCCGTGCTTGAGATCGAGCTGACCCCGATGCTGTCCGGTGTGCTCCACCACGAAGTCCCGCACAAATCCGGTCGGAGGACGGTAATGCAGCGCCAGGTGCAGCACGCCCTCGATGAAGTCGAAGCTTCGGGAGGAAACCGCGAGCGCGTCAGTCACCGATCGGCCAAGAGCCACGTCGGTCAGCGGACGGCTGTCGGCGATGAGCGAGACCAGCAGAGCGGTTCCCGAGCCGGTCGGCAGGCCGATCCACCGGTCGGCAGCTGCTTTCCAGTCGGCAACCGAGCGGTTGAACAGCCGCTCGGTGGCATTGGCACCGTCGGGGCAGCGATGCAGGCCGCACTGCTCCATATCGTCCAGCAGCCGGGATGCCGCCGCCTGGACACGGTCGAAGTTACCTGGCTCTCCAGGCTCGTCGGCCCAGGCCACGGCGGTGTCGAGGTCAGAGCCGGGGAATGCTTCTGACCGGGCCGTGGAGCCAAGGACCATCCAAGAGCACCGTGTGCCGGCCGTATCGATGCCCGCATCGATCGAGAGCAGGCGTCTCATGATGGCGTCCCGGACGGTTCCCAGCAGCGCCGCCAGCCGCAGCGGCGGAACACCCGCGTCAGCGAGGGCCACGGCGGTGGAGGGCAGCATGCGCGCCGTCGCGGCAAGCTCGGGCAGGTCGGCGGCGTGCGCCACGGCCGACCTGATCAGCAGCGGATCGCGGACTTCAGCCGAGGCCATGTCGACCACCCGGACCACTCCGGTTGGCCCGCCATGGCTGTCCGCTACTGGCAGGTGGTGTACGTCATGCTCGACCATCCGCAGTAAAGCGTCGGCTATCGTGGCCCCGTCAGTAATCATCGTGACCGGCACGGTCGCTATGTCACCGACCGGTGCCTCGGCAGGGACTCGGCCCGTCGCAACGTGCCGCCTGAAGTCACTATCGGTGACGATCCCGGTCCCGTCCCTGCATCGCACCACAGCGCATGACTGCCGTGCCTCGCCCATCCGCTGCGCGACATCGGCAATCCGGTCGCCAGCGTCGCACCAGACCAGGGGCCGTGTGTACGCCGAGACGGGCATGGTCGCATGATCAGTCAGCTCGCTGCCATCGGCAAGTCGCTCGCGAGCGATCAGCGCGCCGTAGTGATTGAACCGCAGGCGATCCTTGTGGCTGAGAATCTGCCTCGGATCCGGCAGAAGGTAGCAGAGCGTCTCCTCCGCCGCCCGCACAGCTAGTGCAGGCGGAAGGCCGGACATGAGCGACACATGCCCGAATGTGTCGCCAGGCCCGAGAAGGTCGACGATCCGGCCACGGTCGAGCACCTCGACCGAGCCGGTGCGTACGACATAGAGGCGATCCAAGGGCTCGGCGTCAGCAGCAACGATCATCGTCCCGCGGCCGAAATACTCGACCTCTACGCGCCGTGCCAGTTGCTCCAGGTCCGCCGGGTCGAGCGAGTCGTAGGGCGCCTGCCGACCAAGGAAGTCGGCGTACTCTTTCACCGGTCACCTGCCAGTGGGCGACGTCTCACTCCGCACCTACACGCGGCCCAAGTGCCGCGAACCTCACCGTACCGGCTCCGTCGCACTCCTTCAGGTTTGAGTGGCTACAGTTTCGGGCGTACGTAAGCGCCTTGGCCGCTGACGCTGGGCATGCTGGCCGACCACAGCGGCTAGGCCAGCCTGGTCCGCCAGAAGCTAGACCAGGCAATGGCCGAGAGTGAGGCACGGACAGCCGAGCATGCCGTGGCCAAGGCGCCGCTGCGGGCGATGCCGGTGACACTCAACAGCCTCGCGATAGCCGGATCGGCCATGCTCGCCGCCCGGCGCCTCGGCGCGTTGCTAGCTGCGTCCGAGGAGGCGGGCCGCGTTCCCGCCGATCAAGGCTTCCAGCACATGGTCGCGCAGGCCGCCGGCCCGCCATTGCGCCAGCGCTTTGCCCGTCGGGAACACCGGCCAGTCGGTGCCGTGCAGCACCTGCTCGCTGAGCAGGCTGTTCATGAACCGCTTCATAACCTCCCAGCCGGTGTTCGGCTCGCAGACGTAGCGCGGCGCCAGCCCGCCGAACTCGGCGTACACGTTCGGGTGCTTGCGCAGCACCGCGACCAGCTCGGCCACCCACGGCTAGCCAGCGTGGCAGGCGATCAGCACCAGGCTCGGGAAGTCGCAGGCCGCCAGGTCCTGACAACGCCGGCGCAGTCGGCGGCTACGGCACTGTCGAGGGCACAGTTGCCGTCAGCATGACGCCGAGCTGTTCCGCGAACTTGGGCAGCTTCGAGTCGGTCTCGGCGAGTGCCGGCTGGGTCCCACCCGGCACCCGCCATGGCCGCCGCGGCAGGCGGCGGGAATGGCGCCGATCCAGACCAGCTTGCCGTTCCGCCGGGCGAAACGTGGTGGGCGCAACTGGGTTCGAACCAGTGACCCCTCGCTTGTAAGGCGAGTGCTCTACCGCTGAGCTATGCGCCCGTGGCCCAGTGCCTGGGCCAGCCGCGCCCAAGCGTACCGCTCGCCCGGCGCGCCGCGCGTCGGCCCGCGGCCGCCACCGCTCCCCCGGCGACGGGCCTGCCCGCAGCCGCGCCACCGGCTCTCGCCGCGCCGGATAGCGTGCGCGCCGGATAGCTCTAGAGGTACCGCAGCGCAGCGGCGGCAATCGCGTCTGCGACCGCCAGCCGGTTCTCCAGGCAGGCCAGTCGAGCCTCGATCGACGGCCCGCTGGCACCGCCGATCAGCGCCGCTTCGAATTGAACAGCACCGATTATCGCCGCCGGAAACCTCGCCGAGGCCGCAAGCAGCTCGCGCTCCGGCGCGGTGAGCTGCCGAACGCTGGCGTAGCCCGACGCCACAGCGTTGATTCGCGCTTCGTCCGGCGAGATCAGCCAGGCCTCCGGCTGGTCAGCTCGCGCACCCGCATCCAGATGGGTCTCCACCAGGCAGTGCGCGAGGTCGACCACGGCCAGGCCACGACCGCCCATTTCCCAGTCGATCAAGGTCAGCGACCCATCCCGGCGCTGGACTGCGTTCCTAGTCCACGGGTCGCCGTGAACGATGGCCTCGGCTGCTGCGCCGGCGCCCTCGAGCACGGCATTGATTGTTGACCGGAAAGCCGCCAGCATGCCGCGCCACGAGTCCGGGGCCAGGCTCGCGACGGCGTCAAGCCGCGCCAACGCGACCGGCCCGGCGAGCACTGGGTGCCGCGGGGCCAGGCCGATCCCGCCCGCAGGCAGCGAATGCAGCGCGCCAAGCGACTCGCCCAGTTGCCGCAACTGCGCGGTCGTCGGCGCGATGACGCGACCCTGGACGAACGACGTGGCCCAGCTGAGCCACTGGCCAGCGACTCCGATGAGCTCGCCGGACCGGGTCAGCACCGGGCGCGGTGCCGGGTAGGCCATCTCCTGCAGCCGCGCGAGCGTTCGCGCGCGGTCAAGCAGCCAGTCGGCCATCGGCACGGCCGTCAGCCCGCGGGCCTCGGCCGGCACTGGCGCATCAGCCCGGAACGCCCGCACGACCTGGGCAGAGCCGTCCGGAAGTGTCAGCTGATAACTGACCCGGATCTCGTCGACCGACCCCGCCAGGACCTTGATGTTGGCAGGCGCCACAAATCGCTCGTGATACTCGTCCAGCAGGCGCCCAACAAGCGCGGCGTCAGTCACCGCGCCGGCATCCCGGCCGGAGGAGCAGCACAGGCTCGATCACGACATCGCGTACGGCGGTCGCTGCCTGCTCGGGCCGAGCACGCGCGACAGCGCGCGCTCGACTTCGTTAGCCAAATCGGCAGCTGCCGCCCCGACGTCGCCAGCCAGCGTGCTGTCTGTTCCCATGCCGTGGTCCACGTCAGCCGCGTCAGCCGCGCCAAGCTGCCCGGCGGCGCCGCAGTCGCGGCATTCCACCTCGCCGAGCCGGCGCACCAGGTGAACGCTGGCGCAGACCGGGCAGTGGTCAAGGTTGCCGCCCAGGCCGTCATCGCTATCGAGAATACGCGGCTGCTCAACGAACTGCGGCAATCGCT
>JBKQTJ010000133.1:0-17796 GCA_052143255.1 Streptosporangiaceae bacterium | reverse complement strand
AACGCGACCGTCACCCAGTGCCACACCGGGACGAAGGACCTGGCCGCGCACACGCGGAACGCGGACATCGTCGTGGTGGCAGCGGGCCGGCCGGGGCTGCTGACGGCGGACATGGTCAAGGCAGGCGCGGCGGTCGTGGATGTCGGGATCACCAGGACCGACAAGGGCCTGGTCGGGGACGTCGATCCGGCGGTGGCCGAGGTGGCCGGCTACCTGGCGCCGGTGCCTGGTGGCGTCGGCCCGATGACCAGGGCCATGCTGCTGGCCAACGTGGTGGAAGCAGCCGAGCGCGCGGCCGCTAACCACGGTGACGGCCACGTATCTACCCATTAGTAACATATGCTCGTCATCAGCATTCACAGCGGCATCAGGTTCGCAGCGGGAAGGGTCGGCAACCGGTCATGAACATCGTGGTCTTGGTCAAGCAGGTACCAGACACCTGGTCGGAGCGGATGCTGCGGGCCGCGGACAGCACCCTGGACCGGGATGCCGCGGACGCGGTGATCAACGAGCTCGACGAGTACGCGATCGAGGAGGGCCTGCGGCTGCAGGAAGCACACGGCGGCGAGGTCACGATCGTGTCGATGGGGCCGCAGAAGGCCGCCGACGCGATCCGCAAGGCGCTGTCCATGGGCGCCGATAAGGCAGTGCACGTCATCGACGAGTCGCTGCGCGGCTCCGATGGCCTGGTTACCTCGGCGGTGCTGGCTAACGTGCTCCGCCGGACCGGATTCGACGTGGTGATCCTGGGCTCGGAGTCGACCGACGCGCGGATGGGCACGCTCGCGGCAATGCTGTCGGAGCGGCTTGGCGTGGCGCAGCTGTCGTTCGCGAGCAAGGTGGAGATCGACGGAACGGCGATCAGCATTCACCGCCAGGCTGACTACGGCTACGACACGGTCGAGGCGAACCTTCCGGCGGTCGTCAGCGTAGTCGAGAAGATCAATGAGCCGCGCTATCCGTCCTTCAAGGGCATCATGGCGGCCAAGAAGAAGCCGGTCGAGACGCTCGGGCTGGCTGACTTGGGCATCGGCGCCAGCGCGGCTGGACTGGCCGCGAGCGCGACCGAAGTGGTCAGCTTCGCCAAGCGCCCGCCCCGCGCGGCCGGCGTGGTCGTGACAGACGAGGGCGACGGTGGCGCGAAGGCCGCCGAGTTCCTCGCGGCCCGCAAGTTCATCTGATCCCCGGTTCACACGGAAGGCTTCCCACAATGGCTGAGATCCTGGTACTCGCCGAGCATGACGGCGAGTCCGTCAAGAAGGTGACCGGTGAGCTGCTGACGCTCGCCCGCGGCTACGGCGAGCCGGCCGTGGTGTGGACCGGCGATGGTGTCGAGGGCGGCCGGGCCCGGCTGGCCGAGTTCGGCGCGGCGAAGGTCTACGTGGCTGACGGGCCGGACTACGCCGACTACGTGGTTGCGCCGACAGCCGAGCTGCTGGCCAAGCTCGTCGCGGACAAGGCGCCCGCCGCCGTGCTGGTGGCCGCCACGTCCGACGGTCGTGAGGTGGCGGGCCGGCTGGCGGTGAAAACCGGATCAGGCCTCCTCACCGACGTCACCGGGCTGTCTGACGGGCTCGTGGCCGAGCAGTTGATCTTCGGCGGGGCCATCACGGTCCAGTCCCGGGTGCGCACCGGTACCCCGATCATTGCGGTACGCCCGAACGCGGTGACGCCGGAGCCATCCGCCGGGGCCGCAGAGCTGGAGACCGTGGAGTTCGCCGTCAGCGACGCGGCCAAGACCGCGAAGGTCACCGGCCGGGTCGTAGCCGAGCGCGGCGAGCGGCCTGAGCTCACCGAGGCATCGATCGTGGTGTCCGGCGGCCGCGGCCTCGGCTCGGGCGAGCACTTCGCCCTGATCGAGCAGCTCGCCGACTCCCTTGGCGCGGCCGTGGGCGCGTCCCGCGCGGCCACCGACGCCGGCTGGTATCCGCATCAGTTCCAGGTGGGCCAGACGGGCAAGACGGTGTCGCCCCAGCTGTACATGGCAATCGGCATCTCCGGCGCCATCCAGCACCGGGCCGGGATGCAAACCTCGAAGACGATCATGGTGGTGAACAAGGACCCGGAGGCGCCGATCTTCGAACTGGCCGACTTCGGCGTTGTCGGCGATCTTTTCAAGGTCGTTCCGCAGCTGATCGAGGACATAGCCAAGCGATCCGAGGGCTGACCTCGCCGGCGGCCTCGTTGGGCGGCCGCGACCGGCATAGCGCGCCCGATCGCGGCTAGGCTGGGCGCAACATGTCAACTGCCGACGCTATGGGCCCCGACCACGCAGCAGGCCCTGACTTTACTGGGGGCACTGACACTACGCCGGGCCCTGACCAGGTGCGCAGGCCGGACGCCAGGACGGCGCCGGCCTCGCTGGTGTACCTGGATCACGCCGCCACCACCCCGATGCTCCCGGCTGCGCTGGCGGCCATGACCGACGAGCTCGCGCAGCTGGGGAATCCGTCATCGCTGCACAACGCCGGCCGCCGGGCCCGCCGGGTTGTCGAGGAGTCCAGGGAGCTCATCGCCGAGGCCTATGGTGCGCGGCCCAGCGAAGTGGTGTTCACCAGCGGCGGCACCGAGGCGGACAACCTGGCGGTGAAGGGCCTGTACTGGGCCAGGCGGGCCGAGGATCCGGCGCGGCGGCGGGTGCTGGCCACGGCTACAGAGCACCACGCGGTGCTGGATAGCGTCGGCTGGCTTGCCGAGCACGAGGGCGCTGACGCCGACTGGCTGCCAGTGGGTCCGGCCGGGGATACTCGCCCCGCGGCCCTGGCCGACGCGATCGAGCGCGATCCGGCCAGCGTCGCGGTGATCAGCGTCATGTGGGCGAACAACGAAGTCGGCACGGTGCAGCCGATCGCGGAGCTCGCCGAGCTTGCGGCCGATTACCAGATCCCGTTTCACACCGACGCCGTCCAGGCGGCCGGGCAGCTCCCGGTCAGCCTCGCGGCCAGCCGGGCCACCGCGCTCACCATCACCGCGCACAAGATCGGCGGTCCGGTGGGCGTCGGTGCGCTGCTGCTGGCGCGAGGCTCCCAGCCGGTGCCAGTCCTGCACGGCGGCGGGCAAGAGCGCGATGTCCGCTCCGGCACCCTCGACGTGCCCGCGATCCGGGCGTTCGCGGCGGCCGTGCAGGTGACGACCGAGCGCCGGGCGGACGAGGCCAAGCGGCTCGCCGCCTTGCGTGACGACCTGATCGCGCAGGTCCGGGCGGCGGTCCCGGATGCGGTGCTGAACGGCGCGCCACCGGGGCGCGGGCGGCTGCCAGGAAACGCGCACTTCTCCTTCCCCGGCTGCGAAGGGGACGCGCTGCTGATGCTGCTGGACGCGAGGGGGATCGCCTGCTCGACGGGCTCGGCCTGCACGGCCGGGGTTGCCCAGCCAAGCCACGTCCTGCTCGCCATGGGTGCCGACAACGCCCGCGCGCGCGGCTCGCTGCGCTTCTCGCTCGGGCACTCGTCGTCGCAGCAGGACGTGGACGCGCTCGGCGCGGTGATCGGCGAGGTGGTCGAGCGGGCCCGCCGAGCGGCCAGGTAACCCAGCTGATCAGGCCGGTTATCCTGGAGCCAAATGACTACTCTGCGCGTGCTCGCCGCCATGTCGGGCGGTGTCGACTCGGCGGTGGCTGCGGCCAGGGCCGCCGACGCCGGCCACGACGTCACCGGCGTGCACCTGGCCCTGTCCAGCAACCCGAGTTCCTATCGGAGCGGGGCGCGGGGGTGCTGCACGCTTGAGGACGCCCGGGACGCCCGGCGGGCCGCGGACGTCATCGGCATCCCTTTCTATGTCTGGGACATGGCCGAACGTTTCCACGCCGACGTGGTGCAGGACTTCGTCGCGGAGTACGCGCGCGGCAACACGCCCAACCCATGCCTGCGCTGCAATGAGAAGATCAAGTTCGCCGCCGTGCTCGACCGGGCGGTGGCGCTTGGCTTCGACGCGGTCTGCACCGGCCATCACGCGCGCCTGGAGCCTGTCCCCGGAGCCAGCGGCATGAAAAGACTGGCCCGCAGCGTGGACGCCGGAAAGGACCAGTCCTACGTGCTTGGCGTGCTGACGGGCGCGCAGCTGAGCCGGGCCATGTTCCCGCTTGGTGACACCACGAAGGACCTGGTGCGCAAGGAAGCTGCCGACCGCGGCCTGGCCGTAGCCGACAAGCCAGACAGCCACGACGTCTGCTTCATCGCCGACGGCGATACCAGGGCCTTCCTTCGCGGTCGGCTGGGCAGCGCGCCGGGCCAGATCGTCGACACCACGGGCGCCGTGCTCGGCAGCCATGATGGCAGCTACGGCTTCACCATCGGCCAGCGCAAGGGCCTGCGGATCGACAGGCCGGCCGCAGACGGCAAGCCGCGGTTCGTGCTGAGCATCGAGCCGGTGTCACGTACCGTAACCGTCGGCCCGGCCGAGGCACTCGACGTACTAGAGATCGAGGCAGCCAAGCCGGTGTGGTCAGGCTGCGTCCCGCCCTCCGGGCCGGTCGACTGCCTGGTTCAGCTGCGAGCCCACGGCGAGGTGCATCCGGCCGTGTGCGAGCCCGCTGGCGACGCGGTGCGGATCACCCTGCGCGAGCCAGCCCGCGGCATCGCCAGCGGCCAGGCAGCGGTCTTCTACGACGGCGACGCCGTCCTCGGCAGCGCGACAATCTCCGCTGCGCGGGCGCGGCTCGGCTGACGGCAGCCGACACGCCGCGCCGTCAACCACAGCCGCATCTGCTGCGGCGGTGGCTCACCGCCCGCGAATTCGCCGCGTCGACGAGGTACTCCGAGGCGGCACCCCGCAGCGAAGGTAACGAGTTCGCCCAGCGGCCGCACCCGGCCAGGCCGAGTGCATCTGTCATCTGTGCGCGGTCGCTGGCCGGGCTGCCTGGATGATCGCGGAGTGCAGGCCGTCTCCGGCCGGGTTGGTCGGGGTGATGGTGATGGCGCTGAACCCGGCTGCCTGCAGCATGCCTCGGTACTCGGAGATCGTGAGGGTGCCCCTGACGCAGCCGCTCCGCTGCTCGGCGTCGGCCAGCATGGCGGGGTCGATGCCGTCGTCAGCGACCATGTCGCTGATGCCCACGCGGCCGCCTGGCCGCAGCACCCGGAACGCTTCGGCCAGCACGCGCGCCTTGTCCGCGGACAAGTTGATGACGCAGTTGGAGATGATGACGTCGACGTGCTGGTCTGGTAGCGGGATGTCCTCGATGCGGCCGTGCAGCAAACGGGCATTGACAATGCCTGCCTTAGCGACGTTGGCGCGGGCGAGTGCGAGCATGTCGGTGCTGGCGTCCAGGCCGTAGGCGAGGCCGCCCGGGGCCACGCGGCGGGCTGACAGCAGGACATCGAGGCCGCCGCCGGAGCCGAGGTCCAGGACGATCTCCCCTGGCCGCAGGTCGGCGACCGCGAGCGGGTTACCGCAGCCCAGGCTGGCGCGCAGCGCGGCCTCCGGGATACCCGAGGTATCGCTGGGGTAGGCGGCCGCACCGAAGCACCCGGCGGTGAAGGCATCGCCGTCGCAGTCGACGGGGGTGCCGCCGGTCATCGCGGTCCGGGCGAGACCGGAGTAGCGGTCAATGACCGCGTCCGGGAGGTTCCCGGCGGTGTCGTGGGCCACGTGCGCTCCTTAGTTCCTGCTGCGGGGAGGCGGTCGGCTGGGCGGGTACGGGTCGCCCCATGACGATGTCGGCGGCGGTAGGGAAGCAGTCCACGCACTCCTGGTTGATCCGGTAGTAGGTGGCGGTGCCGCGGTGCTCGGCGAGGACGAAACCCACGTCGGCCAGCACCTTGAGGTGAGCGGACACCGTTGGCTGGCCGACGTGGACGGCGCTGACGATCTCGCCCACGTTCATCGGGCCGCCGCGGCGGGCCAGCAGGGACACGATCTGGATCCTGGTGGCGTCGGCGAGGGCCTTGAACCAGGTTGCATACTCAGCGGCGGTGGCCCGTTCGAGGGGCTCAGCTGACCCTTTCATCGTTAATCGACGATAGCCGATCAAGTCAATGAACGGAAGAGCCGGCCGCCCGCCGGGCGAGCGCGCACGTCAGGAAGCGGGGTCGCCGATGAGCGCGCCTAGGTTTGCCAGAGCCCCGGTGCGGGCCCGGTAGTAGACCCACACGCCGCGCTTCTCGCGATCCAGCAGGCCGGACTCGTGGAGCACCTTCAGGTGATGGCTGATGGTCGGCTGGGACAGGTCAAACGCGTCCGTCAGGTCGCAGACGCAGGCCTCGCCGCCCGGGTGGGACGCCACCAGGGACATCAACCGCAGCCGCACCGGATCCGCCAGTGCCTTCAGCAGCGGCGCGACCTGCTCGGCCTGCGCGCGAGACAGCGGTTCGCGGGACAGCGGCGGGCAGCACGCTGCCGGGTCGACCGGGCTGAGCACGATCATAGACTTCGGCATGCATCTATATTGACAGAGGTCGATGTCTGTGGCAAGCTCATGATCCTAGAGATAGACCGTCATCGATACGTGGAGGTTCTCATGGCTGGCCGCGTGCAGCTCGCACTGAACGTCAATGACCTGGACGAGTCCGTCGCCTTCTACAGCAAGCTCTTCGGCACCGAGCCGTCCAAGCTCCGCCCCGGCTACGCCAACTTCGCCATCGCCGAGCCGCCGCTCAAGCTCATCTTGATGGAGAACCCGGGTCAGGGGGGCAGTCTCAACCATCTCGGCGTGGAAGTCGCCGACACCGACGCCGTCGACGCGGAGCAGACCAGGCTGGCCCAGGTCGGCCTTGCCTCGACCGACGAGCGGGACACGACCTGCTGCTACGCCAGGCAGAACAAGTTCTGGGTCGAAGGCGCGCCTAACGGCGAGCAGTGGGAGATCTACACGGTCCTGGCGGACAGCCAGACTTTCTATGGCGATGACGCCGCAGCCAAGGCCCGGTGGGGCCAGGCGTCGGCGGAGCACGAATCGCCTGAGTCGGCAGCCACCGCGACGAGGTGCTGCTGAGAAGCCATAGGGGGTCTGAGAGCGATGCCGGGCGGTACCTGACGGGCCTGGCATCGCCGCGTTCCGGGCGCTGCTGAGCGGGCTCGGACCCGACGCCCCGGATCGCAGCTACCAGGCCGTGCCTGACAATACGGCGGCGACGCGGTCCAGAGCGGCTGGCACCAGACGGTAGTAGACCCAGGTGCCGCGGCGCTCGGAGTCGATGATCCCTGCCTGCCGCAGGACCTTCAGGTGATGGCTGATGGTCGGCTGGGTCAGGTCGAACGCGGTGGTCAGGTCGCAGACGCACACCTCGCCGCCCTGATGCGCGCCGATCAGGGACACCAGCCGGATCCGGACCGGGTCGCCGAGGGCCTTGAATACCTGCGCCAGTCCGGCTGCGGTGCTCTCGCTGACCGGTTCACCGACCAGCGGCGTCGAGCACGTCTCGACAGCGCCTGGCCCGGCTGCCGGGGCGAGTTCCAGCACGCTCCTGCCGGCCTGCATCGACATGGGTCTATCTTGACGGTCATCTATGCAGGCTGGCAAGCTAGCCGTATCTGGATAGACGTTCATCGATGAAGGCGGGGATGACAGCTTTGGCAGGCCGCAGCCGCGGTGGCTCGCGCCGGCCGGACGGCCGGCGTCGCTATGAATGATGTCGTGCTGTGGCGGCGGCTGCTGGCCGAGCTGCTCGGCAGTGCGTTCCTGGCGGCGGTGGTGATCGGTTCGGGCATCGCCGCCCAGCGACTGTCACCGGGCGCAACGGGGCTGGAGCTGCTGGAAAACGCGGCGGCGACCGCGGTCGGGCTGTTCGCGATCATCTTGATGTTCGGGCCGGTCTCCGGCGGCCACTTCAACCCGGTCGTGTCCTTCGTGGATGCCGCCTTCGGCGGGCTGAGCTGGCGCGACGCCGCGGCCTACCTGCCCGCGCAGGTGGCCGGCTGCATTGGCGGCGCAGTAGTCGCCAACCTGATGTTCGCCCTTCCGGCGGTGAGCATCTCGGTCAAGCACCGCGCCTCGGCGGCGCATTTCCTGTCGGAGATCGTCGCGACCCTGGGGCTGATCCTGGTGATCTTCGCACTGGCCCGGACGGGCCGCAGCCGGTCCGCCCCGGCAGCTGTCGGTGCCTATATCGGTGCGGCGTACTTCTTCACCTCCTCGACCAGCTTCGCCAACCCGGCGATCACCGTCGGCCGGATGTTCTCTGACACCTTCGCCGGCATCGCGCCGTCCTCCGTGCCGGTCTTCATCACCGCCCAGGTCATCGGCGGTGTGCTGGCGATCGCCGTCGTCCGGGCCCTGTATCCCGCCCTCACCCCGGCGGAAGCCGCCGGCATCGTGGTTCCTCACCACCGGGACTGGGAGGGCGAAGACGCCACGTCCGATCGGCCGAGCACCGGCGCTTCCGCTGGCGGGCGCCACCAGGCGTCGTCTCAGGCCGGCGGGCTTCGCCGTCCTCATTGACACACCAAACAGCGGGAGAGCCCATGCACCTCATTGCGATCGGGGGCAGTGACGCTGGGATCAGCGCGGCGCTTCGGGCCCGCGAGCTGGACCCTGGCGCGGAGGTCACCGTGGTCGTCGCGGACGCGTATCCGAATTTCTCGATCTGCGGCATCCCGTACTACGTGTCGGGCGAGGTGACGCACTGGCGCAACCACGCCCACCGCAGCGTCGCCGACCTGGAAGCCACCGGGATGCGGCTGCGATTGGACACCATCGCCCGGCGGATAGACGTCAGCGCTCGCAAGCTGCTCGTCTCCTCCGCCGACGGCAACGATGAGCTGCTCGGCTACGACAAGCTGATGGTCGGCACTGGAGCTGTCCCCGTCCGGCCCCCGATCGGCGGCCTGGCCGGCCCGGATGCACTGGGCACGGGCGACGGGGTGCACCTGCTGCATTCGATGGGCGACACCTTCGCGGTCATGCGCACCCTCGAGCAGGCAGCGCCGGGCAGCGCGGTGATCGTCGGCGCGGGCTATATCGGGCTGGAGATGGCCGACGCGCTCACCACTCGCGGGCTGTCGGTTATCCAGATGGAACAGCTGCCGGAGGTGCTGCCCACTGTTGACCCCGAACTTGGTGCCCTCGTTCACGCCGAGCTTGCCGGCCGGGGTGTCGAGGTCCTCACCGGCACGATGGTCCGGCAGATCAGCCGTGCTGCGCCTGGCCAGGCCGGACGGCTCCAGGTCGAGGCCACCGCTAGTGACGGCGCAGCCCTGGCCCGCCTGGCCGACATGGTCCTGGTGGTGGTCGGCGTCCGCCCCGACACCGCCCTGGCCGCCGACGCCGGGGCTGCACTCGGCGTGCGGGGCACCATCTCGGTGGACCGGGGGATGCGGACCAGCCTTCCCGACGTGTTCGCCGCGGGGGACTGCGTCGTGACCCACCACCGGCTGCTCGGCCAGACCTACCTGCCGCTGGGCACCACCGCGCACAAGCAGGGCCGGGTCGCGGGGGAGAACGCGCTCGGCGGGACCCGGGAGTTCGCCGGCAGCCTGGGCACTCAGGTCGTGAAAATCTTCGACCAGGCCGCCGCCCGCACCGGCCTGCGCGGACACGAGGCGATAGCGGCCGGATTCGACCCGGTCACCGTCGGGTTTGAGGCCGACGACCACAAGGCCTACTACCCCGGCAGCCACCGCATCTCGATGCGCTTCACCGGCGACAAGACAACCGGGCAGCTGCTAGGGGTCCAGCTGTTCGGCCACCGCCACGCCGAGGTCGCCAAGCGCATCGACATCGCTGCCACCGCCATCTTCCACGGCATGAGCGTGGACGCACTCAGCGACCTCGACCTGTCCTACACCCCGCCGCTGGGCAGTCCCTGGGACGCCATCCAGATGGGTGCCCAGGCGTGGGTCCGGCAGTCCGGCCCGGCCACCGCTCCATGACAGCCCAGCGCAGAAAGACAGCACATGCGCCATGACCGACCCCGTGCGCAGGACCAGTTACAGCCCGCCAGGCCAGTTCGGTCCCCCCGCGCGCCCGGCAACAAGAAAGTAGCGCGGCCAAAGGAGGCCCGATGCCAGGCACCCATGTCATGACCAAGGTCGAGCGGAACTGCTTGCACAGCGCCGCCCGCGACCTGCACGAGCAGTTCCGGGGCGTGTTCGGCGAGGAGACCATCGAAAATCTGCTGCTCAGCAGCTACGAGGAACTCGCTGCTAACGCCACCGTGTACAGGTGGCTGGTGATCGGCGCGGAACGATTCGCCCGCCAGCGGCTCGAAGCACTCGCGCACGCGGAAAGCCGCGCCCCCGGCAAGGTCCCGTCCGTGCTGTTCTTGTGCGTGCACAACGCGGGCCGCTCGCAGATGGCATTGGGCTGGTTCAGCCACCTCGCCGGCGACAAGGCCATCGCCTGGTCGGGCGGCTCGGAGCCCGTCGCGCAGGTCAACCCCGCCGCTGTCGCCGCGATGGCCGAGGCCGGCATCGACATCTCCCGGGAGTTCCCCAAGCCCTGGACAGATGAGTTCGTGTTGGCGGCCGACATCGTGATCACGATGGGCTGCGGCGACGCTTGCCCGCTGCTTCCCGGCAAGCACTACGAGGACTGGGAGTTTGATGACCCGGCCGGCAAGACCCTGGAGGAGATCCGGCCCATCCGCGACGAGATACGTGACCGCGTGATCGGCCTGCTAGATCGGCTGTCGGTCCGCTAAGCCCGCGGGGGTGCCGCGAGGCTGGCACCTGTCCATTCGAACCGGATTCCAGCCGGCTGCGGCGGCACGCCCGATGTCGGCTGCCCGCACTAGGCTCTGACCGTGACCGAGCAGACCTCCAAGTTCCCCTGGCCGGGCGGGACCGCGACCGGGATCGGATCGATGCCGGGCACCGACTCGGCCGAAGCTTGCCGGGTGATCTTCGGTGAGCTGCCTGACCTTCCGCACCTGCCCGAGCTGCCCGGCCGCGGGCCGGGAACCGACCTTGCCGGCCGTACGGCGGCACTGCTCGTCGACCTGCCAGTGCAGACGACGGCACGAGGCTGGAAGCTCGCCGGTCGCCCCGGCCGGGACCTGACCATTGCTGCCAGTTACTGGTCGCAGGACCTGGACGCCCTCGAGGAGATGGCCGACGGTTACCACGGACCGGTCAAGATTCAAGTGTGCGGCCCATGGACGCTGGCCGCCACGCTCGAGCTCAGCCGCTCGGTCAATCCTGCCCTGGCTGACTCAGCTGCCGTAGCGGACCTGACTGCCTCGCTGGCCGAAGGGCTCGCGAATCATGCCGCCGACGTGCGCAGGCGGATTCCCGGCGCCACCATCATCGTGCAGCTTGATGAGCCTGCGCTGCCTGCTGCACTGGCCGGCCGGGTACCAACTGCCAGCGGACTGAACGTCGTTGCCGCCGTCGACGAGCCCATAGCCATCCAGCGGTTGCAGACGGTGTTGTCAGCCCCTGGCGCATTCACCGTCGTGCACTGCTGTGGCAGCAAGGTCCCGTTCCCGCTCATCAAGACGGCCGGTGCGGGAGCGGTGAGCTTCGATCTCAGCTTGCTCGCGAACTCCGATATCGACCTGGTGGCCGAGCTGGCGGAGGCGGGACTGGCGCTGTTCGCCGGAGCGCTCCCGACCGCCAGCGCGCAGCAGCTGGTCAGCGGGCCGCCGCTGCCGCCGGCGCAGACGGCCGAGCCAGTGGTGACGTTGTGGCGGCGGACCGGCCAGGAGGCGGCGCAGCTAGCTGAGCAGGTCGTGGTCACGCCGGCCTGCGGGCTCGCCGGGGTGTCGCCAGCCGCCGCACGGGCGGCGCTCGCGCATTGCCGGGAGGCGGCGCGGATCGCGCCAGAGCTGATCGAGGAGAGGGCGTGATGACCCAGGACCCCAGGCAGCGGCATGCTGAGCTGGCCGCCGATCTGGCCGAGCACCAGTACCGCTACTACGTGCTTGACTCGCCGCTGGTGTCCGACGCCGAGTACGACGCGATGATGCGTGAGCTGATCAGCCTCGAGGAGCAGGTCCCCGAGCTGCGAACGCCGGATTCGCCGAGCCAGCGCGTCGGCGGGGCGATCTCGACCGACTTCACTGCGGTCCAGCATCTCGAGCGGTTGCTGAGCCTGGACAACGTGTTCTCCGCCGAGGAGCTGGACGGGTGGGTGGCACGGGCGGAACGGCTCGGTGGCGCCGGCCCCTACCTGTGCGAGCTGAAGATTGACGGGCTGGCGATCGCGCTGGTGTACCGTAACGGCCGCCTGCAGCGGGCGGCGACCCGAGGTGACGGGGTCACCGGCGAGGACGTGACGCCCAACGTCAAGACGATCAAGGCGGTGCCGACGAAGCTGTCGGGTTCGGGCTGGCCGGACATGCTGGAGGTCCGGGGCGAGGTCTTCCTGCCGCTGGCCGCGTTTGAGGAGCTGAACCGGAGGCTTACCGAGGCGGGTAAGCCGCCGTTCGCGAATCCGCGCAACTCGGCGGCGGGCTCGCTGCGGCAGAAGGATCCGCGGATCACCGCGTCGCGCGCCCTCAACCTGATCCTGCATGGCGTCGGGCGGGTGGAGGGCCTGGACGACCGGCCGCCCACCCAGTCCGGCTGGTATGAGCGACTACGCGGCTGGGGGCTGCCGGTCAGCGACCTGTACCAGGTGGTGCCATCGATTGATGACGTGCGCAAGTACATCGCCCATTACGCCGAGCACCGGCATGATCCGCCCTATGAGATCGATGGCGTCGTGATCAAGATTGACGAGCTGCAGCAGCAACGGCAGCTCGGCACGACGAGCCGGGCGCCGCGCTGGGCGATCGCCTACAAGTACCCGCCAGAGGAGGTCAACACCCGGCTGCTGGACATCCGGGTGAACGTGGGCCGGACCGGGCGGGTCACCCCGTTCGCCGTGATGGACCCGGTGAAGGTCAGCGGCTCGACAGTGGAGAACGCGACGCTGCACAACGCTGACGAGATCGCGCGCAAGGGCGTGCTGATCGGCGACATGGTGGTGCTGCGCAAGGCCGGTGACGTGATTCCCGAGGTGGTCGGCCCGGTAGCCGACCTGCGCACCGGGCAGGAGCGGTCCTTTGAGTTCCCGACGCACTGCCCGGCATGCGGGACGGCGCTGGCCCGCGAGGACGGCGGCGTGGACTGGCGCTGCCCGAACGCCAGGTCCTGCCCGGCGCAGCTGCGCGAGCGGCTATTCCACCTGGCGGGCCGGGGTGCGCTGGACATCGAGGTGCTCGGGTACGAGGCCGCCGTGGCTCTACTGGAGTCCGGCCTGGTGACCGACGAGGGTGACCTGTTCGGCCTGACTGCCGATTCCCTTGCCAGCATGCCGTTCTTCGTGAACAAGCAGGGCACGCTGACGGCGAACGCGACCAGGCTGCTGGCCAACCTGGAGGAGGCCAGGCACCGGCCGCTCTGGCGGATCCTGGTGGCGCTGTCGATCCGGCACATCGGCCCGACCGCGGCCCGGGCACTGGCGGCCGCATTCGGCTCGGTCGACGCCATCGCGGCGGCACCGGAAGCGGACCTGATCACCGTCGAGGACGTCGGGCCGACGATCGCCAGGTCGCTGCGCGAGTGGTTCGAGGTGGACTGGCACGCGGCGATCGTGGTCAAGTGGCGGGCCGCCGGCGTCGATCTGGCTACCCCCGGCTTCGTCCCGGCGGCGCGCGGTGCCGCAGACGGCGGCGCCGGCCCGGCTGGTGCCGCGGCGGGACCGCTCGCAGGGGTCGCCGTGGTGCTGACCGGGACGCTCGAGGGCTACAGCAGGGATGAAGCCGCAGAGGCAGTCCAGGCCCAGGGCGGCAAGGTATCCGGGTCGGTGTCGAAGAAGACCAGTTTCGTGATCGCCGGGCAAAACCCCGGTTCAAAGCTGGACAAGGCCGAGTCCCTCGGCGTGCCGGTGCTGGACGAGAACGGCCTAGGCGTGCTGCTGTCGGATGGACCGGACGCGGCCGCGGCCGCGGCGGCGGCTGGATGAGCCAGGTGCCAGTGCGGGGAATGCTGCCCGAGTGACGCTAGACACATGGATCATCGCGGGTTGTAACGGATAGTACGCAATTGGCTGCGGGAAGTACCTTTTTTGCCGTAGGATTCACGGAAAGCGCCGAACGCTGCACAATGAGCGACGACGGGCCGATGAGGAGCCATGCAGGACCCCACCGATACCAGGGACATCGGCCCTCGCGTCGGCTCGCCGCTGTGGACTTACTTCGCCTCGGTCACCGTCGCAGGTGCCGTGATCTTCGGGCTGGCCATGAGCAGGCTAGCGGGCATCTCGGACTGCGTCAGGCATCCGTTGTTCTGGGTTGTGGCGGCGATGGTCGTGCTTGGCGACATCTGGCCGATCGTCACACCAGGTAAATCCAGCAGCGAGGCGCCGCGGGCTTCGGTCACCTTCATTTTTGCCGTGCTGATCGTCTGGGGCCTCCCGGTTGCCCTGCTGCTGCAAGTCAGCTCGACGATGCTGACGTTCCTCGCCAAGCGCAAGGCGCCGCACCGGGCGGCGTTCAACGCCGCGGCTTCGGCGCTCGGAATGGCAGCAGCCTGGGCAGTCCTGTACGGCACCGGGGATCGGCATACCCCACAGCATCCCTGGCTGCCTGACGGCACTGATGTGCTGAGGATCCTAGCTGCCGGAGCCGCCTGCTTCGCTGTGTCCTACGTCCTGATCAGCGTGGCGATCGCGCTGCACACCCGCGAGCCGTTGTCGCAGACGCTGCTGCGCAACCTGCCGTACCAAGCCTTCGTGAGCCTGGTGCTGTTCGCCACGGCGCCCCTGGTTGCGGTCGTCATGGGCATGCAGTCTGCTGCGCTTCTCCTGCTGTTCGCGTTCCCGCTGGCGGCCATCCACGCCAATGCCGCCATCTCGGTGCAGCGCGAGCACCAGGCTCACCACGACGAGCTGACCGGACTCGCGAACCGCAAGCTGCTGATGCGCAAGCTTGACACCATGCTCGCGCAGGCCTCCGCTGCCGAGACGAAAGTCGGCTTCCTGCTGCTCGACCTTGATCGAGGGCTGAAGGAAGTAAACGACACCCTCGGCCACGCCGTGGGCGACCGGCTGCTGCGCCTGGTCGCGCACCGGCTGACCCATAGCATCCGGCCGGGCGACATGGTCGCGCGGCTGGGCGGCGACGAGTTCGCCGTGCTGCTCCCGGCGGTCAAGGATGCCGCAGTCGCCAGGGAGGTGGCTGCCAGGCTCCGGGCCGCCGTAGCCGAGCCGATCCGGCTCGAGGGCATGTCCTTCGTGATCGAGGTAAGCATCGGCATCGCGCTGTTCCCAGACGACGCGCCTGGCGACGAGATGCTCATGCAGCGCGCGGACGTGGCCATGTACCTGGCCAAGCAGCGGCGCAGCGGGGTGGAGCGCTACGTGGCCGACCTGGACCGTAATTCGCCTGCACGGCTCGCCCTGTTCGGCGACTTGCGGCGCGGGCTGGACCGCGGCGAGCTCGAACTGCATTACCAGCCGAAGGTGTACCTGGCCGACCGCAGAGTGGCGGGCATGGAAGCGCTAGTGCGCTGGCGGCATCCGGTCCGGGGAATGCTCACCCCAGCGGACTTCATCCCGGTCGTGCAGCAGTCCTACCTGATGCGCGAGGTCACCGGTTTCGTCATCGAGACCGCGCTGGCCCAGATCGCGCTGTGGCGGCAGGCCGGGCTCGACGTGCAGGTATCGCTCAACGTGGCCGGGCGGGACCTGCTGGACAACGGCCTGGTCGACCAGATCGAGCAGCTGCTGGTCCGCCATGACCTGCCGCCCGCCGTGCTCTTGCTGGAGATCGACGAACGGGTGCTGACGAGCGAGCCCGCGCATGCGGTCTCCACGGCCGAGGCGCTCGGAGAGATCGGCGTCGGAGTGGGGCTCGACGACTTCGGTACCGGCTACTCCTCCCTGATCCGGCTCAAGCGGCTGCCGGTTGATGAGGTCAAGGTCGACGCGTCGTTCGTGGCTCGCGTGCTCGAGTCACCCGATGACCGCGTGGTCGTCAAGTCGATAGTCGACCTCGCGGCAGCGCTGGGGATCCGGTCAGTGGCCGAAGGAGTGGAATCGGCCGAGGTCGCCGCAGCGCTGCTCGGCATGGGCTGCGTGGCGGCTCAGGGCTGGTACTTCGCCAAGCCGATGAACGCGGTTTCTGCGACGGCCTGGCTCCTTGAGCACAGCAGGAGCCGCCAGCCCGCGCAGCGCACCGCCCGCCCGGTCGGGACCCGGCGCAGCCAGGCCGCCCAAGCCGTCGACGGCTACCACAGCGGTAACGGCAGCGGGAACGGCGACGGCAGCGGGAACGGCGACGGCAGCGGGAACGGCGACGGCAGCGGCAGCGGCAGCGGCAGCGGCGACGGTGGCAGGAACAGCGGCGGCATAAGCGCGGCCCGCGCCGAGGACGGCGAAGATGGCCACGAGCCTGGCCAGCAACCGCCAGTGGCGACGCCACCGCTTGGCTGGCGCCGCTAGGTCTGCCCGCACCGGCGACATAGCCGGCATCCGGCGCATCATCCGGAAGGGTTTTTTCCGGCGGCGGCGATCGAAAGTCTTCCGGATCATGACCGGCCGGGCGACCAGCGCTCGGGACGCGCCGGGGGCTTAGGACGGGGCCTGGCGCCCCACGCAGCTTGACGCGGTCGGTGCCGCTGGAGCGGGCCCAATAGGATGGCCTGCATGTCCATCACCAGGGACGAGGTAGCGCATCTGGCCAGGTTGTCCAGGCTGGCGCTGTCCGACGCCGAACTTGATCACTTCGCCGGCCAGCTTGACCAGATCATCGCCGCGGTGGCCCGCGTTCAGGAGGTCGCGGCCGAGGGGATTCCGCCGATGACGCATGCCGTTCCCGTCGTCAATGTGTTCCGTGCTGACGTCGAGGTGCCCTGCCTGACGGCCGAGTGGGTGCTGTCGCAGGCTCCGGCGGCTGAGCGGGGCCGGTTCCGGGTCCCGCGCATCCTGACGGAGGACTGACATGGCTGCCGAGCCGTCGGATCTGACCAAGCTCACCGCCGCGGAACTGGCCGGGGCGATCGCCTCCGGTGAGGTGTCTGCGGTCCAGGCAACCCAGGCGCACCTGGACCGGATCGCCGCGGCAGACGATGACGTGCACGCGTTTTTGCATGTCGCAGCCGACAGCGCGCTGGCAGCCGCTGCCGATGTCGATCGCAAGCGGGGCGCAGGGCAGTCCCTTGGGCCGCTGGCCGGCGTGCCGCTGGCGCTCAAGGACGTCATGACCACCACGGACATGCCGACCACCTGCGGCTCGCGGATCCTCGAGAGCTGGCGGCCGCCCTATGACGCCACTGTCACCAGGCGGCTGCGCGAAGCGGGTGTCGTCATCCTCGGCAAGACGAACATGGATGAGTTCGCGATGGGGTCCTCGACTGAGAACTCCGCGTACGGTCCGAGTCACAACCCCTGGGACCTCAGCCGCATCCCTGGCGGGTCTTCCGGCGGGTCATCGGCCGCGGTCGCCTCATATGAGGCGCCGCTTGCGATCGGCACCGACACCGGCGGTTCCATCCGCCAGCCCGCGGCGGTCTGCGGGATCGTCGGCATGAAGCCGACCTACGGCGGATCCTCGCGCTACGGGCTGGTCGCTTTCGCCTCCTCGCTGGACACGCCGGGTCCGCTAGCCCGCACCGTGCTCGATTCGGCACTGCTTCATGAGGCCATGTCCGGGCACGACCCGTGCGACTCCACCTCCGTCGACGCTCCGGTGCCGCCGGTCGTGGCGGCGGCCCGGCAGGCCGATGTGGCCGGGCTCCGGGTCGGCGTGGTCACGGAATTCAGCGGCGAGGGGTACCAGACCGGCGTGCAGGCCAGGTTCAACGAGGCGGTGGAGCTGCTTGAGTCACTCGGCGCGAAGGTCGTCGAGGTGTCCTGCCCGCACTTCACCTATGCGCTGCCCGCGTACTACCTGATCGCGCCCAGCGAGTGCTCCTCCAACCTGGCCCGCTTCGACG
>JBKQTJ010000132.1:0-25130 GCA_052143255.1 Streptosporangiaceae bacterium | reverse complement strand
CCCCAGGCTGCCCGCACTCGGCAACGGCACCGAGCAGTGGCAGGGCTACGTTCCCTTCAAAGACATGCCGCACAGCGTGAACCCGAAGCAGGGCTTCTTGGACAACTGGAATACCAAGCCGTCCCAGGCGGACTATTACCAGCAGAACGAGGGTGACGAATACTGGGGAACGATCTTCCGGTCTTCGCTGATCAGCGAGCTGCTGCGGTCCAGCAGGCACGTGACGATCGGCTACCTGGAGCAGATCGAGCACGCGATCGGCACGATCGACAACGGCGACAACACCCGCCCGGCCGCACCGTACTTCGTCCCGTTCCTGCTGCGCGCCTACGACCGGCTGCGGGACCGGCACAATCCGCTGGCCGATCCGGCCACGCATCCCGACCTCGCGCCCGCCATCGGCGTGCTGCGGCGTTGGAACGGCGTCACGACGCTGGGCAGCCCGGCGATGTCGATCTTCATGAATTTCCTCGAGGCTCTTGAGCGTAACGTCTTCGAGGGCGGGCTCTCGGCCGCAGATTCCTACACCGGCACCGTCAACTTCAGTGATACGGCGCTGCCGGGCGATCTCGGCACGTTCGGCGGTCTTGGCGGGATGGGTACGTATAACCTGCTGTACCACATACTCGCGGATACCAGGGGCATCGATCCGTGCGGGACGCTGTGCTACCGCGGCTACCTGGGTGGTCACCGAGACCAGTTGCTGGTAGAGAGCCTGAACGACGCGATCACGATCTTGTCCGGCACCGGCCCGCAGCTCGGCCAGAACGTCAGCGGATTCGGCACTACCGACATCGCTGACTGGGGCTACGCGCCCGCCAAGGATCAGGACTGGGGCAGCCTCGACGCGATCGCGCAGGCGGCGGGCCTGTCGTTCCCGGCATGCGGGACCAGTGCGAGCCAGAACCGCAGCACGTTCATGATGGCCGTAGACGTCGGGCCACGCCGGGTCGTCAGCCGGGACGTGCTGCCGCCCGGTGAGAGCGGCTTCATTTCCGCGACTGGCGTGCCGAGCCCGCACCTATGCGACCAGGTCGGCCTGTTCGACACCTTCACCTACAAGGCGATGCCGCGAGCCTGACTGATGCTGTCGTGGCGTACGGTGAGCGAGAGCCCTTGAGGAGACGCCGTGCCGGTTCCAGTGCTCCACGACGACCGCAACAGCTTCGCCAGGCAGTTGTTCGCACCGCTGCCCGCGCGATACGACAGGCTCGCGGAGATCCTCTCGTTCGGGCAGAACGGGCGCTGGCGGCGCGCCATGGTCGGCCATGTGCCCGACGGGCGGCAGGCGGCCGAGCGGGTGGTGCTCGACGTGGCAGCCGGCACGGCGGGCGTGTCGCTGCAACTCGCCAGCCGCACCGGAGCAAGGATCATCGGCCTGGACCTGACCGAGCAGATGCTGCGGCAGGGCGCGCGGAACGTGGCCGCGGCTGGCGCCACGAGGCGAATCGCGCTGGTCAACGGCAGAGCGGAGCAGCTGCCGGTTGCCGACGCGTCCGTTGACGCGCTGACCTTTACCTACTTGCTGCGCTATGTGAGCGATCCGCAGGCCACGCTGACCGAGCTGGCCAGGGTGGTGCGGCCCGGCGGGACCATCGCCAGCCTGGAGTTCGCGGTTCCGCCCGCGGCCTTCTGGCGCTGCTGGTGGCGCGCCTATACCTGGCTGGTGCTGCCGATCGGCGGCCTGGTCACCGGCGGGCGCGAGTGGTACGAGGTCGGTCGTTTCCTTGGTCCTAGCATCGCTGGCCATTACCGCCGCTACCCGCTCTCGTGGACCGTCGAGGCATGGCGCAAGGCCGGCATTCAGGACGTAGGGTTCAAGCGCATGAGCCTTGGCGGTGGCCTGGTCATGTGGGGGACCCGGGCAGGTGAATGACCCGGCTGCGGGAACGCGCGCGCAGGTTAATGCCCGGCCGGCTTACTATGCCGCCGGGCCGGGCCGCTGGCGCGACTGGTGGACGCTGCTGCATCCGCCGTATACCGGCTGGCACCTGGCCTATGTGGTCATCGGGGCTTCGCTTGCTCCGCACGTTCGGCTCAGCACGCTGCTCGCCACGCTGCTCGCGTTCTTCCTGGCGGTTGGCCTGGCTGCGCATGCGCTCGATGAATATCACGGCAGGCCGCTGCGAACCCAGATTCACG
This sequence comes from Streptosporangiaceae bacterium, assembly GCA_052143255.1. Classification (GTDB taxonomy): domain Bacteria; phylum Actinomycetota; class Actinomycetes; order Streptosporangiales; family Streptosporangiaceae; genus JAJYUU01. Next base: position 22,988 of record JBKQTJ010000132.1, on the reverse strand, counting down.
GCACCGTGCTGCTCAGCGTTGCAGTCGTTGCGCTGGCCGGCGCTGTCGGCCTCGGCGTGGTCGGTGTCAGCCGGGTCGGCTGGGTGCTCATCCCGTTCCTGCTCGCCGGTCCGCTGCTCGTGGTGGCGTACAACGCCGAGCTGTTCGGCGGCATCGTGCATACCGACGTCGGCTTCGCGGCAGCCTGGGGTGCCTTTCCGCTGCTGACCTCTTACGTCGCGCAAACGGGCACGGTGTCGGCTGGCTCGGCGCTGGCTGCCGTCGGCGCGTTCGCGTTCTCGCTGGCGCAGCGCAGCCTGAGCACGCCGGCCCGGCTGATCCGCCGCCGGGCGACCAGCGTCACCGGGGCCATCAGCCTTACCGACGGGAGCACGCTGCCCCTGGACGCCGACCGGATGCTGGCGCCGCTGGAGCGGGCATTGCGCGCCATGGTCTGGAGCATCGTGCTGCTGGCAGCGGCGCTCGCTATCAGCAGGCTCGGCTGATTAGTCAGAGGGCGTCCTTGCGCTGCAGGTAGTTCAGCGCGACCCAGCCGATCGGTATCGGCAGCCAGAAGGTGAGCAACCGGAACAGCAGCACCGCGCTCGTCGCGGTGACCAGCGGGACGTGCGCGATCGTGCTCAACCCGCCCGACAGCGCCAGCTCGATAGCGCCTATGCCGCCGGGTGTCGGCACCAGGGAACCGAGGGCGCTACCGGTAAGGTAAACGACCGCAAGCGGAAAGAACTGCGCGTGCGAGCCCACCGCGCGGACCGAGGCATCCAGGCAGAGTATGTAGCCGAAGGTAAGCAGCAGTGCCCCGCCGATGCCCTCGGCCAGCTTGGCTGGCCGCTGCGCGATGTCCAGCAGGCGCGGGATGACCTGGCCGAGCGTGGGTGCCACCCGGGACCGGACCAGCCGCCTGCTTGCCGGGAACGCCAGGGCCACGAGGATCGCCGCGCCGAGGACGGCGAGCGCGATGAACGCCCAGCCCGGCGGATGGAACGACGTGTGGCTGGTTGACGCGCCGGTAACGGCGGCAAAGATGACCAGCAGCACGATATGCAGCGCGAACGCGAACACCTGGGAAACGCCGACGCTCGCTGCGGCGTCCGCCGGCGTTACCTTCGACTTGTTCAGGTAACGGACATTGAGCGCCACGCCGCCCACCGCCGCGGGCGTAACCAGCGTAACGAAGGTCCCGGCAAGCTGGGCCAGGAAGGTCCGGACGAAGCTCAGCCGCTCAAGCACGAACCCGGAGAGCGAGAAGGTAGCGCCGACGTAGGTCGCCGCCGACAGCATCAGCCCGATCAGGACCCAGCGCCAGTCGGACTCCCCCACGACCTTTCCGAAGCTGACCCGGTTGAGCTGGCCGAGGATGATGTACGCGGCGAAGATGGCCGCCACCAGGGTGACGATGCTCCGCAGCCGGACCCGTTCTAGCTGGACAGGTGCGGCAGCCGGCGCGGCACCCATGAACCGCTTGCGCAGTGCGGGCAGGACATCACTGCGGCGCCGCAACGCGGCCCTCGTGGACCGGTGCAGCACGACCGGCTGCAGCAGCGGCACGAGCCTGGCTACCTCGGCCTGGCCGACCTTGCGCGTGGCCAGGCGAGCCGATCGCTCCGGCCCGACCAGCAGCGCGATCGTCGCGGTGAGCTGGGCCAGGTCGAGCCGCAGCTGGAGATCGCTGGCCGCAACGTCGCCGTCGCCAGGGTCGAGCAGCATCACCTCGCCGTGGCCCTCTCCGGTCAGCAGGACGTGGTCGGCGGTCAGCGCCCGGTGCGTGACCCGGTGTGCATGCAGCTTGAGCACGGCATCCCAGACCCGGCTGAGCTGCTCGTCCGCGAGCTCGCCGGGCAGCTGAGCCAGGGTCATGCCGTCGTGGTGACTTGTCGCGATCACCGCGGCCTCGGGCCCGACCCGCAAGGCTGCCTGCAGGCGCGGGGTGGGCACTCCGGCGTCCTCGACCGCGTATGCCATCAGCGCCCGCCGTTCCACTGCCCGGTTGACCGTCTGCGGCGCACTGCGGGAGACCTGACTGGTCACCCGCAGCCTCCGGTAGATCCGGTACAGTGCGTCGGCGGCCTGCTGGTCCCGGTCGAACACCGTGACGTCGAGGAGCTTGCCGTCCTTGCGGCGGGCCGCGTAGCGGCGGTTCTCGGTGCGGGTGTCGAAGATCCGGCGGATCGCGACGACGGGTGCCAGCGTGACACTCAGCGCGGCGGCTATCTCCGCGGCGGTAGGCCGCTCGGAGTTCGTGCCGATCATGTAGCGCAGGCCGGAGCCCACCGCTGCGCCGATCAGCAGGCTGACCAGCAGCGACAGCAGCGAGTTATGTCCCAGGGCCAGGCTGGTCACGCAGTAGAAACCGATCGCCAGCCAGAACCAGGCCCGCCAGCGCGGCAGGCCGGACAGGCCGATCACCGTCAGAAAGGCGGCCAGGCCGGTCAGGTACGGGTCCAGGGGAATGCCGGGCCGTGCCAGTGCCTTGTAGAGCGGCGCCAATGAACTCAGCCGCAAGATCGCGTTAAGGGCTCCGGCCACGCCCCCGGCGATCAGCCCGATGGTCACGGCCTCGGCCAGGCGCCGGACCTGGCTGATGATAACGAGCCTGACGGCCAGCGCGACCGGCAGCAACATGATGGCAACGAAGGCGATCAAGTGCAGCGGTGAAATCAGGGTGCTGGCCAGCTTCTTGCTGGCCGCGATGACTTCGTTCTCCACCGCGTTCGCCGTTGGCCGGGCGATCAGGCCGAGGATGGTCAGTACCGCGATCTCGGCGCACGCGGTCAGGCAGCGCAGCAGGTCGGCTGGCAACCTGATCCGCGGCTCCAGGTGGTCTTCAACGATGACCGTGGCCGCGATCCCGGCAGCCGCGGACTCGCTCACCGCCGCTCCGTCGGCCAGCGACTGGCCCGCCTGCTCAGCCGCTCCAGGTTGATCAGCCGGCGACTCACCGTGGTCCCGCGGCGGCACCTGCGGTGCGTCCGCGGGCGGCCGTCGCCGTGCCAGTCTCATCTGGAGATCGTTTCATCAGTGCGGGCAGCAGCCAGAATCGCCCTGGTCTCGTTGTGTCGTATGGTGCGCTTCATGGCGTCCGCGACTATAGCTGCCGTGAGGGCCGAAGCGGCTGCATTGGCCAATGTGGCCGCCGGACTGACCGAGGCCGACCTAACCCGGTCGACCCCCTGCCCGCCGTGGACCGTCGCGGATCTGCTCGGTCATGTGATCATCGCGGTGCGCCGGATCGGCCAGGCGGTAGCCGGCCCGGACCACGTTCCCTCCGGAGAAGCACTGGTGACGGCGACCGGATACTACCGGCCGGATCAGCGGTTCTCCGCTGCCGTCAACCATGACCGGATCGCCGCCGCGCAGGCGCTGGCGGCCCGGCTGGGCAGTGCCGCCGCTATCGCCGCTGCGCTCGACCGGAGCTTGCGGGATGGCTGCCGGTTGCTCGAGCAGGGTGACCGGATCATCCGGACCCGGCACGGCGACTGGATGCGCCTGACCGAGTTCGCCCGGACCCGCGTCGTCGAGCTCGGCGTGCATGGCCTGGACGTGGCGGCCGGGCTGGGCCGGGAACCCTGGCTGACACCGCAGGCCGCGGAGGTCCTGACGGAGCTCTTGCTGCCGGCCGGGACGGCCGGCCGGCTGTGCGCGAGTCTTGGCATCGGCCGCGCGGGGCTGATAGCCCGGCTAACCGGCCGCGCGAGTTTGTCGGCAGCGGAGCAGGAGTTGTTGCGCGGGATCGAGATGCTTCCGCTGGGCTGACAGGCCGGCCTGGAGTCTTCACACCGCCCTAACGCCAGACGGCCTGGCAGCGATAATGGGCGCCATGACCGACCCGGACTGCCTGTTCTGCGCGATCATCGCCGGGCGGCTGCCGTCCAGCCAGGTGTATTCCGATGACGACGTGGTTGCCTTCCTGGACATCCGGCCGCTGACCACCGGCCACCTGCTGGTCGTGCCGCGGGTGCACGCGGCCAGCCTGGCTGACCTGCCGGAGCAGGCCGGCGGGCGGATGTTCGCCGCTGCGCGACGGCTGGCCGCGGCGCTGCGCGCGTCGGGCTTGCCCTGCGAGGGAGTCAACCTGTTCCTTGCCGATGGCGCGGTGGCCGGCCAGGAGGTCTTCCACGTGCATCTGCACGTGCTCCCGCGCACCACCGGAGACGGCTTCGTCATCAGCGCGCACCGGCTTGAACCCGCCCGGGCCGAGATGGACGCTAGCGCTGCGTTGATTCGCGGTGGCCTACAGTGAGCGACGCTGCGCAGGCCACCAGGCCGGGCCGGGCCGCCCCGGCTGATCTGCCCAGCCTGGCGCTCGGTCCTGTCCTCATCATCGCCGGACTACTGGCCGCCGCGCTGGTGGCGTTCTCTGACCGGTACGGCTACCACCGGGACGAGCTGTACTTCCTGCAGTGCGGGCAGCACCTGGCCTGGGGTTACCCGGACCAGCCACCGCTCGTCCCGCTGATCGCACGGCTCATGTCCGACCTGGCGCCGGCCTCGCTTGTCCTGCTGCGACTGCCATCGGCGCTGGCCGGAGCCGCCCTGGTCGTGCTGACCGGCTTGATCACGCGCGAGCTGGGCGGGCGCCGGGCCGCGCAGGCACTAGCGGCCGGGATCATCGCGCTGGCGCCCGTTACCATCGGATCCAGTCATCTGCTCAGTACCACCGCCTTCGACCTGCCCATCTGGGCGTTGCTGTGCCTGCTGCTGCTGCGCATCCTGCGCACCGGCGACAACCGGCTGTGGCTGCTGGCTGGCCTGGTCGCCGGCGCCGGCCTGCTGGACACCGACCTGGTCGCGTTCCTGATATTCGCCGTTGTGGTCGGGCTGGCCGCGGTCGGGCCGCGGCACCCGTTCCGGTCGCCCTGGCTTTACGCCGGGGGTGCTGTCGCGCTCGGCATGTGGGCGCCGTACCTGGCCTGGCAGGCGGGGCACGGCTGGCCCGAACTGAAGGTCGCGCACTCGATAGCTACCGGCGGGTCGGGAACCTCCGCGCTCTGGTGGCAGATCCTGCCCGAGCAGCTGATCCTCGTCGCGCCGTATTTCGCGCCGGTCTGGATCGCGGGCCTGGTCCGGCTGTACCGGGAGCTGCGCTGGTGCCGGGCCCTCGGCGTCGCTTACCCGGTACTGGCGGTGGCGTTCATGCTCACCGGCGGCAAGCCGTACTACCTGGCCGGAATGTTCCCGGTGCTCATCGGGGCCGGCGCGCAGCCTGCGGCGGACTGGCTGGCGCGCGGCCGGACGGCGCTGCGCCGCGGGCTGGTCGCGGCCGCGGTCGTGCTGAGCCTGGCCATCGTGCCGATCACCCTGCCCGTTGTCCCGGTTGGCTCGCTCCACAACACCCCGGTCGTCGCGCTGAACTATGACGCGGGCGAGACCGTCGGCTGGCCGGCGTTCGTCAGCGAGATTGCGGCCGCGTACCGGTCGCTGCCGCCCGGCCAGCGCTCGTCGGCCATCGTGCTGGCAAGCAACTATGGCGAAGCCGGCGCGGTGGACCATTTCGGCCCGGCCGACGGACTGCCCGCTGCCTACAGCGGGCACAACGCGTTCTGGTACTGGGGACCGCCGCCGGCCACGGCGACGACAGCCATCGTGGTTGGCTACGCCCGTGGCCAGCTCGGCTTCTGCGGCACGGTGCGGCTGGCCCTGACGCTGAACAACCACGAGAACGTCAATGACGACGAGCAGGGCCAGCCAGTGTGGATCTGCCAGCAACTGCGTGCAAGCTGGCAGGCGATCTGGCCGGCGCAGCGCTATTTCGGCTGACTGCGGGCCAGCCTCCCAGTCGCCATTGCCGAGGCGCCGTTACCGATGGCGGTTTTCCGCGATTATCGCGGACAACCGCGATCAATGAGGCTGCCAGGGTCCGGCGGGCCCGGCTGGGCACGAGATGATGGCCTCGTGATCGACTTGATCCTCCGCAACGCGCGGATCGCGGGCCAGGACAGACTCACCGATATCGGCGTCAGCGAAGGCGTCATCGTTGCCACCGGCGACAGCACGACCGCCGCCGAAACCATCGACCTCGGCGGACGCCTGGTGACACCGCCCCTGATCGAGCCGCACATCCACCTGGACGCCGTGCTAACGGTCGGCCAGCCACGCCCGAACGAGTCCGGCTCGCTGTTCGAGGGCATCGCCATCTGGGCGGAACGCGTCGCCGACCTGAGCTACGAGGACGTGCAGAGCCGCGTTCGGCAGGTGCTGCGCTGGCAGCTGGCCTGCGGCGTGCAGCATGTCCGCAGCCACGTCGACGTCTGCGACCCGCAGCTACGGGCCTTGCGGGCTCTGGTCGACCTGCGGGAAGAAGTCCGGGGCATGCTCGACCTCCAGCTGGTCGCGTTCCCGCAGCAGGGGATCCTCGGCTTCGACGGCGGCCGGGAACTCATGCGGAAGGCAGTTGAGCTCGGCGCCGACGTAGTCGGTGGCATCCCGCACTACGAGCTCACCCGCGAGGACGGCGTGGAGTCCGTCCGGTTCGCCATGGCACTGGCCGACGAACACGGGCTGCGCGTCGACATCCACTGCGACGAGACCGATGACGACCAGTCCCGGTTCGTCGAGGTGATGGCGGCCGAGACGATCCGCCGCGGTATGTCCGGGCGGGTCACCGCGAGCCACACCACCGCGATGCACTCCTACAACAGCGCCTACGCCTACCGGCTGATCAACAACATCGCCAGGGCGGGGCTGCACATGGTGACCAACCCGCTGGACAACTCCGTCTTGCAGGGTCGGTTCGATACCGGGCCGATCCGGCGCGGGCACACGCGGGTCAAGCAGCTTCAGGAGGCCGGGGTCAATGTCTGCATCGGCCACGACTCGGTCATGGACCCGTGGTACCCGCTCGGCTACGGGGACCCGCTGCAGGCCGCCTTCGTGCTGGTGCACCTCGGGCAGATGTCCGGTGACAGCGAGCTGCGGCGCCTGATCGAGATGATCACGGTCAATCCGGCCGCGGCGCTCGGCGTGCCGGATTATGGCTTGCGCGACGGCGGCCCCGCCGACCTGGTCGTATTCGACGCGCCGTCGGAGGCCGAAGCGCTCCGCCTGGTCGCGCCGCGCACCCTCGTGCTCCGGGCTGGCCAGGTAGTCGCCCGCGCGACGCCAGCCCAGCACAGTGTGGTCTGGGCTGGCGTGGAGGAACCCGTTACCTTCCTTCGGAGGTAACGGGTTCCCTGCTCAGGCACCTGTCGCCGGCTCCGACTCGCCGGGGATGACGAGCTGCTCCTGCACCTTGCTCTCGCCCTGCAGCCGGAAGAACAGCCAGTACAGCAGCGCGGCCAGCACGAAGCCGACCTCGAAGGTCAGGTCGCCGAAGGCGGGATGGTGCTTAGGCACGATTCCGACGTAGCCGGGGCTCCCGCTCTGGTTGGCGAACAAGTAGATCGACACGGCCGCTGCGACCGCCATCGCCACAAAGCCAGCCCACGGGTTGTGCCGGCGGTCGAACAGGAGGCCGTCAACTCGCTTGCCCCGGCGCAGGAACTGGTCGGCGAAGAACACGCCGAGCCACGGGCCGATCCAGTAGGCGATGACCAGCAGGAAGTTGTTGTACTTGACACCGGCGTCGCTGAGCCCGGACAGGGCGACGAAGAAGCCGGCGATGCCGAAGACGATGGCCACGATGGCCCGGCGGAGCCTCAGCGGAAGCTTGATGCCGAGCGCGAGGAACGACATCGAGCCGGAGTACACGTTGAGCGCGTTTGCGCAGATTGCGCCCAGCGCGATCGCCAGCAGCGTGAGATCGCCGATCCAGGTCGGCAGGTGGCTCACGAAGCCGGCGGTCGGGTTGTTGGCGTACTTGGCGATGCTGGTGATCGTCGCCGCGGCAGCACCCACGACCTCGAGCGCGGCGCAGGAGACGAAGACGCCGAGGCCAGCCCACAGGCCGGTAGCCCGCCGGTTGGTGTTCTTCGGCAGGTAACGGGTGTAGTCGCTGGCGTAGGGGTTCCAGCCAGCCGCGTAGCCGAACGCGGCGCCGAAGGTGATCAGCCAGCCGCCCAGGCGCCCGCCGACCGGGGCTGCGATGGGCGCGCCGGGGTGCGACTTGCTCAGGATCACGACCGAGGCGACGACAAATATGACCACCAGGACAGGGAACGCCCATCGCTCGAAGGCGTGCACCAGGTTGTGGCCGAAGAAGGCGACCGCAAGCTGCACCACCACGATGATCAGCAGGCAGAGCTTGCTGTTCCAGTTCAGCAGCGCATTCAGCGCGAACGCGCCGCTCACGCTGTTGACCGCGAACCAGCCGACACCCGCCACCAGCGCGTTCAGGCCGGCCGGCAAGACGTTGCCGCGGAAGCCGAAGCCGAGCCGTGACAGCACCATCTGCGGAACGCCGAACAGCGGGCCGCGGGCCGCCAGCACGCCCATCGACAGCGAGCCGAGTGCCGTGCCCAGCACGATCGCGAGGGCGGCCTGCCAGAAGGACTGGCCGAAGAACCACACGCCGATGACGCCCACGAAGATCGTGGCGAACTCCATGTTCGGCGACACCCAGGTCCAGAACTGCTGATGGGGTTTGCCGTGGCGTTCGCTGAGCGGAATGTACTCAGCGCCACCCGGCTCGATGACAGCTACTTTGTCACCATATGTACCTTCACGGACATCGGCCTCGATCAGCGCGGTGCCGCTCGCGCTCTTCGTCCCGGTCACTGGGCGTTTACCCCTTTAGTCGCGATCAGACGGACATTAGTCACTTGCTGGCTTGGCGCAATACGGCCGAAACCAAGGATGACGCACATTTGTTTCGATCAGGTGTCGGCGCGCCGCGCGCAGATGTTCGCCATGATCGACGTCATAACCACGGGCAAACTTCCGCACCCGCCCGGTTGGCTAACGAGTGACCCGGCCTGCTGCTAGCTCGCAGCCATCGGTTCGGGCAGGACACGCTGCAGCACGCTGGCGTCGCCGGTGATCTCCAGGCCGAGATCCGCCGCCTCGGCCACGGTGAGGCCGCCCGCGAACATGGCCATGATGAGCCGAGGTTCGCCGCTCAGGACTAGGTCCGGCGCTGCAGCCGTGCCGGGCCGCACGCGGGCTGAGCCGCCAGATACCTCGAGAACGGCGGGACTGCTGCCGGCGCGGAGCTCGATCGAGACCGGCGGCCCGTCAGGATCGCGATCGCGCAGGAACAACGAGACCGGGAAGGCGAACCAGTGGCCGCGGAACTCCTCGCCCTCGGCCGGCTCCATCATGTACCTGATGCCCCATCGGCCAATGGCGACCAGGACCGGTTCCAGCTCCGCGCCTGCCTCGGTCAGCCGGAACAGCGTGGTAGCGACGGGAGGCGGAGCGTCCTCCCGCCAGATCAGGCCGGCCGTTTCGAGGTCACGAATCCGGTCCGAGAGCAGGTTCGTGGCGATTCCGGGTAGCCCGTCCTTTAGGTCTGTGTACCGGCACGCACCGCGGATCAGGAGCTCCCGGATGATCAGGAACGTCCACCTGTCGCCGACGACGTCGAGCGCCTTGGCGACCGAGCAGTATTCACCGTAACTCCGCACCGTACCAGCATAGCCAAGCACTCAGTTGATATTCAAGTCTAATAGCTTGACTTTCTCAATCACTTAGGTGAAACATCTCAACCATGCGATCGAAACCCATGATCCTCATCGCGCTGCTGCTGGCAGCATTCCTTGTCAACCTGGACACCACGCTTGTGAACGTGGCGCTCCCCACGCTGGTGCGCGAATTGCATGCCACCACCACGCAGCTTCAGTGGGTCGTCGACGCCTTCAACCTCGTCTTCGCCGCGCTGCTGCTCACCTTCGGCAGCCTGTCCGACCGGTTCGGCCGCAAGGGCATGCTGCTGGCAGGTCTGACCGTGTTCGGCGCCGCCAGCTTTGCTGGTGGCTTCACCTCCAGTCCGGCACAGCTCATCGCGGCCCGGGCTGTGATGGGACTGGGCGCAGCCATGACGTTCCCAGCCACGCTCTCGCTGATCTCCAACGTATTCACCGAGCGGAAGGAACGGGCTCGCGCCATCGGATTGTGGGGTGCGATCGCCGGGGTAGCCATCGCGATGGGGCCTATCGTCGGTGGCTGGCTGCTCGAGCACTTCAGCTGGGCCAGCATCTTCATCGCCATGGCGCCGGTGGCGGCAGCTGCCGCGATCGCTGTCGCGGTTGTTGTTCCCTCCTCGAAGGATCCGGAGGCGCCAGCTCTCGACATCGCCGGCCTGGTGCTGTCGTCCGCAACCATGGCGCTGCTGGTCTTCACCATCATCGAGGCGCCGACTTACGGGTGGGGCGCAGTGCGGAGCCTGGCGGGGTTTGCCGGTTCAGCGGCGCTGCTCGCCGCGTTTATCGTCCGTGAGCGGCGCGCCGCGCACCCGATGCTCGATGTGCGGCTGTTCCGCAACATGCGGTTCAGTGCGGCCAGCGGCGCTGTCACCGTGTCGTTCTTTACCCTGTTCGGCTTCATCTTCCTGATAACCCAGTATTTCCAGTTCGTCAGGAGCTACGGCCCGCTGTCGACCGGCGTGCACCTGCTGCCGGTTGCGCTGTCGGTCGGGGCCGGTTCGGTAGCCGGGACCCAGCTCGCGGTCCGGGTCGGGACCAAGCTGATCGTCACGACCGGGCTAGTCGCGATGGCAGCGTTCTACGGCTGGGTCGCGGCGACGACGAGCGCCACACTCAGCTACGGCGTCATCGCGGCCCAGATGGTGGTGTACGGGCTCGGCATGGGCCTGACCTCGGCACCCGCCACTGAATCCATCATGGGCGCCATATCCCGGCGCAAGGCCGGCGTCGGCTCTGCCGTGAACGACACGACCAGGCTTGTCGGCGGCACGCTCGGCGTGGCAGTGATCGGCAGTGTCTACGCATCTGTCTACGCGTCACGGCTCACTGCCACCATTCCGGCGAGCGTGCCAGGCCCGGTCGCTGCGATCGCGCACCAGTCCGTTGGCGCCGCTTACGTGGCGGCTGGCAAGATCGCGGCCCTTGGCCATCCAGTGCTAGGGCAGGCGCTGCAGCACGCGTCCACCAGCGCCTTCCTGCGCGGCCTCACCGTCGGCTCCCTCGTCGCCGGCGGCGTGGCCGCCGTAGGGGCGGTGCTGGCAGTTGTCTTCCTGCCCGCGCAGCCCGCGAGCACGGCGGGTGAGGAAGCCGAGACGGCCCGCGGCGCGCACGAAGCGGATGTGCAAGTCCACCCCGCCCCAGCAGTCCGTTAACGCCAATGGCGACCGGTAAGGACCGAGACATGTGATCGGTGCGGACCCCCTGTCCGCGCGGCTTTGGAGGAGGCACGCCATGTCACAGCAGATCATGAAGGACAGCACCGTGGAGGCGCTCAAGGTGGCTGCCAGCTGGCCGGGTGCGGACAGGACCACGCTCGTCACGCTAGCGACTGTGCTCGCTGCGACCGGGGCGGACCACGATGGGCTGAGCTACTTCGGGGCGCTCGCTGCCGGCCAGCCCGATCAGGTCCTGCCGCTCGCGCTGGCCGGGTTCTTCCAGGTGCGTGCCGGCGAGGATATCCCGGCTGGCGCGGCCAAGCTGGACGAAGCTGCCAGCAGGGATCTCGGGCCCGCGCAGTACTATCGCGGCCTCGCACTCGCTGGACTGCCGCCCGAGGCCGGGCGTGCCGAGCAGGCGGTCGCCGACCTTGAGTTCGTGCTCGCAGTCCGCGACCAGTTCCCGAGCAACATGATCCGCGCGGTCTACCACGCGCTTGCCGCGGCCTACGCCGCGCTCGGCCAGCAGGACCTGGCAGCGAAGGCCGCTGAGAATTCGGGCCTGTCATCCGCTCCCGCCGAGGCGAGGCTTCAGTTCGGCGGTGGCTGGGCGGACGCGGCCGACGGCTACCATTTCGGCTATCCGAGGATCGTCGAGGTCGCGCCTGGCATCCGCGTGGCGCAGGGCTACGACTTCGCTGACTTCGCCTTCGTCAGCACGGAAAGCGGCGTCATCGCGATCGACGCGGGAACGGCTGAGCACCGGGCCCGCGCCGCCCTTGCCGGCGCCGGCCTGCGGACTGAGGACGTCAGCTATGTGATCCTGACGCACGCGCACTTCGACCATGCAGGCGGGATCGGTGCGCTGGCCGGTCCAGGCACGCACGTGATCGCACAGGCCGGCTTCCCGGCTGAGCTGCAGCGGCAGCACGTCAACTTCATCCCGTTCCGCTATTTCACTGGAGCCGACGGCGGGTTCGGCGGAACCGACGCAGCGGTCCGGCTCGCGCAGATACCGGTGGACCAGCTGATCGGCGAGCCCACGTCCATGTCCATCGGGGGAACCGACCTTGTGCTGTATCCGACGACCGGCGGTGAGACCAGTGACGCGCTGATGGTGTACCTGCCAGCCAGCGGCGTGCTCTTCACCGGCGACGTGATGATGCCCTACCTCGGCGCGCCGTTCTTCGCCGAGGGATCACCGGATGGCCTGCTTGAGGTGCTGCGGCTCATCGCCGAGCTCAACCCGCGCGTGCTGGTGCAGGGCCACACCGTGCTGACCGAGCTGTTCACCGCTGACGTTGTGCCCGGCCTGCTCGCCGCGCTCACCGAGCTGCGGGACAAGGCGCTCGCGGGCATCGGCCGCGGACTGACCCTGACTGGACTGCTGAAAACCGGCATGCTGCCGGAGGTGCTCCGCGAGCATCCGACTGCGGTCGGGCCGTACCTGGCCATCCGCGACCATTTCGTGCAGCGGCTCTACCATCAGCATTCCGGCTACTGGCAGCCGGACGGGCAGGGACTGGAGCCCGTCGATGCGGCCGACCGGGCGGTGGCACTCGACCTGCTGGCCGGCGGCAGACCGGAACGGTTCGCAGCTGCCGCGAGGACCCTGCTGGCCGGACGTGACGCGCCGCTTGCACTGGAGATCGTCACCGCGGGGCTGACCAGGCACCCGCATGACGGCGAGCTGGCGGAACTGCGCCAGCAGGCGCTCTACCGGCTGATGGAGCGGTACCAGCTACTGGACCCGTTCCGGTTCCTCATCTACGCCGAGCTGGCGGGAGTCGAGATCGGCCCAGTCGCCGCAGGCTAACAGGACAGTCATCGCGCACGAATCCGCGATCACACTGGGATATCGGCGTCACACGCTGCTAGCGATGCCCAGGAATACGACTATCGCCCGATTAAGGCGAAGGACGTTCGCGTCATCGAGAGCGCCGACTTTCTTACCAAGGCGCGAGCGACGAACAGTGGTGATCTTGTCCACCATGATCCGGCTTGGCGCATCCAGGCCGTTACCGGCATCCGGCTCGATGAGCAACCGAAACAGCGGGGCATCGGTCGCATCGGTGGTGAACGGGCACAGCACTACGGAATCGGTATCGAAGTGATCATCTTGCACAATCACTGCTGGCCGTGGTTTGCCGGTGTACTCGCCTCCGCCAGAGACAGTCCAGATCTCGGATCGTCTCACTCCACCGGCCAGTCCGACACCGAGTCCACGAAGGCCTGGTCATCCTCCGCAGTAGCGCTAGCGGCTACCGCCCGCGACTGCCTGTGAGCCTCGGCAGCAAAACCTTCAGCGTTCACGTCCGGGACCCAGATTTGCACGGGCCGGAGGCCTTGCGCACGCAGGCGCTGCCGGTGCTCCCTGACGCGTCGACGCGAACTAACGTCTGTCATCGCGCTCCTCCCGTTACATGTAACGCTACCTCGGTGGCGTCATTCCGTCGAATCGGCGGACTGGTTAGGCCGGTTGGCTGCTTAGCCAGGCCGCCTGCCGCCACTACGTCCATCCGGGCCCGTGTAGGTTCCGTTACGGCGTGGTGCATTCAGAGCTATGATGCTAATGTATCTAGCATTAAGCTCAGGCTAGGAAGTGCCCCTGTGAACACCGCCCCCGACTTGGCGCCCGCCCTCACCCCGGCGCCGGAGGTGCTGATCAAGGAGGCACGCAGGCGCCAGCGTCGCCGGTACCTGCTAGCCACCGCGGCTACGGTCGCGGTCGCTGCGAGCGCTGTCGCCGTGTTCGGAGGTTCCGGTGCGGGCGGGCGTCCGCGGCCTCCTGGCCCGGCACCCTCCCCGAGCCGTCACACTCCGCCGCCTGCAACCGGCCGAGCCACCGGGCTGGTAACCGTGAGCCAGACGAGACTCCCGAAGCCGAATTCCCTGAGCCTGGCCGTCGGCTTCAGGGCGGTGTGGGTGACCGGAACGGGGGTCACCTACGAGATCAATGCGGCAACCGGCCGGATCATGCGCACGATCTCCACGCCCGGCACCTTCCCCGACGGCTGCCGTAGCGGCATCGCCGCCGGAGCCGGGGCGGTCTGGGTTACCCATAGCTGCCGGGGCGTCTACCGGATCGACCCACGCACCGGTCGGGTGACGGCCTCTATCCGGGTACCTGACGTCGGCGACGCCATCGCGGTCGATGACGGCTTGGTGTGGATGCCCAACTACAACGGCTGGCTGCTGCGGATGCAGCCCCGCACCGGCCGCATTGTCGGCAAGCGCATACCCGTCGGCTTCGGGGACTGGGTGCTAATCCCGAGCGCCGACGCATTGTGGGTGACTAGTTACGGAAACGGGAGCGCAACTGTCAACCGGGTCAACCCCGCCACCGGCGCGGCGAAGCTGCTGACCAACATCGCTGATATAAGAGCGGCGGGCGCAGGCTCGCTGTGGACATCGGAGGGGCAGCGCGTTGATCCCGCCACCGGCAAGGTGATCGCGTCGGGTGCCGTACCGGGCAGCGCGACACTCGTGACCTTCTGGAAGGGCTCGGCCTGGGCGCTCACCGAGCAGCGCTCGCTCGAACTCCTGCGAATCAGCCCCGCTACCAACCAGGTCAGCGGCAAGCCAATACCGGTCGGCAATCCCTTTCCTGCTAAATACGGCAGCGATCCGGTGGCAGTCACGGTGGGACCAACCGGGCTATGGGTCCTCGACTTCGGCCGGAACCTGCTGTTCCACGTGGTGATGAGACCAGCCGCCGCTGCGTCGCCTAACCAGCGAAGGTAGCTGCCCCGCTTCCCGTGTCGGCGCATGGCAGCCACGATCTTGCGCACGCTGCGGAGATCGCGGAGGCGAGCCGCGTACGTGAGCAAGGTGCACCTGCACAACAAGGTCGATCGAGTCAGGGACGCCATCGAGCACGGCCTGGACTCGGGTCCAGCCTGAGTTCCGCGGAGATCGCGGACCACAGCGGCGATCCGCTCCTGCGAGCTCTCGGAACCGGCTTCCCGGGTCATGGCCGACCGACGGCCAGCTAACTAAGGTCGGATGGATGCATGCATGCCTGCTACCATGTAGGCATGGAGCAGATGACGTGGCGAGCACCAGCCGACCTCATTGAACGGGTCCGCCGTGCCGCTCAGCGCCAGCGCCGCAGCATGAATGACTACGTGACGGCCGTACTCGACGCCGCGACTAACCCCCGCCTGGCCGGCAGCGAGGCCGAGCGCCTGCGAGATCGCCTGGACCAGGCCGGGTTGCTAGCTGAACCTGGCGAACGTCGCAGTCGTCCCCAGCGCGATGAGACCGCTAACGCGCGCAGGCGCGCAGGCGCGGGGACGGAGCTATCACAGCTTGTCAGCGAGGACCGTTGAGCGCGTTTGCCGACTCCTCGGCGCTGGTGAAACTTTATGCGGACGAGGCCGGCCACGAGCAGGTTCGCGGCCTTGGAAGCATGGCCGTCGCGCAGTTGGCCAGGGTAGAGGTTCCGGCGGCCCTATGGCGGAAGCAACGCATGGGTGGTGAGCTGTCCGCCAACGACGCGAGATTACTCACCGCCGACTTCGAGGCTGACTACTTCGGGACCGACTCTGAACCCCCGCGGTTTGCCGCCGTAGCGGCCACTGGGAGCGTCCTCGACGACGCTGCCAGGCTGTGCGCATCGCATGGCCTTCGAGCTTATGACGCAGTCCAGTTGTCCAGTGCCCTCGCTGTGCGCCGGGTCGACGGAGGCTGCACGGAATTCGCGGCCTTCGACCGCTCCTTGCGGACGGCGGCAGCAACCGAGGGCTTCGAGCTCGTGCCGGCGGACCTGCCGGACCCTGCTTAGCAGCTCAGCTTGCTGGCACCGCAGACTGCGCCGCGGGGAACGAGCGCATACTCGCGCGGGTCACCAGCTAGCCGACAGTAGGGACGCTGCCAAATGTCGTTACCACCCGACGTCACGGTCACCCACGTTGCCGAGCGCCCCACCGCGGTGATCGCGGCGACGACTACGTGGCGCGACTTCCCGATGCAATGGAAGCCCATGCTGGACCAGGTATACGCCTGCCTCCGGCGCCACGGCAGCGCCGGCCAGGGCTGCAACGTCATGCTCTACAAGGACGACATCCCGCAGGTCGAGGTGGGCGTTGAGCTGATCACGCCCTGCGTCCTCGACAGCCCGGTCATCCGGTCGCGGCTACCCGCGGGCGAAGTGGCCATGACCGTTCACCGGGGCCCGTATCAGGACCTTCGCGCGGCTCACGACATCGTGACGCACTGGTGCGCCGCGAACGGGCGCGCTCTCGCCGGACCGCGCTGGGAGGTCTACGGGGACTGGAGCGACGACCCGGCAGAGCTGGAAACCGAGGTGTATTACCTCTTGCGTTGACCGGCCCTGCGACAGGACGTCACAGGCGATCCGACAGCCAGGCATGCACTTCGGGTATGCGATTCTCCATCAGCGTCAGGTGCCCATCGTCCTCGGACAGCCGCGCCTCGACGCCGGGAATATGCGCGGCCAGCCATTTGCCGTGGCCAAATGGCACGAACTTGTCGTGCTTTCCGTGCAGCAGCAGGACCGGGACAGCAATGTCGGCCACGTCGAACCCCCATGGCCTGATCAGGCAGTTGTCGTCCCACCAGCCCTGGCTGCCCTGCGCTAGGCCATCCTTCATTGAGGACGCCAGGAACATGTCGAGCTCACCACCCAGCAGCGCGGCATCTACCGGCGAGAGGAACGACTCCATCGCGCTGGCCATATCGTCCGGCGACGCAGCGAGGAAGCCCACGCGATCCTCGTCGGCCTTGGCCCTGGCGGCGGCCTCGTCGGCGAAGTAGAGGCGGGTGTCATCGACGTTGTCCTGGCCCATGCCGGCGAAATAATCGAGGCCTTCTGCGTCGAAAGGGGCGAGTGACGCGAGCGAGGCGGCGGCCGTCACCAGATCGGGAAGCAGGGCTGCGCACGCGAGCAGGTGCGGACCGCCACCGGAGATGCCCCACATGGCAAGGCGGTCGATCCCGAGTTCAGCACAGATCGCGCGCACATCCTCGGTGCAGTCGGCCACGCTGCGCCCTGGCTGGGGCGAGGAGCCGCCGTAGCCGGGTCGGTCGTAACTGATAAGCCGCAGCCCCCGTTCGGCGGCATCCTGCGAGTGCGGGCCGTACAGATGCCGGGAGTTGGGCGTGCCCATGTGGGCCAGCACCGGCCGGCCAGCCGGATCACCGCCCTCTTCGACAGCTAGCGTTCGGCCGTCCGAGGTGCGAACTGTGTGCTGCACGTTGCCTCCCAGGCCGGCGCCGACAGTCCCGTTCGGTCAGCATACGGCGGTGCTCATCGCGAGCGGTGGTGACCTGGGCCGGCTCCGCCTGTCATGGCAGCTGGGCCGGCTGGCTAACCGGCCCAGCTGCGTGCCCGTCAGCTGGCCGGCACCGTGCAGACGGCGCCGCGATCCGCACCGGAGACCAGCGCCGCGTACTTGGCGAGCGCTCCGGTGGTGTAGTTCGGCGCCGGCCGCTTCCAGCCGGACCGGCGCCGCGCCAGCTCGGCGTCACCCACCAGCAGCTCAAGCCGCCGGCCGGGCACATCGAGCACAATCGGGTCGCCGTCGGCTACCAGCGCGATCGGGCCGCCTTCGTAGGCCTCTGGCGCTACGTGCGCCACGCACGCGCCGAACGTCGCGCCGGAGAACCGGCCGTCGGTCAGCAGCATCACGTCCTTGCCGAGGCCGGCGCCCTTGATCGCAGCGGTGACCGCGAGCATCTCGCGCATGCCGGGCCCGCCCTTCGGGCCCTCGTGCCGGATCACCAGCACGTCGCCCTTGTTCACCTGGCCAGCCGTCACGGCCTCAAAGCACGCCTCCTCGCGTTCGAAGACGCGGGCGCGCCCCTCGAATCGCAGCGTCTCGATGCCCGGAGTCTTCACCACGGCACCGTTCGGCGCGAGCTTGCCGCGCAGCACGGCCAGGCCACCGTCGGCCTTGAACGGATCCTTGACCGGCCGCACCACGCTGCCGTCCGGCTCGAAAGCGTCCTTCACGTTCTCAGCTAGCGTCCGCCCGTTAACCGTCAGCGCGGCGCCGTCCATCAGGCCGGCGGACAGCAGTTCCCTGATGATGACGGGAACGCCGCCCACCTTGTCCAGCTCGCTCATGGTGTAAAGGCCGGACGGGCGCATGGACGCGATCACCGGCGTGCGCCGGCTCACTTCGTCGAAGTCGTCCATGCTGAGCTCGACGCCGGCCTCGTAGGCGATCGCCAGCAGGTGCAGAACCGCGTTCGTCGACCCGGCCGTGGCCATCACGACCGCCGCCGCATTCAGGAACGCCGTTCTCGTCATGATCTGCCGTGGCCTGATCCCGGCGGCCAGTGCCTGCACCACTGCCTCGCCTGTCCGGCGGGCAAGGTCGGTGCGCTCAGCCGAGACAGCGGGCGCAGAAGCCTCACCCGGCAGCGTCATGCCCAGTGCCTCGGCACAGGCGGACATGGTGTTAGCGGTGTACATGCCCGCACAGGAGCCGGCGCCGGGACAAGCAGCCCGCTCGACCGCCAGCAGCTCGCCGTCCGACATCGACCCCGCGGCGTGCTCGCCGACAGCCTCGAATACGTCCTGAATCGTCAGCGACTTCCCGTGCGCCCAGCCCGGCAGGATCGTGCCGCCGTACAGGAACGCCGCCGGAATGTCGAGCCGGGCGCAGGCCATCAGCATGCCGGGCAGGGACTTGTCGCAGCCGGCGATCGCTACGAGCGCGTCGAACTGCTCCGCGTTCACCATCAGCTCGACCGAATCAGCAATGATCTCCCGGCTGACCAGGGAGGACTTCATGCCCTCGGTCCCCATGGAGATCCCGTCGGACACGGCGATCGTGACAAACTCCAGCGGCACCGCGCCGGCCTGCCGGACCCCCTCCTTGGCCGCCGCAGCCAGCCCGTTCAGGTGCACGTTGCAGGGGGTCACCTCGTTCCAGGACGATGCGACGGCTACCTGCGGACGCTGCAGGTCAGCTTCGGATAGGCCCACCGCCCGCAGCATCGCCCGGGCCGGCGCACGGGACGGACCGGTGGTCAGCGGGCCAGAACGCGGCCGCGGCAACTCGCTCATACAGCCTCCTTGTCAGCCCCTGCGGGCTCTCCTTCTGCCAGCGGCTCGACACCCGCACGGAGCAGGCCGAAGGCCACGCCGTCGGTCAGCGCCTCCCACGACGCGGTAACGACGTCGTCAGACACCCCGACTGTCGTCCATTCGCCGTCGGCGTCGGCCGAAGTCAGCATCACCCGGGTGACCGCGCTCGTCGCGGCGCGGCCGTCCAGGATGCGGACCTTGTAATCCACCAGGTGGATGCCGGCCAGCGCCGGGTAGACCTCGGCAAGGCCACGGCGAAGCGCCTGGTCGAGCGCGTGCACCGGACCGACGCCCTCGCCTACCGCGACGACCCGGTCGGCACCAAGGCGCAGCCGCACGATCGCCTCGCTGCGATCGGCGTCACCGGCGCGCTCGATAACCACACGGTAGCCCTCCAGGCTGAACCAGGAGGGCAGAACGCCCGCGCTCTTGCGGACCAGCAGCTCGAACGAGGCGTCAGCCGCCTCGAACGCGTACCCGCGGTGCTCGGCCTCCTTCACCTGCTCGAGCACCTGACCGGCCCGGTCCGACGACAGGTCGAGGCCAAGCTCGGCGGCTTTTGCCAGCACGTTGCTGCGCCCGGCTAGCTCACTGACCAGCACGCGGGCCTCGTTCCCCACCGTGCCAGGGTCCACGTGCGAGTAGGCATCGGGCCGGCGGGCGATCGCTGACGCGTGCAATCCCGCCTTGGTGGTGAACGCCGACGAACCGACGTAAGGCTGCCGGGCCTCGAACGGCAGGTTCGCCAACTCGGCGATCGTGCGCGCGGTCGACGCGAGCGCCGCCAACCCCCCCTCGGGCAGTAGCGCGTGCCCGCGCTTCAGCTCCAGGCTGGCGATCACCGAGAACAGGTCGGCGTTCCCGCACCGCTCCCCGTAGCCGTTCGCCGCGCCCTGGACCTGCAGGCCGCCGGCCGCCACTGCGACAACCGAGTTGGCCACCGCGCAGGCTGCGTCGTTGTGGAAGTGCACGCCGATCTTGGTCCTGGACCGGTCGGATACCTCGGCCACGATCCGGCCGACGTCGTCGGGCAGCGTGCCGCCGTTGGTGTCGCACAGCACCAGCGTGTCCGCGCCGGCCTCGGCGGCCGCCGCCAGGACCTCCAGCGCGTAGCCCCGGTCGGCGAAGTACCCGTCGAAGAAGTGCTCGGCATCGAACACCACCCGCCGCCCGGCAGCCGCCATGAAGGCCACCGAGTCAGCGACCATCGCCAGGTTCTCGGCCCTGGTGGTGCGCAGCGCCTCGTCCACGTGCAGCGTCCAGGCCTTGCCGACCAGTGTCACGATCGGAGTCTCGGCCGCCAGCAGCGCGCGCAGGTTTGCGTCGCCCTCGACCGTACGGCCCGGCAGCCTGGTAGCGCCGAACGCGGCCAGCGTCGCGTGCTTGAAGTCCAGCTCCTTGACCCGCTCGAAGAACTCCGCGTCCTTCGGGTTGGAACCGGGCCAGCCGCCCTCGATGACGTCCACGCCAAGGCCGTCGAGCACCGAGGCGACCCGCAGCTTGTCGGCGACGGTGAGGTCCAGGCCGACCTGCTGCGAGCCGTCCCGGAGCGTGGTGTCGTAGATCTCTACCTTCTGCGTCATGACGCTCCCCCAGACAGCCGGGTCAGCAGGGCGTTCTCCCATTCCGCGGTGCTGCCTGGCGCACCGGTTGCCAGCACGCCGTTGACTGCCGATTCGAGGTCTGCCGCGGCCGCCTGCTCGCCCAGGTGATCGAGCATCAGCGCAGCGGACAGCACGGCGCCCGCCGGGTTGGCGAGCCCCTTGCCAGCGATGTCCGGCGCGGAGCCGTGTACCGGCTCGAACACCGACGGCCCGGTCCGGTCCGGGTTCAGGTTGCCGCTCGGCGCCAGCCCCAGCCCGCCGGTCAGGGCCGCGCCCAGGTCCGACAGGATGTCGCCGAACAAGTTGTCGGTGACGATCACGTCGAACCTGGCCGGGTCGTCCACCATCCACAGGCAGGCCGCGTCGACGTGGGCGTAGCTCAGCCGCACGCCGGCCTCGTCGGCGACCTCGGTCGCGATTCGCTGCCACAGGTCACCAGCATGGGTAAGCACGTTGGTCTTGTGCACCAGGGTCAGCCGGCCGCTCCGCGAGGCCGCAAGCTGGGCGGCATACAGGACGCACCGGCGGACCCCGACCCAGGTGTTCAGCGACTCCTCGGTCGCGGTCTCGAACTCGGTGCCCCGGTGCACGGTGCCGCCGGCCCCGGCGTACAGGCCCTCGGTGTTCTCCCTGACGATCACCAGGTCGAGGTCCTCCAGGCCGTGACGGCCGACCGCGCCGCCGACGCCGGCCCGCAGCTTCGACGGCCGCAGGTTGACATACAGGTCGAGTTCGAAGCGCAGCCGCAGCAGCAGGCCGCGCTCGAGCACGCCCGGCGGCACGTCCGGCGTGCCGACAGCGCCGAGCAGGATCGCGTCGGACTTGCGCAGGTCGTCCAGCACAGCGTCCGGCAGCACCTCGCCGGTCCGCAGGTAGTGCCGTCCGCCGAGATCGCAGCCCCGCCACTCGACAGAGAAGCCGCGCCGTGCTGCAACCGCGTCCACGCAGACGCGTGCGACCTCGGTGACCTCCGGGCCGACCCCGTCACCAGGAAGATGGGTGATGACGTGGGTCCGCGTCTTCCCCTCTGCGGATACCTCGCCTACGTCGCCGGCCATCACTCGTCCATCTCCTTGGCGGCGGAGTTGAGCCAGCTCATCATCTTGCGCAGCGGCTTGCCGGTCTGCTCGATCTGCGCGGTCGTGGCCTCCTCGCGCAGCTTTGTGAAGTTGGGTCGGCCGGCGTCGTCCTCGGCCACCCACTCGCGGGCGAACTCGCCGGACTGGATGTCGGCCAGCAGCTGGGCCATTGCCTGCTTGGTCGCGTCCCCGATCACACGCGGGCCGCGGGTCAGGTCGCCGTACTCGGCGGTGTCGCTGACCGAGTAGCGCATCCACGACTCGCCGCCCTCGTACATCAGGTCGACGATGAGCTTCAGCTCGTGCAGGCACTCGAAGTACGCGACCTCCGGCTGGTAGCCAGCGTTCACCAGGGTCTCGAACCCCGCGTTGACGAGCGCGGTCACGCCACCGCACAGCACGGCCTGCTCGCCGAACAGGTCGCTCTCGGTCTCCTCCTGGAACGTCGTGACCAGCGCGCCGGCCTTCGTCCCGCCGATCGCCGCCGCGTACGACTTGGCCAGCTCCCAGGCCTTGCCGGTGGCATCCTGCGCGACGGCGACAAGCACCGGAGTGCCGTGGCCCTCCTCGTACTGGCGCCGGACCAGGTGGCCGGGCGCCTTCGGCGCCACCATGGCTACGTCGACGGCGTCCGGCGCGGTGATGTAGCCGAAGTGGATGTTGAAGCCGTGGGCGAAGAAGAGCGCATCGCCTGGCCGCAGGTTCGGCTCGATTGCCTCGGCGTAGAGCTTGCGCTGCGTGGTGTCCGGGGTGAGCACCATGATGACGTCGGCCCACGCGCTCGCGTCCTCCGGCGTGGTCACCGTCAGCCCGGCAGCCTCGGCGCGCTTGCGAGACCGCGAGCCCTCGGGCAGCCCGACCCGCACGTTGCAGCCGGAATCGCGCAGGCTCAGCGCATGCGCGTGGCCCTGCGAGCCGTAGCCGAGCACGGCAATCTTCCGGGCCTGGATCAGGCTGAGATCAGCGTCGGAGTCGTAGTACACGGTGGCCATTGTCGGAACGTCCTCTCGAAATTCTTGAAAATCTTCAGGCTGGGAACGGGGTCGTCAGGCGGCAGTGTCTGCCGCGTCGGG
>JBKQTJ010000131.1:0-47730 GCA_052143255.1 Streptosporangiaceae bacterium | reverse complement strand
TGACCGGGAGCGCGCTTTTTTGGCCGGGGCAGCGGCGGCCACAGCGCACGGCCGCAACCGGCACTGACTGGCCAGACCCGCCACTGACCGGACCTGGCCATACCCGCACCTGACAGATACCGCAATGCCGGCGACCGGAACGCGCCCGAGCGTCCCGAATGAGTAGAGTATCCATCGGTTTCCGCGCGGAGCGCGAGCCGGGAAGGACAGCCGTGTACGACTACATCATCGTCGGCGCTGGTAGCGCTGGGTGCGTGCTGGCCTCGCGCCTCACCGAGAACCCCGATGCGCGAGTCCTGGTGCTGGAGGCCGGGCCGCCAGACACGGCCGATGAGATTCACATCCCCGCCGCGCTGAACTTGCTGTTCCAGAGCGCCTACGACTGGAACTACCAGACCACGGTGCAGGAGCGGGCGGGCGGCCGCTCGATCTACTGGCCCCGCGGCCGGGTAATCGGCGGCTCGTCGTCGATGAACGCGATGATCTACATCCGGGGCAGCCGGCACGACTACGACTCCTGGCGCGACGAGTACGGCTGCGAGGGCTGGGGCTACACCGACTTGCTGCCGTATTTCCTGCGGGCCGAGTGCAACTCCAGGGGCGAATCCGCCTACCACGGCGCGTCTGGTCCGCTCAGCGTCCAGGACCTGAAGTCCAAGAGCAGCCTGACTGGCGACTTCGTCGCCGCGGCCCAGGCCGCCGGGCTTCCGGCGAACGGCGACTTCAACGGCCCCAGCCAGGACGGCGTCGGCTATTACCAGGTGACCCAGCAAGGCGGGCGCAGGTGGTCGGCGGCCGACGCCTACCTGCACCCGGCGGCCGCCCGGACGAACCTGACGATCCAGACCGATTCCCTGGTCACCGGCGTGATCATCGAGGACGGGAAGGCGATCGGAGTCCGCTACCTGCGCCGCGGTGTCGAGGAGGTCGCGCGTGCCGGATCCGAGGTGATCCTTTCCGGCGGCGCGATCAACAGCCCGCAGCTGCTCATGCTTTCCGGCGTCGGCCCGGCCGACCACCTTCTCGAGCATGGCATTCCGGTGCAGGCCGACAGCCCGGGCGTGGGCGCCAACCTGTCCGACCACCCGGTCGTCACGGCCATGTGGAGCGCACCGAGGTCACGAAGCTTGTGGGAAAAGTCCGGGCCGCGCAACCTGGCCCGCTGGCAGCTGACGCACACCGGGCCGCTGACAACCAACATTGCCGAGGCAGGCGGGTTCTTCCGCTCGGACTCGGCGCTGCTAGCGCCAGACATCCAATGGCACGTGCTCCCCGTTCCCTTCCTGAACGGCGGCCTCGGCGATCCGGTCAGCCGTGCGCTGTCGGTCCTGGTCACCCTGGTATCAGTGGGCAGCCGCGGGAAGATCCGGCTGCGCAGCGCCGACCCTCGGCACAAGCCCGCGATCGATCCGTCGTACCTGTCCGACCTCGCCGACATCGAGCCGTTGGTGAAGGGGATCCAGCTGGCTCGCCAGATCGCCGCAGCCCGGCCGCTGAGCAGGCACGTCAAGGCCGAGCTCGCGCCAGGGAACGAGGTCCGGAGCGAGGCTGAGCTGCGCGACTGGATCCGCGGTGATCTTGGGACGCTCTACCACCCGGTGGGCACGTGCGCGATGGGCGGCGATTCACGGCTGGCCGCGAGCAAGCTGCACAGCGTGGTCGACACTGGGCTACGGGTGCGCGGGGTTGACCGCCTGCGCGTCGTGGACGCATCGGTGATGCCCACCGTGCCCCGCGGCAACACCAACGCCCCGACGATCGCGATCGCCGAGCGGGCCGCCGACCTGATTCAGGGCCGAGCGCCGCTGGCGGCTACGGATCCTGCCGAGTCGCAGCTCGCAGCCCCGGCGCATCCGTAGCCGCGGCAGGCTCGTAAGGGTAACGGGCTCCTTATTTGTAGCGCCGGCCATGCAAGATCGTCGCGAGGTTGAGCACCTTCTTCAGGTCCTCGTTGCTGCGGCCGAACGAGGTGAGGTTCGGCCGGGCCTTCATGCGCTGCCTGGTGATCGACTTCGGCCTGGCGAACTCGCGCAGGCCATCCGCGCCGTGGATGCGGCCGAAGCCGGAATCGCCCGAGCCGCCGAACGGCAGGGACGGCACGCCGGCGAACGAGATGACCGAGTTGATGGCGGTCATGCCGCTGCGCAACGCGCGCGCGGCCGCCATGGCGGCCTTCTTGTTCCCGGCGAATACGGTGCCGCCAAGGCCATAGCGGCTGGCGTTAGCGCGCTCCACGCCCTCGGCCAGGTTGGCCACCTTCGCCACGGTGATCGTCGGCCCGAACGTCTCCTCGGTGACGGCGTGGCTCTCCTCCGGCACGTCGGCCAGGATGACCGGACCGACGTAGGGGCGCCGGATGCTCCCGATGCCGCCCACGACTGGTCGCGCGCCACGGGCCAGCGCGTCGGCGATGTGCTGCTCGATCACCTCGGCCTGGCGGGGCAGGGTCATCGGGCCGTAGTCGGCCTCGCGGTCGTCGCCCGGCCGGACCCGGCTGACTCGGTCGGCGAGCTTGTCGAGGAACGTGTTGTAGACGTCCTGTGCGACGTAAACCCGCTCCACGCCAACGCAGGTCTGGCCCGCGTTAGACAGCGCACCCCAGGCGCACGCATCAGCAGCCGCGTCCAGGTCGGCGTCGGCGCCGACGATGAAGGCGTCCTTGCCGCCGCACTCGGCGACCATCGGCGTGAGGTTCTGCGCGCAGGCGGCCATCACCTTCTTGGCGGTGGCGGCCGAGCCGGTAAACGCGATCTTGTTCACGCCGCTGCGGGCCAGGTGATCACCGGTCTGGCCGAAACCGGTGACCAGCTGGAACACCGGCTGCTCGGGCACCACCTCGGCGAACGAGCTGGCCAGCCACTCGCCGACCGCCGGAGTGAGCTCGCTGGGCTTGAACACGACGGCGTTGCCGGCTGCCAGCGCGTAGACGATCGACCCCATCGGGGTGAACACCGGATAGTTCCACGGGCCGATGACGCCCACCACGCCGAGCGGCTGGTACTCCAGCGTGGCCGCCTGGTTGATAGCCACCAGGCCACTGCGGACCCGGCGCGGACCGAGGACCTTGCGCGCGTTCTTCGCCGCCCAGTCGACGTGCACGATCGCCAGCAGGATCTCCAGCTGGGCGTCGGCCAGCGGCTTGCCTGTCTCGATGTGGACGAGCTCGGCCAGCCTGCCGATGTACCTGATCAGGTGGGACTTCCAGGCGAGCAGGCGCTGCTTGCGGCCGTCCCAGCCGAGCCCGGACCACCACTGCGCGGCGGACTGGGCCCGCGCCACGGCGTCGGCCACGTCGGCCTCACTGAACACCGGGTAGCTGGCGATCACCTCCGACGTGGCCGGGTTCAGCGTGTCGAAGGTCTCTGCCGACCTGACGAGCCCGAGGTTGCCGAGTGTGGCTGTCATGAGCCTGCACCGCCGATCTGCACTATTTGCTGCGATTCTACGCCGCGGCGACGTCGGATTGCCCGCGGTCCGCGAGCAGCCCGTCATCAGCTAGCTTACGAAGATCGCGTCCGATAGGTTGATGCCCATATCGCCCGACCGGAGCGCACCGTGGTTCAGCTAGCCAGCCCAGACGTCGATCGCGGCTGGCTGCTGGAGGCCGTCGAGCTATCCCGGCGCTGCCCTCCGTCGGCTAGCGCGTTTTCGGTAGGCGCCGTGCTGGTCGCCGCAGACGGCCAAGCGATGGCAACCGGGTACTCCCGCGAGCTGGACCCGGCTGACCATGCCGAGGAGGTCGCGCTGGGCCGGGCCCGGCTGGCTGGCCTCGAGCCGGGCGGCGCTGACTTCGCCGCCGCCACGCTGTACAGCTCGCTCGAACCGTGCGCCGTCCGCGCTTCCCGGCCCGTGCCGTGTGCCGACCTCATCATCGCCAGCGGCATCGGCCGCGTCGTGATCGCCTGGCGTGAGCCGCCCATTTTTGTTCCCGGCGGTGGCGCGGTGCAACTACGCAAGGCCGGGATCGCGGTCGTGGTGCTGCCGGAACTCGCGTCGATGGCGAAGGCTGTGAACGCGCACCTGCTGCCGGCGTGAGCTAGCACCGCGTCAGTCCTCAGGCCGGACGCGGTGATAGGTCACGTGCGGCCGCACCGGGCTGCTCGCCGGAACCCGCGGATGCTCGAACCTGGCGTACTCGGTGAGCCCAAGCCTGCGCATCACGGCTATCGACGGCTCGTTCAGCACGGCGGTCATGGACCAGATCTCCGGCAGGCCCAGCCCGTGGAAGGCAACGTCGACTGCGGCCTGCGCGGCCTCGGTGGCGTAGCCGTGACGCCAGGCGTGCTTGGCCAGCCGCCAACCGACCTCAAGGCCGCCCGCACCGGGAACGTCAGCGGGCATCGGGTTGAGCCCGGTGAAGCCAATGAACTGGCCGGTCTCGACGATCTCCAGTGCCCAGAGCCCGTAGCCCTGATCGGCGAAGCGCTTCTCGATCAGGTCGACGAACGCGTCACTGGCGGCCCGGTCCATGGTGCTCGGAAAGTACCGCATTGTCACGGCGTCGCCGTTGAGGGCCGCGAACGGTTCCCGGTCGGAGTCCTGCCATCGGCGCATTAGCAGCCTGTTCGTTCGGATGGTGTCGAATCGAGATGTCACTGGGTCACCCACCTGAATCGCGTGAACGGTTTCCGGCCGAATCAGAATGGTGGGCCAGATTAATTATGTCAAATAGGTATTTAAAGGCAGCAAAACTGGCTAGGCTTGAAGTTATCGGTTCCCGTCGGCTTCCGCGCCCCGCGGGCGCACCCCCGGAGGCTCGCTCGGGCGTGACTGACTGCTTCGGCCTGGACTCCCGTCGGCAGTCAGTTCAGATCAGGTGGTGGAAGAACGTGACGATGCCGCTGATCCAGTTATGAACGGAGTTACCGGCGCCCGCCGGGTCGGACACAATCCAGACAATGATCACGATCGCCACGATGATGCCAAGGACCCGTCGCAACAAATTAACTCGCCTCCAGGTCCTGCCGGAACGGGGCCGAGCAGGGGGTTCGCGCTCACCTGCCTAGGCCAAGGCGTACGACCCTATGGGCCTTGTCCATGCTTCCATTGTTACCCCCGTATAGCGAACTATTCGACGTCCGACGCGCCACCGCCGGACGTGGCAGTTCTCAACTCGTGATCACGAAAACTTCCGGTCGTATACGACCCGAAGTTTTCGTGATCATGGAACTCAGAACAGGCGCAGCGTGCCGTCGTCAGCGCCACGCATCATCTCGTAGTCCAGGGTCACGCAGCGGATGCCGCGGTCCTCGGCGAGCGCTCGCGCCTGCGGCTTGATCTCCTGCGCGGCGAACACGCCTAGCACCGGTGCAAGCAGCGGGTCGCGATTGAGCAGGTCGAGGTACCGGGTCAGCTGCTCGACGCCGTCGATCTCGCCGCGTCGCTTGACCTCGATCGCGACGCTGACGCCGGCGGCGTCGCGGCACATGAGGTCGACCGGGCCGATCGCGGTCGGGAATTCACGCCGGACCAGCCGCCAGCCGGCACCGAGTACCTGGAGCTGCGCGGCCAGCATCTCCTGCAACTGCGACTCGACCCCGTCCTTGACCAGGCCAGGATCCTGGCCCAGGTGATAGCAGGAATCGCTGATGACTTCCTCTATTTCGATCGTCAGCGTCTCCCCGGTCTTGCCGGTGACGATCCAGCGGCCCTGCTCCTCGGTCAGCCGGCAGGGCGGCGACATCCAGTTCAGCGGCTTGTAGGAGCCGCCGTCGCTGTGCAGGAGAACTGAGCCATCGGCTTTGATCAGGATCAGGCGCGTAGCTAGCGGCAGGCTGGCAGACAAGCGGCCAGCATAGCTGGCGCTGCATCTGGCGATGACGAGCCGCATGGGACAACCTTAGGCGGCAGACCTCGCGCAGTTGGCCGTCGAGAGGCGCGCGAGCGAACCGGCCGCAACGCCAGCGCAGCGGCCGGTCGGTGGCGCCGCCCACCTCATGGAGTTGCTAGCCGCCGGATAAACACCGGGGCGCGCCCGCTGGCCTAGCGGGCTGAGGCCACAATTGCCTGGTGAGTCAGCTCCGGCGCATCGTGATCGCGTTGCTGGCCATCCTGGCCGTCCTGGTAATCGGCAGCGTCGGCTACATGGTCCTCGGGTTCAGCCCGCTCGACGCGGTGTACCAGACGGTCACCACGATCACCACAGTCGGGTTCAACGTCGTTCATCCATTGCACACGGCGGGGAAGATATTCACCATCGTGCTGATCCTGGCCGGAGTCGGCACGGCTCTGTACGCATTTAGCGTGGTACTCGAGTCGCTGGTGGAAGGTCATCTCCGCCAGCACTTCGAAAGGCGCCGGATGGAACGCGACATCGCCCGGATGACCGGGCACACCATCGTCTGCGGCTGGGGCCGGGTCGGCCGCTCGGTGGCGGGTTACCTGTCCGGCATGGGTACCGAGGTCGTCGTGGTGGACCTCGACCAGGAGCGGGTCGCAGGCATTCCCTACCCGGCGGTAGTCGGCGACGTTACTGACGACGGCGTGCTGCACCGGGCGGGCATCATGCGAGCCAGATCGCTCGTCGCCGCGATCAACACCGATGCGGAGAATGTATTCGTAACGCTGTCCGCCCGGGCGCTGCGGCCCGACCTGGTGATCGTCGCCAGGGCCCGGACCGAAGCGTCCGAGCCGAAGCTGTTGCGAGCAGGCGCGACCCGGGTGGTGAACCCGCAGCGGATCGGGGGGCAGCGGATCGCGGCAGCTGCGTCCCAGCCGCATGTCGTGGAATTCCTTGACGTGGTGATGCACGACGGCAGCCTGGAGTTCCGGCTGGAAGAGGTGCCAGTGGGCGACGGCTCCCGGCTGGCGGGGCGGACCTTGCGAGAAGCAGACGTGGGTGAGACGACCGGGGCCCTGGTGCTCGCCGTGCTCGGCCGGGACGGCGTCTTCATGGCGAACCCGCCAATGCACACTCCGATCGAGCCGGGTCATGTCCTTATCGCGATCGGCACCGAAGATCAGCTGTCCGCACTGCAAAACGCCGCCAACCGGGTCGACTGAGGCTGGCGGAGCTAAGGCTCCGCCACCTTGCCCCAGCTGGCGCTCAGGACTGGAAGGTCACGTTGTTGACGTAGTAAAACGGCGCCCCAGTGCTGTCGTTGCCCTCGAGGATTAGCTTCTCGCCGCTTCGCTGCCACGTGCATCCGAAAGTTCCTGCTGCGACTCCACATCCAGCGAAGGTCCACCCGTCAGAGGCACTCCAACTCCGAGCGAAGAGTGTTTCCACGGCCTGGGGGATCGCCTCGTAAGCGGCGGCGACGCGGTCGTTTTTCGTCCACGCCTGGTAGACAAGGTCCGCCGCCGCCTGCCCGTTGGCGGCGCGCAGGTACGCCAGTACCAGCGCATTCCAGGTGTTTGGGCCGACGATCCCATCCACGCTGAGCTCGCAGAAAGACTGAAAACTGCGCACTGCGCTGTCAGTCTCCGGGCCGAATATCCCATCGACGGTCAGCCAGCCGCTGCGCGATCGTATCTGGCTTTGCACCGCGCGAACTGCATTCCCGGTGCTGCCAGTGGATACCTCGATGATGAGGACAGGCCAAGTCTGGTTCCCTACCTGGCCGTCGACCGCGAGGCCGTGCTTGGCCTGGAAGGCACGGACGGCTTCGGCGGTCTTCGGGCCGAAGTCGCCATCAACAGCCAGCGCTTCACTTTCTGCCGTCGCTGTGGTGGATGCTGGCGCTTCGCTGGCTGTGTCAGACGTTCGATCGAAGAGCCTCGGCCTATCCGCCGACTGAGTGCTGCCGGACGATTCCGACATATGCTCGTTGAGGAGATACTGGATACTGCGGACGTTCTCGCCCTTCGAGCCCTCTTGTTCGAGGGGCCAATTCAACGCCATCGTAATGCCCTTTCTACCCTGGTTTGGTTCTTTGCTATATGGCGACGGCCTTAATTCCTCCACGAGTAGTATGCGCCCTGCGATAACTCATAAGGCAGGTTTTGGAAATGTGCGGCCTTTGTCAGGTATCGGAATGCTGCCGAAAGCCATTTAAGTTAAATTCCCCCGATACGCGGAGCAAATGACCGTGCCGCTCGCTGGGTAAGGGCCGCACCTCACTCCTGGTTCCCGCAGCTCCCGCGCAACGGTCGTTGTGGCCGAAGGCACAGTCCCCTGGCACGTGAGGGTGTAGGACATGAGTTCAAAGGTGGGGAGGAACAGTGAGACGAGTCTTATCCGTTCTGGCTGCAATGCTGGTCTGTATCGCGCTGTCTGGCGCTGGATCGGCCGGCGCTGCAGTGAGTTCTCGGCTACCCGCCCGGCCTGGCTTTTCGGCATCGGACGGCAGCGAGTTGATGAGCGAGTCCTGCTCCTCAGCGCGGGCGTGCACCGCGGTCGGCTCTTACTGGAGCAAGAGCCGACTGGGCCTTGCGCCACTGGCCGAGCTCTGGAACGGCCACCGCTGGACCTTCCAGCGCCCTCCTGACCCCGCGGGTGCCGAGGAGACGTCCCTGACCGCAGTCTCGTGCCACCCGGCAGCTAGCTGTATAGCGGTCGGGTACTACTACAGCCGTTCCGGCACCGAACCCCTAGCCGAGCGTTGGAACGGCAGACACTGGGCGATCCAGCGCATCCCGCACCCCGGCAGCAGGCAGGACAGCCTCCTCTAGGCGGTGTCGTGCAAATCCGCCTCGGCAATGCATCGCGGTCGGCTATTACGAGAAGAACCCGGATACATCGCTGCTGCTATCCGAGCGCTGGAACGGACGCGTCTGGAAATACCAGCTCGCTGCCGGTCCCTCGAAAGTCAGCACGCTGTACGGGATGTCATGCGTGACAGCCACGTCCTGCACGGCGGTTGGCCAGTACCTAAATGGCTCGGGAACAGGGCTGACGCTAGCCGAGCACTGGAACGGCCGCCGGTGGACGACCCAGCACACCCCGAACCCGGCGGGCTCAACGGAGAGCGGCCTGGTGGCAGTGTCGTGCCAGTCGGCCACCTCATGTACCGCTGTGGGTAGCTACAGCAGCAGCTCACCCCTGGTGGGGACACTGGCAGAGCACTGGAACGGCCATCACTGGGCCCTGCTGGATGCTGTTACTCCGGCAGGCGCAATCGAGGGTTTCCTGCAAGCGATCGCGTGCCGCTCAACCACCGCTTGCACCGCTGTCGGCGAATACGTAAACATCGCAGACACCCAGGTGACACTGGCAGAGCACTGGAACGGCCATCTCTGGACCATCCAGGGCACGCCAAACGTGGCCGGCGGGAGAAACGAAGGCCTGTATGCAGTGCGTTGCCCGTCGGCACCAGATTGCATCGCCGTCGGCCACTACGCCGACAGCGGCGGCACCAACAAGACGCTGGCTGAGTACTGGAATGGTCATCAATGGACAATCCGGTCCACGCCGAACCCGGCCAGCTGACCGGAGCCGACCACCGTCTCACGGCCGCGCCCAACCGGGGGTTCGCTGAACGATCTCGGTTTCCTGGCCGCCATATTGTTCGCGGTGGGCATTGGCAGCTCGGTCAAGCTGCACGGCATGCGATGCGGCCTGATTGCTTTCGGCTCAGTGCTGACCGGAGCTGACCTGGCCGGCGATGAGGGCTGGCGTGCGCTGAACGAAGCTGATCGTGATATCCAGGCCACCCTCGGGGCGCGCAGTCGCCGTTAGCGCCGCGCCGTGCACGCCGGCGATGGCGCGGACGATGGCCAGGCCAAGCCCGGTCCCGTCGGCATGGCCGATTCGCTGGCTGCCGAGGCGCTGGAACGGCTGGAAGAGGCGGTCCACCTCGCCGGGCGGGATGACCGCTCCGGTGTTGCCGATCACCAGCGTCGCCTGTCCGTCGGTCATCCCCGTCGAGATCTCGACCCGGCCGCCATCGAGGTTGTGCCGGATCGCGTTGTCGACCAGGTTCGCCACCAGGCTGCTCGCCAGCTGCGGGTCGCCGGTGGCTAGGGCAGTGGTCAGCGCGGCGTCGATGCGGATTCCGCGCCGCTCGGCTGCCGGGCCGCAATCCGTGACCGCTTTTCCGGCGATCTCGGCGAGATCGAACGGTTCCCACTGTTCGATCCCGCGCTCGCTGCTGGCCAGTGTGAGCAGCGCGTCGATGAGGCGTTCCTGCTGATCGCCCAGCGCGAGCACTTGCTCGCAGGTTGATCGCAGCGTCACAACAGTGGCGTCCGGATCGGCGAGCGCGAGCTGCAGGAGGGTCCGTTGCGCGGTGAGCGGCGTGCGAAGCTCATGCGAGGCGTTCGCGACGAAATGCCGCTGGGCGTGGAACGACGCCTCCAGCCGCGCGAACAGTTCGTCGAGCGTCTCGCCCAGCTCGGTGAACTCGTCATCGCGGCCGGTGATGCTCAGCCGACGGCTCAGGTTGCTGGCCGAGATGTCGCGTGCGGTCGAGGTGATGGTACGCAGCGGACGCAGGAACATGCCAGCGATCAGCCAGCCGAGCGCGACCGCGACGAGCCCCGCGGCCAAGAAAGCGAGCGCGGCACCGATGGGGAACTGGCGGCCACTGAAGAAGTTGTGCGACGTGCCCGGCGGACCGTTCACGCTCTGGGACGCGCTGCGCACGAGCAAACCCGACGCGGCAAGCACGGCCGCAACAAGCGCCACGACGGCCCCGCCGTACAAGAGCGCAAGCTGCAGCCGCAGCGAACGCCAGTGGTTGCGTACCGTCGCCCACGCCTTGCGGATCAGGTTCATCACGATTCTCCGATCCGGTAGCCGCCCTCCCGGACGGTATGAATCACCGGCGGGTCGCCGAGCTTGGCTCGGAGACGGCGGACGGTTGTCTTGACCGCGGTCGTGAACGGGTCGATCGCTTCGTCCCACACCCGGTCCAGCAACTCCTCGGCGGAGACCACCCTGTCTCCGGCTGCTAGCAGGCACTCCAGCAGCGCGAACTCCTTCGGGCTCAGGTCCAGGCGCCGCCCGCCGCGGAATGCCACCCGACGGCTCGGGTCCAGCCTCAAGTCGCCGTTCTCCAGCGACGGGGGCAGTGGCGCCGCGGTGCGGCGGGCAAGCGCGCGGACGCGCGCGGTCAGCTCGGCGAAATCGAATGGCTTGGGCAGGTAGTCGTCGGCGCCCAGCCCGAGACCCTCCACCCGGTCCTTGACAGTGCTAGCCGCAGTGAGCATCAGGACCCGGCTCGGCGATCGGTCGGCCGCTAGCTGCCTGCACACCTCGTCGCCATGCACTCCGGGCAGGTCCCGGTCGAGCACGACCACGTCATAGCTGGTGACCGCCAGATGCTCGAGGGCGTCGTTCCCGTCGAGAACGACGTCCACGGCCATGCCCTCGCGGCGAAGTCCGGTCCCAATCGCCTCGGCCAGGACCTCGAAATCTTCAACGACCAGCACTCTCATGACCAGCTCATGATCCTTGTCTGCGGTGAGGCTACGTGACCTGGGCCTGACAATGCCAGGCCAGCGGTGTCAGGCCGGTGTCAGCCGCCGACACCGTGCTGACACCAGCGGTGCCGTACAAACCATTTTGGAAACGGCGACCACAACCTCGGGAGGACAGTCGCATGCTCGACGCGACCTTGCAAGTCAACGGGCTGCGCAAGCGGTTCGGGCCGACCATCGCGCTGGACGGGATGACGTTCACCGTGCAGCCCGGCCAGGTCACCGGGTTCGTCGGCCCTAACGGCGCCGGCAAGTCCACCACAATGCGGGTCATCCTTGGCCTAGATAAGGCCGACGAAGGCACCGCGCTAATCGGCGCGCAGCCGTACCAGGCGCTGCACCGGCCGCTAACCCACGTCGGATCGCTGCTGGACGCGGCCGCGCTGCAGCCCGGCCGTTCCGGCCGCAACCACCTGCTGTGGCTAGCTCACTCCCAGGGCCTGGGGGCCCGGCGAGTCGACACGGTGATCGAGCAGGTCGGGCTGAGGGCTGCGGCACGGCGGAAGGCCGGCGGCTACTCGCTGGGCATGCGGCAGCGGCTCGGTATCGCCGCAGCGATGCTCGGCGACCCGCCGGTGCTGATGATGGATGAGCCGTTCAACGGCATGGATCCCGAGGGCATCATCTGGATGCGCGGGTTCCTGCGGTCGCTGGCCGGGCAAGGCCGGGCCGTGCTGGTATCCAGCCACCTGATGAGCGAACTGCAGGACATGGCCGATCACCTGGTGATCGTCGGCCGCGGCAAGGTGATCGCCGATACCAGCACCCGTGAGCTGCTCGCCGCGGCGGCGGGTGACCGAGTCAGGCTGCGCACTACCGCGGCGGCGGAGGCGACGGCGGCGCTGGCACACGCGGGGGCCACCGTCGCCGCCGACGGCACCGGGACGCTGACGGTGTCGGGGCTTGCGGCCGAGCAGGTTGTTTCATTGCTCGGCGTCAAGGCGGTGCCGTTCTCGGAGGTGTCGGCCCACCAGGTGTCGCTGGAACAGGCCTATCTGGAGCTCACCCGGGATGCGGCGGAGTTCCGGGCGGAGGTTGCCCGATGACCGCCATGATCACGCGGCGCGACGCGGCGGTTCACACTGCGGGCGACAGCTTCGGCCAGTTGCTGCACGCGGAGTGGACGAAGTTCCGGACTGTCCGCGGCTGGGTCATCGGCATGATCGTAGCGGGCCTGCTGATCATCGCGGTCAACTTCATCCCGGGCGGCGAATGCGGCGGCATCCAGTCGAACGGAACGGTAGGCCTGGGCGGACCGGGCTGCGCGCTGACACTCGGGCCAACCGGCCAGGCTGTCACCGACAACTTCTACTTCGTACATCAGCCGATGGCCGCCAGCGGCAGCATCACGGTCAGCGTGACGTCCATGACCGGATCGACCTCGCCGGGGGGTGTCGCACTTCAGCGCGCTCTGCAGCCGTGGTCCAAGGCCGGGATCATCATCAAGGCGAGCACCCGGCCGGGGTCGGCCTACGCCGCGATTATGGTCACGGGCGGCCACGGGGTCCGGATGCAGTGGAACTACACCCAGGACACCCCAGGCCTGGGCGGCGCGGTGGCTCCGGCTGCGCCGCGCTGGCTCCGGCTGACTCGCTCCGGTGACACCATCACCGGTTACGACTCCGCCGATGGCGCGCACTGGACGAAAGTAGGCACCGCCATGTTGGCCGGGCTTCCGGCGACGGTGCAAGCCGGGCTGTTTGCGGCGTCCCCGGCGTCCAACAGCCTGACCAGCCAGTCCGTCAGCGGGTCCAGTTCGAGCGGCGAGTCAACCCAGGCGACAGCCTCCTTCGATCACCTCGCCGTCCGAGGCATTGCTCCAGGCAGCCGGTGGGGCGGCACCGATGTCGGCGGCGGGCCGAACCTGCCTAACCAGCCGCCGGGCGGCGGTTACCGGCAGTCCGGCCGTACGCTCACCGTGACCGGGTCCGGTGATATCGCACCGGATCTGCCGGGCGGCTCGGGCGGCGGTGGCTCGCTGACGACAACGCTGGTCGGCACGTTCGCCGGGCTGATCGCGGCGCTGGTCGTCGGCACCATGTTCATCGCGGCTGAGTTCCGCCGCGGCCTCATCCGCGTCACGCTGACCGCGAGCCCCAGACGGACCCGGGTACTGGCGGCCAAGGCCGTCGTGCTCGGCGCCGTTACCTTCCTGGTAGGGCTGCCCGCGGCTTGCATCGCGCTGCTCACTGGTGAGCGCAAGATGCACGCTGGCGGCATCTCCGTCTACCCGGTGCCGGCCCTCACCGAGGTGCGCATGATCGTCGGTACGGCTGCGCTGCTCGCCGCCGGCGCTGGGCTGGCGCTCGGCATCGCCGCCGTGGTCCGGCGCGGCGCGGTGGCGGTGACCGCAGTCATCGCGGCGATCGTGCTGCCGTACTTCTTCGCCGGGCCGCTGAGTCTGCTGCCCGCTGGTGCCGCGGACTGGCTGCTGCGACTCACCCCGGCGGCGGGCTTCGCCATCCAGCAGGGTTATCCGCGGTACCCGCAGCTCGACGCGAGCTACACGCCGGGGAACGGGTATTTCCCGCTCTCCCCGTGGGCCGGGTTCGCGGTGCTGTGCCTCTGGGCCGTCGTCGCGTTCGGCCTGGGCGCATACCTGCTGCACAGGAGGGACGCATGACGATCGAGGCATCGCCCGCGCGGCGGGCTGCGGCGGCGCAGACGGCGCGAGCACGCCGGACGAGCATGCGCGACGCGCTGCGCGCGGAGTGGACGAAGGCACGGACTTTGCCCGGCGCCGCGTGGCTGCTGCTCGCTGCTGCCGCGCTGACGGTGGTCGCAGGCGCCGCGGTGGCCGCGGCTGTCAGGTGCCCGTCCGGGCATTGCGCCGAGGATCCCGCCAAGATCAGCCTGACCGGGATCTACCTCGGCCAGGCGGTCATCGCGATCGCGGGCGTGCTGGCCATCTCCGGCGAGTACGGCACCGGGATGATCAGGGTCACGCTGGCAGCGATGCCGCACCGCAACACCGTCCTGGCCGCGAAGGCAGCTGTCCTGACCGGCCCGGTCCTCGTCGTCGCAGTCTTGGCCGTGCTGGGCTCCGTGCTGGCGGGCCGGCTGATCCTGCCCGGCCACGGCATCGGGCCCGCGCACGGTTACCCGGACCTGTCCGTGGCGTCCGGGCCGGTGCTGCGGGCCGCGGCCGGCTCTGTGCTCTATCTCGCGCTGATCGCGCTGCTGAGCCTTGGCGTAGCCGCCGCGGTCCGGGACGGCGCGGTCGCCATCGGGATAGTGCTTGGCCTGCTGTACCTGTTCCCGATTCTTGGCCAGGTGGTCGGCGGCGGAGCCGCGCACCGGCACCTCGAGCAGCTCGCGCCGATGACCGCTGGGCTGGCGATCCAGGCCACCACCGGCTTGCGCAGCCTGCCGATCAGCCCGTGGGCGGGACTTGGCGTACTGGCCAGCTGGGCCGCCGCCGCCATGCTCGCGGGGGCAGTGGTGGTGCAGCTGCGCGACGCCTAACCGCGCGGACCCGGCTGGTGCCCCAGCAGGCGGACCGGGCGGCTGCCCCGAGAGACCGGGCAGGTGGGGACGGCAGTGGCGTGGTTGGTCGCCGTTGCCCTTCTAAATGCAGCCTCTGGAAGCGTTAGCTGTCAGGTCGGCGGCGGAGCCGGCGAGAAGAAGACGGACGGCCATAAGATCAGTGTCTGCATGCGTCACCTAGGCAACTGGCAGGCCGGAGGAATAGGCCATGCACAGCATTGAGACGAGCGTAGAAGTCAACGCGCCGGCTGCGAGACTCTGGCAGGCAGTCGCCGACGTGGAGCAGTGGCCCAAGTGGACCGCTTCGATGCGCGAGATCAGCTGGTTGACCGGCGGAGGGCTCACCCGCGGCAGGCGCGCCAGGATCAGGCAGTCCGGGACGCCGGCGCTGGTGTGGGACGTCAGCGACGTGGAGCCCGGTAGCTCGTTCACCTGGCGGACGGCCAGCGCAGTGGTAACCGCGATTGCCTTCCAACGGATCAGGGCGCTTGGCCCCGACAAAGCCGAGCTGACAGTCGGCGTCGCTCAGTCCGGGCCAATGGCCGGCCTGATCGGGCTGCTCTCTGGCCGGCGCACGCGACGGTACATCAAGCTCGAAGCCGACGGCCTGAAGAGGTGCGCGGAAAACCCTGATCAATGACGATGAGAGGGGCCGGGGCGCCGCCCAGAGACAAGGCCGGGCGGCTGCCGGGCGCTGCAGTGCCGACGGTAATGTCGCGGCCATGGAGATACGCGAGGTAGCCGTCGTCGGGCTGGGCACCATGGGGGCCGGCATCGCGGAGGTCTTCGCCAGGGCCGGGATCGGCGTAGTGGCGATCGAGGTCGACGCGGACGCCCTGCAGCACGGCCTGGGCATCGTGGACGCATCCCTCATGAGGGCCGTGAGCCGGGGCAAACTGACCGAGAGCGACCAAGCGGAGATCCGGGCCCGGATCAAGCCGGCCGTCGGATTTCGTGAGGCTGCCACCGTTGACCTGGCGATCGAGGTCGTGCCGGAACGACTCGAGATCAAGCGGCAGATATTTGCCGAACTCGACCGGGTCTGCAGCCCGGACGCCATCCTGGCCACCAACACTTCATCGCTGTCGGTCACCGCGATCGCGGCCGCCACCAAGCACCCCGGCCGTGTTATCGGGCTGCATTTCTTCAATCCGGCGCCGGTGATGCGCTTGGTCGTGGTGGTCTCTACCGTGCTGACCGACGATGGCCTGGCGGCCGCCGGCGCAGAGCTAGCCCGGCGACTCGGCAAGACGCCGGTCCGGGTCAGTGACCGCGCGGGATTTGTCGCTAACGCACTTCTCCTGCCCTACCTGAATCACGCCCTGCGGCTGCTGGAGACCGGCTATGCCAGCCGCGAGGACATCGACCGGGCCGCGAGTGTCGGCATCGGCCTGCCGATGGGCCCGCTGGCGCTGCTGGACCTAATCGGGCTGGACACTTCGCTGGCCATCCTGGAGGTGCTGCACGGGGAGTTCGGCGGCCAGCGCTACAAGCCGGCGCCGATGCTGCACCGCCTGACCGACGCTGGCCGGACCGGCCGCAAAGCCGGCCGTGGCATCTATGACTATCCGGCGCGCTCGGCTGGTTCCGGCGATCACGAGGGGAACGGCGTCGCGACTTCATCCCCGGACACGGTCACGCTGATCGGGTCCGGGGATGCCGCCGAGGCGGAACTGGCCAGCGCGCTCGCCTCGGCCGGCGTCAACGTCACCAGGAACGCGGCGCACCCGACGGATCTCATCCTGATCGCGCTCGCGACCGGTCGGCCGGTGCTGCCCGCCGCGCTCGCCGCCGGGCGGCCCGACCAGTCCGCCGGCCTGCACTTGCCGTCCGGCCTGGGCGAAGGCAAGCTAGCCGAGATCGTCCGCACGGGGCTCAGCTCCGATAAGGCCGCCGATGCGGCCGCCGGGGTCGCGGCCAGGCTCGGGCTCACCGCGGTGCAGGTACCGGACCGGCCCGGATTCCTGGTCGGTGCGCTGCTCTTCCCGCACCTCGCCGACGCGGTCCGGATGGTGCAGGACGGCTATGCCTCGCCCGCCGACGTGGACACCGCAATGACACTGGGCTGCGGCTACCCGCAGGGACCGTTCCAGCTGCTTGACGCCGCCGGGCCGTCGACGGTGCTGGCCGGGCTCGAGTCGATGTACGACATCTACGGGGACCCGGCCTACGCCCCGCCGCCGCTGCTTGCCGACCATGCCGCCGCCGCGATTGGTTTCGGCAGCACCGGTGGTTTTCGCAGCATCGTCGCCCGGTAATCGCTGTCAGGCGGAGCGGTGCGGTCCCGGAAGCGTCGCCGGTGAGCCCGAGGAAGGCGCGGCGGCTGCCGTCCGACGCGCCGAGCAAGCCGCGCCGGGCCGCGCGGCGCAGGGGCAATTCCGCGGCTGAGTTGCCGGCCGATGATGCGGCGTCCCGGCTCGGCCCGCCGCAGCTTCAGGAATGGCCGGATGGCGACTGGGTGGTCAGGCAGGTGCCCGGTGCGGCGGCGACCAAGCTGTACCGGTGTCCTGGCTGTGATCAGGAACTGCAGCCGGGTACCGCGCACGTCGTAGTGTGGCCAGCCCACACTCCGGGTCCGGAGGAACGCAGGCACTGGCACAATGCCTGCTGGCAGCGGCGGCCGCGGCGGCCGGGACCTGGCCCCCAGACACACCGGTGATGGAGCGATGACGGAAATAAGCGCGAGCACGGTGCTGCCCGCCCGCCGTGAGCACATGACGCTGCGCACTTCTGACGGGCTGACCCTGGTTGGCGAGCTCGCGCTGCCGGAATCACGGCCGCCCGCGGCCACGCTGATCTGCCTGCACCCGCTGCCAACGCACGGCGGCATGATGGACAGCCACCTCCTGCGCAAGGCCGCCTACCGCCTGCCGGCGCTGGCGGACCTCGCGGTTCTCCGGTTCAACACGCGCGGCACGATCTCGGAGCGCGGCACCAGCGCGGGCGAGTTCGGCGAGGGCGAAGCAGAGCGGCATGACGTGGCCGCGGCCATTGGTTACTGCGATGACCTCGGCCTGCCCCGGCTTTGGCTGCTCGGCTGGTCGTTCGGGACCGAGCTCGCGCTCAAATGGGGCCTCGATCCGGATGTCGAGGGCGCAATCCTGCTGTCACCGCCGTTGCGCCGAGCCGGTGATCCGGAACTCGACGCGTGGGCCCACGCAGGCAAGCCATTGCTCGCGCTGGTGCCCGAGCATGATGATTACCTTCAGCCCGCGGAGGCACGCGCCCGGTTCGGCCGGGTACCGCAGGCCGAGGTGATCGAAGTCCCCGGTGCAAAGCACCTGTGGGTCGGCGAGCGCTACGTCCGCATCGTGCTGAACGAGATCGTGCGTAAGGTCAACCCGGCCGCCTGGCCGCTGCCGACTGAGTGGAAGGACTGACCGTGAGCTTGTTCGACCTGACTGGCAAGAACGCCTTCGTCACTGGCGCGTCACGCGGCATCGGCAAGGTCATCGCGGTGGCCCTGGCCGACGCTGGTGCTGACGTGGCCCTGATAGCGCGCGGCGCGGACGGCCTGGCCGACACGGCCAAGGCCATCACCGCAGTCGGGCGGAAGGCGCTCGTGATCCCGACCGATGTCACCGGCCAGCAGGCTGTCGCGGACGCGGCGGCGCAGGCGATCTACGAGCTTGGGTCCGTCGACATCGTGGTCAACAACGCCGGCGGGTCTAACTTCATGGTGCCGTTCCGTGATCTGCGGCTCTCGGGCTGGGACAAGCTGATCCAGCTGAACCTGAGCTCGGCGGTCTATGTCTGCCACGCGTTCGCCGGGCACATGCTGGACCGGGGCAAGGGCTCGGTGATCAACGTGGCCTCTGTTGCCGGAGTCGCGTCCGCGCCGCTGATGAGCCCGTACGGCGCAGCTAAGGCCGCGCTTATCTCGCTGACTAAGTCGCTCGCGGTGGAATGGGGAGCTGACGGCGTGCGGGTCAACGCCCTGTGTCCAGGCTGGACCGCTACCGATCTGAATAGGACGCTCTGGGAGGACCCGGTGGCCGGGCCGGCCACGATCGCGACCGTCCCGATGGGCCGGTGGGGCAATCCGGAGGAGATGGCCGGCGCCGCTGTCTTCCTGGCCAGTGACGCGTCATCATTCGTGACCGGCCAGGTTCTGGTTGTCGACGGGGGCCAGACGGCTAGCGCGTAGTCGTGGTCCGGCCACCGCCGGACCGGCCCTCGGTCATCGTTTCCGTCGCCACTTGCTTGCGGTGACCGTTTCTTCACCAGTTGCCTTCGGTCACCGTCCCGGCAGCCCCGGGCCCGGCGCATCGGGCGACCCTGACGTGCGCCCCTGGTAGGTAAGCAGGCGGTGCGAACGCAGGCGGATCGGACAGCGGTGAAGGCCTGCTCCTCGCGTGCGGGGAGCAGGCCCTCGGCTTTCCGCTACTGCAGCTGGCTAGCTCGCGCTGATTGCCGCTACTCGGTCCACCACTCGTCATCGCCTTCGGCCGGCTTGCCGTTGGACGAAGCCTTCGCCGTGTCGGTGGCTGGCGGGGCCGAGTGCCGCGCTGTGGTAGCAGCCGGCGCGCCTTGGCTACCGGCCGGCGCGCTTTGGCTAACGGCCGGAGCGGCGGCTGCGACGGCCTTCGGCGCAGACGGCGCTACCGCGGGCTGAGGCTGCTGGCTGGGCTGGAGCACGTCCACCAGGCCAGGCATCTGCGCACCGAGCAGCTGGCTGATCTGAGCCAGGTGCGCGCCAACGCTCTCCTTCTGCTTGTTGAGCTCGTCGACCT
Organism: Streptosporangiaceae bacterium; assembly: GCA_052143255.1. GTDB lineage: Bacteria > Actinomycetota > Actinomycetes > Streptosporangiales > Streptosporangiaceae > JAJYUU01. The sequence continues at coordinate 28,150 of JBKQTJ010000131.1, read as the reverse complement.
GGCGCTGAGCCTGGCTGCGAACACGCTCGGCCTCGGCCTTGGTGTCGGACAGCAGCTGATCTGCCTGTGCCTTCGCCTGAGCAAGTATCGCGTCGGCATTCTTCTTGGCGTTGCTGACAAGCTGCTGGGAGTGCTGGTCGGCCTCGCGCCGCGTCTGCTCGGCCTGCATGCTGGCCTTGCTGGCCCGTTCCTCGGCGGTGGCGGCGCGCTGCTCGGCCTCGGAGACCATCTTCTGAGTGGCCTCTTGCGCCTTGGCGAGCCGCTCGGTCTCCTGCCGCTCCGCCTCTTCGCGGCGAGCAGCGAGCTGGATCTCGAATTCGGCCTCCGCCTGCGCGCGCTGCGCTTCGCTGTCCTCGAAGGCGCGCTGTGCCTGGCTGCGCATCTCGTCGGCTTGCCGCTTGGAGGTGGTGAGGATCTCGTCGCGGTCCCGCTTCGACGATGCCCGCATCTGCGCGACCTCGCGCTCGGCGGTGGTGCGCATCTTGGCGATCTCGCGCTCGTTGCCGGCGCGCTTCTCGGCCACCTCGTGGTCGGCCGCCGCGCGCAGCTTGGCGACCTCGCGCTCGGTCGTCGACTTGAGCTCGTCGGCCTCCCGGCCCGCCTTCGTCCGGATGGATTCGGCCTCGCGCTCAGCTGTCGAGCGAAGGTCGTCGGTCTCGCGCTTAGCGACCGCGCGAAGCTCGGCGGCCTCGTTCTCGGCAGAGGCCCTGGCCTCGGCAGCCTCGACCTTGGCGGCGGCACTCAGGTCGTGCGCCGCGGCCCTGGCTTCGGCGATGTGCTCTGCGGCCTGCTCTTCGGCGAGCCGGAATAGTTGCTCGATGCGAGAGCCGAGGCCGGACAGAGTCGGCTGCTCGATCTCCTGCATCTGCCGGTGGGCGTCGACGAGCTCCCGCTGGAGCGCCTGAGCGGTGTCCTGGTGCTTGCGCGTGTCCGCCTTGAGCTTCTCGATGTGGTCGTTGACCTGGTGCGGGTCATAGCCGCGCATGACACGGGCGAAGTCGGGCGTGTCATCAAAGTAGTTGCTGAGCTGAGCATCGATGTCGGGCTGCATGTCGCCTAATCCTGTTTAGACCGGAGGGACGTGTGTAGCGGGAGTTTCGCGCACCGAAACGACAGCTGCTTAGGTCCGATTGCCAGGGCTCGGCAGCAGTGCGGTAGCTGCCAGCTGCCCGGTCGGCACGCAGTAGCGTTCGTCCGGTGCTGGCAGCGTACTCTCCTGCCCGCCCATTGGCGGCCTGTTCGAGGTCGCTAGTGACGCAGATACCGTTTTTTATTACTATGTAACTTAGGTGCGACAAGTCGCCTAGCCTACCAGGGGCGCCTTCGGCTGCAATATCCCCAGCTCAGAGGCCGATTAGCGGTCAAGCTGCATGATCAATGGTCGCCGCTTGCACAAGCTCGGTCAGCACACCGCCGGTGTCGGACGGGTGCAGGAAGGCGATGGCGGCTCCCATCGACCCATGCCGCGGCCGCTCGTCGATGAGCCGGATGCCGGACGCCATGATGGCCGCCAGGGCCGTTGTGATATTCGCCACGCCGTAGCCCACGTGATGCACGCCTTCGCCCCGGCGTTCGAGGAACCTGCCGACCGGCGTATCCGGGCCGAGCGGCTCAAGCAGCTGAACGTAGGACGCTCCGGTCGGCCCAGTAGCGACGTGCAGCATTGCCTCGCGTACCCCCTGCGCTTCGTTGACCTCCAGGCTGGCGACAGTCAAGCCGAAACTTGACTCGTAGAAGGCGATCTTCGCATCGAGATCGCGGCACGCGATGCCGACATGATCGATTCTGGTCAGCACGGCTTTAGCCTCTCAGGGTGCTCGTCCATTGACAGGTATCGTTTCAGCTATGCGTGAGGCTGTGATTGTTGGCGGGGCCCGAACCCCCGTAGGCCGGCTGCTCGGCTCGCTGAGCGGCTTTACCGGTGCCCAGCTCGGCGGGCTGGCCATCAAGGCGGCGCTGGAGCGCGCAGGCCTGCCCGCGGACCGCGTCGAGTACGTGATCATGGGCCAGGTGCTGCAAGCGGGCGAGGGCCAGATCCCGGCCCGGCAGGCGGCTGTGGCCGCCGGGATCCCGATGACGGTGCCGGCCCTGTCGGTCAACAAGGTGTGCCTGTCCGGACTGGACGCGATCGCGCTGGCGGCGCAGCTGATCCGAGCGGGTGAGTTCGATGTCGTGGTGGCAGGCGGGATGGAGTCCATGTCGCAGGCGCCGCACCTGCTGGCCGGCTCGCGGCGCGGCTTCAAATACGGTCCGGCGGAGCTGATCGACTCGATGGCACACGACGGCCTCACCGACGCCTTCGACCAGATCTCGATGGGGGAGTCCACCGAGCGGCACAACGCCAAGCTCGGCATCACGCGCGAGGAGCAGGACGAGTTCGCCGCGCGCTCGCACCAGCTGGCCGCCGCGGCTATCAAGGACGGCTTGCTGGCGGAAGAGATCGCGCCGGTCAGCATCCCGCAGCGCCGCGGCGAGCCCTTGATCGTCGACACCGACGAGGGCGTGCGTGCGGACACCACCGCGGAGTCGCTCTCCGCGCTGAAGCCAGCTTTCGCCGCCGACGGCACGATCACGGCGGGGTCCGCTTCTCAGATCAGCGACGGCGCCTGCGCTGTGGTGCTGATGTCGGTTGAAGCCGCCGCCGCAGCTGGTGCAACGGTGCTGGCCGAGGTGGGCGCTCACGGCGTGGTGGCCGGTCCGGACAACTCGCTGCACTCACAGCCGTCCCAGGCGATCATGCGGGCACTGGCGAAGGCGGGCCTGTCCGTGTCGGACCTGGACCTGATCGAGATCAACGAGGCGTTCGCGGCCGTAGCGATCCAGTCGATCAGGGACCTGGGCGTCCACCAGGACAAGGTCAACGTGACGGGCGGTGCCATCGCCATCGGGCACCCGCTTGGTGCTTCCGGCGCCCGGATCGCGCTGCACCTGATCTACGAGCTTCGCCGCCGGGGCGGCGGGCTAGGCGCCGCCGCGCTGTGCGGTGGCGGCGGCCAGGGCGACGCGCTGTTGTTCCGGGTGCCAGCCACCGACCAGAGCTGAGCCAACCAGTGGCTCGAGTCGCCGGGACACCGATCGCCGGGCGGGCCCGGCGACGCCTGGCCGATCCAGAAGCACTTGTCGCAGCGGCACGGGCCGGTGATCCCCGGGCGCTGGCCCGCCTCGTTTCCCTGGTCGAGGATTCCTCGCCCGACCTGCGGCGCGTCATGAAGGTCATCGCTCCGCTGAGCGGGCAGGCCCGCGTAGTCGGCCTTACCGGGTCGCCTGGCGTAGGTAAGTCGACGGTGACCGCGGCCCTTATTCGCGGCTACCGGGAGCAGGGCCTGCGGGTCGGCGTCCTCGCGGTGGACCCGTCCTCTCCGTTCACCGGCGGTGCGTTGCTCGGCGATCGGGTTCGCATGCAAGAGCACGCGATTGACGAGCAGGTCTTCATCCGCTCGATGGCTAGTCGCGGTCACCTGGGCGGCCTGTCCTGGGCAACGCCGCAGGCCGTCCGGATCCTGGACGCGGCGGGCGTGGACGTCGTGCTCATCGAGACCGTGGGTGTCGGCCAGGCCGAGGTGGAGATTGCGTCGCTGGCCGATACCGCGCTCGTCGTGGTCGCGCCAGGACTGGGCGATTCCATTCAGGCAGCGAAGGCAGGCATCCTGGAGATCGCCGACGTGTTCGCGGTCAACAAGAGCGACCGGCCAGGCGTGCAGGAAGTGATCAGGGACCTGCGCACCATGCTGGCCATGGCCAATTACCCGGCGGGCGCCTGGAAGCCGCCGATCGTGAGCACCACGGCCGCGACCGGCGACGGAATCGGCGAGCTGGCTGCCGCGATCGACCGGCACCGCGACTGGCTAAGCGGCTCAGGGCGGCTGGACATACGCCGCAGGGAACGGGCCAGCGCCGAGATCTCAGCCCTGGCACTTGCCGGGCTCCGGCAGCGGATGGGCGGGCTGCCGGGCGAATCGAGGCTGACGGAGCTGGCTGAACGGGTGGCTGCGGGGGAGCTGGACCCGTACTCGGCTGCCGACGAGCTGATCTCTGGCTGAGCCAGCGGGCCTATTGCAGCGATCACGCCCCGGCTCAACGCAGCCAGTCGGCCGAATCCAGGTCAGCCCAGCTCAGCGCCGGCGGCCCCGGCGGCACTGACAGCACGCCATCGGTCAGGACCCAGATGTCGTCGCAAGCCACTGCGAGCCCGGCGCTATCCCAGCCGACGACCAGCACGCCGCTATCCCGGCTCAGGTCGCGAATCGAGTCGGCTAACACCGCGACGTCGCGTTTCGGCAGCCCGTCCATTAGCCCGTCGACCAGCAGTAGCTCGGGCTGATGCACGGCGGCGGCGGCAAGCCGGGCCCGCCTGGCGATCGAGTCAGGAGCCGACCGGACCGGCACCTCCGCCCACGGCAGCAGCCCGAGCCGGTCGAGGATCGCGGCGGCCAGAACCTGCCGGTCCCGACGGTCCGGCCGGGCCAGCCGCGCCGCGTGCTCGAGCATTCCGCGGATCTTGGGCGCGGGCAACGGGATCGCGCCGCGGCGGGCCACGCCGACACGGCGGCGGACGGAGGCGCGGCCCCGGATGGTGCACATGTCATGCCCCAGTACCCGCAGCTCGCCGTAGGCGGGCCTGGCTACCCCAGCGAGCAGGTCAACGATCGCAGTCGCCGTCGCCGGGCTGTCGACGAGCATGCCAACCGCCGACCTGCCGGCGCCGGGAGCGCTGACGCGGAAACTGGCCGAGCGCACCGCCCAGCCGCGGCCACGCCGCAGGCCGATGCCCGCCGCCAGTACCGGATCCGACGGCACGATCGCGTGGCTCGGCCTCGCCATGTTCACGTGGCCGGGCCGCACGGTGCTTGCGTCGCCGGACGGCAAAGGTTCCCCCGGATTTTGTTATCGGCCGATCCCCCGCAGGCAATGTAGCTATCTGTAATTCACCATGTCCACGTACGCGCCGGCTGGCCGGATTCGTGTTACACAGCGGGTGATGTAATGCCGGGCAAGGTCGGCCACGATACGTTTTGGGTGTGCCCAAGCCGCTGGAACTGCCGTTCGATCCGATCGAGCGCGCTGCGCAGACGTGGCAGAGCCGGTTCGGTGACGCCAAGGCGATGGCCGCAGTCACCACGATCATGCGAGTGCAGCAGATCCTGCTCGCCCAGCTGGATGCCCTACTGCGTCCTCACGGCCTGACGTTTGCCCGGTACGAGGCGTTGGTGCTGCTCAGCTTCAGCCGGGACGGTGCGTTGCCCATGCGCTTGATCGGCGAGCGCCTGATGGTGCACCCGACAAGCGTCACGAATACGATCCACCGGCTGGAGCGCCAGCAACTGGTCGTCCGCAAGCCGAATCCGCGTGACGGCCGAGGCACGCTTGCCGAGATCACGTCGGCCGGCCGCGAGGTCATGCGGCGGGCGACCGATGACCTGATGGCAGCCGAATTCGGCATGGGCGGGTATCAGCCGGACCAGCTCGAGGAGATGTTCGGCCTGCTGCGCGGCCTGCGGGTAACTGCCGGCGACTTCAAGGACTGCTAGCGCCCGGCCCCGTCCGGGCGCTTATTCCCCGGCTGGGTCTACCCGGCGATCGGTGACGGCGTCCAGCTGCGGCCGCCGTCGCTGGTCACGAAGATCTCGCCGAGCGATGAACGGGCTGGCACGGCCACGCCCTGCTGCCCGTTCGTCATGCCGACGTAGCTGAAGCCGCCTGGGGGCACTGACGCCCCGAAGCTCGCCAGGTGCCAGGTCTTGCCGTTGTCGGCGGAGTAGTAGATGCCGTTAGTGGTCGCGAGTACCACCGGACTGCCGGCAGCCGCTGCCAGCGACGTCGCGGCACCGGCGTGCGTTACGGCTCCGGCATTGGTCCAGTGCACCCCGGTAGCCGACGTCCACAGCCTGGTCTGCTCGGGTCCGCCGGCCGGCTGAGCGTCACAGGCGAGCAGCAGCTCAGGGCCGGCTGCCAGCTGAGCGCCGGCCGGCGAGCCGCTCACCTGCGCCGCGCCCGGCTGGCATGGTGCCTGGCTGACCTTGGTCCAGGTCCCGCCGGACACCGGCCCGCTCAGTAGCGCGCCGGACGGGGTGAGGAGGTAGCCGGTGGTGCCGCCGGAAATAACCAGACTGGCAGAAGATGGCTGGGTCGTTGTCATCAGACGGAACGCGGTCGGCACCGTCACCGCGGTCCACGTCTGGCTCCCGGCCACGGAGCTATACAGCCGGAAGCCGGTGCAGTCGCTGGCATAGTGAAGGCCGGTGCCAGTGCAGCCGGCGAAGATCGCCAGCGCATTCTGGCCGGCTACTTCCAGGTCGGTTACGCGCTGGCCGGCGGTGAACACCTTATTCCACGGCCAGCCGCCGCCGCTGGTCTCATACAAGGCGGGGCCGAACGCCCAGCCGTCCTGCAGGTTCGTGAAGCGCAGCTGGCTGACGCCGCTGGCGCCGTGCGGACTGGTGGCCACCGGGGCGCTGACGCCGTACCAGCGCGACCCGTAGCTGGAGGTGCCAGCCAACGAGGTGCAGTAGCCGGGGTTGTAGCACGGCGGCCCCGCCTGGCCGATCACCGCGCCGACTAGCTTCGGATTCGCTACGGTGCCAGCACCGACCACGGTGACCGACGTCGGCCGGAAGTGGGCCGGCGGCGTGGTGCCGGAGCTGCCAGTCGTCAGGTAGGTGTGCTGGCGCAGCTGGGTGCCGTGGCCGTCAACGGTGCTGCGGTTCTTGTGGTGGGTCGGCCCGGTCGTCGGCTGGATGGCCGGAATCGAGGGGCTGGTGGCCACCGGCGGGCTGGTGTTCCGGCTGGACTGCTGGCCGCCCGACAGCAGCTGCGGCACGGTCGCTGCAGCCGCGAGCACGACAGCGCAGCCAGCCGCGGTCACAAGCGCCTGGCGCCGCTTGCGCTTCCGCGCCTGGCCCCTGATCCGCTCGAGCGAGCCAGCTCTCGGGTAAAGGGGAGTCACCTCGGCGTCGAGCCATTTGTCGAGGTCGTCGCGCGGACTATTCACGTGTGTCTCCCAGCGCCACCTTCAGCCGGGCCCTGGCATGGAAGAGGTCAGCCTTGATGGTCCCCTCGGGGCGGCCAAGCATCGCCGCCACTTCCTTAAGGCCGAATCCCGCGTAGTAGTGCAGCAGGAACGGGCTGCGGAGTCGTTCCGGCAGCGCCTGGATCAGTGCGCGGACATCAACGTCCTGGGCAGGCTGATAGGTCGGGTCGGCCGGCCCTGCAGCGGTCATGACCCTGATGGCACTGCGTTCCCTGCCGGTCTTGCGCCAGTGGTCCCGGACCAGGTTGGTGGCGATCATGTAGAGGTAACTCTGCGGGTTATCCAGGCCCGACCAGCGCGACAGCAGCCGGGTGAAAGCCTCGGAGGCGATCTCGTGCGCCGTCTCGTCGTCGTCAACCAGCCGCCGGACCCAGCCCGCCAGCCGGGGGTAGCAGGCATTAAACAGCTCCTCGACTGCCTGCTGGTCCGACGTGCGGAGCCTGGCCACTGAGCTCCCTAGCTTGGCCGCGCGCGCTGGCCGCCCGGGCCAGGTTAGCTGTTGCGAGCCCGAGTCAGCCATAGGCAAGGGGTTCATGCGGAGACCCAAGCCCGGACGGAGCACCGCGCAGCCTGCGCCCGTCACGCCACCGTCTTGCATCTTTTTACCATATTTCTACCGCTTCGGCAGCGGCCTCGTTCCGGTTGTGTCAGTGCGCCGGGTCAGGCGCTACCTGGTCAGCCTGGGCAGGGCAGTCGGGCAGCGCGGATGGCCAGGTCGTTAACTAAGACGGCGTGCGGCGCGCACGGTTGCGGAAGACGGCACTTTTTGCGGCCGGCCTCCCCCGCCGATGGCTGGCTTTGACCGCCACCACGCCCAGGCTGGGCCTGGCAGCGAGGCTCCCAGTGCCTAGCGGCGAAGCTCCGAAGGCCTGGCAGCGGCCGCCCCTTTCCGAGCCGCCCAGAGCGGGTATGCTGGGTGCAGATACTAGGACGTCCAACTAAATCATGGATGCGCCGGTTCATCGGTGCGGAGTTGCCTGGCCCGTAGCCCCGGTAACTCGCACCCACGAGCGGCGGTTGCGCCCGCATTCGCCGGGAGGTACTCATGGACGCACGCGAGATCGGCGACTACGGCCGGGAGCGCTGGCAGCGCCGGTATGACGCGGCCCGCAAGCGGGACGCGGATTTCAGCACGCTGTCCGGAGTTGAGGTGGAACCGGTGTACGGGCCACCCGAGGGCGGTGTGGTGCCCGGCTTCGAGCGCATCGGCTGGCCGGGAGAGTTCCCGTTCACGCGGGGGCTGTACCCGGCCGGGTACCGGGGCCGGACGTGGACGATCAGGCAGTTCTCCGGCTTCGGCAACGCAGTGCAGACAAACGAGCGGTACAAGATGCTGCTGCAGGCCGGTGGCGGCGGGCTGTCTGTCGCGTTCGACATGCCGACGCTGATGGGCCGCGATTCCGACGACGCCCGGTCGGCGGGCGAGGTCGGCCACTGCGGCGTGGCCATCGACTCGACCGCGGACATGGACACGTTGTTCAGCGGGATCCCGCTGGCCGACGTCACCACGTCGATGACAATCAGCGGTCCCGCCGTGCCGGTGTTTTGCATGTACCTGGCGGCTGCGCAGCGGCAAGGCGCGGACATCGGCGCGCTCAACGGGACGCTGCAGACCGACATTTTCAAGGAGTACATCGCGCAGAAGGAGTGGCTGTTCCCGCCGCAACCGCACCTGCGCCTCATCGGAGACCTGATGGAGTACTGCGCGCAGAGCATCCCGGACTACAAGCCGCTGTCGGTGTCGGGGTATCACATCCGGGAAGCAGGCTCAACAGCCGCGCAGGAGCTGGCCTTCACGCTCGCCGACGGATTCGGCTATGTGGAGCTCGGGCTATCCCGCGGCCTGGACATCGAAGTGTTCGCGCCCGGCTTGTCTTTCTTCTTCGACGCGCACATCGACTTCTTCGAGGAGATCGCCAAGTTCCGTGCCGCCCGCCGGATCTGGGCCCGCTGGCTGCGTGACGTCTACGGCGCCAAGACCGAGCGCGCCCAGTGGCTTCGGTTCCACACCCAGACCGCCGGGGTGTCGCTGACCGCGCAGCAGCCGGAGATGAATGTCGTGCGGACGGCAGTCGAGGCGCTGGCCGCGGTGCTTGGCGGCACGAACTCGCTGCACACCAATGCGCTTGACGAGGTGCTCGCGCTGCCGAGCGAGAAGGCCGCCGAGATTGCGCTGCGCACGCAGCAGGTGATCATGGAGGAAACGGGTGTCATTAACGTCGCTGACCCGCTCGGCGGCTCCTGGTACCTGGAGGCGCTGACCGACAAGCTCGAGGCTGAGGCCGAGGACATCTTCGCCAGGATCAAGGCAATGAGCCCGGATGGCACGGTGACCGGCGGCATCCTGCGCGGCATCGACGACGGCTGGTTCTCCGCCGAGATCGCCGAGGCGTCCTTCAGCTACCAGCAGAAGCTAGAGAAGGGGGACAAGCGCGTAGTCGGGGTGAACTGCCACACCGAGACTGTCGAGAAGCCCATCGAGATCCTGCGGGTGAGCCACGAGGTGGAAGTCGAGCAGGTTCGCGACCTCGGCCGCAGGCGGGCCGCCAGGGACCAGGCCGCAGTGGACGCGGCGCTGGCGGAGATGCTCATGGCTGCCCGGTCCGGTGCGAACATGATCCCGCCGATGATCCGGGCGGCCAGTGCCGAGGCGACGCTGGGGGAGATCTGCGACGCGCTGCGCGGGGAGTGGGGCGGTTACTTCGAGGCGCCTGCGTTCTGAGCGCGTCACGGATGACCGTGGTTATTCAGCCAGCCGCGGGGAGATGCGCAGGCGGTCCTGCCGATGCGGCAGGATGGAGTCATGAAGCAGCCGCGGGACTTCTCTCTCCATGGCGCCATCGATCTGGGCGCCCGGCAGGCCGCAGCGCAGCGCCGAGAACGCACTGCTGAGCAGGGTTCGGCCGCCAGCGGTCCGGGTGGGCAGGCAGGCCTGGTCATCGATGTGACTGACGAGACCTTCAACACCGACGTGGTCGCCCGGTCCCGTACCGTGCCGGTGATTCTCGACCTGTGGGCCGACTGGTGCGGCCCGTGCAAGCAGCTCGGCCCCATCCTGGAAAAGCTCGCGCTGGAATCAGCTGGCGGCTTTGTCCTTGCCAAGGTGGATGTGGACGCCAACCCGCAGCTGAGCGCGGCGCTCCAGGTTCAGAGCATCCCGATGGTAGTTGCTGTCGTGGCCGGGCAAGTCGCTGACGGCTTCCTCGGCGCGATGCCAGAGGCGCAGGTCAGGGAATGGCTCGGCCAGGTCATGCGGGTGGCCGAGCAGCTTGGCCTGCAGCCAGCCGGAGCTGCCCCCGCCGCGGCTGGAGCTGGCCAAGCCGACGGTCAGCCCGAGCAGCAGTCCGCGCTGCCGCCTGGCTACCCAGGCGGATACGGCGACGCGGGCACCGATGCTGTGTTCACCGAGGCGCAGGAAGCGATGGAACGCGGCGACATGGACGGTGCGGCCGCGGCGTTCGAGAAGGTGCTCGCCTTCAGCCCCGGCGATCCCGTCGCGACGATGGGGCTTGGCCAGGTCAACCTGATCCGCCGGGTTGAAGGCTACGATCAGGCATCCGCCCGCCGGGCGGCCGATGAACGGCCCGGCGACCCGATCGCGCAGGCCAAGGTGGCCGATATTGATTTGGCCAACGGGCGGATCGAGGCCAGCTTCGACCGGTTGCTCGACACCATCGGGCGCACCTCGGGCGAAGACCGAGACAAGGCTCGCCAGCACCTGATCAGCCTGTTCAGCATTTTCCCGCCCAAGGACCCGAGGGTCGCCAAGGCCAGGGCGAAACTGTCCAGTCTGCTGTTCTAGCGTCGCCGGCCAGCTTGCTGCACAGCGACTACTGGCTGCTGGCCTGCGGCGCCGCTGATCCCGGCTTCCTGACCTTTTTCGGCTGATCTGGGCCCAGCCCAGCCAGCTCCTCCAGAGCCGGCAGCGCAGCGTCGAGCGCGGCACGCTGGCCCGCGGGCAGCGTGAGCAGGATGTCGGTCAGCAGGCTGGTGGCCTCCGCGCGAATGCGCTCAAGCGCCTCGTGCCCGGCAACGGTAACGGTGACCAAGTAGGCGCGGGCGTCGTCGGGAGCTGGCTGCCGGAGCAAGTACCCCCGCTCTTCCAGCACGTTCACCAGGCGGGTGAGAGTCGACGGCGCGATCCGCTCAGCCGCGGCCAGGTCACCCAGCCGGACGGGCCCGCACTGGCCGACGCTGGACAGGGTAGACAGCTGGCTCGGCGTCAGGCCCGCCAGGTCGTGCTTGCGCAGGCGTCTGGACAGCCGCAATACGGCTGCGCGCAGCCGCGCTGCATCGATGCCTAGCTCACTGGCGGCTATGACGTCGCCGGCGGCCGCTTCGGTCGGCGGGATTCCGCTGGCGGCAACGGTGCGTGCCGACAGTTCGCCGGCAGTCATCGTTGCGGCCGAGCCGCTCGTTCCGGTGGACACACTTGCAGGGTACGTGCCGGCCGCCAGGGCCGAAGCCGCTGGTCCGGGGATTCGGGTCTGGCAATCAGGCGCCCCAGTGCTGGCGTTCAGGTTTCTGGCGCATGATTGGTATATGGAGGAATCCCTCAGCGGGCGGTTGCTGGCGGCGACCCCGCAGCTTGGCGACCCGAATTTCAGGCGGACCGTCGTGCTGATCGTCGAGGATGACCAGGAGGAGGGCACGCTCGGAGTCGTGCTGAACCGGCCGACCGAGGTGCCGCTTGATCAGGTGCTCGAGCCGTGGACCGCGCTGGCCACGGGGCCGCAAGTGGTGTTCCGTGGTGGCCCCATCTCACCCAACAGCGCACTGGCGCTGGCTCTCGCCTATGGCAGTGCCGAGCCCGTCGGCTGGCGCTCGCTGGATGGCTCGCCGCTGATGTCCAGAATCGGACTGGTCGACCTGGGCGCACCGCCCGAGTTGCTAGCCGGCGGAATCACGTCTATGCGGGTATTTGCCGGATACGCGGGTTGGGGCGCCGGTCAGCTTCGGGACGAGATCTCCGAAGGCGCCTGGTTCGTGTTGCCCGGTGATCCGGCCGCCGCCTTCGCCGCCGAGCCGGAACGGCTCTGGCAGGAGGTCCTCCGCAACCAGGGCGGCGACCTGGCGCTCGTGGCCTCGTTCCCTGATGATCCGGTCTGGAACTGAGCGCGTAGACTCTTCGTCCGTGAGCACTGAAGTTGTTCCTGGCACTGACGTTCGCCAGGACACCGATGTCCGGCCGGATCTGTCGCATGGCGATGGCGACCACGAGCGCTTCGCGCACTATGTCCAGAAGGACAAGATCGTTGACAGTGCGGTAACGGGGACGCCTGTGGTGGCACTGTGCGGGAAGGTCTGGGTGCCGAGCCGGGATCCCAAGAAGTTCCCGGTATGCCCGGACTGCCAGCGGATTTATGAGTCGCTGCCTGAGGGCGGGGACGACTAGCCAGCCGTTCCCCGCGGTTCGCCAGTGACCTCGACACCTGCGGCCCGCAGCGACTCGATGGCTGCTGCCGTCGTGGGCTTCGTTACCCCTGCGGTAAGGCTGAGCAGGACGGTCGTGCTGAAGCCGGCCTTGGCCGCGTCGGCCGCGGTGGCCCTGACGCAGTAATCGGTGGCGATACCTGCCACGTCCACGTCGGTCACGCCGCGCTCTGTTAGCCAGCTCAGCAGCGTGTCGCCGGACGCGCTGGCGCCCTCGAAGCCGCTGTAGGCGGCCGCGTACTCGCCCTTGCGGAAGATCTCCTCGACCCGGGCAGTGTCCAGCGCTGGATGGAACTGCGCGCCTGCTGTCCCGGCCACGCAGTGCACCGGCCAGCTGTCGACGTAATCTGGCGCCGCGGAGAAATGGCCGTCTGGGTCGATGTGAAAGTCCTGCGTGGCCACGATGTGGTCATATCCGTCGCTATCCGGCCCCGCGAGGAAGGCGCTCAGCGCCCCGGCCACGGCTGCACCGCCCGTCACGGCAAGCGAGCCGCCCTCGCAGAAGTCGTTCTGCACATCGACGATCAGCAATGCGCGCACAACGCCGAGCGTAGCGCTAGCTGACATCCAGAGGCGCGCCGGAGGTGATCCGGACTAGCTCGGCATACGAGGTGGGGAACACCGTATGCGCATGACCTCCTGCCGCCCACACGACGTCGTATGGCACAAGCGCGGTGTCGACCAGGGTGCGGATCGGCTGCGGATGACCGACCGGCGCAACTCCGCCGATGCGCTGTCCGGTGCTGGCATAGACGAAGTCGGGATCGGCACGGCGGATCTTCTCGACGCCCAGCTCCGCCGCGACCTTGGCGGTATCTACCCGGTGCGCTCCGCTGGTCAGGATCAGCAGCGGTTCGCCATCGGCATTGAAGATCAGGCTGTTCGCGATTGCGCCTAGCTCGCAGCCGAGCTGGGCGGCGGCGGCTGCAGCGGTCGGCGCCGGCTCGGGCAGGGCCCTCACCTCACCGGCCACCCCGAGGGCGCGAAGCTCGCTGGCCACGTGTTCGGCGTTGCGGTGCATCGGCTCAGTCTGGCACGATGGCGCGCCTGTCCGCGCGCGCGTCAGCCTGCTGCCTGGGGATGACAACTCATGACGCGAGCGAGTCAGTCGCTGTCCGGCTCGAAGACGGTTGGGATCGCCGGGTAGCCGCGCGAGAGCTGCCTGGCGTGCGGCGGCAGCTCGGCGACGGCTGCCTGATGCCGCGCCCTGGCAGCGGCGATGGGCTCTCGGCCGAGGGTCTCGCCGCCGCGGACCAGCCTGCGCAGCAACGGCCGTCGGCCAGCCGACTCGCCAGCCTTACCGGGCTCGGCGGGCTCGCCGGGCTCCGCGGCCGCTCCGGGGTCGGTATCGGTGACCAGCTCTGTTACCGCATGGCCGGCCGCGTCGAGCACGCGCACGGCCCACTTCCGGCCGCCACGTGATGGCTTGCCGACGGACTGCTTGGCGACCGGGCGCAGTACGGCGTCGCCGTCAGCGCGGGCGACAAGCTTGTACACCAGCGCGGCCGTTGGCGCGCCGGAGCCCGTCACCAGCGAAGTCCCGACGCCGTAGCCGTCGACTGGCGCGGCTGCGAGCGCCGCTATCGAGAATTCATCCAGGTCGCCGGTGACGATGATCCGGGTCTTGACCGCGTCGAGCGCGTCGAGTTGCGCCCTGGCTGCGCGCGTAACCTGGGCCAGGTCGCCGGAGTCGATCCGGATCGCGCCTAGCCCTGGACCCGCTTGCTGAACTGCGTCCTCGACCGCGGCCGGCACGTCGTAGGTGTCGACCAGCAACGTGGTGCCGGGACCGAGCGCAGCGAGCTGTGCGGCAAAGGCATCGCGCTCGTCGTCATGTACCAACGTGAACGCGTGCGCGCTTGTGCCGCTGGTGGGGATCTGGTACTCATAGCCGGCCCGGAGGTTCGACGTGGTGGTGAACCCGGCGATGTAGGCCGCCCTGGCGCTGGCGACGGCGGACCGCTCGTGCGTGCGCCGCGATCCCATCTCGACCAGCGGCCGTCCGCTGGCAGCCGTTACCATCCTGGAAGCGGCAGACGCCATCGCGCAGTCATGGTTGAAGACTGACAACGCGATCGTTTCGAGGATCACTGCCTCGGCGAAGGTGCCTTCGATGATCAGGATCGGGGAGCCGGGGAAGTAGCAGTCTCCCTCCGCGTAGCCCCAGATGTCGCCGCTGAACCGGTAGTTGCGCAGGAACGCCAGCGTCGGTGCGTCAGCGATCCCGGCGCGCGCGAGGAAGTCGAGCTCCGGGTCGCCGAACCGGAAATCCGCCAGCGCGTCCAGGAACCTGCCGGTCCCGGCGACCACGCCGTAACGCCGCCCGCTGGGCAGGTGCCTGGCAAACATCTCGAACACGGCCCGCCGGTGCGCGGCGCCGCTACCCAACGCGGCGCGCAGCATCGTCACTTCGTAGTGGTCGGTCAGCAAGCCGGTGTTCACCAGGGCAGCTTACGGATCCGCGCGTCAGTACCGCCCGGCAGGATTACCGGTCAACACGATCTGTGGTATTTCGATGCTTGCAGAGCTAAACCCCCTGAGACTAGAACTTATGCAAGTTTGGTGACGCTGATGGCGTTCAGAAGGGGGCACTGCCGATGAACATCCGCAACGTGACGGGCGCGCGCCTACTGCCGTTGGCGGTCGCGGTCGTGAGCATCTTCGCACTCAGCCTGGCGACTAGTGCGGCGGCTGCCAGCGCGGGCACTGCCGTCGCCGGGGCCAGCCCGGCCGGCTTGAGGCCAGCGGCAGTGCGCCAGGCCGGCGCGAGCCTGGTGGCATCGCGCCCGTTCCAGGCTCAGACCCTGGCCGCGACCCAGCAATGGCACATCGTTGCCCGCAGCAGCAGCGCTCTGACGACGGTCATCGCGCCGGACGCCACCAGCGCCTGGGCCCTAGGGGTTGTCGGCAAGCCTGGCGGCTCGACGCTCGGGCCGGCGGGTGAACACTGGAACGGTCACCAATGGACGGCAGCGGCGTTCCCGAAGGGCGTAGCCAGCGGCATCGGTTGCGCAGGTGCAAGCTCGCCGGGCAACGTCTGGGCGTTCGCCGGCGCTTCCGTGTTTGGCTACGGCGCCGGCTATGCGGGCGCGTTGCACCTGGTCGGTGGCAAGTGGACCGTGAGCAAGGCGTTCACGCCGTCGGGGCTGGTGTCGGGCTGCTCGGTACTTGGTCGGGGGAACGCATGGGTCTACGGACTGACACATGTCGCGCCTGGAGTCGGTACCTGGCGCCTCACCGGCCGGACCTGGAAGCCGGTGCGGCACACCAGTAACTTCTACCTCGTGTCCGCCAGCACCGTCTCGGCAGACGACGTATGGGCAATCGCCGCCGGCCCGGCTGGCCTGAACAATGTGGTTGCGCACTGGAACGGGCACGCCTGGAGCCGCAACAAGGCACTCGGCGCCGTGCTGCCGCCACCAAGTGCGAGCGTGACTCCCTCTGTGACCGCTATTAACGCGGTCGGCGCCGGCAACGTGTGGATCTCGGCGGAGGTTACGAAGCAGAGCCACGGCGTGCCCACCACGACCCTGCTGGTGTTGCACCTGAGCGGCGGAAAGTGGCGCAAGGTTGGCCCCAGCAATCCCGGCTATTACCTCCCCGCGGCGGTCTCAGACGGACACGGCGGCTGGTGGGCGCCAGGTCCACCCGGCCCATTGCCACCTGCGGCGCCACCAGTGGGGCCGATGTACCTGCTGCACGAGACTGGCGGCCATTGGCGCCACGTTTTCCTCCCGGTGGTCAGTGGAGCGGTGCTGCAGGTCACCGGCATCGTGCACGTGCCCGGCAGCACCGCCATGCTGGCCATCGGGCAGCTATTCGGCGGGACGCCTACGTTGCGCTCGGTCGTGCTGGCCTACGGCCGGCTGCCCGGCTAATCCGCAGCCGCAGGTTCGGCCGGGCTAGTTCTGCCGTCGGACGGTGCACCGCGGCCCGCACGGGCGGGGCGTGACGGCTGTGCCTCGTGCCTGCAGCAGCTCACCGACCTGCGCCGCGATGAAGCAGGGCCGTTGCGTGACATCGGCCCAGCTTGTTATTGATCGGACTTTTCCGGGGATTATAACCGAAAGCGCTATCAATAACTTGAGCCGCGATGACGGCAGGGCTAGCGCGGGCCGGGACCCGGACAACCGCCGACAACGACGCGGCTCGCGGCCCGGACGAGCGCGGACAACGACGCGGGCCACGCGCCGCGCCGCGCTACGCGCCAGCCGGTGGCGCTGCGGGCGCGGGCAGTTTGAGGGCCGATGACCACGTTACTATGCACCTAGTGCGGCTTTTGTACCGGCTGCCGATTGCATTCGTCCGGCGCATGCGTGGAAGACTGGCTTAGGGGGAGTGGAAGACTGAGCTACTGGGGAGGTGACGGCAGGTGGGCGTCGCGCCAGTTGAGGTCGAGCAGCCGATCACAGGCCAGGATGCGGCACTGGACGCACCGTGGGTGACTGTCGTCTGGAACGACCCGGTCAACCTCATGAACTACGTGACTTACGTGTTCCAGAAGGTTTTCGGCTATCCAAAGCCGAAGGCGGAGAAGCTGATGCTCGACGTGCATCACAGGGGCAAGGCGGTCGTGTCCGCTGGCACGAGGGAGGCCATGGAACGCGATGCCGAGACGCTGCACGGCTACGGGCTGTGGGCAACGGTGAGCCACGACTCGTGACCGATTACGAGCCCAACGGCTACTCGCCTTACGACGACGATCATGGCAACGATGTCGCCGCAGCGTTCCGCGCCGTTCCGGGCGGCGCGGCCGCGTACTTCGAGCAAGCCCAGGCAGGCGTGATCCGCAGCCTGGTCAGCCAGATCGCGGAGCTGGTCGCCGCGGACAGCGACCTGGAACCCGACGATCCCGGCGCCGGGCTCGACCTGGACATGTCCGGTAGCGGACCGGTTGACGACCTCGAGGCGCAGCTTGGCCTCAGCAGTCATGCCCGGCCGCCGGACGATCCGGTGCTGGCCAGGCTGCTGCCGGACGGGTACGCCGACGACCCGGATGCATCGGCCGAGTTCCGCCGCTACACCGAGGAGAGCCTGCGGTCGGCAAAGGTCGCGTCAGCGCAGGCGGTGCTGGCCTCGCTGCCGCCCAACGGCGGGGAGGTCCGGCTCAGCGAACCGGAGTGCCAGCAGTGGCTGCGTGCTCTCAACGACGTCCGGCTTGCGCTCAGCATCCGGCTCGGGATCACCGATGAGAACGACGACCTGAGCGAGCAGCTAGCCGTCGATGACCCTCGTTCCGCTTACATCTGGGTGTATCAGTGGCTGGCGTATTTGCAGGACAGCCTGCTTGAGGCCCTGACGTAGCCAGCATTGCCGGCAGCTGGGTTAGTCTCCTGCCATGCTGACGATCTCCGCTGAATTGCGCGGCAAGATCCTGGCCCACGCGAGCGCCGATCATCCGGACGAGGCGTGCGGGGTGATCGCCGGGCCGGCGGGCAGCGACCGGCCCGAACGCTTCATCCCGATGCTCAACGCCGAGCGGTCGCCAACGTTCTACCGGTTCGACTCGATGGAGCAGTTGCGGGTGTGGCGGGAGATGGAGGACCGGGACGAAGAGCCGGTGGTGATCTATCACTCGCACACCGCCACCGAGGCTTACCCGTCCAGGACCGACATATCCTATGCCAGCGAGCCTGGCGCGCATTATGTCCTGGTATCGACATGGGATCCGGGCCACGAGGAGTTCCGGTCATTCCGGATCGTTGACGGCGCGCCCACCGAGGAAGAGGTCACGGTCACGGCGGAATGATCGTGGCCGACGGCCGGTTGCATCGCAAAGGGGCCGTCGTCGGCGGCTCGCATTCGCACGCCCGCGCATCCGGGCGGCGTCGGACCCCGGCCGCACCCATACTGGTGCCCGACAAACTGGAGCAGATAAACCATGGCAATCGAGGTCCGCATCCCGACCATCTTGCGCAGCTATACCGGCGGCGAGAAATCAATCGAGGGAACGGGCTCCACGTTGGACGAGCTGTTCGCTGACCTGGACGGCCGTTACGGCGGGCTGCGCGAGCGGCTGGTCGACACCGCTGGGCTGCGCCGTTTCGTCAACGTTTACCTCAACGACGAGGACGTGCGGTTCCTCGGCGGGCTGGCCGCTCCGGTTAGCGACGGCGACACCGTGACCGTGCTTCCGGCCGTGGCCGGCGGCTCAAGCTAGGCCAGGGGCCTGGCTCAGGTTTTGCGACCGGCTCATGCGCTACGACTCGCTGCTTGATTCAGTTGGCGGAACGCCCCTGGTCGGGCTGCCGCGGCTGTCGCCTGCCCCGGACGTGCGGCTGTGGGCCAAGCTCGAGGACCGGAACCCGACGGGCTCGGTTAAGGACAGGGCGGCCTTTTATATGGTCGCGGCGGCCGAGAAGGACGGCAGGCTGTATCCCGGCGCCACGATACTCGAGCCCACTTCGGGAAACACCGGCATCAGCCTGGCGATGATCGCCCGGCTCCGCGGGTACAAGCTGATCTGCGTGATGCCGGAAAACACCTCTGCCGAGCGCAAGCAGCTGCTTGAGGCTTACGGCGCGTCCATCGTGTTCTCGCCCGCCGCCGGCGGCTCTAACGAGGCAGTCCGGGTAGCGCAGGGCCTAGCCGCCGAGCACCCGGACTGGGTCATGCTCTACCAGTACGGCAATGAGGCCAATGCGCGCGCACACTACGAGACCACCGGGCCTGAGCTGCTGGCCGACCTGCCAGAGATCACGCATTTCGTGGCTGGGCTCGGCACCACCGGGACGCTGATGGGGACCGGACGGTTCCTGCGCGAGCACGTGCCGGGGGTAAAGATCGTCGCCGCCGAGCCGCGCTATGGCGAACTGGTCTACGGGCTGCGCAACCTGTCGGAGGGCTTCGTGCCCGAGCTGTACGACGAGTCCGTACTGACCTCGCGGTACTCGGTTTCATCTGCCGACGCGCTCCGCCGGACCAGGGAGCTGCTGCAGGTGGAAGGCCTGTTCGCCGGAATCTCGGCGGGCTGCGTGCTGCACGCCGGCCTGGCCATCGCGGCCAAGGCGCACAAGGTCGGCGAGCGAGCCGACATAGCGCTGCTGATTGCCGACGCTGGGTGGAAGTACCTGTCGACCGGCGCCTACGGCGGCACGCTAGCCGAGGCCGAGGCCAGGCTGGAAGGGCAGCTCTGGGCGTGATGGCGCAGGCGGCGTGACGGCAGGAGGCGTGACCGAGCTGGCGGCGTGAGGGCAGGCCGCCTGACCAAGCTGGCGGCGTGACCGGGCTGGCGGGCTGACCGACCAGGGAGCATGACGGAGCGGATGGCAAGACGGAAGGACGAAGCGGACGGATGACGATCTTCGATGAGGCCACGGCAATCCGGCGGCGTGGCGAGGGGCTGTATGACGCCGAGCCTGACGTCAGGTTCGCCCTCGTGCCGCCCGCCGCTGACGGCCAGTCATCGAGCGCTGCACCGCCGGCCGTCAATGGCGGCGCCCTGCTGGCGACCGTGCTGCGCGCCGTCCTGGATTGCTCAGCGCACCCGCATCCCGTTGCGACCAGCGCTCATTTCCTCAGGGTCCCGCAGCTTGCCCCGGCTCAAATCGAGGTGGCCTGGCTCAAGCTCGGCAAGACCGCCTCGACGGCGCGCGCCACCCTGGTGCAGGACGGGAAGCCGATACTCGATACCACGGTGACGACCGGGACGGTGCCAAGCGGACCGGCCGACGGCCCGGTCAGCACCCTGGCCGACGGCGCCAGCCCGGCCAGCGAGGCATCGGGGGTCCCGGACTCGGCGGCGTTGAACTGGACCGGGCCTCCGCCGGACTTCCCCGCCATCGAGGACTGCGTCGACTTGGGGAAGTGGCCGGGCACGGTCGCCGCGAATGGCACAGCGGGATTCGCCGCGCAGGTCGAGGTGCTGCTCGACCCTGCGAGCACGGGCTGGCGGAGTAACAAGCCGTCCGGGCTGGCGGAGATGCGCGGCTATTTCCGGCTGCGCGATGATCGCGAGCCCGACGCGCTGCTGCTCGCTCTGGCTGTTGACGCGCTGCCACCGGTGGTGTTCGGCCTGGGTGCGACCGGCTGGGCCCCGACGGTGGAGCTGACCTGGCACATGCGCGCGGTGCCGGCGCCAGGACCGCTCCAGGTGGCGACCCGCTGCCGCCATGTCAGCGGCGGCTGGTTCGACGAGGAGGCCGAGGTGTGGGATGCTGCGGGCCGCCTGGTCGCGCAGAGCAGGCAGATCGCCAGGGTCGGCCGCGGTCGGCTGCGCATCGTCGCAGGCCAGCAGCCAGGCTGACACCCGGGCGCCAGCCAGCCGCGGCGCCCTCGGCTACGGGACGCTCTTGATCTTCCAGACGAAGATCGAGCCGAGCGCGGCAACCACTGCCGTGGCGCCGAACAGGGTCGGGTAACCGTTGCCGTTGGCGCCGCCGCCCAGCGTGACCAGCAGGCCAGCAAGCGCCGCGCCGAGGGCTGCCGGGCCGACGATGGCGATGTTGATGATGCCGAGGTCCTTGGCCCGGTCGGCGGCCGCGGGCAGCACCTGGGTGATCAGTGCCTGGTCGACCGCGAGGTAGGCGCCGAAGCCAACGCCGAACAGAACCGCCGCCACCATGGCGGCGGGCCAGGTCTCGACAAACGTCAGGACCAGCGCCGCCACGCCCATGAGCGCGCCGGACACGGTAACGATCATCTTCCGTCTGCCCATCCGGTCGGAGATGACCCCGCCGACTACGGCGGTGATGACCACGCACACGGTGTAGATGAGGATCAGGATCAGCAGGCCGTCCGACGCGCTCTGGCCGGGAAACAGCTTGGCGTAGTGGATCTTGTCTCGCAGGAAGTAGAGCAGGTAAAGCGTGCCCATCGCGATCGCCAGCGAGGCCAGGAACCGGGTGATCCAGGCCCAGGCGAAGTCCGGGTACTCGCGCGGGCTGATCCAGTAGGCCTGGGCCAGCCGCTTCCAGGAGAAGGATTCGCGATGCTCGGCCGGCAGCGGGTGATCCGGGGTCAGGAAGACGAACGGGATCGCCAGCACGAGGAGCAGCACCGCAATAATGTCGTAACCGGGCACGACGTGGCTATTCAGCACGAGGACGACCAGGATCGTGCCGACGACAAGGCCGAGCGCCTGCGGCATACCGACCCAGCCGGCCACCGTGGCCCGCTGGCGCACAGGGACATGGTCGGGGATCGCGGCGCTCAAGCTGGCGTACTCGCCGTTCTGGAAGGCGCTGAACAAAACCCAGAAGACCGCTACACCGGCCACCGACTGCTGATGAGCAAGGATCAGCAGGCTGATGGTGCCGAGGAGGGCCATGGACAGCGTCCAGCGGTGCCGCCTGCCTCGCAGCGGGCCGAAGCCGTAGGCGTGGGTCGTCCGGTCGGACAGCGCTCCGGCCAGCGGCGTGGCCAGCACCGACGCGATGGCGCCGAGGGCAGACACGATGGCGAGCGCCTGAATCTTGTGTTTGTTGTCGATGTTCTGCAGCTGGAGCGGCAGCAGCACCTGGATCGGAGTCAGCGACGCCATCCACATGCCCAGGCTCGCCAGGCTCAGCCCGGTGATCCAGCCAGGCTTGACATGCACCGACGGCTCTGCCAGCGCCAGCGGAACCTGGCGTTCCTCGTCGGTCGCCTGGTTGGTCATGCCACCTCCGCGGGGCGGGCTCGCTGTCGTGATCGGTCGGGAGTCCTGACACCGGATTATGCCGTTTTGGGAATGATAGTGGCACTCCCGCATCGGTCGACACGTTTCGGCTGCCCGGCGGTTCTGCCTGTCAGGCTATCCTGGGCCGTTGTGGTCATCATGAACTGCCGCGGCTACCCGCCACCGTCGTGGAGGTAACGATTGTGGGCTGCGCGGGCAGCTTTCCCGGCCCCGCCAGTCCGGCATCTTGTTACCTGATTGATACCGGCGACTTCCGCCTCGTCCTTGATCTTGGGAACGGGGCCCTGGGCGCGCTGCAGCTCTACAGCCGGCTGACCGATATAGATGCGATCTGCTTGAGCCACTTGCATGCCGATCACTGCCTGGATATGTGCTCCTACTCGGTGGCGCAGAACTACCATCCGGACGGGCCGCGGCCGCCGATTCCGGTCTACGGCCCGGCCGGGACGGCCGAGCGCCTGGAGGCGGCGCTGGGCAGCGACCACATGGGCGTGGCCAACGCGTTCACCTTCGCGGCGCTGGCTCCGGGCGTGGTCGAGATAGGCCCGCTGCGGATCACCACCGCGCACATGAATCATCCGGTGGAAACCTTCGGGTTCCGGATCGAGCACGACGGTAAGACCCTGGCGTACTCCGCCGACACCGGTCCGTGCGACGCCCTCGTCGCGCTGGCCGACGGGGCTGACGTGCTGCTGTCCGAGGCATCGTTCACTGACGGACCCGACTTGCCGCCGGACCTGCACCTCACCGCGCGCCAGGCGGCCGGGATCGCGGCCAGGGCGGGCGTGGGGGACCTGGTGCTGACGCATCTAGTGCCTTGGAACGCTCCGGCCGTATCGCTAACGCAGGCGTCCGAGGCCTTCACCGGACCGCTGCGGCTGGCGAGCTCCGGCCTGCGTCTGTTCCGGTGACGTCAGCCGGCCAGGGCAGGCCGGTAGTCTGGCGCAGCCCGGCCGCCGTCTCAGGCAGCAACCGGGCGGCGCGCATAGACTCCACTCCTATGCGCGTACTCGTTACCGGCGGGGCCGGTTTCATCGGGTCGCACCTCACCGATGCATTGATCGACAGAGGTGATCAGGTCGCAGTCATCGATGATCTGTCCGCGGGCAGGCCCGGCCGCGTGCACGAACTGGCGGCATTGCACAAGCTCAGCGTTACCGAGGCCGGGGAGCTGGCCGCGCTGGTGGCAGATTTTGCCCCGGACTTGATCTGCCATCTCGCTGCCAAGATCGACGTCCGTGCCTCCGTTACCTTCCCGGCACACGATGCCGAAGTGAACGTCATCGGCACGGTCAACGTGCTGGAGGCAGCGCGGGCGGTGCGCGCGCGGGTCTTGTTCTGCTCGACCGGCGGCGTGCTCTACGGCCGCGACGCGCCGATCCCGTCGCTGGAGGACGTGCTGCCCCTCCCTGAGTCGCCGTACGGGGTCGCCAAGCACTGCGCTGAGCAGTACGTGGGCCTGTACAACCGGCTGCACGGGACTGGCCACGCGGTGCTGCGGCTGGCGAACGTCTACGGGCCGCGCCAGGATCCCGATGGCGACGCCGGTGTAGTGGCAATCTTCTGCGCGCAGGTGCTGGCGGGGGAACGGCCGACGATCTACGGCGACGGCGGCCAGACCCGCGACTACGTGTACGTCGGCGACACTGTCGGGGCGTTCCTGGCAGCCGCAGACTGCGGGCGGCCGGGTACCTGGAACATCGGTACCGGCGCCGAGGTCTCCGTGCTAGAGCTGGCAAGGATCATCGGTGAAGTTGCCGGGCATCCGGTCGAGCCGGGCTTTGCCCCGCCGCGACCCGGCGAACTGCTGCGCAGCGCGCTTGCGCCGGACCGGGCCAGGATGGACCTGGGCTGGACCGCGAGCACGTCCCTGACGGAGGGAGTGGGGCGCATATACCGCTGGATTGCGGCAGGAACGCCCGAACGAGCCGCGTGGTAACGGGCGCCGGTTCCCGTTAAGTCGGCTGGGGATTGCCCGGGCCGCTTCTGAGCCAGACGCGGTGCGGCGGCCTGCAGCCTGGTCTAACCGGCAGCCGGGCGTTATGGGGCCCGGACTAGGCTGGCAGCTATGTCACGACCAGACGGCCGACAGCCAGATCAGCTGCGTGAAGTGAAGATAACCAGGGGATGGCTCGACCACGCCGAGGGCTCAGTGCTCGTCGAGTTCGGCGCGACCAGAGTGCTGTGCGCTGCGAGCGTCCAGGAGGAATTGCCCCGCTGGCGGCGCGGCACCGGCCAGGGGTGGGTGACTGCTGAGTATGCGATGCTGCCGCGATCGACCAACACCCGCAGCGACCGCGAATCGGTCAAGGGCAAGCTCGGCGGCCGTACTCAGGAGATCTCTAGGCTGATCGGCAGGTCGCTGCGGGCGTGCATCGATCCAAAGGCGCTGGGCGAGAACACGATCATCATCGACTGTGACGTCCTGCAAGCAGACGGCGGTACCAGGACGGCCGCCATTACTGGCGGCTACATCGCCCTGGTGGACGCAGTCGGCTGGCTTCAGGGGCGCAAGCGGTGCAAGGGCGATCCGCTGGTGGCTTCGGTCGCTGCGATCAGCGTTGGCATTGTCGGTGGACAGGCGCGGCTCGATCTCTGCTACGAGGAGGACGTCGCCGCCGAGACCGACATGAACGTGGTCTGCACTGGAGACGGCAGCTTCGTGGAGATCCAGGGCACGGCGGAACGAGAGCCGTTTGGCCGCCCGCTACTGGACGAGCTGCTTGGACTGGCGGTTGACGGCTGCGCGGAGCTAACCAAGCTCCAGCAGGCCGCACTCGGCACCTGATGGTGGCGGAGCCACGCGGGGCAGGGCGGGCTGCCGGGGCTTCGCGCCCGCGGCTGGTGCTCGCGACGATGAACCGGCACAAGCTGACCGAGCTGACAAGGATCCTCGAATCCGGCCGGGTCGAGGTCGAGATTGTCAGTCTCGCGGAGTTCCCTGGTGCGCCGGACGTCGCGGAGACAGGCGCTACCTTCGCCGAGAACGCGCTGCTCAAGGCACACGCTGTTGCCGAGTTCACCGGCTTGCCCGCGATCGCAGACGATTCGGGCCTGTGCGTCGACGCGCTTAACGGGATGCCCGGCGTGCTATCGGCCCGCTGGTCCGGGAAGCACGGCGACGACGTGGGCAACCTGTGCCTTGTCCTCGGGCAGCTTGCCGACGTGCCGGACGAGCGCCGGGGCGCGCAATTCACCTGCGTGGCGGCGCTGGCACTGCCCGATAGGCGGGAGCATGTCGCCGAGGGCATCGTGTCCGGGAAGCTGATCCGGGCACCGCGGGGCGAGAACGGATTCGGTTATGACCCGATCTTCCTGCCTGCGCCGCAGGAGCTAAAGGCCGTCGGTCTGCCGGACACCGGTCAGACCACGGCGGAGATGGAGCCCGCCGACAAGGACCGGATCAGCCACCGGGGCAAGGCGCTCCGCGGCCTTGCCCCGGTGATTGCCGCACTTTTGGGCTGACGCCCGGGGGGCAACGGCGCTCCGCGGCCTTGCCCCGGTGATTGCCGCGCTTCTGGGCTGACGCCCGGGGGGCAACGGAGTGCCGCAGCCTTGCCACCGCCGATTGCACGTCAGGCGGCGCCAGAAAGTGCACTCGCCGGTAGAGTCACCACCTGGCTGGCTGACGGCAGGGTGATATGTACCGGCCGGTTGAACCCGTGGTATGTGCAGACAACGGTCAATTGGTTTGACGCCACGTGCTCGATATAGATGAGCTTCCTGATCCGCATCTGGCCGTCGATCCAGACAGTGATGCCGATCCTCCCGGTCATCAGCCTCAGCGCTGGCGCCAATGCGGCGCGCACGCTGGGAGTCTCGCGCTTGAATGCGGCCGCTGGCGTGGTCCAGCCGACGTACTTTCTGGTGCTTACTCCGCCGACGGTCTGGGTGCCCGCGGGGTGAAGATGGTCAGCTGCCAGCAGCAACTCGGCCTGCTGAATCGGGTTAGTGTTCTGCACGCCGTGCATCAGCTGGGCGAAGGCGGAACTCGTGCCTGGCTCGTTGAGCGGAATCTTGATCCACTTGTGCGCTACTGCCGCTGGCATGCCGAACGATGTTCCGTTGAACTTCATGTACATCGTGTCCGTGGTGAGGATCCCGCGGATCCTGATGTTCGTGGCGCCGACGGTCTCATTGATGCTCATCGAGGCGATCAGCGGATTGTGCTGTTCCGTGACCTGGGCGATGATGTTCACCGGGGTAGCGCCACTAAGGTGCTCTGTCAGGGTGGCCGACACCGAGCTGAGCCTCACGGATTTGCGCGCCGCGATCGCTACAACCTTGGTTGCTGTCAGTTGCCGGGCCTGCGTGCTGCGACCTGGCTGAGCCTGCAGCGACGAGCTGGGTTTGGGCGCCGAGCTTGCGTGCCTAGAGCTGGGCTTCGGCGACATGATCACCGACGCGGCCACAGCGCCGATGATCACGACAGCGGCCGCCCCGACGACCGCCAGAACTCGCCGTCCCCGAGGTCGCTTTGGAGGCAGCACCGGCTGATACCACGCGGGATGGGGCTCGACCACGGGCATCGTCGCGAACCACTGGTCGCTTTCAAGTGCGGGCGGCCCCAAGGCAGTCGGTGGCTGGTGTTCCGCTCCTGGCTCTCCGGCCGCGGCCCACGGCCCATGCTCGGGCCCTGACTCGCCGTGCTGCGGCGCCCCGTCCCACCAAGACCCGCTCATGTTGACCCCGTTCCCTGCCTTATCTGCGGCTATCAGAATCCCACGCCGACGGCCTGAAAACCGGTAAAAGGCGCCTAAGACTGTGACCTCGGCCGGGGCACGTGCAGCTCATTGGCTTGGCAAGGCCGGGTTGCCTGCTGCCTTGTACGGTTGGGGCGACCCATCGCAACGCGGAAGGAAGGCCGGAGTGGACGGTCAGCGATTGGCGCCAGGTGACGTGGCGCCGGACTTCACCCTGCCAGATGCCGACGGCAAGGATGTGAGCTTGTCATCATTGCGCGGCCAGCGCGTGATCATTTACTTCTATCCGGCGGCGATGACGCCGGGCTGCACGACACAGGCATGCGATTTTCGTGACAGCCTGGCGAGCCTGGCAGGCGCGGGCATCGCCGTGCTTGGGATTTCGCCCGATAAGCCGGCCAAGCTAGTGAAGTTCCGTGATCGGGATGGCCTGAACTTCCCGCTGCTCAGCGACGAGAACAAGGCCGTGCTCGAGGCATACGGTGCTTACGGCGAGAAGATGCTGTACGGCAAGAAATCGGTTGGCGTGATTCGGTCGACGTTCGTGGTCGGCGCGGATGGCAGAATCGAACAGGCGCAGTACGCGGTAAAGGCCACCGGCCATGTCGCTAGGCTGCGCAAGGACCTCGGCGTCTGACGGCGCCGCAGTAAACCCGGGCAGTCACCACGCCATCGGGGCCGTAGCCCAACGGCAGAGGCACAGGACTTAGGATCCTGCGAGTATGGGTTCAAATCCCATCGGCCCCACTAGCAACTGAGATAACTGCGGTCACCGCCGCCACGGCCCGGTCCTCAGCTGCGCAGGCGATGCCTGGCAGACTCACATGCGTGCTGCCTGCGGACAATCATGTGCATTCGGAGTGGTCGCATGACACCGGCCCCAGCGCGTCGATGGCCGCGGCCTGCGCGCGGGCGCTCGAGCTCGGCCTGCCCGCTGTAGCCTTCACCGAGCACCTCGACTTCAGCGTGTGGTCCGCGGGCGACCCCATCGCAGGCTCCGGGGTGCAGCCCAATCAGGCGCGCGGGATCCGGCCGCTGGACGTCAGCGGCTATCTGGCTGGCCTGGCGGAGTGCCGGGACCGGTACCCATCGTTGCGGATCTTGTCTGGGGTGGAAGCCGGCGAGCCGCACCTTTTCGCGGGCAGTGCTGGCGCGGTGCTGGCCGCGCACGAGTTCGACCGGGTACTGGGCTCGCTGCACACCCTGGCCGACGGCGGCCGCCTGCAGTACGCCAGCTGGCTGTTCCGGTCCTATCCCGCGGACGAGGTGATGCGCCGGTACTTCGCGGAGCTGGTCCAGATGGTCTCCAGCAGCGATCTGTTCGAGGTGCTGGCGCACCTGGACTACCCGCGCCGGTACTGGCCGGCC
>JBKQTJ010000130.1:0-9006 GCA_052143255.1 Streptosporangiaceae bacterium | reverse complement strand
ACGGGCTGGCAGCACGGGCACGGCCACCGGCAGGAATATCAGTGCCGAGGCCAGCATGCCCGCGCCCATCATGGCGGCTGGCCGGAGCCGGAACAAGATCGGGTTGTGATCGGTTAGCCACCGCTCTACTGGAACGCAGCCAGCAGCCAGCAGGAAGGCGTAAGCACCGCCTGCGTAGTAGGGCTTACCGCCGAGCGCAAATTGCAGGCAGATCACCACGGCGCAGCCGATGCCGACGGGCCGGAACGTACGGGCCTGCGCGCTTCGCACCGACCAGACCAGCCCTGTCACCCAGACCGGGGTCAGCGCCAGCCCGGTGAACAGGATCTGAGCCGGCCAGTAAACAGCGCGATTGTGCCCTGCCTGGCGCTGGAGCGCATGGAATACCTGCATGTTCGGCCAGCCGTGCGCCGACTGCCAGATCAGGTCGGGAGCGGCCAGGGCGCCGACCATCAGACAGCCGACCAGGAGGTAACGGCTGCGCAGCAGCCGGCGGGCATCGGTGCCGACGAACCCCGCCAGCAGCGCGACGACCAGGAATCCGATGTTCCATTTGGCTTCGCTGGCCACACCGATGCAGCCGCCGATCGGCAGCCACCAGCGCGGATCCTGGCTGGCCAGCAATCGCACGACCAGATACAAGGTGATACTCCAGAACAGGAAATCGGGCGTCGTGGTCGTGAGCTCGTGCGCCGCCGCTACGTACTCGCCGCAGGTGGCGGCCGCGAGCGCGGCGAGCAGCTGGCCGGTGCGCCCGGCACCGAGCCGACGACTCATCGCGGCCGTCAGCAACACCATCGCGGCCAGCGCGAGTGCCGGCAGTACCCGGAGCCCCACGACCGTGTCCTCGGTCAACGCCGCCGACACGCGGGCTAGCAGCGGCGTCAGCGGTGGCTGATCAACGTACCCGAACGCGAGATGCCGCCCGGCGGCCAGGAAGTACAGCTCGTCACGGACGAATCCGTATCGGGCGCTGACGGCCAGCTCGAGCGCGAGCGCGCCGCCCGCTATCAGCGCCAGGCCAAGCCGGGGCGCTGCCGCGGGCGTTACCGGCGTGCAGTTCCTGGACGCGGGAGCTGATACGGCTGATTCTGCAGTCATGCGGGCATCGTGCCTGGCTGGCTCGTCCGCGCGCATCGGGCCGTGAGCCGATTCTTCCGGTCCGCCCGGCGGCTGAGCCCAGGCCGACCACGCGGGTCGCGGTCACGCTCAGGCATGAGCCGGGCGTTCCGCCTCGCGGAGGATTCCCCAGCTGCGCCAGCCACCATACGATCGGGGCGTGATGACCGTTGCCGCCCGGCTATCCGCTGCCCAAAGCAGGTTTGCAGCCAGGTTGGCCGCCCTGCCCCCAGGCCGGCAAGAGCTGATTCAAGACGCCGGCCTGGCCCTCGCGCTAGCTGGCATCAACGTGGTCTCATTGCTGCCCTACCGTTCCCAGCTGCATCCGTTCTGGCTCGCGCTGTTGCTGGTCGTGGGCCAGGCGCTGCCGCTGATCTGGCGCCGGTCCCGGCCAGTCGGAATCGGGCTGGTGATCGGCGCGGCGCGAGTGGCTTACGACCGGCTCGCCTTCGGGTTCGCGCCGATCCCGCTCGGGCCCGCCATCGCTGTCTACACCGTCATCGACCGGCGCGGACCGGTCTGGCGCTGGCTCACTTGCCTGCTGGTGGCCGTCGGCATCGTCATCTCGGAGACCGCGCCGGGCCACAACGAGCCCTATGACGCGATCTTCCAGGCGCTGGTTTTCCTGACCGCGTGGGCGGCGGGCACCCTCAGCCGGGCGAAGCGGGCATCTCTGCAGGCAGCGCATGGCCGCGCGGACCGGGCGGAAGCGGAACTCGACCGCCAGGCATCGCGCGCCGCGGCCGCCGAGCGGACCAGGATCGCGCGGGAACTGCACGATGTAGTTGCTCATCACGTCAGCCTGATGGCTGTGCAGTCCGAAGCAGCCGCATCGCTGCTACCTGGGCACCCCGTCGAAGCCCGTACGTCGGTCGACATCGTCGGTGAGACGGCGCGCCAGACCCTGACCGAGTTGCGTCGGTTGCTCGGCGTCCTGCGCGGCCCGGCCGAACCGCCTGACTTGGCGCCGGCCGCGTCGCTGGCCAACCTGGATGCAGTGCTGGCAAAGGTGCGGGCCGCCGGGCTGCCGGTTGACTTCGAGGTCGCCGGCCCGCCGTTTCCGCTGTCGCCCGGCATAGAGCTGACCGCGTTCCGGATCGTCCAGGAGGCGCTTACCAACACGCTGCGCCATGCTGGCCCAGCCAAGGCGGTCGTTCGCGTCTGCTACGAGCCCGGTTTCGTAACTCTGTCGGTGACCGACTCGGCGGCGCGCCGCGGCACCGACATGCACAATGGGAACGGCCGCGCAGCCGTCGCCGGTGCCGCATCGGGCGAGCCGGCACCAGCTGGCCGATCAGCAGACGGCGCCGCGCCGGGCCTCGCACTGGACGGCACCGGATTCGGGCTGGCCGGCATCGCCGAACGCGTCGCGTCGTGCGGCGGCAGCCTCAATGTCGGCCCGATTGCGGGCGGCTTTGAGCTAACCGCACGATTGCCCGCCCAATGACCGGCCCCGCCCGGTCAGCACCGATCAGGGTGCTGGTCGTCGATGACCAGGAGTTGGTCCGGGCCGGCTTCAGCGTC
Source organism: Streptosporangiaceae bacterium (assembly GCA_052143255.1). GTDB lineage: Bacteria > Actinomycetota > Actinomycetes > Streptosporangiales > Streptosporangiaceae > JAJYUU01. Next base: position 6,363 of record JBKQTJ010000130.1, on the reverse strand, counting down.
ATCCTGACCGCCGCGGACGGCATCAGCGTGGTTGCCGAGGCCGGCGACGGCGAAGCAGCGGTCGCGCAAGCGGCGGCACATCAGCCCGACGTTGTGCTGATGGACATCCGCATGCCGGGGATGGACGGCCTCGAGGCCACCAAAATGATCACCAGGGCCAGCCCGGCGCCGAAGGTCGTGATCCTCACCACCTTCGACTTGGATGACTACGTTTACGCGGCGCTGCGCGCCGGGGCCAGCGGTTTCCTGCTGAAGGACTCCCCGCGCGGCGACCTGATCGCCGCGGTCCGGATCGCGGCGAGCGGCGACGCTCTGCTCGCCCCGTCGGTGACCAGGCGCCTGATCGAGGCGTTCGCGCGCAGACCGCCGGAGATGTCACCGGCACCGTCCCGGCTCGCGTCGGTGAGCGCACGCGAGCGTGAGGTGCTCATGCACCTAGCGCGAGGGCGCAGCAACGCTGAGATCGCCTCGGCCTTGTACGTGACCGAGGCTACGGTCAAGACGCACGTCGGCAGCCTGCTGAGCAAGCTAGGGCTCCGGGACCGCGTGCAGGCGGTAATCCTTGCCTACGAAACGGGCCTTGTCACACCCGGCGACGCGCAGACGTGAGCGGGGACGGCGGCCCGCGGTCGTTTAGTGTGCCGCGCATGGGCCTTTCACCCGAGGCGCGGGTTTACCTGACCACGACCATCAGCTTGGCCGGGGTGGCCCTGGCGACGCTGTTCGGGATGCAGGCAGGCCGCGCGACCGCTGACCGGGTCTGGTGGACGCTGGGAGCCGTGGCCGCCAGCGTGACGGCGGCTGGCGTCCCCGCCTACGAGCAGATCCGGAAGGAGCAGATGCGCGCGCGTGCCCAGGACGCCGCAGTCGACGCGGCCGTTGAAATGCGCGTGACCATGAATGACGCGCTGGACCCGATTGTGCGCCAGTTGGGCCGCGTCGCCGCGACGACCGACGAGCTGGAGCGGGAAGCCCTGGCCACGGCCGCGATCCCGATGGCGCTCGATTCGGCGGCCCACCTGGTTGGGTCGGGAAGGGTGCGGGCCTGCCTGTTCGTGGTGCGACCGGGGATTCCCGGCGTGCTGATACCCGATCAGTACAGCGGCCGCGTGGATGATCCGCTGGAACCGATCGCCGAGGGAACGGCGCAAGGGGATCTGGCCTTCGGCATGATCCGGCGCAACCAGCATCTGTTCTGCCCCGACATTGACACCAGCCTGCCGCCGGGGTGGCAGCTCACGGCCGCGCAGACCTATCAGTCGTTCGCGGCTGTGCCGGTCGCCGCCGGGCACAATGCCTTTGGCATGCTGATGGTGGACGCGCTGGACAAAGGTGGTATCAGGCGGACTGACGTGCCGCTGATCCGGCTGCTTGGCGGCCTGATCGCGGTAGCCCTGGCGTCATCGTCATAACGCGGCCATCGGCTGGTGCCAGCCGCGACGGCCAGCTGTTGACCTGGTCAGGGGCGCCAAGTGACACTGAAGTTGAGCGGAAGGGGAACGAAGTTGGCGGCCCACATCATCGTCGAGGACCACGACGATCGCCCTGAGCGGATGGTGCGAGACCCGGATCGCTATTTCGCTGATGCCCGCCGGCGGGCCTTGCAGGAGGTCATGCGCCAGGCGCGCTGGCTCTTCCCAGCGCTGCACAAGCAGAAGCAGCCCTAGCCGCGCCGCCAACACCGCATGCGGCTGACGGCCGTTCCGTCGTGGTGATGTTAGTGGTGCTATAAGCCCAGCAACTCCGCCATGATCAGTCGGTTGTCAGCGGACGGCCAGCGATTGCACGAAGTCGCCGATCTGGCGCAGCGTGCTGCACTCCCTGACTTGCGAGCACCATGGCGTGTACCGGCCCATCACCGAGTCGCCCTGGTTCCAGTAACGCCGTTGCTCCGGGTTGAGCCAGTACAGCTTGCCGACCCGGCCGCTGATCTCCGCCAGCGCACCGACAGCGGGATCTGTGTAGTTGGTCCGCGCGTCGCCCACTATCAGCAGCACCGTCCGGCGGGAGAACTGCCTCGCGTAGCCAGCGGCAAAGTCGCGAAGCACGCCGCCGTAGTCGGAACTGCCGTGCCAGCGGATCGCGCCCCGAGCCGCCTCTGCCGTCGTCAGCTGCCGGCCAGCCGACCTGGCCTCGCCGACTAGCTCGGTGATGTCGGCCAGGCCGTCGACAAAGGAGAAGGCACGCAGCTTGCTCAGCCGGCTGTCCAGCGCGATCAGCAGGTTGAGCGTGAACCGCGAGAACGACGCGACCGAGCCGGACACGTCGCACAGCACCACGATCTCCGGTCGCGGCGGGCGACCCGGCTCGGTCCCGATCCGGAACGGCGCTCCCCCGGTGCCCATCGCCAGGTGCAACGTGCGCCGGATGCTCAGCCGGCGCTTCCTGAACTCCTGCTGCGCGAGGATCTTGCTCAGCCGGTGCGCCATCGGGCCGATGGCCGCCACCATCGCCTCGAGCTCGGCCGCCGATGCGCTGGCGATCTCTACGTCCTCGGCCAGCCGGACACGCATCGTCCTGGTTACCGCCGAAGCGCCCCGATCGGCGACCAGGGCGCGCCTGATGGCGGCCCGCAGCTGCGCACGGAACGCGTCGACGGCACGGTCGGCTGCCGCGCGGTCGAGCCGCTCCCGGATGGCACCGGAGCCGGACTGCCAGCCGCCGCCGGACCCGCCGCCGCCGGACCCGGGACCCTCCCCCGCTCCGCCGCCGACGCCCGCACCCTCGCCATCCCGGTCTCCGGCTCCGGCGAAGCTGGCTTGCAGTTCGGCGCGGATGCCGTCGAGGTTGGCGGCTTCATTCACCGCGATCTGGGCGAACACTCCCGCGACCGGCGCGCCCGGTTCTAGCCCCGCGAACCGCCGGACGTACTCGTCGGCCAGCAGCCGCTGCACGGCCGCGTCGCCCGACTCGATTGCCGCGCGCAGCGCGGCCTCCAACTCGGCGTCGGACATGCTGGCGGTGAGACCGTCCGGGGATCCCGTTCCCGAAAAATAAAGCTCGAACAGAAGGTTGAAGGCGTCGACGTGCTCGGCCCGCTTGATCAGGGCACATTGCAACGTCGACCGGACGACCTCGACGTCGGCGAGCGGGATGCTGGCCAGGGCACGGGCTGCGTCGAGGTGCTCGCCGACCGATACCCCGACGCCCACCCGGCGCAGCTCATCGACCAGCGTCGTGAGCGTGGTCTGCTGCGGCGGCACCTGTTCCATCAGCGTCAGGCCAGCGACAGCTCGGCCAGCGCGATGGTGATGTCGCGCTCGTACTTCAGCAGCACCGACAGCGTCTGCCGGGTGATGTCATCGGTCAGTTCGGCCGCGCCCAGGGTCAGTAGCGTCCGGGCCCAGTCCACCGACTCCGATATTGACGGCGGCTTCTTCAGGTCGGCCGAACGGAGCACTGCGACCAGCGCGGCGATCTCCTGCGCGAGGTGCACGCTCAGCTCCGGCACGTGCAGCTGAACGATCTCCGCCTCGCGGGCCACGCTGGGGTAGCCGAGGTGCAGGTACAGACAGCGCCGCTTCAGGGCCTCGGACAGGTCCCTGGTGTTGTTCGAGGTGAGGAACACCTGCGGGATATGGCGGGCCGTCACCGTGCCCAGCTCGGGAATCGAGACCTGATACTCCGACAGCACCTCAAGCAGCAAGGCCTCGCTCTCCATGTCCAGCCGGTCGACCTCGTCGATCAGCAGCACAACCGGTTCGGCGGACCGGATCGCGGCCAGCAGCGGACGGCTGAGCAGGAAGTCCTCGCCGAAGATTCCGGCCGCGGTCAGGTCGGTGTTCGATCCGCCCTGCTGCAACTGCAGCTGCAGCAGCTGGCGCCGGTAATCCCACTCGTAGATCGCCTTCGACTCGTCCAGTCCCTCATAGCACTGCAGCCTGATCAGCGGCTTGCCGGTCATCTGCGCCACGCTCTTGGCCAGCTGTGTCTTGCCAGTGCCGGCCGGGCCCTCGATCAGGATCGGCTTGCCCAGCGCCGCGGCCAGGTGGACCACGGTGCCGGTCGCCGTGTCCGCGAGATAGCCGGCCCCGCGCAGCTGTTCCTGCACGTAGTCGATCGGACTGGGAGTATCCGCCATGGGCTAATAATCGCTAAAGCGTGATCATCCGGGAAGAGCGGGGTCATCCGACAGGTCCGCCATGGCGGCAGGTTGCGGCCTGATCCGCCGGCTGGCCGCCGCGATACTTCCCGGCCGCAACACGGCGGCCGGGAACAAGCAGCCACCTTACTTTGTTAGGCTGTCGAACTATAAGTGCGTCGTACCAAGGGAGCTGCGGTTGACTGAGGCGACCGAGCGGGCAGCAGATCACGCCGACGACAGGCTGGCCGAGGCCGTGCTGACAGTGCTGCGGCTGGCTAGGGTCCTGGAGCGGATCGATGCCGGGGTGAGCCCGCACCAGTACCGGATGCTCAAACTCATCGGCGGCGGTGGCGAGCGATCAGCCCGGCTGGCGGAGAAGCTTGCCGTGGCCAAGCCGACGCTGACTTCGACTGCCGACAGCCTGGTGGCCGCGGGCCTTGCCACCAGGCAAGCCGAGGCCGGCGACCGCCGCGTGGTCCGGCTCTGCATCACTCCGGCCGGCCAGGCCGCGATGGACCGTGCGGACGAGGCGTACGCGTCCTGGTTCGGCTCGCTGCTGGACCACACCGGCCGCGCGGATCAGATCCTGGCCGACCTGCTCTCGCTCGGCGACGCGATGGTCGAGCGACACCGGGCCCGGCTAGCCGCGGACGCCGCGGCGGCCCAGGATCCGGCGGCGCAGCAACCCGCGGCCCAAGATCCGGTGGCGCGGCCATGAGGGCGCGCAACCGCAAGCAGCCGGCAGCCGCCAAACAGGATGCCGGCCAGCAAGCCGCCACGCTCGGGTCAGGCTACGGCGAAGGCTGGCTGCGCCGCCTTGCGGCACACTGCTGGCGGCACAAGAGCCTCAGCCTGGTGGCGTTCGGCGCCTCGCTAGTGGCAACGCTGGTGACCGCGGCGATCCCGCTAATCCAGCGCGACATCATCGACAACGCCGTCCTCACCCACAAGCAGGCCGTCTGGCCCGGCGCGACGCTGCTCATCGTGGCCGCGCTGGTCAGCTTCGGCTGCGTGTACCTGCGCCGTTACCGCGGCGGGCAGCTGTCCCTGGATGTGCAGCACGACCTGCGCACCGAGCTGTTCGGGTCGCTGACCAAGCTCGACGGGGCGCGGCAGGACCAGTTGCACACCGGCCAGATCGTGAGCCGGTCCATCTCCGACCTGAACATGATTCAGAGCCTGCTCAGCATGATGCCGATGCTGATCGGCAGCGCGCTGCTGTTCTTTGTCTCGATCGCGGTGATGTTCCTGCTGTCGCCGCTGCTGGCGCTGATCTCGCTTGCAGTGGGGCCGGTCTTGCTGGTGCTGTCCATCGCGTCCCGGCGACGGCTGTTCCCGGCGAGCTGGGACGCTCAGCAGAAGGCCGGCGAGGTAGCCGGCGTGGTCGAGGGCGCGGTCACCGGCGTCCGCGTGGTCAAGGGCTTCGGTCAGGAGAACCAGGAAATCGCGCGGCTTGAGGGCGTCAGCCGGGTGCTGTACGCGGCCCGGGTGCGTACGGTCCGGCTGATGGCGAAATTCAGCCCGGCGCTAGGCGCCATTCCCGCGCTCGGCCAGGTCGGCGTGCTCGCGCTCGGCGGCTGGATGGCCATCAAGCACGAGATCACAATCGGTACGTTCCTTGCTTTCGCTGCTTACCTGGCCCAGATGGTTAACCCGGTCCGGGCCCTTACCAACCTGATCACGATCGGCCAGGAAGCCCGGGCCAGCGTGATCAGGGTGTTCGAGGTGATCGACTCCCGGCCCGTGCTTACCGAGAAGCCCGGTGCCGTGGTCCTGTCGCCCGGCAGCAAGGACATCGAGCTTGACGACGTGCACTTCGGTTACGTGCCATCCGAGCCGGTGCTGCGCGGCCTGTCGCTGCGGGTCCGGCCAGGCGAGACACTGGCGGTCGTCGGTACGTCGGGCTCGGGAAAGTCCACGATCTCGCTGCTGCTCCCCCGCTTTTACGACGTGCGGTCCGGTGCGATCAGGATCGGCGGGCACGACGTCCGTGACGTCACCATCGACTCGCTGCGCGCCTCGATCGGGCTGGTGCTGGAGGAGAGCTTCTTGTTCTCCGATACGGTTGCGAACAACATCTCCTACGGGCGGCCGGACGCCACCCATGCCCAGATCGTCGCGGCGGATCGCCGACCCACAGCTGGTCCGGCTCTGGGGCGGTGAACTGGCGGTCCACCAGATCGACCAGGCCGCCGATTGCCTTGCTGTCCTGCACGGTCGTCCGCGCCGACGGCCCGGGATGCACGCACTGCAGGCCCTCGGCCCGTGCCAGGCGGCGC
>JBKQTJ010000129.1:0-64345 GCA_052143255.1 Streptosporangiaceae bacterium | reverse complement strand
CGACGCTCTTCCGATCTCTCCGGGCCCCAGCAGGGCCAGATCATCAACAGCTACGCCTTCGTTCCCAATGGCGAAGTCGGCGGCGGCGTCTGGACTTCACCTAGCTATGACCCGGCAACCAACACGATCTTCGTCTCCACCGGAACGCTGAACGACCATACTCAGACCCAGTCGCAAGCCGTCGTCGCCCTGAACGCGACGACCTTGCAGTACGTCGGCTCGTGGCAGCTCCCGTTCGAGGCTGCCGTCGAGGATTCGGACTGGGGTACAACACCGACGCTGACGACCGACTCCAACGGCGATCAGCTGCTGTCGCTGGCGAATAAGAACGGCATCCTGTACACACTGAACCGGAACAACCTCGCGGCGGGGCCGATCTGGCAGCGCCAGATCGCCATCGGCGGCACCAACCCGACTGGCGGCGACGGCAGCATCGCGTCCGGGGTGTTCGCCAACGACACGCTCTACTACGCGGGCGGCAACAACACCCAGGGCGGCCACGGCGGGGGTGGCTCGATCACAGCCTTCAACCCTGGCACCGGCGCAGTCCCGTGGAGCCGCCAGACCGAGCAGCCGATCGTCGCGGCGCCCGCATATGTGAACGGAATGCTTGCCGAAGCGGAAGGCAATACCTTCGAGGTCCTCAACGCTGCCACCGGCACGCTCCTGTACAGCTATGTCCTGCCCGCGCCGGTCTACGGCGCGATTTCCGTGGCGCGCAGCCAGTTCTACGTCGGCGACGTTAACGGAGACCTGTACGCGTTCGGCCTGCCGAGTTCCACTACTACCCCGCCGCCAGACCCGGCCTGCCCGGCCGGCTTCACCTGCCAGGACATTCACAGTCCCGCCGTGGCCGGATCCGAACAGACCTCCGGCGGAGTGCTGACCGTCACAGCAGCCGGCACGGGAGTCCGCGGTACCGGAGATCAGTTCCGGTTCATCTCCCAGCCGGTCTCGGGAGACTCCCAGGCCAGCGTGCAGATCTCGGCCCAGACAGCACAGCCCGGTCAGACCCAGCAGGCCGGACTGATGATGCGGCAGAGCACCGATCCGGCCTCGCCGTTCTACGCCATCCTCGAATACCCCAACGACACGCCTAATGACCTGCAGGTCTGGTACCGGGCGCCGTTCGCCAAGAGCCCGGTCCTGCTCGCCAAGGTGTCACCGGCGGCGATGCCCGTCTCGGTGATGATCCAGCGACAGGGCAACAACTTCAGTGCTGGGTACTCGACCGACGGCGTGAACTACCGGCTCGTCCCCGGCAGTACCGCCGACATGGACCTTCCCGCGACCATCTTGCAGGGGCTCGCCGTCGGCTCGGGCTTGTCGACCAACACCGGCACCGCATCGTTCAGCAATGCTTCTGTCGGTCAGCCGATCACCACGACGATGAGCCCGGCTGCCCCCGCTGATCCCTGCCCGAGCAGCTGGGCCTGCACGGACGTCGGCAACCCCGCCCCGCCCGGAGACACCACCTCAACCGGCGCGGGCACGCTGACGCTGTCTGGCACCGGCACTGGCATCACCATCGGCCGGTCGGACTCATTCCACTTCGCCTACCAGCAGGTTTCCGGTGACCAGACGCTGAGCGCTCAGGTAATCGCGCCCGGCGCGCCGGCTACCGCTCAGGAAGGGCTGATGATGCGGGCTAGCACTAGCCCAACAGCTCAGTACTACGCCGTGCTGCTCAACCCCGGCGGCTCGGCAACCCTGCAATGGCGCAGTTACGACGGCACGCCCAGCACGACAGCGCAGCTGTCGCTGCCATCGATATCCTCACCCGCCTATGTCCAGATCGTCAGCTGGACGGACACCTCGGCGAACCCGCAAGAGACCTACTTCTCTGCCCTGACCTCTAGCGACGGGAGCACCTGGACCCCGGTGCTCGGCTCGACCGAGATCATTAACATGCCCTCGGGGAACTACCTGGCCGGCCTCGCCGCGACTGCTGGCCCGGCGGGGACGACCCCGCAGGTGACCTATGACAACGTCACGCTCACAGCATCGAGCAGCCAGCCGCCAGGGATCTGCGCGAGCGGGTACACCTGCAATGACGTGGGCACCGACATCCTGCCTGGCAGCCAGGATTACCTGGACCAGCAGCAAGGCGGTGGCACCGCGGGAACGTGGAACATCCTGGCCGGCGGCTCGGACATCTGGGCGACCTATGACGACTTCCGCTTCGTTTCCCAGAGCTTCCCGCAGGACCCGTCCAACTCGCCCAATGGCGATGGCACCATCAGCGCCCGGGTGGTATCTCAGGCAACGCCCAACGATCCGTGGGAGAAGACCGGCGTCATGATCCGGTCCGGCTCCGTAACTGACCCGCAGGCGCCGTACTACGGGGTATTCGTTACGCCGGGGCACGGCATCGCTGTGCAATGGCGGGCAACAGAGGCTGGCACGACGAACCAGGTCCAGGGATCAGCGACAGCCGCCACGCCGATCTGGGTCATGGCCTCGCGCTATACCGATACCGCGCAGAACGTGGTGTATTACAGCGCCTATACCTCGACCGACGGGGTCAACTTCACGTTCGTGCCAGGATCCACGGTCGCGCTGAGCTTGCCCGGACCGCTGGTCGCCGGCATCGCCACCGACTCGCACAACTCGACAACGCTCACGTCAGCGACCGTCGACAACCTCGCGTCGTTGCCGGGATCGCAGGCACCGCCAGGCATTTGCCCGTCTGCGTGGACTTGCCAGGATATCGGCGGTGCGGTGCCGCCCGGTCAAGACAATCTCGGCGGCTCAGGCACCTGGACCGAGAGCGCGGGCGGCGGTGACATCTGGGGAACTGCGGATTCGTTCCACCTGGTCTCGCAGACATTGAGCGCCGACGGTACCGTCACAGCTCAAGTCACCTCGCAGCAGGACAGCTCGCCGTGGGCGAAGGCCGGGCCGATGATCCGCGCCACTAACGACCCCGGTTCGCCCTACTACGGAGTCTTCGTCACGCCCGGTAACGGCATCGTCGTCCAGTGGCGGTCAACGCAGGGCGGAACGTCGTCCCAGCTGCAAACCGCGGGCGTGGCACCCGCATACCTGATGGTCGGCCGGTACACCACGACTGGCAGCAACCCGCAGAACTACTACACGGCCTACATTTCAGCTGACGGCAACACCTGGACCGCCATTCCGGGTTCGACCCAGGCGCTGGGCTTTAACGGCCCGGCGCTAGCCGGCTTCGCCGTTAGCTCCCACAGTCAGGGCACGGCTGAAGCCGTCACGCTGAACGATGTCGCTGTGAGTCCGGCCGAGCTGCAGCCGCCGGGCATCTGCCCCAACGCCTGGACCTGCGCCGACATCGGCAACGTGGCGCCTGCTGCCGGCGGCCAGAGCCAGTCCGGCAGTTCGTGGACGGTGACCGGCGGCGGTGGTGACATCTGGGGCACATCCGATAGCTTCCACTATGTATGGCAGCCTTTGCCGGCTGGCGGCACCGTCAGCACCCAAGTCATCTCCCAGGGGAACTCGAACGCGTGGGCCAAAGGCGGCATCATGATCAGGGGAACGACTGATCCGGGCTCGCCCTACTATGCCGTGTTCGTCACGCCGGGAAACGGGGTTGTAGTACAGTGGCGTGCTGCCCAAGGCGGCACGAGCAGTCAGGTCGGCATCACCGGGTCTGTCCCGGTGTATATCCAGATAACTCGGACCGGCTCTACCTTCAGCGCCGCCACCTCTACAGACGGCGTCACCTGGACGTCGATTCCGCAATCGAGCATAACGCTGGCGAACTTGGCCGGGGCAGCGCTGGCGGGCCTGGCCGTCACCTCGCACAACACCGGGCAGCTGAGCACCGTCACGTACGGCTCGGTCGTGGTAGCTCCGTCGTGAGCCAGCCCGGAAGCTAGCCGGGACTGGCAGCCGCTGGCATCACTCGCTGGTGCCGGCGCCCGGATCCTCGTCGCCGATCACATGAATGGCAGCCTCCTCCGCCGTCGCTCCGCCGCCGTCGATCCCAGCATCATGCGCAATGAGATCGTCATCGTCCAGGAAATCTCCCGTGTCCTCCGTCGTCAGGCGCCCCGCCCTGGCGTCAGCACTCTGATCATGGAGGAGTCTGGCAATATCCTGATCTGTCGCGTTCTCGTCCCAGCCGCGGTCGGCCCGATCGTCGGCGATATCGATGTCGGGCTCTTCTTCGGCGATGAGCTGATCAAGGGACTCGCCAGCCGCCTGCTCCGGGCCGGTCGAGCCGAACCGCATTGCCGCCGACCAGCGTTCCGGGGCGGCGACGCCGCGGTCCAGCGGGTCATCGCCGGGTGCGCCTTCTAGCGTGTCGGTGGTGTCGAGTACCTCATAGTCCTCAAGATCGGCGGACTCGTGACGCTTCTCGTCTGCCATGACTCAGCCTCTCTTCCTCTGATCTGTCCAACGTACTAGCCCGATACGGCGATGCCGCTCCAGGCGGCGCTCGTCCATCCGGCGCCGGATGGCCCGGAAGTGCGTGTGCGAGCCCACCGGCCGGGCAAGCTGTCCCCGTGGGCCGGCCCGGGCCGGCGAGTCCGCGCAAGCGGGGCTGGTCGCCATCCCGGACCGCGGGTGCGAACCAGCTTGCAGGCAGGAGTGACGATGCAGGCGATCATGGTGACCGAGCCAGGCGGCGCCGATGTCATGCGGGTCGTCGAGGTACCCATACCGGAGCCCGGGCCGGGCGAGGTCCTCGTCCGGGTGCTAGCGGCAGGCGTCGGCGCGTGGGACACGCACGTGCGCAGCGGCCAGGTGAAAGTCGACCTGCCGTACATACCCGGCGCCGAGTTCGCCGGTCTCGTTGAGGGCGATACCGGAGCGCCCGCGGCATTCCAGGACGGTGAGCCAGTTTATGGCTACCCCGGGCTGACCGGCTGTTACGCGCAGTATGTGACTTGTCCGGCCGAGCAGATGGCCTCGATACCAGCCGGGCTCGACGTCGTCGAGGCGGCTGCGGCGCCCGTCGACGCGCTGACGGCGCTCCAGGGCCTGAGACGCCTTCCGGGCTCCAGCGCCGGGGACGACCCCGCTTCCGTTTTGATCACGGCAGCAGCGGGCGGCCCAGGCCACCTCGCGGTCCAGATCGCCCGTACCCTCGGCCCAGCCGGCCTTCCAGTGAGCGCACTGCCGTGAGCGCTGAGCTCAGCCTTCTGGTGGCTGGTGGCGGGCCGGCCGGGATCACAGCCGCGCTGCAGGCTAGCGAACTCGGCGCGAAGGTCACCCTGCTCGAGGCTGGACAGGTCGGGGGGACGAGCCTCAATCGCGGCCCGGCGCCAGTGCGCACGCTGGCACGGGCAGCGCGGTTGGCGCGTGACTGGTCCTCGTGGGCCACGTTCGGCCTCGACGGTCCGCGGCCCGTGCCTGACCTGCCTGCCGTGCTGGCCAATAGTGAGCGGGTGGCCCGTTACGCCCACGACAAGAAGGACGTGGCCGGTCATCTGCGCCGGCGCGGCATCGACCTGGTCGAGGACGCCGGCCTTGTCGGCTTCAGCGGACCGCACACCATGGCCGCCGGCGACGGGCGCACGTGGTCGGCGGACCGAATCATCCTCGCAGTCGGCGGCCACGCCGCCCGGCTGCCGATTCCCGGTGCCGAGCACGCGCTCACCTACGAGGACATCCCGGCTATGGCCAGCCTGCCGCGCAGCGTCGCAGTAGTCGGAGGCGCCGACACTGGTTGCCAGATCGCGTCCATTTTCGCTGATCTCGGGGCTGATGTGACCTTGTTCGAGGGCGGCCCGGTCCTTGTCCCGACGGCCGACCCCAGCGTGTCAGCGGAGCTGAGCCGCGCTTTCAGCGCCCGGCGAATGCGCGTCGCAACCGGGACGATGGTTGAGTCTTTGGCCCGGCAGGATGACGGCATCCGCGTCGACCACCGCGATGCCGGCGGTATCGGGCAGACCACGGTTGACACGGTGTTCTTCGCGGTCGGCTGGCCCGCCAGCCTCGGCGCACTGCACCTGGACGCGGCGGGCATCCAGGCCCGGCCCGAGGCGATCGACGTGGACGGGTACCTGCGCACCAACGTCGAGCACATCTTCGCTGTCGGCGACGTCAACGGGCACTCGATGCTCGTGCAGACCGCCCGGATGGAAGGCCGCGTTGCCGCTAAGAACGCCATCTTGGGGCCCGCGGCGCACGCCAGTTACCGCGTCGTCCCGAGCGGCAGTTTCACTGATCCCGAATACGGCAGAGTCGGCCTCACCGAGCCGGAGGCCGCGCAGACCCACGACGTCGTTGCCGGCCTGGCGCATTATGACGATATGCTCCGGCCGGTCGCTGACGGGCGGCCAGAGGGTTTCTGCAAGCTCATCGCCGACCGCGATAGCCACGCCATTCTCGGGGGCCACGTACTGGGTGAGTACTCAGCCGAGACAGTTCAGACAATCGCCGCATGCATGGCGGCCGGGATGACCGTCGAGCAGGTCGCCGAGCTCCAGCTTGCGTACCCGACCGTGACCGAGGGCGTTAGCATGGCCGCCCAGAAAGTCTGCCGGACCATCGGGATCGGCCAGTTTCCGCAGGCGTGGAGCTATCTCGGTACCGAGGAATAACCCGCGTGAGGGGCTGCCATGACAGATCGACTGGGTCGGCAATCCGGCCGCGTTGCCTGGGTGACTGGAGCTAGCCGCGGCGTCGGCCGAGGAATCGCGATAGCCCTCGGAGGAGCCGGCTGGGTCGTCTACGTAACCGCGCGGTCGTCAGCTGCCCGGCGGTCCGGGCACTTGCCGGGCACAGTCGAGGCGACCGCGGCTGCCGTGTCGGCTGCCGGGGGCGAAGGCGTCGCGGTGATGTGTGATCATCGCGATGACCGGGCTGCTGAGGCCGTCGCCGCGCGTATCGCGGCGGAGCGTGGTCGGTTGAGTCTGCTCGTGAACTGCGCATGGGCCGGCTACGAGCGTCTCAACGCAGGCGCGTGGGACGAATGGAACGCCCCGTTCTGGCGGCAGCCGGTAGAGCTGTTCGACGCGATGTTCGCCGGCGGCGTGCGCGCACATTACGTTGCCCTGGCCTTATCAGCGCCGCTGCTGATGAGCACGCCGGACAGTCTCGTGGCAACCATCTCAGTCGCGATCCCCGAATCCGGGCAGCGCGACTACGGCGTTGCGTATTCGATGGCCAAGACCGCCGACGACCGTCTGGCGTTAGCGGCCGCCGAGCAGCTACGCGAGCATAACGTCTGCTCGGTCGCGGTGCACCCGGACTGGGTTCGCACCGAAGGGGTCCTGCAGTTTGCCGAGCACCTTGATTTGGCGAGCTCGCAATCCCCCGAGGGGGTCGGACGAGCCATCGCGGCACTGGCCGATGACCGGGAGCGGATGAGTCTCACCGGCCAGGCACTGACCGTCGAAATGCTTGGCTTCCGCTATGGCATCGACGTGTCGCGCTGATCGGATCACATCTGCTGCCGGTGTCTGCAAGCTGGTGCGGCCTGGGCCATGCAGGCGATCGCTAGTTCAACCCGGACTGGTTACCCGACGCCATCGCCGAGGAGCTGCTGCCACCACCGCGGCGCAGCCATGGCTTGCTCCTCGGCGCGCCGGTGCGCTGTCATTTCGGCGTCGTCGTTCAGCGGCTGCAGGGTCACGTCGCCGTAGCGACGGCTGAGCGCAGCCTGGATCAGGTGATCGGCCAGCAAGGGATTCTTCGGGAAGGCGGGGCCGTGCATGTACGTGCCGATGGCGTTCTTGTAGACGCAGCCTTCCCAGCCGTCCTCCGAGTTGTTCCCGCCGCCGGCCAGGATCCGGCCCAGCGGCCGCGATCCTTCTTGCAGGTAAGTCCGGCCGCCGTGGTTCTCGAAGCCCACCAGGACGTGATCGCCCCATTGGACCACAAGGTTTCCGACGGCCCGGACGCTGCCGGCCTTCGTGATGGTGTCCAGCCGGGTCCTGGTCTGGGCGGCCCGGTGGACGGTGTGCACATCGAAGATGCCCAGTCCTGGCAGCTCTTCGCCGGTCGCCGTCCGGTAGGAGTGCCCCCAGAGCTGGTACCCGGCGCAGACTGCGAAGGCGGCGGCACCATCAGCGATTGCTTGCCGGATACCCTCGCCTTTGACCTGCCTGAGGTCATCGCAGATGTGGCGCTGGTGCGCGTCGGCACCGCCACCGACCAGGAAGAGGTCAACCCGGCTGGGGTCGACCTTGTCGCCGACCTCAAGCTTGTCGACCTCCACATCGATGCCTCGCCACTGACAGCGCCTGATCACGGTGACTACGTTGCCGAGATCTCCGTACTGGCTCATGACGCTTGGATACAGGTAACCGAGTACCAGCTTCACCGGGCCACGATCCCTTCCACCCGAGATTGCTGCCAGAACGGGGCGAGGTGACCTTGCCGGACCAGTTCCCGTCGGAGCGTCCACAGCGCTGTGTACGACGCGAGCACGTACAAGGTCTCGTCCGGTGGCGTCTGTTCGATGGCCGCGAAGAAAGCCGGGACGATGTCCTCATCCGCTGGCTGCCCTGGCGGGCCGGCCGCTGCCGCCGCGGGTTGCTCGCCGGCCTGGTCGCAAAGCCCTGCGTACTTGATCCGGAGTACCAGGTCGTGGGCCCGTCGCCCGGTAACTGCCAGGAACGCGGTCCGCCCCCGGCACATCTCAAAGTCGACGTCCCAGATCCACGACACATCGCGCCCATCGGGGCCGTTGTCGTTGAGCCCGATCAGCAGGCGAGCCGGCTCATCACCGGACAGCACCAGGCGAAGCCCTTCATTGAACCCGCTCGGATTCTTCACCAGCAGCAGGACCGCTTGCTTGGCACCGATTTTTACCCGTTCGAACCGGCCGAACGCGCCAGCCGTCTCCTGCGCTGCCGTCTGCACGAATTCGGGGTTTATGCCCAGGCAGGAGGCCGCTGCCGCGGCGGCCAGCGCATTGCAAACGTTGTACAGGCCTGGCAGCGGCACCTGGAACAGCCGGTCGCCCGCGGGCGTGGTCACCTGTGACTGGCTGCCCTCGACACCCCGCAGCTGCACCTTCCATGCTGCGAACCGCGGGTCCGGGCGCCGCCAGCCGCACTCCGTGCACGCGTAGTGGCCGATGTGAGCGTAGAAGCTCAGCTCATAGAGCAGATCGTGGGCACATTTCGGGCATCGCCGAGAGTCCGCGGCATGCTCAAGGCCGGCCCGGGCCCATTGCCGGTCATCCAGCCCGAAGCAGACCACCTTGGCGGCCACGTCCTCGCCAAGGAAGGCCACCTGAGGATCGTCGGCGTTCAGCACCAGCGTCGCCGTCGGCGGCAGCAGGTGTAGCGCGCGCTCCCAGAGCCGGGCGATGAAGTCCACCTCGAAGTACCTGTCCAGCTGATCACGGAACAGGTTGGTGATCACGACGAGCCTCGGCTGCAGGGCCTCGATGGCGGGCCGCAGGGCCCCCTCGTCCACCTCGAATATGCCGATGGCCGTGGGGGCGACGTCCAGCGCGCCGAAACCGTTGGCGCTGGACAGCAGCGCCGTTGTGATCCCGGAGAGCATGTTCGCGCCCTCTGGGTTCGTGACCACCTGCAGTCCGGCCCCGCGCGCTGCCTCGGCCAGGATCCGGGTTGTCGTCGTCTTCCCGTTCGTTCCGGTCACCAGCACGCAACCATTGGGCAGGTCGCGGGCCAGCGTGCTGACCAGGCGCGGGTCTATGCGCGCCGCGATGCGGCCGGGCAACGCGGTCCCGCCGCCGCGGCCCATGGTCCTGGACAGGTACCGGACCGCCTTCCCGGCGTTGACCGCCGCAGCGCTGGCGGTCAACGCCATGATCCGGTCCGTCAGGCCGCTAGCCACTGGACTTCTGCGCAAACAGCGAAATCCAGTACGGGCGCACGATCATGTCGATGACGTGGCACTGGCTTTCAAACGGCAGCTTCCCGACCTTCTCGGCGAGGACCGGGCTGCTGGAGTGGTAGGTCACGTCCAGCGGGATTTCCTGGTCGTAATAGTCGGTCATGCGCTGCACCTGCATGCCCTGCGCGCGCAGCCAGGACACCACGTCCGTCAGCCGGAGGTGCTGCTCCCAGACGTGCAGGAACTCATCGACGACCCAGTTGTCGTCGGTCAGGTCCACCGGCGGCGCGGTGTAGTAGTTCTTGAAGTTCCGGTCGCCCTGAGCCCAGACCCGGACGGCCTCGATCCTGGCCCCGTCATCGGCCATCTGGTCGGCGGTGATCGTCGTGAGGATCTCCTGCTGGACCCGGCGTTCCCAGTTCCCGTAGTGGCCGTAGACGCCGAGCCGCAGGACCCCGCCCGGCTTAAGGGCGCGGCACAGGATGGCGATTCCCTCAGCGGGATCGGGCAGGTGATGGACTGTGCCCCAGGACACGATGTAGTCGAACTCCCGTGCGCGGTCCAGGAGCATGATGTCCTGCTGGTAGGCCCGCGCGTTGGTGACTGCCTCGCCGTCCAGGGTCTGGTTCACCATGCCGACCGACGTCTCAGACAGGTCGAGCCCGACGAATGATGTCTCCGGGAACTCGCGGGCGTAGTCCAGCATCATCAGGCCAGTGCCGCACGCGATGTCGCCGAAAGTCCGGCCGCGCGGTTCGATGCCGCGCTCGGCCAGGAAGCTGCGCACGTAGGCAGCGTGTCGCTGGTAGCTGTGCTTGCGCTGGGCGGGCGGGAACGGGTGCCGTCGGTACATGTCCCGGACCGCGCGGACGACCTCGCCGGATGCGACGTCGCCAGGTGACATCTTCCGGGACGACGGGCCATTTGGACTGGGCACGCGCGCTCCGCTGGCACGTACATCTGCTGTCACGGTCATTCCTTTCCGGGAACGTGCGACCGCGAGAGACCTGGCCTACCGGATCCGTGCATCGGCGAGCCCACCGTGGCACGAGACATGCCGGAGTCGCCAGCCGTGGCCGAGAAAAGTCCCCCGATACCAGCCGCAAGAGGCTGTCAGAACTGCGGGACTCGTTCCCTGCTCTGCGCGCCGCGAAACACCGTCGTGATCGCTATGTTCGCAGACCGATCACGACGTGCCGGCGCCTCGTGGTCCCGGCTCAGCGAGCTCGGGCATGGCATCCGGCATCGCCGGAGTGCCCGGCGCTGTTCGTGGCCGCGCAAGCGCCTGCCCGATTAGCGAGCCGGCCAGCGCGACGGCCACCGTAAGCGCCAGCAAGGTGGCCAGGTTCGTGCCCACCATGTGCCTGGTGGTGGAGATGCCGGCGAAGTAGGCGGGTGGGATGAACGCGACCATCGCGCACGCCGTCATGCAGAGCACCAGAACCGCGCCATCCCGGTGCCATGACTTGCGGCGCTTGCGGAACAAGGCAAGCAGCGCGACCGCCGCCATCCCGAGCCACACCGGGATGTACCAGCCGAAGCCGAGGCCATGCGGGAGCCGGTGCATCAGCCAGGTCAGTACCGCCACCCGGGACTCGACAGTGCCTGGCGGGTGGCCGGCGGAGGGCGGGTAATCCCCGAGCGCAGTGACCCGGAAGCGCTGCGCCTGCACTGCGGCGGCTTGGCCGACGGTGAAGATGCTGCCCGGATGGGTGATCAGGTAATGCGCAATGTTGGTGTCGGTCAGCTCTGCGTAGTACCGGGGCAGCGTGGGGTTGGTGCGTACTGAGCCGGTGTCCCAGTAGTAATGGCCCGCGTACCGTGCCCAGCTAACCGGCAGCCCGAGGGCGCGTAGCTCGGCGGGTGCGCTGGCTTTCTTGGTCACGATATCGGTGAAGATAAAATCCACCGCCTGGATGTGCTCGAGCCGCCTACCGTAACTGCTGGTGTAGTTCCAGGTCAGGTAGCCGGCCGTCAGAATAGCGAGCAACACGGCCACGGCCACGGCCGCGCCTGCCTGCCGGTTCCGGAACCGCTGCAGCCCGCGCCAGCTGCCGCCTGATGCGCTGGCTAGGACCAGGGTCAGGCAGATCGGCCCGGCCAGGACCAAGTACTGCTCCTTCGACAAGATCGCCAGGAAGCCGCCGGTGCCCGCCAGCGCAAGGCCGAACGCTGTCTGGCGCCAGCCCCGGCCCAGGTGCACCACGCCGGCGGCGACCAGCAGCAGCCCGACCAGCGCAGCACCCTCGCTGAACGGCCCGGCGTAGACGTCAAAGAATGCCGCGTCTGCCATGATCAGCCAGGCGACGGCGGCCACCGCCAGCTGCGCCCATAGCCGCATTCGGAGCCCCGTCGCAAGGCTAGCGATGCCGACCGAGGTCAGTACGCACAGCAGCACCCCGAGCGCGATCATGTTCAGCTCGCCACGCAGCCCCAAGACCGGCGTCAGCAGCCTGGCCAGTTCCATCGGCACCAGCTCCGACGACGGGTAGGGCGCGCGGCCAGCGCAGGCGGGCCGCGACACGTACTCGAAGTAGGCGAACCGGAAGAACCGGGGATGGCCGCCCGTCACCGGGCCCACGCCAAGGCCGCAGGTCAGGCGAGGCCCATCGCGATTGTCCGCCTGGGCGACTGGCGTCGGAACCAGGAACCGGATGAGGAACAGCGCCAGCGAGCCCGCGAAGATCAGCAGCCAGGTGCGAGCGGGCGCCGTCAGCCGATGCCGGAGCGCAGCCGGGTGGGAGGCCCGGCCGTCAGCCACCGGGTTGTGATCTGCCATCTCGCCGCCAGGCATCACGCCAACCTCTCAGTGCCAGGACCCTCAGACGCAGCTCACCTGAGCCTTGCCGTCCGGGCACCAGAACGCGATGATAACGCCTGCCCAGCTAGCTGACCGGGACTGGGCGCCCGCTGCGCAGCAGATCGAGCAGCTTTGCGCACGCGTGCACGGCTCGTACATGCGGAACGTCGACGTCGAGAAGCTCGGCGAGCTCGACGACCGCCCCGGTCATGCAATCGAGTTCGAGTCGCTTGCCTGCCTCCAGGTCCTGGAGCATCGAGGTCTTGTGGTCGCCCACCGCCAGGCCCGCCTCGAGCCGCCGGTCCAGCGAGACCGGGAAAGTGATCTCGAGCCGGGCGGCCACCGCCGCGCACTCCGCGAAGATGGCGCGCAGCAGGTCGCGCATCTCCGGCAGCGCGCCAAGCTGCCCGAGCGTCGCCCGGGTTAGGGCCGTGATGGGATTGAACGCCACGTTGCCAACGAGCTTCAGCCAGATCTGATCTCGCAGCCTCGCGTCGACCGGCGCCCGCAGGCCGCCAGCCGCGAAGGCTGCGGATATCTGCCTGCACCGCTCGGAATCGGACCCATCCGGCTCACCCAGGGTGAACCTGGTTCCCTCGACGTGGCGGATGATGCCTGGCTCGATGATCTCGGTCGAGCAGTACACGACGCATCCGACGTTGTGCTCGGGGCGCACTGAGGCGGTGATGACCCCGCCAGGATCAACGCTTTGCAGCCCGCTGAGTCCGGCCGGCCCGGACAGCGACTGGAAATACCACCACGGAAACCCGTTCTGCGCCCAGATCGCCGTGGCCCGCGGCGCCAGCAGGCTGCCCAGGCGGGGGGCGACCTCGGTCAGGCTGTAGGCCTTGAGCGCGACAAGCACCACATCCGCGCCCGCGATCGCGTCGATGTCGCTGGTTACCTCGGGATGCGCGGTGAAATCGCCCCGCGGTGACAGGACGCGGACGCCGCGCTCGGCCATTGCCTGCAGATGCGGTCCTCTGGCGATCAGCGTTACGTCGCTGCCCCCACGATCGAGCGCCGCACCCACGTAGGCGCCGATCGCCCCGGCGCCAAGAACCGCGAACCTCATGTGTCAGCCCGCCGCTGCGTCACAAACTCGGCCACCCGGCGCCGCTGCACCTTGCCGGTAGGAGTGCGCGGGATCTCATCCAGCACGTCGATCCTGACCGGCACCTTGAATGCGGCGAGCTGCTCCCGGCAGTGCTCGATCAGGTCCCTGACCTGAGCATTCTGGCCGAGCGTGACCGCGGCGGCGACAAGCTCACCGTATTTGTCGTCGGGTACCGCGAAGCACACGGCGTCGCGCACGGCGGGGTGGGACATCAGTACCTGCTCGACCTCGGCTGGTGCGATGTTCTCGCCGCCGCGGATGATCATCTCTTTCAGGCGCCCTGCCAGGAACAGGTAGCCGTCGCGCATCACGCCGAGGTCGCCGGTGCGGAACCAGCTGCCAACGAAGGCTGCCGCCGTGGCGCCAGGATTGTTGTCATACCCTGACATCACGCCAGGACCGCGGATTACCACCTCGCCCGGGCTGCCGTCCGGCAGGAAGGTCCCTGAGGTGTCGGCGATGCGAATCTGCGTCCCGGTCGGCACGCCCACCGAGCCGGCGATCCTGGCGGCGGGCGGCAGCGGGTTGGAGCTCATCTGATGACTCGCCTCGGTCATGCCGTACGCCTCCAGCATGGGCACCCGGTACTCGCGCTCGGCGCGCTCAAGTAGCGCGGCGGATAGCGCCGAGCTGCAGGAGCGGACGAACCGAAGCGTTTCCGGCGGGGCGGCCCCGTCAGCCTTATCGAGGATCATCTGATGCAGCGTAGGCCCGGCCGACAGCCACGTAGCAGCGTGCTCGCGGGCCTGCGGCCAGAACCGGTGGGGCGTGAACCGTCGCGGCACGATGACCGAGCCGCCCCCGCGCAATGCCGAGAACGCCGATGCCACCAGGCCATGAATGTGAAACAGCGGCATCACGCAGAACGACACATCAGCTGGGCCGAGCCGGTAATGCGCAGCGATAGTCGCGGTCGACGCCATGAGATTTCGCTGCCGAAGCGGTACCTGCTTCGGCCGGCTCGTAGTACCGCTCGTGTGCAGGACGACGGCCACGTCATCCGGACCGCCTTGCTCGAAGGAACGCTGGGGTACCGCCGGCCGCCCGCCTGCGAGCAGTTCCGGCGGCCCCGCCTCGCGGGCCTGCACGGCCACCAAGTTCGTGGCCGTGCCAGCCGCCGCCGCGGTAGCTGCGGCGGCTCCGCCAGCCGGAAGCAGCATCAGCTTGGGCGCGATATCGGTCAGGAAGAAGCTGAACTCGGTCTGGGTATATGCAGGGTTCAGCGGCGCGGCGGCGGCGCCCAGGGCGGTTATCGCGAGCAAGAGCAGGACGACATCCGGGCCGTTCGGCAGCGAGAGCGCGACCCGATCACCGCGCCGGACCCCAAAGCCCGCTAGCCGCTGCGCCAGCGTCTCGATTCTGGCCGCGGTTTGCGCGTAGGTCACGACCTCGCCGCTATCGGCGACGATAAGCGCAGGACGGGCTGGGTCGCCGCCGGCCAGCAGGTCGGCGAGAGACTCGGCCGGCCCGAGGTTCGCCGCTTCGATCGTCGAGTGGCTGCCGCCGCCCTCAGCCATCAGCTGACCTCCGCACGATTGAGTCCGGCCGTGTCGGGCCAATGCCATAAGCACATCCGCCGCCGGTGATCGGCCGGAGCCTTGTCCCGCTGGCCCCTAGTCTGCCGTGGCGCCGCGAGCGGCGTCCACGATGCGGCCGCCGCGCGGAGTCTCAGGAAGCGCGCAGCGCGTCGTCGACCCAGGACCGCAGCGCCGGAGCTGGCGCGGCGCCAGTCTGCCTGGCAGCGACCTTGCCGTCGCGCAGTACCAGCAAGGTCGGGATCGCCTGGACGCCGAAGCGCTGCTGCACCCGGGGCGAGGAGTCGACGTTGACCTTGACCAGCTTGATCCGGCCGGCCAGCTCAGCGGCGAGCTGCGCGAGCGCCGGGCTCACCATCCGGCACGGCCCGCACCACGGAGCCCACAGATCCACTACTACGGGCACGCTAGCCTGCTCGGCGACTTCGGCGAAGGTGTCGTCGTCTGCATCGACGATCCACGGCAGCGGCCGGTGGCAGTTACCGCACCGCGGAGTCCCGGTGGCCACGGCAGGCACCCGGTTCCTGCGTCCGCAGTTCGGGCACCGGACTAGCTCAGCTGCCATCGTTCAGCCCGCCGCATCAGGCGGGGTTCTCGTAGCTCACGGTCAGCTCCATCTCGGCGTAGCCGACCCGGATCACTGCGCCGTCGCGCGCATCGCCGGCCAGCAGCGCGCGCCCGATCCGCGTCTCGACCTCCCTGGCGATGAACCTGCGCAGCGGACGCGCCCCGTACACCGGGTCGTAGCCCTGCTCGGCGATGTACCGGCGGGCCCCGGGCGAGATCTCCAGGGTCATCTGGCGCTCTGCCAGCCGGGCTCGGAGATCGTCGAACATCAACTCAACGATGCTCTCAATTTCCGCCTCAGTCAGCGGCTTGAACAACACGATGTCGTCGAGCCTGTTGAGGAACTCGGGCCGGAAATGGGATCGCATTGCCGCCATCACGCGGTCCCGCGCGTCCGGCTTGATCTCGCCGTCTGCGGCGGCGTCCGCCAGCAGGTACTCCGAGCCGATGTTGGACGTCATGATGATGACGGTGTTGCGGAAGTCAACCGTGCGGCCCTGGCCGTCTGTCAGCCTGCCGTCGTCAAGCACCTGGAGCAGCGTGTTGAAGACATCCGGGTGCGCCTTCTCTACCTCGTCGAACAGCACGACAGAGTAGGGCTTGCGACGGATCGCCTCGGTTAGCTGCCCGCCTTCCTCATAGCCGACGTAACCGGGCGGCGCACCGACGAGGCGGCTGACCGTGTGCCGCTCCTGGTACTCCGTCATGTCGATCCGGACGATGCTCTCCTCGGTGTCGAACAGCGCCGCCGCGAGTGACTTGGCCAGCTCGGTCTTGCCGACTCCAGTCGGGCCGAGGAAGAGGAACGAGCCGATCGGACGGCGCGGGTCCTTGATGCCTGACCCCGCCCGGATGATGGCATCGGAGACTAGCCGAACCGCCTCCTCCTGACCGACCACTCGTTCGTGCAGGATCTGGTCGAGCCGCAGCAGCTTCTCCCGCTCGCCCTCCTCCAGCCGGCTCACGGGGATGCCCGTCCAGCGTGACACGATGGCGGCGATCTCGTCGTCGGTGACGACTTCGCGAAGCAGCCGCTGCCCGCTGATGCGGGCGGCGAGCCGCTCCTCCTCGGCTTGCAGCCGGCGCTCCAGCTCGGGCAGCCGCCCAAGTCGCAGCTCCGCCGCCTTGTTGAGGTCATAATCGCGTTCGGCCTGCTCAGCATCCTGGCGGACCTGCTCCATTTCGGCGCGCAGTTCCTGCACTCGGCGCAGCGCCCGCCGCTCAGCCTCCCACTGGGCGCGCAGCGCATCTGCTTCCGCCCGCAGGTCAGCCAGTTCCCTGCGCAGGCTGTCCAGGCGGGCCCGGCTCGGCTGGTCTTCTTCCTTGGCGAGCGCGGCCTCCTCGATTTCCAGTCGCATGACCCGCCGGGTGAGCTCGTCAAGCTCGGCCGGCATGGAGTCGATCTCGGTGCGGACCACCGCACATGCCTCATCCACCAGATCGATCGCCTTGTCCGGCAGGAACCGGTCAGAGATGTAACGGTGGCTCATCGTCACCGCGGCCACCAGCGCGCTGTCGGCGATCTTCACGCCATGGAAAACCTCGAGGCGCTCACGCAGCCCGCGCAAGATCGACACAGTGTCCTCGACAGATGGCTCGTCCACCATGACAGGCTGGAACCGGCGTTCGAGGGCGGCGTCCTTCTCGATCTGCTTCCGGTATTCATCCACCGTGGTGGCGCCGATCATGTGCAATTCGCCGCGAGCCAGCATCGGCTTGAGCATGTTGCCCGCATCCACGGCACCTTCGGCGGCCCCCGCGCCGACGACGGTATGCAGCTCGTCGACGAACAGCAAGATCCGCCCGGCCGCGGCCCGCACCTCGGCGAGCACCGCCTTCAGCCGCTCTTCGAACTCGCCGCGGTACTTTGCGCCGGCCACCAGCGCACCCATGTCCAGGCTGAAGACAACCTTGTCTCGCAGGCCCTCGGGCACGTCACCGCGGGTGATCCGCTGCGCCAGGCCCTCGACGATCGCCGTCTTGCCCACGCCGGGGTCGCCGATAAGCACGGGGTTGTTCTTGGTCTTCCTGGACAAGATCTGGGTCACGCGCCGTATCTCCGCGTCGCGGCCGATGACCGGGTCGAGCCTGCCAGCCGCGGCGTCCGCGACAAGGTCCCGCCCGTACTTCTCCAGCGCTTCGTAAGCGGCTTCTGGCATCGCCGACGTTACCCGCTGATTGCCGCGGATCCTGGTCAGCGCCGCAAGGAAGGAGTCCCGGGACAGGCCCTCTTCGTGCAGGAGCCTGCCCGCTGCCGAGGCCGACCCTTCGCCCAGCAAGGCCAGCACGAGATGCTCGACGGAGACGTAGTCGTCCTTGAGCCTCGCGGCCTCTTGCTCGGCAGCGTCAAGAAGCCTGGACAGTCGCTGGGTGACGGCTACCTGGCCAGGTGCCACGCCGGGGCCGCTGACCCGGGGCAGTCTGGCCAGTTCAGCCTCGAGCGCGGCGCTGAGCCGGTTGGTATCCGCGCCGGCCTGCGTCAGCAGCCTCGGCACTATGCCTTCCGGCTGCTCGGTGAGCGCGAGCAGCAGATGCTCGCCGTCCACCTCGGTGTGGCCAAAGCGCAGCGCCTTGGTCTGTGCATCATGCAGGGCTTCCTGCGACTTCTGGGTGAGCCGAGCCGGGTCCATGTCATCACCCTCCTCGCCGTCGGGCCCCTCGCAGGGCAGCTTCGAGCGCGGCAATGCGGTCAAGCAGGTCGGTAACGAGGCCAATAGCCGCGTAGTTCAGCGCGAATCCGGCGCGCAGCCGCTGTATTCGCCCGACCTCAGCCAGTTCGGCCGCAGCGAACCAGAGGCGGCCGGAGCTGTCGCGGGCAGCGTCGAGAATGCCCAGCGCGACAAGGCGGCGGACCAGATCCGGGTGCAGGCCGGCGGCTGCGGCGAACTCTTCCAGGTCAAGCCGCCTGACGCGAACCAGCGCGTGGCTCATCGCCGTCTCCTCGGATCGAAATGGGATGTCGCGGCCAGCTGCTCGAACAGGTTTCGCTCTTCCTGCGACAGCGTGGCCGGCACCATGATGCGGGCCTCGGCGTACAGGTCACCGGGCCTTCCTTTCGGGTTGGGCAGCCCGCGGCCGCGGAGCCGCAGCCGCCTGCTGCTTGAGGTACCGGCCGGGACTGTTACCTTGGCCTCGCCGCCGGGCGTATCCACTGCCACCGAAGTTCCCAGCGCGGCTTCCCACGGGGCCAGTCGCAACTCGATGTACAAGTCGCGGCCTTCAAGCCGGTAGACCGGGTGCTTCTGTACCCGGACTACGAGATACAAGTCGCCGGATTGAGCGCCTTCGCTGCCCTGGCCACCCTGACCGGCCAGCCGGATCCGCTGCCCGTCGGTGACCCCGGCCGGGATCGTTACCTGCAGGGTCCGCGCCCCGGGCCCGTTTCCCAGCGTGATCTGCCGCCGGCCGCCGTGGTAGGCGTCCTCGACGGTCAGCTCGATGGCGGCCTCCTGGTCGGCACCGGGCACCGGGCCCCAGCCGCGACCGGTCCGGCCGCCGAACAAGCCGCCGAGAAGATCGTCGAGATTGATGTCGCCCTGGCCGTAGCCGCCGGGGCCATAGCTGAAGCCACCACGGCTGCCCTGCCCGGTACCTGCCCTAGCGCCCGCTTGTGCCCGCCGCCAGGCTTCCGGATCCACGTCCTCGGGCACCTGGCGGAAGTCGGGCCCGAACGCGTCGTAGCGGCGCCTGGTCTGCGGGTCGGACAGCACGGAATACGCCTCGGAGACGTCCTTGAATCGCTCCTCGGCGGCGGGATCCTTGTTGACGTCCGGATGATGGGCGCGGGCGAGCTTGCGGTAGGCCCGCTGAATCTCGTCCTGGCCAGCGTTCTTCGGCACGCCCAGAATCTGATAGAAGTCCCGGTCCGCTGCGGCCATCAGTCTGCCTTGGCCACGACTACCTGGGCCGGCCGGAGCTGGCTCTCGTTCTCGCCGTAGCCGGGCCGGACCACCTCAACGATCGAGCCGTCTGGTGCGTCCGGGTCCGCCCTGGACGCGACAGCTTCATGCTGCTTGGGATCGAACCTCGTGCCCAGGTCATCACGGCGCGCGAAGCCCAGCTGGGCCAGCACGCCTAGGGCCTGCTCCCGGATGGCCTTGATGCCTTCTACGATCGAGCCGGGATCGGCCGCTGCGTGCTGCAGCGCAAGCTCGAGGTTGTCGACCACGGGCAGCCACAGCCGGGCAACTCTCGCCCTGGTCTCCGCTTCGGTGCGGCTGACCTGACTAGCGCATTTCTTCCGCGCGTTGTCTAGGTCAGCCAACGCCCGCAGTCGCTGGTCCGCCAGCTCGGCGATCCGCGCTGCAGTCTCGTCAGTCACGCTGCCGGCAGTCGGCTCGGCCGCCCGGTCACCGTCAGCTTCGCCGCCGGACCCGGCCGCGGCGTCATCGCGCGGCCTGGCGGGCGGGGGAGGCGCCGGGCGATCGGGCCCGGACCCCGGGCTTACGCTGCGCTCACTCATAAGTGGGCTCACTCATGGGTGGTGAACTCGGCATCGATCACGTCGTCGTCATCGCCCGCCTGGCCAGCGCCCGGCTGGCCGCCGTTCCCCTGGCTGCCGGCGCCAGGCTGCCCTTGTGGTGCTGTGCTAGCGGCGCTGAGCGCTTGGTGGACCTGGCGCAGCTCACCGGTAAGGTTTCGGACCGCCTCCAGTGTGGACTCGTGCTTCAGCGCCTGCCGGGCGTCAGCCGCCAGGCTCTCAGCGCGTGCCTTCTCGTGCACAGGAACCGCGTCGCCACGAGCGGAGAGCAGCTGCTCGACTTGGTAGGCGGCTGCGTCGAGCTCATTACGGGCATCGGTCAGGTCGCGCAGCCGGCGGTCCTCGTCGCGGTGCTGCTCGGCGTCAGCGATCATCCGCTCTACCTCGGCCTGATCAAGGTTGGAGCTCTCGCTGATGGTGATCCGTTGTTCGGCCCCGGTGCCGGAGTCCCTAGCCGAGACGTTCAGGATGCCGTTGGCATCGATATCGTAGGTGACCGCGATTTGCGGCTCTCCCCTTGGCGCCGGCCGGATGTTCTCCAGCCGGAACCGGCCCAGTGCCCGGTTATCAGCCGCGCGCTCCCGTTCGCCCTGCAGCACCACCACGTCCACGGCTGACTGGTTGTCCTCGGCAGTACTGAATGTCTCGGTACGCCGTGCGGGAATGGTGGTGTTGCGGTCGATCACCTTGGTCATCACCCCGCCGAGCGTCTCGATGCCAAGAGAGAGCGGGGTGACGTCAAGGAGGACGACGTCCTTGACCTCGCCCTTGAGCACTGCAGCCTGCACGGCCGCCCCGAGAGCGACGACCTCGTCCGGGTTGACCGTCATGTTCGGGTCCTTGCCGCCGGTCAGCTTGCGGACCAGGTTCTGCACTGCTGGTATCCGGGTTGACCCGCCAACCAGGATGACCTCGTCGATATCGCTATCGGTGAGCTTGGCGTCGGCCAGGGCTTGCTTGACCGGGCCTGTTGTCCGCTCGACGAGATCTGCGGTGATCTGGTCGAACGTCGATCGCATCAGCGTGGTGTTGAGGTGCTTCGGCCCGGAGGCATCGGCGGTGATGAAGGGCAGGCTGACGGTCGTCTGGGTAACTGCCGATAGTTCTACCTTGGCCTTTTCGGCTGCCTCGAACAGGCGTTGCAACGCCTGCGGGTCAGTCCGCAGGTCGATCCCGTTATCCCGTTGAAACTCATCGGCCAGGTAGTCGACCAGACGCCGGTCGAAGTCGTCACCGCCAAGGTGGGTGTCACCGGCGGTCGCGCGCACCTCGACTACTCCGTCGCCGATGTCCAGGATGCTGACGTCGAAAGTACCGCCGCCCAGGTCGTAGACGAGGACAGTCTCGCTGCTCTTCTTGTCCAGTCCGTACGCCAGCGCGGCCGCTGTCGGCTCATTGATGATGCGCAGTACTTCCAGGCCCGCGATGCGGCCCGCGTCCTTGGTCGCTTGGCGCTGGGCGTCGTTGAAGTAGGCGGGCACCGTGATGACCGCCTCCGTTACCTTCTCGCCGAGGAATTTCGACGCATCCTCCGCCAGCTTGCGCAACACCAGGGCGGAGAGCTCCTCCGGGGCGTACTGCTTGCCCTGGACCTGGAAGCGTGCCGACCCGTCGGGGCCCGGTACCACGTCGAACGAGACAGCGGTCTTCTCGCTTTCCACCTCCTCGTAACGCCGGCCGATGAACCGCTTCGCCGAGTAGATCGTTCCCTTCGGGTTCAGGATCGCCTGCCGGCGTGCCAGTTGGCCGACGAGGCGCTCGCCCTGCGGGGTGAAGGCCACGACCGACGGTGTCGTCCGCGAGCCCTCCGCATTGGGCACTACCGTCGGCTTGCCAGCCTCCGTCACCGCGATAACCGAGTTGGTGGTCCCGAGATCGATGCCAACTGCGGTCGCCATGCCTACCTCCTAGTCGGCTGCGTTAGGGTCCGTCCGCTGCATCGGGCGGAGAGCATCACCATGGGTGGCCTCCTGCGGTGTGCAGGTCAGGGCAACACAGAACGCCGCACGGTCTGCGTCCGGTACGTAGCCCGCCCGGAGTGCGCGTCATCGGCACTACGGCAACACTGCTGCGCGCCGTCGGCAGGCACATCCTCAAGTCGGCTAGTCCGCAGCCGAGTGGGGCAGCCACTGACTGGGCCGGCGACCACAGCCCGGCAGTTTGGCGTTAAAGTTCGATTTCAGACGGGTATGCTCGGGATCTGGTCCAATCCGGCACGTCCGCGATCATGGTTGTGGTTGCGCAACGGCTTGCCCGCTGGAGCCAGCCACGCAGCGACGGCTCGGGCGGGGCGCCGGCGCGATAGGCAAGGATGAGCGGCCCGCGCATCAGCATCAGGGTCGGCACTGCCTCAATCACGAAGCGCTGCTGCAGCATCGGTGCCTGCGTCACGTCGACCTTCACTAGCTTCAGCCTGCCCGCAAGCCCGCGCGCGAGCCGGTCTAGGGCACGGTCAGCGCGCTGGCACACCGGCCACCAGGGCGCCCAGACCTCTACCAGGACCTCAATCGTGGCCTCCTCGGCGATCTGGGCGAAGTCCGCGTCCGACGCCTCGGTTATCCACGGCAGCGGGTTGCCGCACTGCCCGCACCGCGGGACCCCGGGGCCGCAGACAGGCAGCCTGTTCCGCCTGCCGCAATGCGGGCAGCTCACCAGCTGCGCGCGAGCTCGCAGCTGGGCGGCGCTCCCGGCGGGGTTGATGGCCTCAGCCGCCCTGGCTGATCGCGGCAATCTCGTCCGGGCTCAAGGTGATCCCGGCGGCAGCGACATTTTCCGCGACATGGCCGGCGGATCCGCTGCCGGGGATGGGCAGCATCCTGGGCGAACGGGCTAGCAGCCACGCCAGCACGATCTGGCGCAGGCTGGCACCGCGCCGACGGGCTGCCTCGGCGACGGCGGGATTCTGGCCCGCTTCCTGGATGGGCGCCCAGGGCAGGAACGTCAGCTGCTCCTGCTCGCACAGATCGACCATCGAGTCCGACGATCGGTCGGCGGCGTTATAGCGGTTCTGCACCGACACGATGGGGGTGATCCGCTCCGCCTCGCGCAGCTGCGGCTCCGTGAAGTTCGAGACTCCGATATGTCGTATCTTGCCCGCGTCCTTCAGCGCGGCAAGCGCGCCGACCGATTCCGCCACCGGGACATTCGGGTCGGGCCGGTGGAACTGGTATAGCGGAACCTGATCCAGTCGCAGCCGGCGCAGGCTGCCCTCGCACGCCGCTTTGAGGTGCTCGGGGCGGCCGTCCGGGACCCAGCGCCCGGGGCCCGGCCGGACCAGACCGCCCTTGGTGGCAATGACCAGGTCCTCCGGGTAGGGGCGCAGCGTCTCGGCGATCAGGTTCTCGCTGACTTCCGGGCCGTAGGAGTCCGCGGTATCGATGAAGTTGACCCCCAGTTCAAGCGCGCGCAGCAGCGCTGCCCTGGCTTTGTCCGGGTCGGGGGGACCGCCCCAGACGCCAGCCCCGGTGATCCGCATCGCACCAAAGCCGAGGCGGTTGACGGTCAGGTCCCCGCCGAGACCGATAGTGCCCGCGTCGGCCGCGGTGAGCTGACTGCGCATGGATTTCTCCCCTGTCGATTCGCCCAGCGCTACGGGGCGCGGCCTGGACGCGCGACCAGGCCGGGAGCACCTGACTGCAGATTAGCTCGTCACTTGCTGGCCAGTCTGGACCTGGGCGGCCGGGAGTACATCCTCAACCTCGGTGGAAGGCACGCCGGACAGCCGGCCAGTTGCACACCATCGGACGGCCCGCATCCCCATCCGATGGTTGCCGGCGCAGCTAGCCGCGACTAGCGGCGTGGCGCCTGCTTGCCGACGCTGTTGAGATAACGCAGCGCTTGCACGTAGGACCCGACGAGACTGGCCTCGCAGTAAGGCAGCCCCCGCTGCCGGCAGAATTCCCTGATCAGCGGCTGGGAGCGGCGCAGATTCGGCCGCGGCATGGACGGGAACAGATGGTGCTCGATCTGGTAGTTCAGGCTGCCCATGATCAGGTCGGTCAGCCCGCCGCCACGCACGTTTCGGGACGTAAGTACCTGCCGCCGCAGGAAGTCGCTGTTGTCGGCGGCGGGCAGGATCGGCATGCCCTTGTGGTTTGGGGCGAAGGCGGCACCGAGGTAGAGGCCAAACAAGCACTGTTGAACCAGCAGGAACACGATGGCTTTAGCGGGCGGCAAGACCAGGAACACGACGGCGAGATAGCCGGCCAGATGCGCGGTGAGCAGCATCGCCTCCGCTACGGGGCGGCGCGCTGCGCCGCCCGTGACCGCCCGGATGCCGGCCACATGGAGGCTGAATGCCTCGCCAAGCAGTAGCGGGAAGAACAGATAGGCCTGCCAGCGAAACAGGAAGCCGAACAGTCCGCGGCTGCGCCGGGCCTGACTCGGGGTAAAGGCCAGTACCTTCATCGCGATGTCGGGGTCGGCATCCTCGGTATTGGGATGGGCGTGGTGACGGTTGTGCTTGCTCACCCACCAGCCGAAGCTCAGTCCGATGCCAAGGTTGCCTAGCAGCACGCCGAGGATGTAGCTGCCTCGCCGGGATGCGCAGATCTGCCGGTGCCCGGCGTCATGGCCGAGGAAGCCCAGCTGGGTAAAAATGACTGCCAAGAACACAGCCACGGCTAGCTGCCACCACGAATTGCCCACCAGCACGAAGGCAGTCCATGCGCCGGCCAGTAGCCCCACCGTCAAGGCGATTCTCGCGGCGTAACGCCAAGGCCGCCGATCCATCAGCCCGGCCTGCCTGACCTGCCGGGAAAGGTCGGCATATTCGCTCCCCCGCGCAACCGGCGGAAGTCCTGGCAGGGTGACTTGGGTGGCTGCGTCGGGCAGGCTCATGGCGGCTCCGGAGGGCTCAGCTGGCGCTGTCAGCGGGGGTCGGGGCCGGGCCGACGGCGGGTCGCACGGAACTGCTGGCGGCGGCTGGCGGCGGGCTTGCGGAGGCGTCCGCCCCCGCGAGAATCGCGAGGACTTCGCCGATCGTTCGCTGTCGGCTGGCGGGCTCAGGTAGTGGCAGATGGGTCTGAATCTGGTATCGGTTGCGGCGGCCGTCCTTGAGCTTGGCGACGTAACCGGCCTGAGTCAGGTCGGCGACGATGCCGTACGCGCGGCGCTCGGTGATGCCCAGGCGCGCAGCGATATCGCGGAGCCGCATTGCCGGGTCATCGGTGATGCACAGCAGGACGCGTCCATGGGTGCTCAGGAAACTCCAGTTGGCGATCCCCTACCCTAGCACAGTTATGGAAATACTTTTCTAGTCTTACACTGCAGTAATTTGACCTCAGCACACGGCCGAGGGGCAGGCTGCCCGAGACGCTGGTTCTTCGGTGGGGGTTGCCGCGTTGGCTGGAAACTTGCTAGTGCAGTATGGCTAGCGATAGCCGTGGCCGGGCGTCACGGCTAGCAGGCGACCGGGCGGCCCGCTCGCACCTGAGTCCGCACCCGGAGGCAGTGACCGGTAAGACGCGGCCAGGAGCGGCCCGCCGCCAGGCTCGCCGGCACCATGACAGCGTTGGTCGGCAAAGCAGTCTCAGCGGACAGGCGGATCTGAGCAGCCGACGCTCGTCAGCGCAGTCCGTGCGCTCCGCGGTGCGGCCGCCTCGGACGCCGCCAACTATTTATCCTCCTCCGGTCTACTTAACGTAAAATTCGATGGATTGCGTCCGGGGGACCGATCGACGCGGGATAGCTTGATGCTGGACGGGGAGAGACACGAGACAGTGGACACGCCCAGATATTCGATCGTTATCCCTATATATAATGAAGAAGAGTCATTTCCCGATCTCTTCAAGCGGCTGCGCGAGGTCATGGACCGCATGGACGGCACCGCTGAGGTCGTGCTGGTTGATGACGGCAGCCGTGACGCGAGCTATCAGCTCATGGTGCAGGCAAACCTTGAGGATCCGCGGTTCAAGGTCATCCAGTTGTCGCGCAATTTCGGCCATCAGATCGCCATAACCGCTGGCATGGATGCTACCGCCGGCCAGGCCGTCATCATCATGGACGCCGATCTCCAGGACCCGCCAGAGGTCATACTCCAGCTGGCCGCTCGCTGGCAGGAGGGCTACGAAGTCGTTTACGCGGTGCGGGAGCACCGGGAGGGCGAGACGCTTTTCAAGCGGACGACAGCCACCCTGTTTTACGGCATGCAGCGCAGGCTCGCCGAGGTCGAGCAGCCGGTTGACGTTGGCGACTTCCGCCTGGTCGACAGGAAGGCGCTCAACGCGTTCCTGCAAATGCGAGAGCGGAACCGCTACGTTCGTGGCATGTTTTCCTGGGTCGGCTTCCGCCAGGTTGCGGTGCCGTATACCAGGGCTTCACGCAAGGCGGGTACCACCAAGTATCCGCTTCGCAAGATGGTGCGCCTCGCGACTGACGGCTTCGTCGGCTTCTCAACCGCGCCGCTTCGAATCGCTCTTACCGTCGGCGTAGTAATGGCGATCGGCGCGGTGGCCTACGGTCTGCTCGCCATTGCGCTGAAGCTTGCCGGGCTGCCCTACGTGCCGGGCTATGCCTCCCTGCTGGTGACGATCACCTTCCTCAGCGGAGTCCAGCTGATCGTGGTCGGGATGGTAGGCCAGTATGTGGCGCGGATTTATGACGAGGTCAGGGCGCGGCCGCTGTACCTGGTGCGCGAGGCACACGGGTTCGGCGACCGCGGTCAGGACGATTCGCACCTGATGCCGCCGTCGATTGACCAGCCCAGCCCTGCGCCGGGTACCGCCGCACGACCGGTGCCGCCGGCCTGATGGCCGTGGTGAATAGCCAGGACGACCGTCCGGCGGTCGCTGCCACCGATGCCGCGGAACCGCCGCAGCCAGATCAGCCGCAGCCAGATCAGGAACCAGCCAAACCCCCGGTGCCACCGTGGCGGCGCGTCTTTAGCTGGCTGATCGCGGGCCCGGCCTGGGTCTGGCGGGCTGGCCGCGAGCGGTACCGGTTCCTCCAGGGGCTACTGGCCCTGGCGGTTTACTTGGCCGCCTGGCTCAGTACATCAGCACGCCCGCTGGTCGAGCACCTGTCGACGCCGCAGCTTGATCAGAGCAGCCAGGACCCCAACTTTTACGTGTGGTGCCTGCGCTGGTGGCCGTATGCGATCTCGCACGGGCTGAACCCGTTCTATACCGCCGAGATCGGTCTGCCAGTTGGCCACAACCTGGCGTGGGTGACGACTGCCGGGCCGCTCGCCCTGCTTGCCTGGCCGCTGACCGCTGCGGCGGGACCCGTCGTCTCCTTCAGCCTGCTCGTGGCCCTGGGCCCGCCGTTGTCTGCCTGGGCTGCGTTCGTACTGTGCCGCAGGCTCACGGGGCGCTTCTTCGCCGCGCTGGCCGGCGGCGCGATCTTCGGGTTCTCCGCGTACGTGATGAATCACACGACAGCGGGTCAGCTTAACGTGACCTATACGCTGTTGCTGCCGCTAATGGCCTACCTGATCGTGCTGTGGCGAGACGGGGCAATCGGTCCGCGTGTTCTGGTTGCCCTGCTCGCGGCCGCGATGACCGTGCAGTTCTACCTGTTCCTGGAGACGTTCGCCGGCTTGACTGCGATCCTGGCAATCGGGTTCCTGGTTGGCTACGCAGTGGCCGGCAGCGCCGACCGGCAGCAGATCGCGCGGCTGGCCCGGCTGACGGGCCTGGCCTTCGCTATCACAGCGGTGTTGATCGGGCCCTACCTTGCCTTCGCGCTTACCCATGTCCCGCCGAAATTCGTGCACGCATCCGGGCTGGACGTGGCCAGCCTCATCGTTCCCCGGCCTGGCAGGACGTTCGGCTTGACCTGGCTGGCACACGCCGCGGCCAGTCCGGTGGGGCAATCGGCGGAATCAGCGGAAGGCTACGTGGGCATCCCGCTGTTGCTGCTCGCGGCCTGCGCGGCCGTGGTCGCCTGGTCCAGCAGGATGACGCGGTTCCTGACGGTCATGCTGGTCGTCATCACCGTCGCGGCCGTGGGCCCCTTCGTCTACTGGGAGGGCAAGTCGGTGGTCGAGTTGCCCTGGGCCAAAGTGTGGATGCTGCCCATTTTGCGCAGCGCGTTCCCGTCCAGGCTGATGGTCTTCGCGTTCTTGGCACTGGCGGTGATAACGGCGATATTCTTGGCGCGGCCATTCCGGTGGCGCTGGACCCGCTGGGCCAGGTGGCCGGTGGCAGCGCTGGCTGTGGCCGCCATCGTGGCGGACATGCCGACCTTCGGCGTCTTGCCTAGCACTGATCTGCCCACGTTCATCAGTGCCGGCTGGTACCGGCATCAACTTTCGCCCCGCGAAACGGTGGTGGTAATTTCCGACATCGGTAACGCCGGGCTGCTGTGGCAAGCAGATAGCAATTTCTACATACGGCTAGCTGGCGGATACATCAACGCTGTCATCACGCCCAGGACCGACTTGCCACTCGCGGTCCAGAACCTCGACTTCGCTACCCCGCTCTACGTCGAGCAATTCCGCGCGTTCATCAGGAGATCCGACATCGGCGCCATCCTGGTGCAAGCGAACGCGGCGCCGCGGTGGATCGGGATCTTCTCCCGGCTCGGTCTGAAGGGCGAACTCGTTGGCGGCGTACTGATTTACCGCACCGATGGCTGCCGGACATGCCACCTGGTGCTGCTGGGCGACAGTAGCGGCCACCAGGCTGCGCGCGCGGATGCACGCGCGATCGCCAGCTTCCGCTCCCTTCCGCACGCCCCGGCCACGGCCCATGTCCGCAGCGCCAGCCGGGATGCCGTGGCGCTGGCCAGCAGCTAGGGGCCATGATGAGCTGGGACGACCTGGTCGCCTACTGCCTGGCAAAGCCGGGGGCATGGCAGGACGAGCCGTGGGAGGGCGACATCGTCGTCAAGGTCGGCAGCAAGATATTCGCTTTCCTCGGGTCAGGCAGCACCGGCGTCGGCCTCAAATGCGCCGCGACCCGGGAGGCCGCCGACGAGTGGCTCGCCCGCTACCCGGCTGACGCTGCGGTCATGCCCTACATCGGCAGGTCCGGCTGGAACACACTGCAGATCGCCGGAGCGATCCCGGCCGATGAACTGCTAGAGGCGATCGATGCGTCCTACGACGCCGTGGTCCGCAAGCTGCCGAAGAAGGACCGGCCGCCCGGCCCGTAGCGGCCCGGAAAAGCCGTTGCATCGATCCCGTGGTCAGGGGTAGGCATGCGTGGTGACTTGGATTGCACCCGACGTAAAGAGGGCGGAGCCGGACTCGCCGGCTGACGAGCGTGCGGCGCTGCAAGGCTGGCTGGACTATCACCGGGCCACGCTGCTCTGGAAATGCAGGGGACTAAACGGTGATCAGCTCGTGCTGCAGCCGGTTCAGTCGTCGACATTGTCGCTGCTCGGCCTGGTCCGGCACATGGCCGAGGTCGAGCGTGCGTGGTTCCGCCGGCGCTTCGACGGGCAGGTCGGCGTCGGCGACTTGTACTGCAGCGAGCAGTACCCGGATGGTGATTTCGACCTCACAGACAGCGCCAGCGCCGAGGCCGACTTCGCCGCGTTCACCGCGGAGTGCGCGGCTGCCGATGAAGCGGCACGGGGCCGGTCCCTTGACGACACGTTTGCCTCGCGAAACGGCGGCCTGCTGGACCTGCGCTGGATCTATCTCCACATGATCGAGGAGTATGCCCGCCACAACGGCCACGCGGATCTGCTGCGCGAGATGATCGACGGCGTCACCGGCGACTAAGCCGGCAGCCGTCGCCGAGCAGCGGTCGCCCCTGCTTAGCGCAGGCTGTCCAGCCTTGCCAGCGTCTCGGCCAGCTCGGTCACCAGCGTCGCGACTACGTCAGCGACCGGCCTGACCTCGTTCATCCGGCCGACGATCTGACCGACCGGCATCGGGATCACGTCCGGGTTGCCGGCTCGCATCAGCCGCTGGTGGGCCTCGCTGACCAGGAGGTTCTGCAGCGGCATCGGGAGCGGATCGGGGGCGCCTGGCTGGGCCCACGCATCGGTCCAGCTGTTCTTTAGCAGCCTGGCGGGCTTGCCGCTGTAGATCCTGGACCGCACAGTGTCGGATGAGGTAGCGGCCAGCAGCGCCTCGCGCAGGCCAGGCAACGGCGACAAGGCCGCGTATTCCTGCGTGATCAGCCAGGCCGAGCCCATCCAGACGCCGGCCGCCCCTAGCGCGAGGGCGGCGGCAATCTGCCGCCCGGTGCCGATGCCGCCGGCCGCGAGCACGGGCGTGCCGGGGCCGACCGCGTCGACGACCTCGGGTACCAGCACCATGCTGGCGATCTCGCCGGTGTGACCGCCGGCCTCGTAGCCCTGTGCCACCACGATGTCTACGCCGGCGTCGACGTGGGCCCGTGCGTGCACGGCCTTCCCGGCCAGCGCGGCTACCAGCATCCCGCGGTCGTGCGCGCTGGCAATGATGTCCGCAGGCGGCGGCCCGAGCGCGTTCGCGATCAGCCGGGCCGGGTGCGTGAGCGCCACCTCTACCTGCGCGCGGGCCACCGAGTGCAGCCAGCCCAGCACACCAGCACTAGCCCGGGCGTCGTCGGGCAGCGGGGGCACGCCAAGCTTGACCAGCGTCTGGTCTACGAACTCCTTGTGGCCTGCCGGGATCAGCTGGTTAAGGTCAACGGCGGCGCCTTCGGCGGGGATCTTGGCCGGCATCACTACGTCAATGCCGTACGGACGTCCGTCGGTGTTGGCGTCGAGCCAGTGCAGCACCTTGTCCAGCTCGGCCGCGTCGTTGAACCGCACGCAGCCGAGCACCCCGAGGCCCCCGGCCCGGCTGATTGCTGCGGCCACGTGCTCGGACGGGGTGAAGCCGACGATCGGATGCTCTATCCCGAGCTCGTCGCATAGTGCTGTCCGAATCCGGGGCGTTCCCATCCGGTTCTCCTCAGGCTGACTGGAGGTTGTCTGCCGCGACCTGCTCGGCGTACCGGCGGGCCCAGCTGTAGTCCGCCTTGCCGGCCGGTGTCCTGCCGATCTGCTCGACTAGCCACACCGAACGCGGCACCTTGTACCCGGCGATCTGCGCGCGCAGGTGCGCGTCGAGTGCCGGCAAGTCGATGGTGTGGCCCTGGCGTGGCTGCACCAGGGCCGCGACCCGCTGGCCGAGCCGCTCGTCCGGGACGCCGATGACCAGCGCGTCGAAGACGTCGGGGTGAGATTTGAGCGCGCCTTCGACTTCCTCGGGGTAGACCTTCTCGCCGCCAGTGTTGACGCAGGTGTTGCCACGCCCGAGCAGGGTCAGCGAGCCATCAGCTTCTACCCTGGCCAGATCCCCGGGAACTGCGTAGCGCACGCCGTCGACTTCCGCGAACAGGGCCGCGGTCTTCACCGGGTCCTTGTAGTAACCCAGCGGTATATGACCGCCCCTGGCCAGCCTGCCCACCTGGCCGGGGCCAGCCGGCTTGTTGTCGTCGTCAATGACGATCGTGGCTGGCCCTGGCGTGACCGTCGGGCCCTCGGCGCGCTTGTTGCCTGCGGAGACGTAGCCGAGCCCGGTGAAGCCAGTCTCGGACGCGCCGATGGCGTCAGTCACCACGATGCTGGGCAGCAGTTTCAGGTACTCGTCTTTGACGATCGGCGAGAACAGCGCCGCGCTGCTGGAGATCGCCAGCACCGAGGACACGTCGTACTGCTCTTCCCGGTAGGCCTCGATGAGCGGCCGTGCCATCGCGTCGCCGATGATGACCAGGACGTTGACCCGGCGACGCTGCACGGCCCGCCAGACGTCATGAGGATTGAACTGCGGCACGAACACCACGGTGTCACCGGAGAAGAGCGCGGCCAGGGCACCCCACTGCGCGTTACCGTGAATGAGCGGCGCGGCGCACAACCGCACCAGCCCGGCGGGCGCGAGCGCGGCCCGCTTGGACTGCTCCCACTCGTCGGGCAT
Source organism: Streptosporangiaceae bacterium (assembly GCA_052143255.1). Taxonomy (GTDB): domain Bacteria; phylum Actinomycetota; class Actinomycetes; order Streptosporangiales; family Streptosporangiaceae; genus JAJYUU01. The sequence goes on along the minus strand of JBKQTJ010000129.1, from coordinate 32,263 downwards.
CGGCTCTCCGGTGGCGAAGTCGATGCCGCCGCCCAGCGTCCGCCAGACGTCCTCGTGCCGCCAAAGGACGCCCTTGGGGTAGCCGGTGGTACCGCCGGTGTAGAGCATGTAGATGTCGTCAGCGCTGCGTTCGGGGAAATCACGACCGTCGGGCTGGCCGGCGATAGCTGCAGCGAAATCGGCGCTGGCCGCCAGCGGCACGCCGCTGCCGTCGTTGATGGCCAGCACGGCCCTGATGCCCGGATACTCGGGCAGCAGCGCCGCGACCCCGGCGCTGAACTGCCTGTCGTGCACCAGGGCGACGAGCTCGGCCTCGGTGAACAAGTACCTAAGCTCATTCTCGACATACCTGTAGTTGATGTTGACCGCTATCGCCCGCAGCTTGTAGCAGGCCAGGAACGCGGTAACGAGCTCGATGGAGTTCCGGCCGTAGACACCGACATGGTCGTCGCCGCCGACCCCAGCGGCCGCCAGGTGGTGCGCTAGCTGGTTGCTTCGCGCCTCCAGTTCGCGGTAAGTGATCTCATTGTCGCCGCAGGCGATCGCCAGGCGCTCGGGTACCGCGTCGGCAGCGTGCTCGAATAGGTCTGCGATGTTCAGCGCCATGGGTAAGAAACTAGAACGTGTTATCGTTCCGGGCAAGGCTTTCGGCGGGCAAAGGAGGCGTTGGCGGTGACCTCGACGCAGGAGGGGCCAGACCCGGTCCGGCCAGCCGGCGATGAGCAGCCGCATGCGCTGATCGAACGTCGCGGCCACGTGCTGATCGTGACGATGAACAGGTCGCACGCCCGTAACGCCTTGAGCGGGCCGATGATGGCCTTGCTGCAGCAGGCCTGGGATCAGGTCGACGATGACCCGGAGATCAGGGTATGCGTCCTGACCGGCGCCGGCGGTGCGTTCTGCGCGGGCGCCGACCTTAAGGCGATGACGGCCGCGCATCCAGGTGACTCGTTCAAGACCGGGGCATTCGATCCGTCGGTGATCGAACCGCTGCTGAAGGGCCGCCGGCTGACCAAGCCGCTGATCGCCGCGGTTGAGGGTCCGGCGATCGCGGGCGGCACCGAGATCCTGCAGGCAACTGACATCCGGGTGGCCGGCCGCAGTGCACGGTTCGGGGTATCCGAGGCCCGCTGGGGGCTGTTCCCGCTGGGCGGGTCGGCGATCCGGCTGGTCCGCCAGATCCCCTACACCGTCGCCGCCGACATGCTGCTGACCGGGCGGCACATCACCGCTGACCAGGCGCTGGCCATCGGCCTGATCGGGCATGTGGTCGAGGACGGCCAGGCACTGGCGAAGGCACTGGAGATCGCGGACCTGATCGCGGCCAACGGGCCGGTCGCGGTGCAGGCGATCCTGCGCACGATCCGGGAATCCGAGGGGTTGCCGGAGAACGAGGCGTTCGGGCTGGAGGCGAAGGCAGGCATGGCCGTATTTGCAACTGAGGACGCCAAGGAGGGCCCGCGCGCGTTCGCGGAGAAGCGGCGTCCGGAGTTCCATGGCCGCTGACGGCGCCGTACCGGCAGGGTTGTGACGGGCACTTGGCGCGATGACCTAGAACGTGTTTCACTCTGATCCGTGACCGTGCCGCCCAGTGCCCCTGAATCCCTCAGCGCCGCCGAACCCCTCAGTGCCCCTGAACCCCTCAGCGCACCGCTGGAGATCAGCTTCGATTACACCAGGTCGCTCGGCCCGGTGCTCAGCGAGTTCATGACGGCACTGGCCCGCCGGCGGATCCTCGGCTCCCGCATGGCGGACGGGCGCGTGCTGGCCCCGCCCGCTGAGTACGACCCCGTTACCTTCGCCAGGCCGGAAGAACTTGTCCCGGTCGGACCAGACGGCACGGTCGTCACCTGGTCCTGGCAGCCCGAGCCGCGCGAGGGCCAGCCGCTCGGCCGGCCGTTTGCCTGGGCGCTGATCCGGCTGGACGGTGCCGACACCGCGATGCTGCATGCTGTCGACGCGGGCTCGGCCGCGGTGATGAGCACGGGCATGCGGGTGCGGCCCCGCTGGGCGGAGAACCCCGCCGGGCGGATAACCGATATCGCCTGCTTCGAGCCGGCCGGCCAGCACGGAAACGGTCCCGCGGCGGCGGAAGTGTCCGGTGGCGAGCCGGCCGGCCGCGATGCCACGACGATGATCATTACGCCGGTGCGCCTGCACTACCAGCACAGCGCATCGGCCGAGGAAAGCCGTTACCTCCGGTCGCTGAAAGAGGGGCGGATCATCGGCCAGCGCTGCCCGGCCTGCGGCAAGGTGTACGTGCCGCCGCGGGGTGCCTGCCCGGTCGACGGCGTGCCGACAACAACCGACGTCGAGCTGCCTGACCGCGGCATCATTACCACTTTCTGTGTCGTGAACGTTCCGTTCCACGGCCAGCGTGTGCCCTCTCCCTACGTGGCCGCCTCGGTGTTGCTGGACGGGGCCGACATCGCATTCCAGCACCTCATCCTGGAGTGCGACCCGGCTGACGTGCGGATGGGGATGCGCGTCGAAGCGGTCTGGAAGCCGCCGGAGGAATGGGGCACCACCGCGGAGAACATCGATCATTTCCGGCCCACTGGCGAGCCGGATGCGCTGTACGAGTCGTACGCACACCACCTGTGAGGACAGCACGTGAGTGACGTTGCCGTGATCGGTTTCGCCGAGGCGCCGAACGTGCGGCGGACCGACGGCACCACCAACGGCGTCGAGATGCTGGTGCCGATATTCCGCGAGGTACTTGACCAGACCGGGCTGACTAAGAATGACATCGGCTTCTGGTGCTCGGGGTCCTCCGACTACCTGGCCGGCCGGGCCTTCTCCTTCGTCTCGGCGGTCGACGCGATCGGCGCGTTCCCGCCCGTCATGGAGTCGCACGTGGAGATGGACGGGGCCTGGGCACTGTATGAGGCCTGGGTCAAGGTGCTGGCCGGCGACGCCGACATCGCGCTCGCATACGGCTTCGGCAAGTCGTCCGCGGGCGACTTGCGCCGGGTGCTGGCGCTGCAGCTCGATCCGTATCTCGCGGCGCCGCTGTGGCCGGACTCGGTGAGCATCGCCGCGCTGCAGGCACGGCTCGGGCTGGAAAAAGGATTGTGGACGGAACGGCGCATGGCCGAGGTCGCGGCCGCTAGCCGGGCGGCCGCCGCGTCCAACCCGGCCGCCCAGCTGTCCGGCGATGTCAGCGCCGACGATCTGCTCAGCCGGCCTTACCTCGCGGATCCGCTGCGCGCCCATGACTGCGCGCCGATCACCGACGGCGCCGCGGTCGTGATCATCGCCACCGCTGACCGCGCGCGCGAGCTGTGCGAACGCCCAGCCTGGATCGCTGGCTTCGAGCACCGGATCGACTCGGGGGCGCTCGGCGCCCGCGACCTGACGACGGCGCCGTCGGCGGCCGCGGCTGGCGCTGCTGCCGGAGCCGCGGGCGTCGAAGTCGCCGAACTGCACGCGCCGTTCACCCATCAGGAGCTGGTGCTGCGTGCTGCGCTCAAGCTCCCCGGTTCGGCGCGGGTAAGTCCGTCCGGCGGCGCGCTTTGCGGCAATCCGATGTTCGCGGCCGGGCTGGCGCGCATCGGTCACGCCGCCCGGCAGGTCAGCTCCGGCGCGGCCAGCCGGGCGCTCGGCCATGCGACCAGCGGCCCGGCCCTGCAGCAGAACCTCGTCTGCGTGATGGAGGCGCGATGAAGCAGCGGGCGGCCGTGCTCGGCACGGGCCAGACCCAGCACCGCAGTAAGCGGCCGGACGTATCGATCGCCGGCCTGTGCCGGGAGGCGGTTGACCGCGCGCTCGTCGACGCGGGCGTAGCCCTGGCTGACATCGACGCCGTGGTCGTCGGCAAGGCGCCGGACCTGTTTGAGGGCGTCATGATGCCCGAGCTGTACCTGGCTGACGCCCTCGGCGCGGTCGGCAAGCCGCTGCTGCGGGTGCACACGGCCGGGTCGGTCGGCGGGGCCACCGGCGTAGTCGCGGCCAGCCTTGTGCAGGCCGGCTTGCACCGGCGGGTGCTGGCGGTCGCCTTCGAGAAGCAGTCGGAGTCCAACGCCATGTGGGCGCTGTCGATCATGCCGCCGTTCGCGATGCCGCTGCTGGCTGGGGCCGGCGGCTACTTCGCACCGCACATCCGCTCCTACATCAGGCGCAGCGGGGCGCCGCGCCACATCGGCGCGATGGTGGCGGTCAAGGATCGCCGCAACGGCGCCCGGAACCCCTACGCCCACCTCCAGCAGCCTGACATCACGCTGGAGACGGTGCAGGCATCGCCGATGCTGTGGGACCCGGTCCGCTACGACGAGACCTGTCCGTCGTCTGACGGCGCGTGCGCCGTGGTGATCGGGGACCAGGTGGCTGCCGAAGCAGCCGGCCGGCCGGTTGCCTGGATCCGGGCTACGTCGATGCGGACCGAGCCGACCATGTTCTCCGGCAAGGACAACGTGAGCCCGCGCGCCGGTGCTGATGCGGCCGCGGCGCTCTGGCATGCCGCCGGAATCAGCAGCCCGGTTGACCAGATCGATGTCGCCGAGATCTACGTTCCCTTCTCCTGGTTCGAGCCGATGTGGCTGGAGAACCTGGGCTTTGCGGCCGCCAGCGACGGCTGGAAGCTGACTGAGGCGGGCGAGACCGAGATCGGCGGGCTGATCCCGGTCAACCCTTCTGGCGGTGTGCTGTGCTCAAACCCGATCGGAGCCTCCGGGCTGCTCCGGTTCGCCGAGTCCGCGATGCAGGTGATGGGCACGGCGGGCGAGCACCAGGTGGCTGGCGCGCGGACCGCGCTCGGGCATGCCTATGGGGGCGGCTCGCAGTACTTCTCGATGTGGGTGGTCGCCGACACCCCGGACTGAGCAGCCGGCCCTAGCGGTAGCTGACCGGAAGGCGCTTGACGCCGTTGAGCCAGCCTGACCGTAGCCGCTGCGGATCGCCTGCCTTGCTGATGTCCGGCATGGCGTCGGCTATCGCGTTGAACATCAGGTCGATCTCCAGCTTGGCCAGGTTCACGCCGAGGCAGTAGTGCGCCCCGGTGCCGCCGAAGCCGACGTGCGGGTTCGGATTGCGCAGCACGTTGAACTGCTCAGGCTGGTCGAAGACTTCCTCGTCAAAGTTTGCCGACCGGTAGAACAGCCCGACCCGCTGGCCGGCCTTGATCTCCTGGCCGCCTAGTTGAGTGTCCCTGGTCGCGGTCCGCTGGAATACCGTGACCGGGGTGGCCCACCGGACGATCTCGTCGGTGGCCGTCTCCGGTCGCTGCGCCTTGTAGAGCTCCCACTGGTCCGGGTTGTCGAGGAAAGCCAGCATGCCATGCGAGATCGCGTTCCTGGTGGTCTCGTTCCCTGCGACCGACAGCAGGATGACGAAGAAGCCGAACTCGTCGGAGCTCAGCTCGCCGCCGTCTACCTGGGCATGCACGAGCTTGGTGACGATGTCGTCACGGGGGCAGGCGCGCCGGTCCTCGGCCATGACCATGCTGTAGCCGAGGATCTCGGCCGCCGCATTCTCGCCGTCCCCGGTGTATTCCGGGTCGTCGTAACCCACCATCTCGTTGGACCAGGAGAACAGCTTGTGCCTGTCCTCCTGCGGCACGCCGAGCAGCTCGGCGATGGCCTGCAGCGGCAGCTCGCACGCTACATCGGTAACGAAGTCCCCAGTGCCTTCTGCCAGCGCGGTAGCGACGATCTTCTCGGCCCGTGCGGCCAGTACGTCGCGCAGGCCGCTGATGGCCCGCGGGGTGAAGCCACGGGACACGATGCCCCGCAGCTTGGTGTGCTGGGGCGGGTCGATGTTCAGCATGATGACCCGCTGCATCTCGATCTGCTCGCGAGTCGTGCCGCTGACGAACCTGATGATCGCGCTGTTCTCTGCACTGCAGAAGGTCTCGCTGTCGCGGGACACGGCAACGACGTCCTTGTGCCGGGTCACTGCCCAGAAACCGTCATCGTTGAAGCCGATGTCGGTCGGCTGCGGATTCCACCAGACCGGTGCTGACCTGCGCAGCTCGGCCAGCTCTTCGTGCGGCACCCGGCGGGAGTACAGGTCAGGATCGGTCAAGTCGAAGCCTGGCGCTATCCGCGGCTGAGCCATGACGGGCCTTCCGATCTGTAACGTGTTCTAGTGGGATTGAAGCACGCGGCGAGCCCGCGGTGAACTGGCTTGGGCTCGAATTTTCAAGAACACGTTCTACTATGAAGGCAGGCTGCGTACCTCGCGGCGGCTACGGCACCGGCGGCAGCAGAAGGAGCAGGTGTGGGCACTGCGGTAATCGTGGACGCGGTCCGGACGCCGATAGGCAAGCGGCGCGGGGCGCTGGCCGGCCTGCATCCGGCGGAGATGCTCGGGCACGCCCAGAGCGCGGTGCTAGAGCGGGCCGCCCTGGAGCCGGCCGAGGTCGAGCAGATCGCGGGTGGCTGCGTTACCCAGGCTGGGGAGCAGGCAGGTAACGTGACCCGGACCGCCTGGCTGCACGCCGGGCTGCCGATCCAGGCCGGCTGCCTGACCCTGGACGCTCAGTGCGGCTCGGCCCAGCAGGCCGTGCACCTGATCGCCGGCCTGATCGCGGCGGGCGCCATCGACGTCGGCATTGGCTGCGGCGTGGAGGCGATGAGCCGGGTTGGGCTTGGCGCGAACGTCGGTACCGGCATCGGCTCGCCGCGGCCGGAGTCCTGGACGATCGATATGCCCAATCAGTTCGAGGCCGCAGAGCGGATCGCCCGGCGGCGCGGCATCACCCGCGAGCAGCTCGACGCGTTCGGCCTGCGCTCCCAGCAGAACGCCCAGCGGGCCTGGGCTGAGGCCCGGTTCGATCGCGAGGTAGCGCCGGTGAAGGCGCCGGTGCTGGACGCGGACGGCCACCCGACTGGCGAGACCAGGATCATCGACCGGGACCAGGGCCTGCGTGAGACTAGCCTCGATGTGCTGGCCGGCCTCAAGCCAGTGCTTCCGGCCGGGCTGCACACTGCCGGGACGTCCTCGCAGATCTCCGACGGGGCTGCCGCCGTGCTGCTGGCCGAGGCCGGCAAGGCGCGCCAGCTCGGGCTGCGGCCGCGGGCCAGGATCGTCGCCCAGTGCCTGATCGGCGACGAGCCTTATTACCACCTGGACGGCCCGGTTGCGGCCACCGAGCGGGTGCTCAAGCGGAGCGGCATGACGATCGGCGACATCGACCTGTTCGAGGTCAACGAGGCGTTCGCGTCGGTGGTGCTGTCCTGGATGAGCGTGCACGGGCCAGATCCGGACAAGGTCAACGTCAATGGCGGCGCCATCGCGTTGGGCCACCCGGTCGGCAGCACCGGCTCGCGGCTGATCACGACCGCGCTGCACGAGCTGGAGCGGCGCGATGCGAGCACCGCGCTGATCTCGATGTGCGCAGGCGGGGCAATGGCCACTGCCACCATCATCGAGCGCATCTAGCGGCTCCGTCGCAGGCTTGCCAGTGCCGGGCCAAAGATCACTCTCCGGCCAGTACTGCCAGCTCAGGCCCGCTGGCTGCTGACCGAGATGACCTCGCCAGTCAGGTACGAGGCATAGTCACTGGCCAGGAAGGCGATGACGCTGGCTATCTCCCACGGCTCGGCGCCGCGGCCGAAGGCCTCCCGGCTGGCCAGCTCGGCGAGCAGGTCCTCGCTCATGACCTTGGCGAGGAACGGGTGGGTGGCAAGGCTCGGTGCCACCGCGTTAACGCGGATGCCGTGACTGGCCACGTCCATGGCCGCGCACCTGGTCAGGGCCATCACGCCCGCCTTGGCGGCGGCGTAATGCGCCTGCCCTTGCTGCGCGCGCCAGCCAAGCACCGAGGCATTGTTGACCACGACGCCGCCGTGTCCCTGCGCGACCATCTGGCGAAGCGCGGCCCGGGTGCAGCGGAACGTGCCGTTCAGGGTGATGTCGAGCACCCGCAGCCAGTCGGCATCGGACATGTCCAGTACCGAGCACGTGCCGCCGAGGCCAGCGTTGTTGATCATGATATCGAGCCGGCCGAAGTGGCTGACCGCCTCGGCCACCAGGGCCGTCACGGCAGCCCCGCTGGTCACGTCGCAAGCGGCCGACCAGACGCGCTCGCCGTACTCTGCGGTGAGCGTGTCAGCGAACGCGGCCAGCCTGCCTTCGTGCTGATCGCTGATCAGCACCCTTGCCCCTTCCTGCAGGCACCGGCTCGCAGTCGCCGAGCCGATGCCCGCCCCCGCCGCGGCGGTGATCACCACGACCTTCCCGGCCAGTAGCTCGTGACCTGCTGGCGGAACCGGCAGTCCGCCCGCCGTCGTCATGGCCGGCCCTGCCTGGGCAGGCCGAGCGCCCGGTCGGCGATGATGCCCTGCTGGATCTCCTGTGACCCGCCGTAGATCGTGTCGGCCCGGCTGAACAGGTACAGCCGTTGCCAGTCGTCCAGGTCATACGGGGGTCCGTGCGCCACCATCGACGCCGGGCCGAGTACCTCCATGGCTAGCTCGCCGAGTTCCCTGTGCCACCGTGACCAGAGCAGTTTCACCACCGATGCGTCGGGTGCCGCCGGGTCCGGAGCGATACCGACATCGCCAGCGCCTTCCAGCATTGTCAGCACCTGCTCTCTCATGACCTGCAATCCGATCCACGCCCTGGCGAGCCGATCGCGCAGCAGCGGGTTGCGGGCCGCACCGTTCTCGCGAGCCGCTGACATCAATGCCGCCAGCTCACGCTGGTAGCCGACCTGCTGGCCGAGGGTTGACACACCGCGCTCGATGGCCAGCGTCGCCATCGCGATCCGCCAGCCGCCGCCGGGCTCGCCAACGACCATGTCGGCGGCAGTCCGAGCGCCGTCGAAGAAGACCTCGTTGAACTCCGATGTGCCCGTCAGCTGGCGTATCGGCCGCACTTCGATGCCAGCTTGCCGCATCGGCACTAGCAGGTAGGACAGCCCGGCTGACCTGCTGGTGCCAGTGTCGGTCCGAGCCAGCAGGAAGCACCAGTCGGCCACCGTGGCCAGCGAGGTCCAGACCTTCTGGCCGGTGATGATCCAGCGGTCGCCGTCGAGCACCGCCGAGGTGCGGATCGAGGCGAGGTCCGAGCCAGCGCCGGGCTCAGAGTAGCCCTGGCACCACAGCTCGCGGACCTCCGCGATCGGCCGCAGGAACCGCTGCTGCTGCGCCGGCGTGCCGAAGGCGATCAGCGTCGGCCCGAGCAGTTCCTCGCCCATATGGGCGACCTTGGCCGGGGCGCCGCTGCGGGCGTACTCCTCGTGGAAGATAACCTGCTGAGCCAGGCTCGCGCCGCGGCCGCCATGCTCGGGCGGCCAGCCGAGGCAGGTCCAGCCGCTCGCCGCCAGGTGCCTGCTCCACGCCAGCCGCTCGGCGAAATGCTCGTGCTCGCGACCGGGGCCGCCCAGCCCGCGCAGGTCCGCGAACTGGCCGGACAGATTCTGCGTAAGCCAGCCGCGCACCTGACCGCGGAATGCCTCATCCGCCGCGGTCAGCTGCACCAAGTCCTCCGAACTGGCCCATGCCTGCAGCGCCAGGCGCCCCTCGTCGCGCCGCGCAGGTAGCGGCAGCCTACCAACCCGAGGTCGCGGCCGAGCTTGGCGCGAGAAAGGCCAGGCCGGTGCCGGCGACCGGCGCCGGCCTGCTCGTCTCGGCGAAGCACGTGCTTGTGCCGGCCGAGATCATGCACGGTCGGTGGCGGTGGCTGCGAAAGGCTTCGGACGTTAGTCTCTACCTACCAAGCACTTGCTTGTTTTTGAGGAGCCCCGGTGAGATTGACGATCCCGGCTGCCCTGGATCAGGCGGCCAGCCGTTTCGGCGACCAGACCGCGATCACAGAGCCTGGCGGGCCGCGGCTGGTCTACCGCGAGCTGGCCGACAGGGCCACCGGAATCGCTGCCGCGCTGGCCGAGGCCGGGATCGAGGCCGGCGACCGGGTGGCGATCTGGTCGCCGAATACGCACCAGTGGGTGCTCGCTGCGCTCGGCACGCTTTGTGCCGGCGCCACGTTGGTTCCGGTCAACACTAGGTTCACCGGCCCGGAAGCGCTGGACATCATCGGCCGCAGCCGCGCGACCGCGCTGTTCGTGGCCGGCCCGTTCGTTGGCGTCGACCGGCTGTCCGCGCTGTGCGCCGCAGACCGGGCCGAGCCGGGCCAGCTGCGCAGCCTGCGGCTGATCACCCGCATTCCGGTAGCTGGCCCGGCACCGGCGGAAGACATGACCTGGCCGGGCGTTGCCAGCTGGGACTGGGCCGACCTGGAACGGCGGGCCGCAGCCGCGCCGAGGACGGTCGCCGCGGCCCGCGCGAAGGCCATCAGCCCGGACGATGTCAGCGATATCTTGTTCACCTCCGGTACGACCGGCCGGAGCAAGGGCGCGATGAGCTCGCACCGGCAGGCGCTCGCCGTCGCCGGGGCCTGGGCCGACTGCGGCGAGGTCACCTTGAGCGATCGGTACCTCGTGCTGAACCCGTTCTTTCACAGCTTCGGCTACAAGGCGGGCATCCTCGTCTGCCTGCTGACTGGCGCGACCATCGTGCCGCAACTCATGTTTGACCCTGAGCAGACCATGCGCCTGATCGAGACGGAGCGGATCACCGTGCTGCCCGGCGCCCCAACCATTTACCAGACGATCCTGGACCATCCCGGCCGCGGCAGTCACGATCTGTCCAGCCTGCGGCTGGCCGTTACCGGCGCGGCCGTCGTGCCGGTCGCGCTCGTCGAGCGAATGCAGTCTGAGCTGAGCTTCGATACCGTGCTCACCGCCTACGGGCTGACCGAGGCGGTCGTGGCAACCATGTGCAGGCCGGGTGATCCGGCTCGCCTCGTCGCTACCACCTCGGGCCGGGCCACGGCCGGCTTCGAGATCCGGCTGGCGCTACCCGGGCCGGACACTGGCTGGCAAAGCCATGCCGAATCGGCTGAGGTAGGCGAGATACTGCTGCGCGGCCCGAACGTGATGCTCGGCTACTGCGACGATCCGGCCGCCACCAAGGAGGCCATCGACGCGGGCGGCTGGCTGCACACCGGCGATGTCGGCAGCCTGGATGCCGGTGGTTACCTGACCATCACCGACCGGCTCAAGGACATGTACATCTGCGGCGGGTTCAACGTTTACCCCGCCGAGGTCGAGCAGGTGCTCGCCCGGCTGGACGGGATAGCGGAGTCGGCAGTTATCGGCGTGCCTGACCGCCGGCTTGGCGAGGTCGGCAAGGCGTTCGTCGTTGCCAAGCCAGGCCGGCAGCTGACCGAGGCAACGGTGCTAGCACATTGCCGCGAGCGACTAGCGAACTTCAAGGTGCCGCGGCAGGTCGAGTTCCGGACCGAGCTGCCACGTAACCCAGCGGGCAAGCCGCTCAAGCGGCTGCTGAGGGAGGAGTCCCGATGACGGCGAAAGCAGCCAGCGACGGCCGGGCGCAGGACGGCATGGCCGAGACCGACGTCGTCCGCTACGAAACCCGCGGGCGAACGGCGGTGATCACCTTGAACCGTCCTCGTTACCGCAATGCGCAGAATTCGGCGGTGACGTACGCGCTGGATGCCGCGTTCGCCCGGGCAGTGAACGATGACGACGTCGCCGTCCTGGTACTGGCAGGCGAGGGTGACCACTTCTGCGCCGGACATGACATCGGCACGCCCGGACGCGACATTGACGTTTCGTTCGAGCGCAAGGCCGTTATGTGGTGGGACCATGTCGGCAAGCAGGGCGCCGACAACAGGTACGCCAGGGAGATGGAGGTCTACCTCGGCATGTGCCGACGGTGGCGGGAGATACCCAAGCCGTCGATCGCGATGGTGCAAGGCGCCTGCATCGCCGGCGGGCTCATGCTCGCCTGGGTCTGCGACCTCATCGTGGCGTCCGACGATGCCTTCTTTGCCGACCCGGTGGTCAGGATGGGCATCCCTGGCGTGGAGTACTTCGCTCATCCCTGGGCGCTCGGGCCAAGGTTCGCCAAGGAGATGCTGTTCACCGGTGACCGGTTCGACGCCGCGCGCGCCTACCAGCTGGGCATGGTCAGCCGGGTCGTGCCGCGGGCCGAGCTAGCACCCGCTACGTTCGCGCTCGCGGACCGGATAGCGGGAATGCCGGCCTTCGGGCTGGCGCTGGCCAAGCGCGCGGTCAATCAGTGCGAGGACCAGATGGGCATGCGCAACGGCATGGACTCGGTATTCGGCCTGCACCACGTGGCACACGCGCACAATGCCGAGACCGGCGCCGATTCCCTGGCCGGGATGAACGCCCGGACCATGAAGAAGGCTTCCGGGTGAATCTCGACTTCGATCCGCAGTTGCAGGACTTCCGCGCCGAGGTCGCCCGGTGGCTGGCCGACCACGTGCCCGCCGGCCCGATGCCGTCAGTCGACACGGCCGCTGGCTTCGCCCTGCACCGTGAGTGGGAGGCCGAGCTTGCCGAGGCCCGTCTCGCCGCGGTGTCCTGGCCGGCCGAGTTCGGCGGACGGGGCGCCTCGCTACTGGAGTGGCTGGTCTTTGAGGAGGAGTACCACGCGGCAGGCGGGCCGGTGCGGGTCGGGCAGAACGGGCTCTTCGTGCTGGCTCCGACCCTGTTCGCGCACGGCACTGCCGAGCAGCGAACCCGGATCCTGGCGAGAATGGGCCGAGCCGAGGAGGTCTGGGCGCAGGCCTGGTCCGAGCCGGAAGCCGGCAGCGACCTGGCGGCGATCCGGTCCCGCGCGGTACGGACGGACGGCGGCTGGCTCCTGTCCGGTCAGAAGACGTGGAGTTCGCGGGCGGTGTTCGCCGATCGTGCCTTCGGGCTGTTCCGATCCGATCCAACGGCAGAGCGGCACCGGGGGCTGACGTACCTGATGTTCGGCCTGCACGCCGACGGGGTCACGGTGCGGCCGATCGCGCAACTCGACGGCGAAGCGGGCTTCGCGGAGATCTTCCTTGATGACGTCTTCGTGCCCGACGTCGACGTGATCGGCGAGCCAGGCGACGGCTGGCGCGTCGCCATGAGCTCGGCCGGGCACGAACGCGGCCTGTCGTTGCGCAGCCCTGGCCGGTTCATGGCAGCTGCGGCGAGACTAACCGAGCTATGGCTGCAACACGGCGATCCGGCCGACACCGCGCTGGCCGAGCGGGTCGCGGACGCCTGGATCGGCGCCCGTGCCTATCAGCTGGCTGGTTACCGGATCGCCAGCGAGACCGACGGCGGCGGCGCGGCGGGTGCCCGGTCAGCGGCAGCCGGGTCAGCGGCAGCCATGTCAGCGGGTGCACAGTCCAGCCTGGGCAAGGTCTACTGGTCAGAGCTCGACCTTGCCATCCACGAAACCGCCCTTGACCTGCTCGGACCGCTGGCCGAGCGCACGGATCCGCGGGCAGCGGGCCGGCGCTGGCTGGACGGCTACCTGTTCGCGCTGGCCGGCCCTATCTACGCGGGCACGAACGAGATCCAGCGTACGGTCATCGCCGAGCGAGTACTCGGGCTGCCGAGAGGCAGCTGATGGACTTCACCCTGGCCGGTGAGCAGCGGCAGTTCGCTGCCAGCCTGCATGAGATGCTGGCTGCCGCCGACGGTCCGGCGGCAGCCCGGGCCTGGGCGGCGGGTAACCGCGAGCCCGGCCTGAAGATCTGGCGCGCCCTCGCCGATGCCGGGGTCACGGCCCTGGCCGTGCCAGCTGAGTCCGGCGGGCAGGGCGCCGCCCCGGTTGACCTGGTCATCGCCTGCGAGGAGGCTGGCCACCACGCGATTCCCGGACCGATCGCCGAGTCGCTGGCCGCCGCGCCAGCGCTGCTCGGCGCGCTGATCGGCCATCCCGGTTCCCTGGAACTGCAGAGCTGGCTCGGCCGGCTGGCAGCCGGTGACTTGATCGTGACGGTGGCGGCGCCGCCAGTTGTGCCGTACGCGGCCGACGCCGAGGCAGCGGGCCTGGTCTTGCTGGCCGATTCCGCTGGCGTCTGGATCGGTGCGCCCGCGCTGCCGCAGCGCTCGGTGGACGCGGCCAGGACACTGTCCGAGGTGACCGCTACCCGGCCCTTGGCTCAGGGGCCCGACCTCGGCCCGGCCGTGGCCGCAGCGCTGGATTACGGGACGCTGGCCTGCGCCGCGCAGCTTCTCGGGGCCGGCCAGGCGCTGCTCGAGGGCGGAGCGGCCCACGCGCGGCAGCGGGTTCAGTTCGGTCAGCCGGTGGGCTCATTCCAGGCAGTGCAGCACCAGCTAGCGGACGCGCTCATCAAGCTAGAGTTCGCCCGGCCGCTGTTGTACGCGGCGGCCGTCGTCCTGGCGTCGGGGTCCCCGTCGGCCCGGCGCGACGTGTCCGCGGCCAAGATCGCCTGCGGCGATGCCGCGTACCGGGCCGGCCGGGTCGCGCTGCAGGTACACGGTGCCATCGGCTACACCGCCGAGGCCGACACCGGGTTGTGGCTGACTAAGGTGCAGGCGCTCCGGGCGGCCTGGGGTACGCAGGCCCACCACCGCGCGCGCGTCCTGGCGGCCCTGACTGGGCGCCCGGCCGCCGGCCGGGATGGCGGTGCGGGATGAGGAGCACCAGCGAGCAGGAGGAGCTGCGAGCCGCCGTTCGCGGCCTGCTCGACCGCTGTGACCCGGCGGCCGTATCGCCAGGCGCAGCGACGGCGGAACCGCGCACGGCCCGTGACGCGCTCCCAGAGCAGCGCCTCTGGCAGCGCATGTGCGGCGAGATCGGTGTCGCCGGGCTGGCCATCCCAGAGCGTTACGGCGGGTCCGGGGCTGGTCCCGTTGAAGTGCACATCGTCATGGAGGAACTCGGCCGTGCGCTAACCGCGTCGCCAATGCTCGGTTCCGCTGTACTCAGCACCCAGGCCCTGCTGACTACCGATGACCAGGCGGCCTGCGCCCGGCTGCTGCCTGCCCTGGCCAGCGGCACCGCTATCGCCGCGCTGGCCTGGACCACAGCCGCCGGGAACTGGCACCCGGCCGAGGTAGCCTGCCGCGCGCAGTCTGCCGGGCGCGCCGCTGCCGGAGGCTGGCAGATCAGCGGTGAGGCGCATTACGTGCTGGATGGCGGCCAGGCCGCAGTGAACCTCGTTCCCGCCCGGATGCCCGACGGCGGAATCGGCCTGTTCGAGGTGCAGCCGGGCCAGCCATCGGTGACATGCACCCCGAGCACCACGATGGACGACACGCGGCGGCTGGCTGTGCTGCGCTTCGACCGCGCCCCGGGCGCGCGCATCGGCGATCGCGCGCAGCTCGGCCAGATCCGCGACCTCGGGTGCGTCGCGCTCAGCGCCGAACAGGTCGGTGCGGCCGCTCGGGCCCTGGCACTTACCGTTGCTTACACCAAGGACCGGGTGCAGTTCGGGCGCCCGATCGCGTCTTTCCAGGCGCTGCAGCACCGGATGGCCGATCTGTACGTGCGCGTCCAGTCGGCCAGGTCGGTGTCGTACGCGGCGGCCGAGGCCGCCGCTATGGGCGCGGCGGACCTGCCGTTGCGCGCCGCTACCGCGAAGGCTTACTGCTCTGAGGTGCTGCAGCAGGTCAGCGCCGAGATGATCCAGCTGCACGGGGCCATCGGCATGACCTGGGAGCACCAGGCGCACCGGTATTTCAAGCGTGCGCACAGCGCGGCCATGCTGCTTGGCACGCCCGCTGAGCACGTGGCCAGGATCGCCGCGGCGGTCGTCGACGGCTAGGTGTGCGCGGCAACTGTGACATAGCTCACACCAGGCTGAGTAACGCACCCGGGTGCGGCATCGCTCAACCCGGTGTTGCCGGCCTCTGCCCGAGCGAGGCCCTGTCTGAAGGAGAACAATGCGAGTATCCAGCCACCTGGCGGCCCGTTTTGGCGCGGCTGTGGCCGCTGCCGCGATCGCCGTGACGGGTGCGGCCACGGCCGCGAACGCCGCCGCCGCGCCTGCGAAGGTCACCACTGCCTTGTCGATCAGCAACACAACCCCGAAGGCGCACCGGCACCAGACCACCGCCATCGTGAAGGGCCAGCTGACTGCCGTCAGCACGCAGACCTCCCCGGTTCGCGGCGCCTGGGTGCTGCTGCAGCGCCAGGGCCCGAAGGGTCACTGGTTCGCGGTCAAGGCTGAGCGCACCGGCCGCCATGGCTTCGTCGCGTTCCGGGTGCACCTGCGCAAGAGCGCTGTCAGCTTCCGGCTGCTGTTCCGCGGCAACCGCAACTTCGCCAAGTCCGTGAGCGCTGTCGACACGATCAGCCCCGCCACTGCCTCCTAGCACCGGCTTGGTTCGCGCGCCGGCGGGCAGCCCTGTGGCCGAAATGTCCCGGGCATGCCCGCCGGTATGCGACCCTTACTGGCGAAATGGCGAGTGAGACTGGTGTGCTGGACGATGCCCTGGCCAGGGCATGCGCAGGTGACGAGGCCGGCTTCCTTGAGCTGTGGCGGACCTTTCAGCCGCGGCTGCTGCGATTCCTGCGCGTCGTCGGCTGTGATGACCCGGACGACGTGGCTAGCGAAACCTGGCTTCAGGTTGTCCGGGACCTGCACAAGTTCGCCGGCGGTCAGGACGAGTTCAGGCGCTGGCTGTTTACCATCGGGCGCAACCGCGCCATCGACGCGGCCCGGGCCCGTGCCCGGCGGCCGGTCACGCAGCCGGCTGTCGGGCTTGACATCCTCGCTGACGTGCAGCTCGTCGAAGACCAGGTGCTGGACGGCATCTCGGTCCAGGGCGCGATCGCGCTGCTCGCCAGGCTTTCCCCGGACCAGGCCGAGGCCGTTGCGCTGCGGGTCATCGCAGGGCTGCAGACACCGGATGTGGCGAGGATCCTTGGCAAGTCGGCCGGTGCGGTGCGCATCGCGCTTCATCGCGGCCTGAAGGCGCTGGCTGGCGATCCTGCAGTTCGCGCCCTGGCGGCCAGGCCGTCCGGCGTCAATGTGTACCCAGGTGCGCCGAAGCCCGGCAACACGCCGGGAACTCAGCCGTTCCGGACGCTGGAGGAGGTGGACTGATGAACTCCGACCTGCAAGGCGAGCTCGGTCCGCTCGATCCAGGGCTTGACCAGCTCATCGAGCTGCTGACGGCTAACCCGGATAGCGGCGAGCTAGCTGGTGAGCAGGCTGCCCTTGCCATGTTCCGGGATAACAGCCGCGCGTCCGCCGGCCCGTCCTGGCTGCGGGGCGGGGCCGCCGGTAAGGCTGGCCGGACCACCAGGCCTGCTGGCCGGGCCGCCCGGATATCGGCCCGCTGGACGCTCCGGGTGGCGGGCGCGACCGCGCTGACACTCGCTGGCGGACTGACCGCGGCAGCCTACGCCAACGTGCTGCCCGCGCCGGTGCAGCACCTGGCTCACGTGGCGCTGAGCTTCGCCGACGTTCCGGACGCCCACCACACGCAGCCCCGGCGGCGGCCGCCAGTCCAGCACTCATCCAGTCCGGCCGGAGGTCAGTCGAGCTCGCCAGGCTCAACCAAGCCGGCGCCGTCGCGAAGGGCGCCGGCCAGCCCGCGGCCGACCACCGCCAGGTCCGCCGCCCCGTCCGCCTCCCCGACCCCGGCCCCATCCGCCTCGCCGTCACGGTCGGTCGCCGCGGGGCCGTTGCAGCTAACCGCCAGCCGGCTCAGCAGCCCGATCAACGCCGGGTCAGCCGCCGTCATCGACGGCCAGCTGACCAAGGCGGGCAACGGCCTGGCCGGTGCGACAATCACCCTTCTCGACCGCCAGTCCCGGCATGAGGCCTGGCAGGTGGCCGGAACCGGGGTCACGAACGCCGCCGGTGATGTCTCAGTCACCAGTCCCGCGATCACTACCAACACCGCGTTCCGGCTCACCGGTCCCGACGGCGCCAGCAGCGCGATCGTCCGGGTAACGGTGCGCCCGGCGATCTCGGTCGTGCTCGATCCAGGCACCAGCGGGCTCCGCGATGCCCTCGTGGTCAGTACGCAGTACGCACGGCGCGGCAACATCGTGGTGCTGCAGATCGAGTCCAGCACGGGCGCCTGGGTCGACGTGCGCGGACGGACCCTGAACGCGAACGGCCAGGCACGCTTCTCGGTCAGTGCAGCAAAGCTGCAGAACCGGGTGCTGCGCGTCCGCCTGCTGGCAACGGTCCGGCATGCCGCGGCTGTGAGCAACACGGTAACGGTGCCGCCGCCAAACTGACGGCTACGCTCTCCAGGCATGAGGATACGTGCCGTCGCGGTCGACCTCGGCGGGGTACTGGAGCGGGTCGACGAGCCGGGGGATTTCCTCGACGACTGGCGACGCCGCCTCGGCATGACGGAGGAGGATTTCCACGCCGTCCTGATGTGGCCGCTGACCCGCGCCGATCCCGATGGGGCCGCGAAGACAGGCCGCATAACCGAGACCGGACTCCGCGAGCAGTACACGGCTGCGTTGGGCCTGACGCCGGCCCGGGCCGGCGAGTTCATGGCCGATCTGTGGGACTGGTACTGCGGGGAGCTAGACGCCGAGCTGGCCAGTTACGTGGCCGGGCTGCGGCCGCATTACCGCACCGGCATCCTCAGCAACTCCATCGACGGTGCCCGCCGGGAGGAACAGGCCCGGTTCGGGCTCGAGCAGCTTGTTGACGTCGTGGTTTACTCGCACGAGATTGGCGTGGCTAAGCCCGACCCGCGGGCCTACCAGGCGCTCTGCGAGCAACTCGGCGTCGCCGCCGACGAGCTGGTATTCCTCGACAACCGAGCCCCGAACGTGGCCGCGGCCCGCCGGCTCGGCATCCACGGCCTGCTGTATGCCGGCGCGGCGGAGTCGATCTTGGCTATTGATTCCCTGCTCGGCTGACCGCCGCTGCTTTGCGAGTTCGTCCGGTTGCGCGGCCGGTCAGCTGCGGAGCTGATCAGACTCGATGCGGCGGAACTGACCGGTGCCGGTCGTCGGCTCGCCAGTGAGCGACCTGATCACCATCTCGTGGCACACCGCGATCAGCGCACCGTCATCCGGCATGCGGCGCGTCGCGTCGCGCAGGGCGGCGGAGGCGCGGGCGCGTACCGAGGCAAGCGGCTCCCAGGGCCGACGCTGACCGGCCGGCCACTCCCCGCCGCAGCTGTCAAAGTCGGCGAGAAAGGCCCGGACCTCGGCGTGCGCGTGCCACCGAAAGCTGTCGTCCGGGACCCACTCGTGCAGGTCAAACTCGACCCCGAGGCGCAGTCCCAGCCTGCAGGACACGATGTTCGCGGTCTGCATCGTCCGCGTGAACGGCGAGCTGACCAGCGCTGACGCGGCTACCTGCGTAAGCCGTTCGGCCGCAGCAGTGGCTTGCTCGTAGCCTGCTGGCGACAGCGGCGCCAGATCCGCCATCGAGCCCGGCCACTGTCGTGCGCGCACTGGCTCGTAGTCGGCCTCGCCATGCCGGAGCAGATAGATCGCCGTCATGCTTGTCGTTTCTACCGGACGGCACCACAAGCTCGCTGCGCCAGGGCGCGCAGGGTTGTGCTCGATGGCGTCGCCGCGGGCTTGAACATCAGCTCAAGCAGTCCCTAAGATCGCCGCGTGCCGAGCTTGATCCTGCTCAATGGGCCGCCTGCCGCCGGCAAGTCCACGCTTGCGCAGCGCTACGCCGACGAGCACCCGCTCACGCTGAACCTGGATATCGACCGCATACGCGGCATGCTGGGCCAATGGCGTGGCAACTTGCCGCAATCCGGGCTGCTCGCTAGGAAGGTCGCCATCGCGGCCGCCAGCGTGCATCTAGCCGGCGGCCATGACGTCGTGGTTCCGCAGCTAGTCGCCAGGCTGGCCTTCATCGAGCAACTTGAGGTGGCCGCTCGCGACTGTGCCGCCCGGTTCTGCGAGGTTTTCCTGCTCGGTGACAGGGCAAGCCTTCAGGCCCGATATCGGGAACGGGCTCGCGTCGCCGGAGCTGCCGTCGGCAAGGACCCGGCCGTATCGGCTGACAGAACCGACGCCGAGCTGGCGCAGACCTACGACGAGCTGCTTGCGGTGATTGACGCCCGGCCCGCCATGGCAGTCATCCAGGCGCGAGAGGGCGACATCGAGCAGGCGTACCGGGATCTGCTGGCGAGCCTTGGCTCACAAGATCGTTCATGAAAGTGACGGAGCCATGCCTATAGCCATACCTGCGTCACTTTCATGGATGATCTTCAGGTCGGCAGCGTGGCAACTGCGCTACATCCAGTCGGCGAAACGGGGCCAGGCGAGCAGCGTGTCGACGACTTCGGGCGGCGCGTCGCCGTCCGAGGTAACCGAGAGCGTGAACCGGCCGCGGTAGAACAGCAGCGGGTCGCCGGCAACGCAGTCGCCGAGGTCGCTGACCCGGGCGACCACGACGTAGTGGTCGCCGGCCTCGTGTACGGTCTCGACGGCGCACGCTGCCCAGGTCAGCACGCCGGGCAGGACCGGCGTGCCGTTCGGCGCTGACGTCCAGTCGACCCCGGCGAACTTGTCCGCCGCGCTGACCCCAAACCGGCGGGCCAGGTCGCGCTGGTTCGCGGCCAGGATGTTGGCGCAGAATTCACCGGATGCGGCGATTCGAGGCCACGTCGATGACGAGCGGGCCGGGCAGAACAGCACCAGCGGCGGCTCCAGGGACAGCGCGGCGAATGCCTGGCAAGCGAACCCGACGGGGTCACCGTGGTCCATGCCGGTGATCACGGTCACGCCGGTGGCGAAATGGCCGAGCACCTGGCGGAAGCGCTGAGTATCAGGCGGCTGCTCAGCGGGACCGGATGGAGGCGGCCCGGACAGGTACGCGGCCGACTCACCGGCCGGATCCTGGTTCACGGCATCAAGTGTCGCGGACGGCCCGGCTGCCCGCGGCAGTGCGCCTGCTTGCGAATCCGTCGGCCTCCTCAGTGCGCGCCGCCGAGGCTGAAGACGTGGCCCCACAGGCTGACCGCAGTCGATTCGCGGCTCACCCAGGTGCTGTCGTCGACGACGCGGCCATCCGTGCCGTACTCCACGTCGAAGCCGCCCGGCGTCTGCACATAGAAAGACACCATCAGGTCGTTTGCGTGCCGGCCAAGAGTGGAGCTGACCGTGGCCTTCCGGCGGTGACATCGATCGAGCGCCCGGCCGACGTCATCGAGTGTGGCTACCTCGATCATGAGGTGCACGATCCCGGCGGCGGGGTTCATCGGGGCGAGCGCAAGTGAGTGATGCCGGGGGCAGCAGCCGAGGAAGCGCATCCAGACGGGCGGGCCGCCAGCGGGCCGGCCGAAGAACTCGCCGGGCATCCGCATCGAGTCGCGCAGTCGGAAGCCCAGCAGGCCGGTGTAGAACGCCAGCGTCTCCTCGTCATCGGCGGCCGGCAGCACGACATGACCGAGGCCCTGGCTACCGGTCACGAACACGTTGCCATACGGGCTCACGGCCGGCCTGTTGTCCAGGACGGCACCGCAGAATATCTCGATCGCGTTCCCGGACGGATCCTCGCAGTGCAGCAACTGGCCCACCCGCCGGTCAGCCCGCTCAGCAGCGTCAGCCGCCTTGACCGCGATGCCCGCACTGGTCAGCGCGTCGGCGACCTCGGCCAGGGCCGATTCGTCGGCGACTTCCCAGCCCGCGCACTGCAGCCGCTCGCGGGCGCCGGGCACGATCACCAGGCGAGCGGGGAAGTCGTCCATCCGCAGGTACACGGCCGCCGGGTCGGGACCCCGGCCCTCAGTCATCCCGAGCACCTTGGTGCCGAAATCGCGCCATCCGGTGGTATCCGCGGACTCGATGCGCAGATAGCCGAGCGAGCTGATCTGGCCGGTCATGCCATGCCTCCTGCCAGGAACCGCAGCGATAGCTCGTTGAACTCGTCGAACTTCTCCAGCTGGGCCCAGTGTCCGCAGCCGCCGAACACGTGCAACTGCGCCCGGCGGATCTGCTTCAGCGCGACCAGCGCGCCGTCCAGCGGATTGACCCGGTCCTCACGTCCCCAGATCAGCAACGTGTCGTGCTTGAGCCGGTGCGCCTCGCGCCACAGCATGCCATCCTCAGCGTGCTCGCCGAAAAACGACAAGCCCATGGCGGCCATCGCCGCCAGCGCCTTCGGCTCGCTGGCGTAGCGGTACCGCTCATCGATCAGCTCGTCGGTGATCAGGCTCTGGTCAAAAACCAGCGTGCGCAAGAACGCCGCCAGCTTCTCCTTGCTGGGGCCCGGTGGCGCGCCGAACTCGGCGAGCCGCTTGACGCCTTCGGTGGGGTCGGCTGCCAGCACGTTCAGGCTCAACCCGCCCGGGCCCATCAGGACTAGCCGCCCGGCCCGGCGCGGGTAGTTCAGCGCGAACCTGATCGCGGTGCCGCCGCCGAGCGAGTTGCCCACCAGGTGCACCTTCGGCACGCCAAGCTGGTCCAGCAGCCCGGCCAGCGCGTCCGCCGCATGCGTGAAGAAATGCGTGGTCATCGGCTTGGTATCGGACTGGCCGAAGCCAGGCTGGTCGAGCATCAGGGTGCGGTACCGGGCGGCGAACGCCGGCATGTTGCGGCCGAAGTTGCTCCATGCGGAGGCGCCAGGCCCACCGCCGTGCAGCAGCACGACCGTACCTGCGTCACCGGGTCCCGAGCCGATCTGCGCAGGCGCCAAGCCGGCGTCGTGATAGTGCAGCCGCATCCCGCCGACCTCGGCAAAGTGACCGGTCGACTCCGCATCCAGCACGGTCGCGGACACCGCTGCCGTCACAACATCGCGTCGGCGGGGACGGGCAGACCGAACTCGCCGCCCCCGTACATCGACAGGGCCCGCTCCGGGTCGTTGATGGCGTGCACCCGGCCGGCATGGGCGTCACGCCAGAACCGCTGGATGGGCGTGCCGGACTTCAGCGCCCGCCCGCCGGAGTTCTCGAACAGCCGGTCCACGGCCCGGATGGCCTGGCCCGTGCCGCGCACCTGATCGCGCCGGACCCTCAGCCGCAGGTCGACCGGGATCTGCTCGCCTGCCTGCGCATACCCCATCAGGTCGGACATGTTGCGCTCGAGTGCCAGCCACGCGCCGTCGATCTCGGCCGCCGCCTCGGCAACGCGGACCTGGGCGAACGGATCCTGTGCGGCCTTCTGGCCAGCGTACGCGACCCGGACCCGCTCCTTGAGATAGGTAACGTGCGCCTCATAAGCGCCCGTCGCCATGCCGATGATCGGCGTCGTGATGGAGTAGGAGAACACCGACCCGTACGGCAGCCGGAACAGTGGCGCGGGATTCAGCTGCTGGCCAGGGCACGCCAGCTTGAACACGTCGGCGAAGCTCAGTGACCGGCGCTCGGGTACGAAGGCGTCGTTGACCACGATGTCGTTGCTCCCTGTGCCGCGCAGGCCGACGGTGTCCCAGACGTCCTCGATCACGTAGTCGGCGCGCGGAAGCAGGAAGGTGCGGAAGTCGGTCGGCCTGTTCGCTGCGTCGGTGACGATCTGGCCGAGCAGCACCCAGGATGCGTGATCACAGCCGGACGAGAAGCTCCACCGGCCGCTGACCTGGTGGCCGCCGTTGACCTCGACGGCCTTGCCGGTCGGGGCGTATGACGAGGAGATCCGGGTCGCCGGGTCGGTGCCCCAGACTTCCTGCTGCGCCTCCGGCGTGAACAAGCCCAGGTGCCAGGGGTGCACGCCGAGCACCGACGCGACCCACCCGGTCGAGCCGCATGCGCTCGCGATCAGGCGCACGCCGGTGTAGAAGGTCAGCGGATCGGCCTCAACACCGCCAAAGGATGCTGGCTGCAACAGCCGGAAGAATCCCGTTCCCTCCAATGCCTTGATGGAGTCGGCCGGCACGATCCTGCCGTCCTCGGCTTCCTGGGCGCGGTCGCGCAGCACCGGGAGAAGCTCGCGTACGCCGTCGATGACCTCAAGCCCGACCTTGTCAGCCACCGGGACACCCTCCGCTCATATGGACTGCCGCCCGCCGCACAATGCCGCTTAGACTAGTCCCTAAGACTAGAACATGTTCTAGTCTTAGGGTAGCGGCCAGGGATGAGCTGCGGACCTGCTGGGAGGGCGTATGAACGACCGCAACGGGGTGCGGAGCATTGACGCCGGCGCGCCGCCAACCAGGTTCGCCCGCGGCTGGCACTGCCTGGGGCTGGCCGGGTCGTTCCGGGCCGCCGGGCCGCACGCGATCGAGGCGTTCGGCACCAAGCTGGTCGTCTTCGCCGACGGCCGTGGCGAGCTGCACGTGCTGGATGCCTACTGCCGCCACATGGGCGGTGACCTGAGCCGTGGCACGATCAAGGGCGACTCGATCGCCTGCCCGTTCCATGACTGGCACTGGGGCGCGGACGGCAAGTGCACGAAGATCCCGTATGCCCGCCGGGTGCCGCCGACAGCCCGGACCAGGTCGTGGCTGACGCTGGAGCAGAACAGGCAGTTGTTCGTCTGGCATGACCCGCAGGGCAACCAGCCCGCTGCCGAGGTGACCATCCCCCGCATTGACGGCGCGCACTCTGCCGAGTGGTCCAACTGGACCTGGGACACGCTGAGCGTGGACGCCAATTGCCGCGAGGTCATGGACAACGTCGTGGACATGGCCCACTTCTTCTATATCCACTACGCGTTCCCCACCTACTTCCGGAACGTCTTCGAAGGGCACATCGCCTCGCAGTACCTGAACACCAGGTCGCGGCCCGACTACGAGCCAGACTCGGGCCAGGTGAGCAACGGGAGCACCGCGATCGGGCTGCGCTCGGAGGCTGCCTACTACGGGCCTTCTTACATGATCGACTACCTGAACTATGACTACCACGGCGTGCCGATGGACGCCGTGCTGATCAACTGCCACTACCCGGTGACGCCGGAGCGGTTCGTGCTGCAATGGGGCGTGATCGTCAAGAAGCTGCCGGGGCTGTCGCCCGAGCAGGCGGACAAGGTGGCGGCCAAGTTTGCCAGGTTCGTCGGTCTCGGCTTCCAGCAGGACGTGGACATCTGGACGCACAAGAGCAGGATCGACAACCCGCTGCTGTGCGCTGAGGATGGCCCGGTGTACCAGCTGCGCCGCTGGTACGAGCAGTTTTACCTGGATGTCGAGGACATCCCGGCCGATATGGTCGCGCGGCACGAGTTCGAGATCGACACCTCCCGCGCGGTCGAGGCATGGGAGGCGGAGGTCGCGGCCAAGCTGGCGGCCCGGCAGCCCGCGGGCGGCTCCGTTGTGAGCGACGCTGGGGTCAGCTGAGGATGGCTGAAGTCGCCCGGCTGTCCGGCGACTGGCTGCCGCTGCCGGATGGCGCGGCCAGGCCGGATGAGCGGCGCGCCCGCTACTGCGAGGTGGCGTGCGCCGAGTGCGGAGCGGTCGTGCTGGCGGCGAAGTTCAGCGTGCAGCACACCAGCGTGCAATGGGACGCCGCGGCGGTGCGCCGCTGCGCGGAATTCGCCCGCCGCGCGGCGGCCGGAGAGCAGACTGCGTTGATCGAACGCTGCGGCGCGATGCGGGCCAGCGTCGAGCGGGCAGCGCTGGACGGACGACTTCCGGTGGCGCCCCCGTGACTGGCCCGACCGTGACTGGCCCGACCGTGACTGGACCGGGCGACCGCGCCTTCCACCGGCTCCGGGTCGCAGCGGTGGTCGCGGAGACCGAGGAAGCGTGCTCCCTGGTCTTCGACGTGCCGCCGGAGCTTGGCCGCGCCTTCACCTATCTACCAGGCCAGTTCCTGACGCTACGGATACCGAGTGACCGCGACGGCTCGGTGGCGCGCTGCTACTCGCTGTGCAGTTCGCCCCACGCCGGTGACGCCTTGACGGTAACCGTGAAGCAGACCGCTGGCGGTTACGCGTCGCACTGGATCGCTGACAACGTACGGCCGGGCACGATGCTGGACGTGCTGCCGCCGGCTGGCCAGTTCACCCCGTCGTCGCTGGACGCCGACCTCCTGCTGCTGGCCGCTGGCAGCGGCATCACCCCGGTGATGTCCATTCTGAAGTCCGCGCTGCTGGCTGGCCGCGGCCGGCTCGCGGTCATCTACGCCAACAGGGACGAGCGATCGGTCATCTTTCGCGATGCGCTGCGAGAAATTGGTGCCACGGCCGGCGCCAGGCTGCTGGTCGTGCACTGGCTGGACGTGCTGCAGGGGGTGCCGACAGCCGACGGGCTCACGCCGCTGATCCGCCCGTTCGCCGGCTACCAGATTTTTGCCAGCGGGCCCGATGCGTTCCTGTCGGTAGTCCGGGACGCGGCGAGCGCGGTCGGGGTGCCGCCGCGCGGCGTGCGGGTCGAGCGGTTCCTGTCCCTTCAGCACAATCCCTTCGATGAGCCAGCGCCGGTCGCGGGCGGTGTCGCGGCGACGCTGGCGGTCACGCTGGACGGGCGGACGCGCTCGCTGGACTGGCCGTCCGGCATCCGCATGCTGGACGTGCTGGTCGATGCCGACCTCGACCCGCCATATTCCTGCCGGGAGGGCATCTGCGGCGCCTGCGCGTGCCAGCTGACCGACGGCAAGGTGGAGATGGCCAATAACGAGGTGCTTCAGGACGCTGACCTCGCCGACGGTTACATCCTGGCCTGCCAGTCCGTGGCGCTCACGCCCGAGGTGAGCGTCAGCTACGATTGACCTCCACTCCGCCTTGGAGGGCGGAGATTCCCGCCTGTCACGCCGCTTCCTGGCGTGACTTCGGGTGGGTTCCTGCTTCGCTGCGCTGCGCCGGGATCGCTCCCGGTCTTACCTGCGCTCCACAGGCTGACACCGCCAGTCCGGCGGTCTTGGCGACGTTGACCGCCGCGTTCACATCCCGGTCCAGCCACGCCCCGCACGCCTGGCATTGCCAGGTGCGGACGTGTAGCGGCTTGGGGCCGTCGTTGGCCCCTCACGCCGAGCACACCCGGGAGGTGGGCTCGTACCGGCCGATGCGGTGGAACTCCCGGCCGTAGAGCCGGGCCTTGTACTCCAGCATCGCCGTGAACGCCGACCATCCGGCGTCGTGGACGGACTTGGCCAGGCGGGTGCGGGCGAGCGCGGTCACTGCCAGGTTTTCCACCGCGACCGCTTGGTTGTCGCGGATCAGCGCCGTGGAAAGCTGATGGTGGAAGTCGCGCCGCGCGTCAGCCACCCGCGCGTGCGCACGTGCGACTTTGACCCTGGCCTTGTCCCGGTTGCTGCTGCCCTTCTGCTTGCGGGACAGCGATCGCTGCGCCCGCTTGAGCTTGGTCTCCGCCCGGCGCAGGAACTGCGGAGCGGTGATCTTGCGCCCGTCGGAGAGCACCGCGAAGTGGGTGAGCCCCAGGTCGACGCCCGTAACCGGGCCGGCTGCAGGCAGTGCGGTCGGTTCGGTTTCGACGACGAAGCTGGCGAAGTACCGCCCGGCTGAGTCATTGATGACGGTGACCGACGATGGCTGCGATGGCAGCGGGCGTGACCACCGCACCGGCACATCCCCGATCTTCGGAAGGCGCAGCTTCCCGTTCGGCAGCACCCCAAAGCGGGCGTTGGCGGTGAACCGGATGGCCTGCCGCCGGTCCTTGCGGGACCGGAAGCGGGGCGGCCCGACCTTCGGCCCGGCGCGCTTCCCGGTCGCCGAGGCGAAGAAGTTCCGGTAGGCAGTGTTCAGGTCCGCCAGCGCCTGCTGCAGCACCACCGCACTGACCTCGCCCAGCCACGCCCGCTCAGCGGTCGCTTTCGCCGCGGTCAGCCGCGCCGACAGCGCACCGTCGGAGATGTACGGCAGCCCGGCCTCATGCGCCTGCTGCCGGGCGCGCAGCCCGCCATTGAACACTACCCGGGCGCAGCCGAACGCCCTCGCCAGCGCCGTACGCTGACCAGGCCCAGGGTAGAGGCGGAACTTATACCTGAGATGGACACGGGCAGCCTTCCTAGTCGGGATCACCTGCGCCCCGTCCAGCACATCCGGCCGGCCTCCGGCGTTCACCTGCAACTCGCTCATCTGTCTCACCATCTCCCGGCTGCAAGTCCCTGTTTCGATCACAGTATCGAATGCCACTGACAACTCCGGCGCCGAGCTGGCCCAGTTCTACAGAGAACGCGAGCAGGTTCACCTGCTCGTGGATTGGCCGCCGGCAGTAGCGATCTCCCGGCTCGCCGACAGCCTCAAGGGCGCATCCGCGCGCCGGCGCCAGCACGAGTTTCCGCGGGAGGCGGCCGCACTACAGGCAGGCCAAACGGCTGTGGTCCAGCTCCACTTCGCTGACTCGGTCGGCGGTCCCCCATCACGCCCTTGCGCCACTACACCGACCAGCAGAACACGCGCCCAGACCGCCACACGTCGCCTTCATCTCGCCCGAAGGCGGCACGCAGGCTGCCGTGCCCCAGCCGCGCGGGTGCCGTGGCCGGGGCGTACGGGCTCGCCCACCGCCGATGTCAGGCGGCCGGAACCGGCGTCAGGCCGAGCTTTGCGGCCAGCCTTTCGAGATAAGCGACGACCTCGTCGGCCGTGCGGTCCGGCATGCCGAACGCGACATCGGTCACCCCGATAGCGGCCCAGTTCGCGAGCACGGCCGGGTCCGGCTTACCGGCGAGCACCCGCACCTGCGGCAGGCCGGCCCGGCCAGCTTCCTGCCAGGCCTGGTGCAGCTGACCTATCTTCACCTCAAGATCTGCCTCGCCGGGCACGGTCAGCCAGCCGTCCGCCGACCTGGCGATCCAGGCGAACGTCTTAGCGGTCCCGCCGGCCCCGAGCACGATGGGTATCCGCGGCTGCTGCACGGGCTTGGGCCAGGCCCAGGATGCGCCGAAGCTGGCGAACTCGCCGTCATAGCTGGCCTCCTGCTGCGACCACAGGGCCTGCATTGCCTCGAGATACTCCCGCAGCACCGTGCGGCGGCGGCCCGCCGGGACGCCATGGTCGGCGATCTCGTCAGTGTTCCAGCCGAATCCGGCCCCGAGCACGACCCGGCCGCCGGACAGGTGATCCAGCGAGGCAATGGTCTTGGCCAGCGTGATCGGATCGTGCTCAGCGGGCAGCGCGACTGCGGTGCCGAGCCTGATCGTCGATGTAACCGCGGCCGCCATGCTCAGCGACACCCACGGGTCGAGCGTGCGCATGTACCGGTCGTCGGGGAGCTCGCTGGTACCCGTCCGCGGATGCGGGGCCTCGCGCCGCACCGGGATGTGAGTGTGCTCGGGCACGTAGAAGCAGTCGAAGCCGGCCGCCTCCGCGGCTCGCGCGGCGCGCGCCGGGGTGATGCCGCGGTCGCTGGTGAACAGGACAACGCCGTAGCGCACGAGCACTCCTTGAGTCAGTCAGCCGCGGCAGAAGGGTCGGCGGAGGGTCGTCCGGCGGTGTCTCCCCAGCTGAACACGTTCTCCATGTTCTCGCTAGTAAGGGTCAGGAAGATCGCATCGGCCTCGACCGTGACCTCGCCCGCCGCGATGATCGTGCCCGACAGGTGCAGCTTGCGTCCCTCGATCCGGTCGAGCGTGGCCGACACCGTCAGCGGCACGCCGAGCGGCGTCGGACGGCGGTACCGGATGGCCAGCCTGACGGTCATCGCGGGCCGCTCGGGCCTGGCCGCCACGCAGCCCATCGCGTGGTCAATCAGCAGCGCGATGACGCCGCCGTGCACAAGCCCTGGACCACCCTGGAACAGCGGCCCGACGACGACCTCGCCGGTCCCGCTGTCCCCGGCGAGCGCCATGGCCAGCTGTGGCGCGATAGGGTGCGACAGCCCGCCGACCAGGCTCATGTGGGCACGATAAGAGTCCCGACGGACTGACATGTCGGCCTGCACTGTCGGGTCGGCCAGGCTAGCGGTCAGCTCCTCGACCGTGGCCACCGCTGCTTTCAGGTCGGCCGGACTGGCGCCGGTCCGGACCACCACATCAAGCAGGCGCCGCAACGCCTCGCCTAGCTCGCGCCGTTCGTCGCTCGGGCTCCACTCAGTCGCCGCCAACTCGGCCGCCTTCCGTTACGGGCTGGCTGGCTGCCGCGTGCCGTCCCGCGCGACGGCCGGAGAACACGCAGTCGGCCAGTGACAGTCCGCTGACGTAGGAGCGCGAGCACAGCCCGATCGCGGTGCGCCCGGCCGCATGCAGGCCGGGCACTGGCGAGCCGTCGGCGCGAAGCACTGCACCGGAGACTTCGTCCACGACGAGGCCGCCTAGGGTCAGCATGGGCGCTGGGTAGGCGGGCCGGGGACGAACCGACAAGTCGATCAGCGAGTACGGCGCGCGGCTGATCGCCTGCACCACATCGGGCGGCTTCCCGGCCGGATCGGGCCGGCCGTCAGCGGCCGCGCCGTTGTACGCGGCCACGGTAGCGGCCAGGCCGTCCGGATCGACTCCTGCCTTGGCGGCCACGGCCGCTAGTGAGCCCGCCTTCACTCGTGCTCTGGTCAGCAGGTAAACGGCCTGAAGCAGCTGGAACCAGAGCGTGCTGCCGGGCAGCTGCCGCCAGGACTTGCTGATCAGGGGCTGGTCGAGCAGCAGCCATGCGCGCCGGCCGTGTCGCAGCACCATGGCCTCGCCGATCGCGGCGCCGTACCGGGACTCATCACAGACTCGCTGGCCCGCCTCGTCCACCAGGACCCCGCGCATGAATGCCGTC
This sequence comes from Streptosporangiaceae bacterium, assembly GCA_052143255.1. GTDB lineage: Bacteria > Actinomycetota > Actinomycetes > Streptosporangiales > Streptosporangiaceae > JAJYUU01. The sequence continues at coordinate 1,997 of JBKQTJ010000129.1, read as the reverse complement.
GGCGGCGTGATGAATCGCCAGCAGGAGACCCGGTCAAGGAACCTGGTCGCGCCTCCGGCCGCCACACCGAGCTGGATGCCGCTGCCGTCATCGCCGATAGTGCCGAGCGCAAGCCCGCCGCGGAAGGCGGGCGCGTGCTCACGCATCATGGCCCTGTTGGCAACGAATCCGCCGGCCGACAGGACCACCCCCCGGTGTGCCTCCACCCGCAGCGACCTGGCATAGCGCTGCTCGAGCCACGTCACTGGCCGGTACCACCGGCGGCCCAGGCCACCCCCATACAGGTACGGCTTGCGGCCCAGGTGGCTGAGGGTCTGGTGGGCCACCCGCGCCCAGCCGGGAGCGGACCGCAGGCTCTGGCACTCCACCCCGCTGACGCGGCCATCGTCGGAAATGACCAGCCGGACCGCCCGGCTCTGCGGCACCACTCGCACGCCGGCCGACCGGACCGCCCGGGCCAACCGGGCGTAGAGCACCTTTCCCGAGGTACCTTTCCCGACCGCCCGGTGCCCGCGCGGGGCCGGCTCGGCAAGCTGGCCGAAGGACTGCTCGCTGCCCGAGTAGTAGAGGTAATGCTTGTTGGTCGGGTACGAGGTCTTGTCCGGGCACAGGCTGCCCTCGAATGGCACACCGTGGCCCGCGAGCCAGCTGATCATCGCCGCGCTGCCCGCACAGAAACTCTGCAGGGTCGCCGCGGACACCGCGTCGCCGACCTCAACACCGAGGTAGCTAACCATCGCAGCAACCGAGTCGTCGACGCCTGCCTCGCGCTGCTGGGGCGTGCCGCCGCCCGCGTAAACCACGCCGCCTGACAGCGCCGTCGCGCCGCCGCCGGCGAACCGGTCGAGTACCAGCACGCTAGCGCCCGCCGCCGTTGCCTCCAGGGCCGCGCACGCGCCGGCGGCGCCGAAGCCCACCACGACGACATCAGCCTCCATATCCCATGTCGGGGGCATCGCGGATCTCCTTGCGGTTCTGGGCGAGCAGCTAGCCAGATCAGGCCTGGCCGGCCACGGGTTGGCCGACCAGCGGCTGGCTGGCCAGCGGTTTGGCTACCAGCACCTGGCTGAACGGCACCTGGCCAAAACTGTAACGTGTTCTACCATGGACGGGATAGCCAGCGCCGGCGTCGCGTCTGGCTGACGGCACACTGATGGCGGAGGGCTGATGGCGGCTAACCCGAGCACGGCGGAGCCCGAGTTCGATCTTGTCGTCGTCGGCAGTGGGGCAGCCGGGATGACCGCCGCGCTCACCGCGGCCCTGTCCGGGCTGCGCACCGTAGTGGTGGAAAAGACCGAGTACTACGGCGGCTCGACCGCCCGCTCCGGCGGGGGCGTCTGGATTCCCGGGAACTCCCGGCTGCGCAAGGCCGGCATCTCCGATAGCCCCGAGCGGGCCCGCGCCTACCTGGCGCACGTCGCGGGCGAGGAGGTGCCCGACAGCATGCGGGAGGCCTTCCTCGCCCACGGGCCGGCGATGCTGGACCTGGTGCTGGCGAGCACGCCGGTCCGGCTCGACTGGGTACCCGGCTACGCCGACTACTACCCTGAGGCACCGGGCGGCATCGCCCGGGGCCGGTCGGTAGAGCCGGGCCTGCTCGACGGACGCGTGCTCGGCCCGGAACTGGCCAGCCTCAACCCGCCCTATCTGCCCGCCCCGGCCGGCATCACCGTCACCCAGGCGAACTACCGCTGGCTAAGCCTGGGGACCAGCCACTGGCGTGCCATCTGGACAACCGCCAAGGTCACCGGCCGGATGATGCGCAGCAAGGCGACAGGCCGGCGGCTACTCAGCCTGGGCCAATCGCTTTCGGCCGGGTTGCGGGCCGGCCTGGCTCAGGCAAACGTGCCCGTCTGGCTCAACACGCCGATGACCGGCTTGCACATCGAGGACGGCAGGGTGACCGGCGTACAGGTAAGCCGGGACGGTCAGCCTGCACTGATCCGGGCCCGCCGGGGCGTGCTGCTTGCTACCGGCGGCTTCGAGCGCAACGAGGA
>JBKQTJ010000128.1:0-6723 GCA_052143255.1 Streptosporangiaceae bacterium | reverse complement strand
GGAAGCTACGACACATCCTTTATCAATGAAATGAAATCTTTCTCATCAAAAGAAGGGGAGATAGCATGCCTGTCCACCTGATCGGGGTTGATCTCGTGGAACATCAGCTGCTCGGTCAGGCCGAAGGTGTAGTTACCGCGGCCGTCGAACTGCCGGTCGGACAAGCCGCGGAAGTCGCGAATGCGGGGCAGCGCGATCGACAGCAGGCGGTCGCAGAACTCCCACATCCGGTCGCCCCGCAGCGTGACGTGCGCGCCGATGGGCATGCCCTCGCGCAGCTTGAACTGCGCGATGGACTTGCGCGCGCGGGCAACGGCCGGCTTCTGGCCGGTGATGATCGCCAGGTCCCGGACCGCGCCATCGATGAGCTTGGCATCCCGCGCCGCCTCGCCAACGCCCATGTTCACGACGATCTTGGTGATAGTGGGCACCTGCATGACGTTCGGGTAGCTGAACTCCTCGCGCATGGCTGCGGCGATTTCGGCGCGGTAGCGCTCCTTCAGCCGCGGCGGCACGCGCTCGGCGCCGTTAGCCGCGTCGGCCTGGCGGGCCTCGGCGGCGTTCTTGGTCGTGCTGGCAGCCATCAGATTTCCTTACCGCTGGCCCGGGAGAACCGGACCTTCTTGTCCGCTTGGATCCGGTAACCGGCTTTGGTGGGAGCCTTGGAGTCCGGATCGATCAGCTGGACGTTGCTGACGTGGATGAGGGCCTCCTGGTGCACGATGCCGCCTTCCTTGGCACCGCGTCGGCCCTGATAGTTGACCTTGGTGTTCTTCTTGATCATGTTGACGCCCTGCACCAGCACCTGCTGGCTCTCGGGGTGGGCAGAGATGACCGTGCCCTCGCGGCCGAGATCCTTGCCCGCGATGACGACAACCTTGTCGCCCTTCTTGATCTTCATGCGCCGTGCCCTTCCCGGCTGCTTCTTTGCCCCGGCCATCACAGCACCTCCGGCGCCAGCGAGATGATCCGCATGAACCGCTTCTCCCGCAGTTCCCGCCCGACCGGGCCGAAGATGCGGGTGCCCCGCGGGTCCCCGCCGTCCCTGATCAGCACGGCAGCGTTCTCGTCGAAGCGGATATAGGAGCCATCGCCACGGCGCCGCTCCTTGCGCGTGCGCACCACGACGGCCTTGACGACGTCGCCCTTCTTCACCCCGGCACCGGGGAGGGCATCCTTGACGGTGGCGACGATGATGTCGCCGATGCCTGCGTATCGCCTGCTCGAGCCGCCGAGCACCCGGATGCACAAGATCTCCTTGGCACCGGTGTTGTCGGCGACTTTGAGCCGCGACTCCTGCTGGATCACGTCAACTCCTGCTTCTTCGCGCGCCTGCCCTGAATTCCCTGGTATTCGGTGAGGCGGTCCTTGGTGGGCCGGGCGGGCTAGCTGCCCGCCGTGACCCTTGCTACTTGGCCTTCTCCAAGATCTCCGCGACGCGCCAGCGCTTAGTGGCTGACAGCGGGCGGGTCTCCATTAGCAGCACCCGGTCGCCAACGCCGCAGGCGTTCTCGCTGTCGTGTGCCGTGTACTTCTTCGTCCGGCGGATGACCTTGCCGTACTTGGGGTGCTTAACGCGGTCTTCCACCTCAACGACAACGGTCTTATCCATCTTGTCGCTGACCACCAGGCCCTCGCGCACCTTGCGGTAGCCACGCGTCGCCACCGCAGTCGTGTCTTCACTCATCGTCTGACTCCTCCTCCACGACCACGATGCCGAGCTCGCGCTCGCGCTTCACCGTGTAGATGCGCGCGATCTCCTTGCGGACGGCACGCAGCCGCCCGTGGCTCTCCAGCTGGCCGGTGGCCGCCTGGAAGCGGAGGTTGAACAGCTCGATCTTTGCTTCGGTCAGCTTCAGATCCAGCTCTTCCTCGGTCGAGGTCCGCAGGTCAGCGGCTGCCAGTCCCTTGGCCATCACGCGTCACCTAGTTCACGCTTAACAAATTTGCATTTCATCGGCAGCTTGTGCATGGCCCGGCGCAGCGCCTCGCGGGCAACCGGCTCCGGCACGCCCGACAGCTCGAACATCACCCGGCCAGGCTTAACGTTCGCGACCCACCACTCAGGCGCGCCTTTACCGGAACCCATCCGGGTCTCAGCCGGCTTTTTGGTCAACGGCCGGTCCGGGTAGATGGTGATCCAGACCTTGCCGCCGCGGCGGATGTGCCTGGTCATGGCGATTCGGGCCGCCTCGATCTGCCGGTTGGTGACGTACGAGTGCTCCACGGCCTGGATGCCGTACTCACCGAAGACCACCCTGGTGCCGCCCTTGGCCGCGCCGGAGCGGTCGGGGCGATGCTGTTTGCGGTGCTTGGTCCGCCGCGGGATTAGCATGACTAGCCCTCCTCGCCTGCCGTGGCCGCGGGCTCGGTGACGGCATCGGATGCCTCGGCGGCCGCGGCAGCCGCCGACGGCCGGTCGGTCCCGTCTGGCGAACCTGGCCGGCGCCGTGGCTGCCGCTGCGGCGGGCGCTCCCGGTCCCTGTCCCGGTCGCGGTCCCGGCCGCCGCCCGCCGGGCGCTGGCCGGCCCGCAGCGCGGCGGCTGCGGCCTCCCGCTCGGCCCTGGTCGCAGCGGCCTCGCCCTTGTAGATCCAGACCTTGACGCCGATCCGGCCGAACGTTGTCCTGGCTTCGTAGAAGCCGTAGTCGATGTCGGCACGCAGCGTGTGCAGGGGCACGCGGCCTTCCCGGTAGAACTCCGAGCGCGACATCTCAGCGCCGCCGAGGCGGCCAGAGCACTGCACCCGGATGCCCTTGGCGCCGCTCTTCATGGCCGTCTGCATGGCCTTGCGCATGGCCCGGCGGAATGACACGCGACTGGACAGCTGCTCAGCCACGCCCTGCGCGACCAGCTGTGCGTCCACCTCGGGGTTCTTCACCTCGAGGATGTTGAGCTGCACCTGCTTGCCGGTCAGCTTCTCCAGGTCACCACGGATCCGGTCGGCCTCTGCCCCGCGCCGGCCGATCACGATGCCGGGGCGTGCGGTGTGGATGTCCACCCGCACCCGGTCCATGGTGCGCTCGATCTCCACCTTGGAGATGCCGGCCCGCTCCATGCCACGCTGTAGCAGGCGGCGGATGGCGACGTCTTCCGCCACGTAGTCCTTATACAGCTTGTTGGCGTACCACCGGCTCTTGAAGTCAGTGGTGATGCCCAGCCGGAACCCGTGCGGATTCACTTTCTGGCCCACTAGCGGGTCCTCTCCCTGCTGCTTGGTGCACCGCTGGTCGCGCTGCCGCGGTCGGAAACAATGACCGTGATGTGGCTGGTGCGCTTGTTGATCCGGTAGCCGCGCCCCTGAGCCCGCGGCCGGAAGCGCTTCAGCGTGGGCCCCTCATCCACCCAGGCGCGGCTCACGACGAGCGAGCTGGCATCGAGGTGACTCGTGTGCCCGGCATTGGCAATGGCACTGGCCAGCACCTTGCCGACGGGGTCGCTCGCCGACTGCGGGGCGAAGGCAAGGGTCGCCTGCGCCTGGTCGGCGGGCATGCCGCGGATCAGGTCCACCACGCGGCGGGCCTTCCGCGGCGTGACGCGTACGTACCGCGCCTTAGCCCTAGCTTCCATCTCAGTCTCGCTCTTTTCGTATCCGGCCGTAACTTGCCTGTGTCTGTCTTGGTCTGGCCGCGGTACGCGGCGCCGTGGCTAACGCCTGCTGCGCCGGTCGTCGCGCACGTGGCTGCGGAAAGTGCGGGTCGGCGCGAACTCGCCGAGCTTGTGCCCGACCATGGATTCGGTGATGAAGACCGGCACGTGCTTGCGGCCGTCGTGCACGGCAATGGTGTGGCCGAGCATCGCCGGCACGATCATCGAGCGGCGCGACCACGTCTTGATGACGTTCTTGGTGCCCTTGTCATTCTGGACATCCACCTTCTTCATCAGGTGGTCGTCCACGAAGGGACCCTTCTTAAGGCTACGAGGCATCGCTGAGTGCTCCTACCGCTTCTTCTTTGCGCGCCGGCGAGTGATCATCTGGTCGCTGGGCTTGTGCGCCTGGCGAGTGCGGCCTTCCGGCTGGCCCCAGGGGCTCACCGGGTGCCGGCCGCCGGAAGTCTTGCCCTCGCCACCGCCCATCGGGTGGTCGACCGGGTTCATCGCCACGCCGCGGACGGTCGGGCGGCGGCCCTTCCACCGGCTCCGGCCCGCCTTGCCGAGCTTGATGTTGCCCTGCTCGGCGTTGCCGACCTCACCAACGGTGGCCCGGCAAGCCGCGTCGACGAGCCTGATCTCACCCGACGGCATGCGCAGCGTGGCCCGGTTGCCCTCCCTCGCCAGCAGCTGAACTCCGGAACCGGCCGACCGGGCGATCTTCGCCCCGCCGCCTGGCCGGAGCTCGATGGCGTGCACCATCGTGCCGGTAGGGATATTGCGCAGCGGCAGGCAGTTGCCGGTCTTGATATCGGCGCCGGGACCGTTCTCCACCCGGTCACCCTGCTTCAGCCCGACCGGCGCGATGATGTAGCGCTTCTCGCCGTCGGCATAGTGCAGCAGCGCGATGCGGGCAGTCCGGTTCGGGTCGTACTCGATATGCGCGACCTTGGCCGGCACCCCGTCTTTGTCGCCGCGCCGGAAGTCGACCAGCCGGTACGCGCGCTTGTGCCCGCCGCCCTGGTGCCGCGTGGTGATCTTGCCGTGCACATTCCGGCCGCCAGTACCATGCAGCGGGCGCACCAGCGACTTCTCCGGCTCACTCCTGGTGACCTCGGAGAAGTCAGCGCCGCTCGCGCCCCGCCTGCCGGGGGTTGTCGGCTTGTACTTTCTGATGCCCATCTACTTAAGCTCCTAGAGATCGCCGGCTAGCTGACCGGTCCGCCGAAGTGCTCAATCCGGTCGCCAGCGGCAAGGCTGACGATGGCCCGCTTGGTGTCCGGCCGCCTGCCCCAGCCGAACCGGGTCCGGCGGCGCTTGCCTGGCCGGTTGATCGTGTTCACGCCGGTCACCTTGACGTTGAACGTCGCCTCGACCGCCTGCCGGATCTGGGTCTTGTGCGAGCCAGGAGCGACGATGAAGGTGTACTTGCCGTCATCGGCAAGCCGGAGGCTCTTCTCCGAGATGACCGGGCGCAGCAGCATGTCCCGCGGGTTTACGGTCTTGTTCACTGCTGTCCGTCCTCCTGCTTGGCCGTCGTACGGGCCACAAAGCTGTCGAGGGCCTCGGTTGTGAAAACGACGTGATCGCTCACCAGGACATCCCTGGTATTCAGCTGGTCTTGCGTTAGCACGCGCACGCCAGGAACGTTGCGCAGGCTGAGCCGGGAAACGTGGTCGCCCTTGGCAATCACGACCAGCAGGTGCGCGACCGGCCCGGTGACCGCCAACAGCGCGGACATCGCGGTCTTGGTCTTCGGCGTGTCGCCGTCTACCAGCCCTGCCACCACATGCACGCGATCGTGCCTGGCCCGGTCCGACAGGGCGCCGCGCAGCGCGGCCGCCTTCATCTTCTTGGGCGTGCGCTGCTCGTATGACCTCGGCTGCGGTCCATGCACCACGCCGCCGCCTGCGAACTGCGGCGCCCTGATCGAGCCCTGCCTGGCCCGGCCGGTGCCCTTCTGCCGGTATGGCTTCCGGCCGCCGCCGCGGACCTCGCCGCGGGTTTTAGTGGCGTGCGTGCCCCGCCGGGCAGCGGCCTCCTGGGCCACGACCACCTGGTGGATGAGCGGCACGTTGACCTTGGCGTCGAAGATCTCCGCAGGCAGCTGGGTGGCCGCAGCCGCCGCCGATTCCTTGGCGGCGCCCGGCTTGGCAGCGGATGTGCCCTTAGCGCCGGAGCTCGTCTGGGCCGGGCTCATTTCGCCTCACTCCTCACAGGGGACTTGACGGCGTTGCGGACCAGGACCAGCCCGCCTGCCGGACCGGGCACGGCGCCCTTGATCAGCAGCAGGCCGCGATCGGCATCGACGCCATGCAGTGTCAGGTTGGGAGTCGTCGTGCGCTCGCCGCCCATCCGGCCGGCCATCCGGACGCCCTTGAAGACGCGGCCCGGATACGCGCAGCCGCCGATCGAGCCCGGCGCGCGGTGCTTGCGCTTGGTGCCGTGCGAGGAGCTGAGGCCCTTGAAGCCGTGGCGCTTGACGACGCCTGCGAAGCCCTTGCCCTTGCTGGTCGCGGTGACGTCGATCAGCTCGCCCGCGGCGAAGGTCTCGGCCGTTACTTCCTGGCCGAGGGTGTAGTCCGTGGCGTTGTCGGTCCGCAGTTCCACCAGGTAACGGCGCGGGGTCACGCCGGCCTTCGCGAAATGCCCGGCAACCGGCTTGGTCACCTTCCGCGGGTCGATCTCGCCGTAGCCAATCTGCACGGCTGAGTAGCCGTCAGCGGCTGGCGTCCGCACCGCGGTGACGACACATGGGCCGGCCGCGACCACCGTGACGGGCACCATCCTGCCGTCATCGGCGAAGACCTGGGTCATGCCGAGCTTGGTGCCCAGGACCCCTTTGATCTGCTTGGTCATCTCGGTGCTTTCCTTCTCCGGCTTTCTTCTCCGCGCTGCCGCTACAGCTTGATCTCGATGTCGACGCCAGCCGGTACGTCAAGCCGCATGAGCGAGTCGACTGTCCTCGGCGTCGGGTCGATGATGTCGATCAGCCGCTTGTGCGTGCGCATCTCAAAGTGCTCGCGCGAGTCCTTGTACTTGTGCGGCGAGCGGATGACGCAGTAGACGTTCTTCTCGGTCGGCAGCGGCACGGGGCCGGCGACCTTGGCGCCGGTACGAATCACCGTATCGA
>JBKQTJ010000127.1:0-3710 GCA_052143255.1 Streptosporangiaceae bacterium | reverse complement strand
CGTGCCGGGGACCGCGATCGCGCATCCCGGCTGGCTGACGACGCCGAGGCCCTCGCCCGCGGCCTCACTGACCCCGGCATGCGGGCGGATACGCTCGCTGAGCTGGCCGCCGCAGCCGCCGATGCCGACGACCCGGACCGCGGCGTCCGGCTGGCCGATGAAGCCGAGGCCCTTGCCCGCACCATCATCAGTCCTGGCGGCCAAGCGCAGGAACTTGCCGAGCTAGCTGCCGCAATCGGTCAGGCGGGTGACGCGGACCGGGCCGAGGCGCTTGCTCGCCACATTACTGCCCCCGACGCCCGGATGCGGGCGCTCACCGCGCTGGCCGCTCAGGCTGGGCGTGCCGGGGATCGTGATCGCGCATCCCGGCTGGTCAACGACGCCGAGGCCATCGCCAGCAGCATCACCGACGTCTACGCCCGGGCGCAGGCGCTTATCGGGTTGGCTGCAGCAACCGCCCAGGTGGGTGACGCGGACCGGGCCGAGGCGCTTGCCTGCAGCATCAACGACACTGACGGCCAGATACGAGCGCTCGCTGAGCTGGCCGCTCAGGCCGGCCGTGCCGGGGACCGTGATCGCGCATCCCGGCTGGTCAACGACGCCGAGGCCATCGCCAGCACCATTGCCGACGCTCACATCCGTTCGTGGGGGCTCGCCGCGCTGGCTACCGCAACCGGCCAGATGGGTGACGTGAACCGGGCCGAGGCCCTCATCCGCAGCATCACCAGCCTCGGCATCCGGTCATTGGTGCTCACCGAGCTGGCGCTTGCAGCTGCCGATACCGGTGACCTGGACCGCGCTGAGACTCTCGCCCGTCGCATTACCGAGACCCACGACCGGGCGCAAGTACTCGCTGAGCTGGCCGCTCAGGCTGGGCGCGCCGGAGACCGAGATCGCGCACTCCGGCTGGCTGACGACGCCGAGGCCCTCGCCCGCAGCATTACTGACCCCGGCATACGCGCGGAGACGCTCGCTAGGCTGGCCGCTCAGGCTGGACGCGCCGGAGACCCAGATCGCGCATCCTGGCTGATCGACGACGCAGACGCTCTGGCCCGCAGCATGACCGACCCTGAAGCGCCGGAACACGTACTTACCGAGCTGATAGTTACCGCAGCTGCCGACGCCGGTGACCTGGACCGTGCCGAGGCATTCGCCCGCACTATCACCGACCCCGTGGGCCAAATCCAAGCGTTCGCCAAGGTGGCCACTGCAGCCGCCCAGGCAGGAAACGTGGACCGCGCACGGAACCTGCTAACACGGGCGCTTGCTGCTGAGGAAGCAGAGCCAGGCTGGTTGATAGGGATACTCTCAAGTATCTTCCCATCAGTCGTTAGATGCGCGGGGGACGTATTTCTTACCGCATATAAGGCAGAGACCTGATAGTTCTGCTGGACAGGTACGCCTGGTGAACAATACGTGGCGAAGTTCCGCGTCCAGCTGCATGCTCGCAGGTCAGAACACGTATGCCAGCGGTCTGTAAACGGTCCCTGTAGGTCTTCAGGCAGCCCTGCCGCGATCGACCTCCTCCAGGATCGTGGTGATGCGACTGCCGACGTTGGTCTGGCCGTCGGGCAGCCGGCCTGGCGCCTATAATGCGGAGGACCGTGAGATCCCGCCTCAACCTGGGCCGGACGTTCACGTGCAGCGAGCATAATCGAATCATGAGCAGTCCGACGGAGAGCGCCGACGTTACTTACCACGGCATCCGGGTCGACGAGCAAGTGAATGCCGCCGAATCGGGCCGCATCTACGTGGAGCAGTCCAAGAGCGGGCTACGTGAGCTGATCCAAGGTCGAGGGACCGGCTGGCCTGGGCTGCAGCTGCAGTTTGGTTGGGGGCACAACGGAGTAGGCACCGGCGTCGCCGCGAGAGCGATTCTGGCCGACGCGATGGGCATCGAGCCAAACGACGATCTGCGAGAGGACTTCGCCGCGGATGTTCTTGCCTACATGTGCGATGAATGGCGCCTGCGGCGCGGTGCCATCCTGAGATGGGTCCGCGGATGGTATGCAGAGCACGGCATCGACCGGTCTCCCGCCTGCCGTGGCTAACCTACCTCCGGCCTTGTGGCCGCCCTGGAGCGAGTCGTAACCTGCAGGCGTACTCGGCGGTCCGCTGCGCGACGGAGATGAGTGAATAACTTTGGCCATGACGCTGCGCCCCAAGCTGGGTTTGGCTGCTGGCTATGGCGCTCGTGGCTGGATACCTCCTAATAATCCGCTGTGCTGGCGGTGACCGCCGACGCATCCGAGCTGCCGCCGGTCTCGGTGCCGCAGATACCCGTCACCGGCCTGCAGGCTTCCCGCGGCGAACTCGAAGAAGCGGCCCGGCAGGTGCGGCGACCGTTCGGCATGCCCAGCGGCCCAGTAGCGAACGTTGCCTAGGTACTCGAACAACACGGCATCCTGCTCATCCGCCTCCCGCTGGACACCACCGACGTCGACGCCTTCTCGCTGCCCTTCCACGACCGGCCCGTCATCGTACTCGGCGCCGACAAGAACGACCGGGCACGATCCCGGTTCGACGGCGCTCACGAACTCGGGCACCTCGTCGTCCACGGCGACCAGGTCTGGGGCGTGAAAGAAGTCGAGCGTCAAGCTCACGCTTTCGCCGCAGCCTTCCTCATGCCCGCCGAAGATATCCGCGACGAACTACCCGATCGCGCCGACTGGCCCTGTCCTGTTCCAACTGAAACAGAAATGGCAGGTATCACTGGCGGCCCTCCTGATGCGAGCCCGCACCCTGGGCCGGAAGAGCGAGAACAACTACCTGACCGCAGTCAAGGCCGCCTCCGCCCGAGGATGGAGACGCGTCGAGCCAGTACCCCTGGGAAGACCGGAACACCCAACTTGCTTGAAACAACTCCTTGCAACGCCAGCAGGCTGCCAGTCACTCAAACTCCTGCCTCACGATGTCGTTGGCGCGCTAGTGACCGCCCCACCACCGCTTAGTGGTCTCGCCCGTAAGTTCGTCGGGGGTCCATAGTGGTCAGGCTGCCAGGGCGTGGGGCTGGTTCTTGTCGTACGCGTCGATCCGGCGCAGCAGGTCGCCGAGGTCGGCGCGAGTGAACTTCCAGGTGAACGGCCGGGCGATGGTGTTGTAGCGGGTCTCGAACGCGGCGAGGCGGTCGCGGATCTGATCCAGGCCGGTGAAGTCGTTGGGCATGAGGACTTTGCGCTGGATGACGGAGAAGTAGATTTCTGCCTGGTCCAGCCAGGGGCGTGCGCAGGCAGGTGGATCAGCTGTGCGTTCGGCCAGGTCCGGGCCATCCGCTCGACCGCGGCGGCGCCGCGGTGGGAGGACCCGTTGTCTGTGATCCAGAACACCCGGTCGGCGCTGGCGTACGGCTCGGTGCCCATCACCTGCTCCACCAGCCGGGCGAACGGCGCGATCCCGGTGGTGTCCTGGCACCGGCCGGTGACCTGCCCGCGGTGGACATCCCAGGCGGCCAGGTAGGCCAGCGCGCCGCCGCGGTCGTAATCGTGCTCGACGCGCATCGCGCGGGCTTTCCCCGGTGGCAAGGTGGGGTGGCAGCGGCACCGGGCCTGGATCGAGGTCTTCTCATCGGCGCAGATCACGTAGTCGTTGCTGCCCAGCGGCAGGCCGTCCCAGATCCCGGCGTACAGGTCCAGCACCGGGGCGGCCCTGGCCGCGAACTGCGGGTCGCGGACGGAGATCCAGGACCGGTGCTGCCAGGGTTTAAGGGCGTC
>JBKQTJ010000126.1:0-68218 GCA_052143255.1 Streptosporangiaceae bacterium | reverse complement strand
GGCGGCCCGGCACTGGCGAAAGACCCACTCGCCGCTCCCGCCAGCGCCGCCTCCGGTTGCCACGCCAGGCTGTCCCAGTCGTGCACCGCCCACACCTCCCGACCGTGCCACCGGAGGTTCTGCGCCTCGAAGTCGGCGTACCCCAGCACGCACGGCAGCCCGGCGGCCAGTATCCGCCGCCGAGCCCGCTCGGCCGTGTCAACGACGTAGGCGGGCACGACGCTCTGGTCCCGGTTATCGAGGAACTCGATCGCCGGCCACACCCCGGAATCATCGTGGTCCCAACGCACCCAAGGCGGGTTCGGCAGCGGCGGCGCGACGGTCACGTCGGCCAGTTCGGCCATCAGCCGGGCGAACACCGCCGCGTAGCACGCGGCCACGTCCGGAGAGTCCCCGTGCAACACCTCGCCGCCGGGCCGGAACTCTTCCGCGTGCACTGCCAGCGAACCGACACTGGCCACCGGCGTGAGCGGCCGGGCACAGGGAAACCCGCGCTCAGCCAACCGGGCCTGCGCCGCGACACACGACACTGCCCGGCCGTCATCGGCGCGCGCCTTGACCGCCACATCCGTACCACCGGCCAGCCGCAGACCGAACACCATCGAGATCTGTTCCAGCTGGAACAGCACGTCGGAGGGTTCGCCACCCAGATGGTCCAGACACCAAGCCGGCAACCAGTCCGGCAGATCGTCCAACGGCACAAATCAGGACTGTGCCATAGCCACCGAACGCACCGGAAGCGAGATTCGCCCGCAGGACGATCACCCGACCTTCGCGACGACCCGCCCTGCCCGCATAGCATTCCAGGCAGGCCTCGTTGCCGTGCCAAGGCCGAGGCCGAGGTCACGATGACTTGCCCGCATCGGGCCTGCTGACCGGCTCAATGACCCCCGCCACCACCGCCGAGACCCGGCGGGACGATTAGACGATCTGCACGGCCGCCGCGCCGGACGCGGTCGGTGCCCGCGCACCTACGGCACCGACAAACTCAACGACCTGGCTTAGTGCGCAGTTTCCGCTCTCGCCAACCGGAACACGCAGGTCACAGCCTCAAGCCAGCCCAGAACCCAGAAATGTGAGTCAGGTCGCGCCAAGGCCCAGCAGGCAGCAGCCCGGCCGTATGCATCGCTGACGCTCCGCGTGATCGCCCGCACATCAGCGTTGATGGGTTACGGCTTGTGTGGTCGGGTGGGCCAGGATGATGTCATGAGGGTGCGGTTCGTCGGCAGCGGTGACGCCTTCGGCAGCGGCGGGCGCTGGCAGACATGCATCCACCTTGCCGCCGACGGGCAGGTATTGCTCGTCGATTGCGGGGCCACCAGCCTGGTGGCGCTGAAGGCCCAGGGGCTGGATCCGAACACGGTCGGCGCGGTGGCGGTGACTCACCTGCACGGTGACCATTTCGGCGGGCTGCCGTTCCTGATCCTGGACGGTCAGTTCTCCCGCCGGTCCGAGCCGCTGCTGGTCGCCGGCCCGCCAGGCATCCGGCGCCGGCTGGCTGAGTCAATGGAGATCCTCTTCCCGGGCTCAGCCAGTGCGCGCCGGCGCTTCCCGGTGCAGGTAACCGAGCTGGCTCCCGATGGCACGCCTGCCGCGCTGGGCATGGCGAGCCTGCGCGGGTGGGAGGTCGAGCATGCCTGCGGCGCTCCGCCGCTGGCGCTGCGGGTCGACCTCGGCAGCGTGAGCTTCGCCTACTCCGGGGATAGCCAGTGGACCCCGGCTCTGGCCGAGGCGGCACGCGGAGCGGACCTATTCGCCGTGGAGGCGTATACCTTCGACCGGCCTATCCGCTACCACCTCGACTACCAGACGCTCAGGGCCCACCTCACCGAGATCCACGCGGAGCGGATCGTGCTCACTCACATGTCCGCCGCCATGCTCAGCCGACTCACCGACGCGGAACTGCCCGCAGCCTACGACGGCATGATCACAGACCTCTGACGCGCAGGTGGTCTTCGAAATCCACGTGCAGCCGCCTGCATCCGGCGGCGTGCTTGATGCGCCGCACAGGCTATGAGACCGGACCCGACCCGTTGGCGCTGCGCGGCAGGAGCGACGATGGTGTCGAGGATGAATGCATGTGATGAGCCATCCCAGGAACGTTCACGAAACCGATCAGCGTGCTCCAATTGAGCGCGCACACCCAGCCCAGGCTGTGCTGGTTCACCAGGTACCACCAGTCATCAGCTGTGACCTCGTGCGCGAAGGCCGCGGCATGAAGCTCGTTGACCTCGTTATTACTGAATCGTGCGCACCAGTAAGTCAGCATCGTGCCAAGTTATCTGGGCCGTGGCTAAGACAGGCGACTGTCGCCAGCGCGGCATAACTGGCGAGCGGGCTCGGTTGGGCCCAACCAGGTGGCCGAGCTCGCGGCCACGAGAGAGGAGCTGCCATGAAGGCAGTGCGGTTCGATCGGTACGGCGGCGTCGACGTGCTGCACCTGGACGACGTGCCGACGCCGGAGCCCGGGCCTGGGCAGGTGCTCGTGCAGGTCAAGGCCGCGGGCATCAACCCCGGCGAGGCCAAGATACGCGAGGGCATGCTGCACTCCCGGTATCCAGCAACGTTCCCGTCCGGCGAGGGCAGCGACTTCGCCGGGATTGTTACGCAGACCGGGCCGGGCACGACCACCTTCGCGGCCGGCGATGAGGTCATCGGCTTCACCAACAACAGGGCGAGTCACGCAGAGTACGTGCTCGCCGAGGCGGCGAACCTTACCGCGAAGCCGCAGGCCGTTCCGTGGGAGGTGGCCGGGTCCTTGTTCGTCGCAGGCGCCACGGCCTACGCCGCGGTCCGGGCGGTGAACCTGTCGGAAGGCGATACCGTAGTGGTCTCCGGCGCGGCCGGGGGAGTGGGCTCCCTCGCGGTTCAGCTGGCGCGGCTGGCCGACGCTACCGTTCTCGGCCTGGCCAGCCAGCGAAACCACGAGTGGCTGGCGGCCCACGGCGTCATCCCGGTTGCCTACGGCGACGGGGTCGCCGACCGTATCCGGCAGGCGGCGGGCCAGGTCGACGCCTTCATTGACACGTTCGGGGCGGACTACGTACAGCTCGCGCTGGAGCTTGGCGTCGAAGCGTCGCGCGTGGACACCATCGCCAACTTCGGCGCTGTCGAGAAGTACGGCGTCAAGGCCGAGGGCAGCGCCGCGGGTGCTAGCGCTGCCACTTTGGCCGAGCTCGCGGAACTCATCGCGGCCGGCCAGCTCGAGGTGCCCATCGCCGCGACATTCCCGCTGGCCCGCGTGCGGGACGCCTACGAGCTTCTTGCCCCCGGTCACGTCCGCGGCAAGATCGTCCTGCTGCCGTAGCGCGGAAGGCCGTCAGCCTTCCAGCGCGCGGCGCATGGGGCGGAACTTGGTCTCGGCCTCGGCGAGTTCGGCACTTGCCTGCGAGCCGGCCACGATGCCGCAGCCCGCGAACAGCCTGGCCCGGCGCCCGTCGACCTCGCCGCAGCGCAGCGCGATGCCCCACTCGCCATTGCCGCGCGCGTCGACCCAGCCGACCGGACCTGCATAGCGGCCGCGGTCCATACCCTCAAGCTCGCGGATCAGCTCCAGTGCCACCTCGGTCGGGGTACCGCAGATCGCCGCGGTCGGATGCAGCGATGCCGCCAGCGCGAGCGCCGAGGCATCACGCGCAAGCACTCCGCTAACCGATGTGGCAAGGTGCTGATAGTCAGCCATCTGCAGCAGGAACGGCTCGGCATCAACTTCGAGCTCATCGCACAGCGGGGCGAGCAGCTCGCGGACTGAGTCCACCGAATAGCGGTGCTCCTCAGCATTCTTGGCCGAGCCGAGCAGGGCGGAGCTCAGCGCTTCGTCCTCGGCTTTGCTGCCCCCGCGCCCCATCGTGCCTGCCAGCACTAGCGAGCTGACGGCTCGTCCCTCCCGCCGGATCAGCAATTCTGGCGTCGCGCCGACCAGGCCAGCGCAGGCGAACGTGTAGCAGTCGGGCGAACGAGCAGCCAGCCTGGCAAGCAGCACTCGCACGTCAATGTCGCCGGACGCGCACGCGTGCAGGTCACGGGCGAGCACGACCTTTCGCAGCTCGCCGGACCTGATGCGCGATACGGCGGCGGACACTGCCTGCTGCCATTGCGGCGCACTGAGACTTCCGTCGCTCCAGCGCACTTCGGCTGGATTGATCCGGGGGGTCACGGGAAGTTCCGGTACGGCGCCGTGCGCGGCAATCGTCGTCTGCCAAGCGACACCTGACCTGCGGCCGACGACGAAGGCTGGCACGATCAGGACAGAACCATCTGAGGCCGGGTCGAAGGTGAAACTCCCGAACGCAACCGGGCCGGTGCCCGGCACGCCGACCTCATCCCGGACCGTCGCGGCCTCGAACAGCTCGGCCAGCCATTTCTCGCCCGCGGCGAACCGGTCAACGCCCGCCGGGATCGTCAGCCGGGCCGCCTCACCCCAGCCCACCAGGCCATCACCGTGATGTACCCACGCCGACGCCGCGGGGCCGGGCAGCCGGGCCAGCAAGTCGCCAGCATCAACAGACCTGACGGTGCTGACCGTCAGGCCCTCCGCGACTGGCCGTAGGTGGCTGTTGTGCAGTGCTTCCACGGCAGTCCACTTTACGTGCGCTGCCAGGCCGGGCTGACTGAGGGGACCAGCCGGGCCGAGCGGCCGCATCGTGGCAGCTGACCCCGGGCCGGCGGTGGGCGGCCTGGCCGGGCCGGCCAGCGGCTGGCTAGATTGCGACCGCGAGCCGGTAGCCGAGCCAGGCGACCAGCACGCCGACGGCAA
This sequence comes from Streptosporangiaceae bacterium, assembly GCA_052143255.1. Classification (GTDB taxonomy): domain Bacteria; phylum Actinomycetota; class Actinomycetes; order Streptosporangiales; family Streptosporangiaceae; genus JAJYUU01. The sequence continues at coordinate 63,462 of JBKQTJ010000126.1, read as the reverse complement.
GGCTGCCGATCGTGTTGACTCCTGCTTCTCCTATGGCGCCATCCTCAAGTAGCCTCAGCGTCTCGTAGCTGAACGTCGAGAACGTGGTGAGCCCGCCGCAGAATCCTGTTCCGAGCAACGCCAGCGCCGCTGGCGGCAGCCCGAGATGGCGCTGCGCCCCGAGCAGGAAGCCAAGCAGGGCCGATCCCGCCATGTTCACGGCGAAGGTGCCCCAGGGAAAGACGTTGTCGTGCCGGGCCTGGAGCATGCGGTCAGCCAGGTACCTAGCCGGCCCGCCGATCATTCCGCCGACCAGCACTGCCAGGACAATCACGACCGGCTACCGCCAGCGTAGGTGTGCACGTGCACGTCGTCGACGATGATCAGGCCGCCGGTAACCAGGTCGGCCACCTCATCGAGGAACTCCTCGGTGCGCTCCGCGGTGTCCACGATGATGATCGCCATCGGCAGGTCCTCGCTCAATGAGAGCAGCCTGCTGGTGTGGATCCGGGACGACGCCCCGAACCCTTCCAGGCCACGAAATACGCTGGCGCCGGCCAGCCCCCGCTTGTGCGCACGATGCACAATCTCGGCGTAGAGCGGCTTGTGCTGGTATCGGTCCGATTCGCCGATGAAGATCGTGATCCGCCTGGCCGGCCCTTGCAAAGTCATCTGGCATCTCCGCTGTGCCGCGCCCGGGTGGACCTCGCAGGCATCCTAGCCATCGCCCGCGCCGCTTTCATACCGCACCACACCGCTGCCAGCGCGGCCAGCACACTGCTCAGTGCGTAAGCATCGGCCAGCGCGAAAGCCCGGCCTGTCAGCAATGTCATCACCCCGGCGGCGTAGGTCGAGAAAGTCGTATAGCCGCCGATCAGCCCGACGGCCAGGAATGGCCGCAGCAGGCGGCGTGGCGGCCACACCTCCAGCAGGTAGACGATGAGCACGCCCAGGCACAAGCAGCCGGACACGTTCACCGCGAAGATCGCCCACGGGAAGCCGTGGCCAGCGGGGAGGGCCGCGGAGAGCAGGTAACGCGCGACGCTGCCGATGCCGCCGCCGATGGCTATGGCCGCGAGGTCCGCTGCTCCTGGGCCCGAGCGCTGGTGCCGGCGACCGGTCGCGGACCTGGTGGCCAGCGATGGTTCCGTACCCGGCAACCGGCCTCCCTCGCTGCTGGCGCGGCTCCGTGGCCGCTGCGGCTAACTCCAGCCCAGAGTAGACGGCGGTGACCAGCGTGATGTCCGCCGGCGTGCTACGGTGGCCCGAACTCGATTAACTCGATGGGATTAATAGGATGCTCCGACAGTCGACCCGCCCCGGCGGATGGCTCAGCCCGTCCGATCTCGGCAGCCTCGTGCGCGCCACAGCGGCCGCAGCCGAGGATTGGCTTGCGATCGTGCGATTCACGGCCGACCGCAGGTGGTTTCACCGGCTAACGCTGGCGGCCGAGTACGAGATCTGGTTGCTGAGCTGGCTGCCCGGTCAGCGGACCGGATTCCATGATCATGGCAGCGCGTGCGGCGCTTTCACGGTGGCCCGCGGCCAGCTGCTCGAAACGCTCGGCAGGCCAGGCTGCGACCGGCTCCGGCAGCGCGTCGCCACCCAGGGTTCGGTGACCCGGTTCGGCGGTCACCACCTGCACGATGTCCGCAGTAACTCCCAGGAGCCCGCGATCAGCGTGCACGCGTACTCGCCGCCGCTGTCGGCAATGCGGCGGTATGAGATGACCGGCTCCGGGCTTACGCTTTTCGGTACCGAGCGAGCGGAGCAGGACTGGTGAACCGGCCGCCAAGATCCCGGTCGATTGACGAGCTGCTGGCCGAGGCCAGGGCCCGGCTGATCAGGCTGCGCCCGGACCAGGCCGCCGAGGCGGTTCTAAGCGGCGCCATCCTCGTCGACATCCGGCCGGAGGCACAGCGTTGCGCCGAAGGCGGCATACCGGGCGCGCTCATCGTGGAGCGCAACGTGCTGGAATGGCGCTTCGACCCGGCCTGTGCTGCAAGGCTGCCGATCGCGAGCTATGAGCTGCAGCCCATCGTGTTCTGCTCCGAGGGTTATACGTCGAGTTTGGCCGCGGCGGCACTGCAAGATCTCGGTCTGCTGCTGGCTACCGACCTGGAGGGTGGATTCGTCGCCTGGCGCGACGCGGGCCTGCCGGTCTTGGCGGCCCCCGGCGTCGTTGCCAGGTCGGGCTCACCTGACCGATGCCGTACTCCGTAGCTCCCTCCGCGACCGGACTTGGCGCCCGAGGCGCATAAAATTGAGAAAGCGATTTATCGATAATTCGACACGGCGCCACGGCTCGCGGCCTAGTTACTCGAAATCATATTTGATTCGCTCGAATGCTTGTTCTACTGTGGCAGCCATGCGCTGGGACTCGTTGCGGCTCACCGAAGCCGCTAGCGGACAGGCGGCTGCGCCGGCCCTCTTCGAACGCGCCGCGGTCGCCCGCACCTTCGATACTCCCGGGTTCCGCGGCATCACCTTTCACGAAGTGCACGCCAAGACGATCATCAGTAAGGTCCCAGCGGCGTCCAGAGTCCCGTTCGACTGGACAATCAACCCCTACCGAGGATGCAGTCACGCATGCACGTATTGCGTGGCAGGAGAGACCCCGCTGCTGATGGCCGACGGCCGCACTAAGCCCATCGCGCGGGTGCGGGTCGGTGACGTCATCTACGGAACCGTCCGCCGCGGCCACCACCGCCGCTACGTGCCGACTAGCGTGCTAGCGCACTGGCAGACGGTCAAGCCCGCATACCGGATTACGCTTGCGGACGGCACCAGCCTCATTGCCAGCGAAGATCACCGTTTCCTGACCGGCCGGGGCTGGCAGTACGTGACCGGGGCAGAGCACGGCAGCACCCGCCGGCCGCACCTGACCAGCCAGAGCGAACTGCTGGGGGTCGGCGCCTTCTCGCAGCCGCCCAAGGAGTGTCCCGAGTACCGGCGCGGTTACCTGTGCGGGATGATCCACGGCGGCGGACATCGCGGCTATCGTGATGAGCCTGGCGAGAGCGGGGGATCGGATGGATACCGGTCCCGGCCAGCGGTGAACGACTCCGCAGCCCTAGAGCGGACGAGCAATTACCTCGCCCTTGAGGGTATTGCAAGAAGCGAGCTCGTCCAGTGGCCCGCAGCACCGAGTTCGGACTGGCGGAAGGGCTTCCTAGCCGGCATCTTCGACGCGGCGGGCAGCTGCGATGAGGGGATCTTGCGGATCTCCACCACCGACCCGTCGGTCATCGGCTGGGCCATGTCAAGCTTCGCCGCGCTGGGCTTGGACGTCGCTGTGGAGCCGGTCACGCGAGCAACTGCCCTGACGGTCCTGCGGCTGCGCGGTGGGCTGACGGAGCGGCTCAGGTTCTTCCACAGCACAGATCCGGTGATCACCCGCAAGCGCCTAATCGACGGCGTGGCAATCAAGAGCGACGCCAAGCTGAAAGTCGCGTCGATCGAGCCACTCGGACTCGACGTGCCGATGTATGACATCACCACGGGGACAGGCGACTTCATCGCCAATGGAGTCGTGAGCCACAACTGCTTTGCCCGCAACACGCACACCTATCTCGACATGGACGCGGGCCACGACTTCGACACCCAGATCGTGGTCAAGGTCAACGCCGGCGAGCTGCTTCGCCGCGAGCTGGCCGCGCCGCGCTGGCGCGGCGAGCACATAGCGATGGGCACCAACGTCGACTGCTACCAGCGGGCGGAGGGCCGGTACGAACTCATGCCCGGCATCATCCAAGCGCTCACGGCGGCGGCGAACCCGTTCTCGATACTGACCAAGGGGACGCTGGTGCTGCGCGACATCGACCTGCTGGCCGAGGCCGCCGAGGTGACCGACGTAGGACTGAACGTTTCAGTCGGGATTATCGACAGAGACCTTTCTCGGCTTGTCGAGCCCGGCACGCCAGCGCCCGAACGCAGGCTCGCCGCGTGCGCAACTCTGAACGAGCGAAGGCTGCCGTGCGGCGTCCTGATGGGGCCGGTGCTTCCTTACCTGACCGACTCGCCGGCCGACCTGGACCGGGCGGTCCGCGAGATCGCAGCCGCCGGGGCTACCCATGTCAGCCCGATCGTGCTGCACCTTCGGCCGGGCGCCCGAGAATGGTTTCTGCACTGGCTGCGGGACTGCTATCCGAACCTGGTCCCGGCCTACGCGAAGTTGTACGGCAGCCGGGCCTACGCTCCGGCGAGCTATCAGCAGTCGATATCCGAGCGAGTCGCTGCGCTAGCGAAGAAGTACGGGGTGGGCCATACCAGGCCGGCTGGCGCGCGACGAGTCTCCGCGGGCGGCCGCGGCGCGCACCGGCAGCCTAACGGGGAGGCCAACGCCGCGGCCGGGGCCGACCGAGGGTCTGCTGCTAACGGCGGTACTCAGCTGTCACTGCTCTGATCCCCGCAACCCGGGCGTATCGCACGAGGTCCGCTCAGCATCGGCCAGCCGCAGCAAATCGCGGCGCATGACAACTGAATCATAGAACTTAGGTTCGAGAAGCTCAGACATATTCTCGATGCGCAGGGCGACGCACCAACGCGTCAGGGCATGATCTCCGCCTTCCGGGCGAAACACGCTGTCGGCGCATCTGACATGTCGGCTTCCTCTTGCCGTTAGCAAAGGCCTAGTAAACAATCGTGGAATAGGGCTGGCTAGGGATGCCGGCCGAGCTGGAACTGAGTGGTCCGGGCGGAGGTGGCGCTGTGGCTCTGTCAATGGATGAGCAGCGCATCCTGGAGGAGATGGAGCGGAATCTTGCCGCTGATGATCCACGGCTTGCCTCCCGCCTGAGTGCCTTCGGCCAGCAGGCGCTGCACGGCCCCTTCTTGTCGCAGCGAGCCAAGACGATCAGCGGGGTGCTCGCGCTCACGCTCATTGCCGCCGTGACGCTCGTGCTCTTCGTGCTCGGCCCGCTCGCCAGGCCGCACGACAAGGTACCCCCGACTCATACGTCGGCGAATTCGCCAGCGGCCCAGACGACTAAGACAACAGGTGCGCGGGCTTCCGGGGGAAGCTAGCTCGCCCCATGTTTGTCCTGCTGGCCGCCCGCCGGGTCAGGACTCGCGCCATAGCTGCAGCAGGTACTGTTCCATGCCCTCGAGCTGCTTGCGAGCCTGCTGGAATTCGTCGCTCAACGGGTCCGCGTACTGCTGATAGAGCTCGCCGTAGCTCTGCAGCGCAGCTGCCCGGTTCCGGGTGTAGACGCGGACGCCGTAGTCGCCGACTCCGCCGCTGAGCCGCAGGCCATGCACGGCCTGGCCAGCCGAGCCCATGTCGACACACAACTGGCCACGCAGATACAGCACGCACTTGGCCTCGTCCTCATAGCCGTCACTGAATGGCGGCGGCGCGTCGTCCCACTCCTCGACGGTCAGCTGCACACCCAGGTGCTGCTGCGCGCACGAGACAATGAGCTGATCCCTGCTGGTGCTGATCAGCGAGTCCAGCGGCGGCACGGCGGCGCCGGGTGCATCGAGCTCTGCTGCCGGGTCATGCACGCGGAAGATCATCCGCTCCGGGTAGACCGGTATCTCCAGCCGAAGGATCCTGCGACTCACTGACCCCCCTCTGGGCGGACTGTCCGCGCCGCGGACACACCTTGTTCACACGGAATCCGGTTGAAGTTCCCTGACCCACCAGATCCCTGACCTACAGGATGCTCCGTGACAGGGCACCTTGCGTACGCAATTAGCTAGAAAGACTTGGTATGAGGATGACATGCCGCTCATAGCATCCCGTTGGCGGGCTATTCTCCCGCCATGACCGAGTCGGCCACAAGCCACCGTGAAATCACGCACCGGCAGATCGAGGCCGGCGCCCTGCGCATGCACATCGCCGAAGCGGGCCAAGGGCCGCTGGTCCTTCTCTTGCATGGCTTCCCGGAGAGCTGGTACTCCTGGCGTCACCAGCTCACCGCGCTGGCCGAGGCTGGCTATCACGCGGTGGCCCCGGACCAGCGCGGCTATTGCGGGACCGGCCAGCCGGGCGGGCCAGGGGATCCCGCCGACGTGAGCCAGTACTCGATCTTGCACCTCACCGGTGATGTGATCGCCCTGATGGACGCGCTCGGCGAGGAGCAGGCCGTGGTGGCGGGCCACGACTGGGGCGCCCCGGTCGCCTGGCACGCCGCGCTGTTCCGCCCGGACCGGATTCGCGGCGTCATCGGGCTCAGCGTGCCGTACCGGCCGCGGGGGAGTACCGCGCCCATCGCCACTCTGCGCAAGCTGCTTGGCAAGGGTTTCTACATGGTCTATTTCCAGCAGCCGGGCGTCGCCGACGCGGAGCTGAGCCGCGATCCGGCTGCCACCTTCCGTAAGGTCCTGACGAGCCTGTCCGGAGAGGGACCCGGCATGTCCCTGATCCCCGCGGGCGGCGGTTTTCTCGACGCCGCGAACGAGCCGCCGGAACTCCCGTCCTGGCTGACGGAGCAGGATATTCAGGCTTACGTCTCGCAGTACGCCGCGTCAGGCTTCACCGGCCCGCTCAACTGGTACCGCAACATGGACCGTAACTGGGAGCTGACGAGCGCGTGGCAGCACGCCAAGATCACCGTACCGGCCCTGTTCGTGGCCGGCCAGCGCGACCCGGTGCTGGCCTTCATCCCCGTCGGCGGGCTTGAAGAGTTCCTGCCGCGGCTGAGTCGGCAGGTGCTGCTGCCCGGCTGCGGGCACTGGACGCAGCAGGAGCGGCCGGCCGAAGTGAATACTGCAATCATCAGCTTCCTGGCAGGCTTGGGCTGACAAGCAGGCCAGGTGCCTCAGCTGCCGGGCGGGCCGAGTTTGGCCCGCTGGCGCGCCTCCTGCCATAGCTGGCCATACTGCCGCGACCCCGCGCTGCGCGGCGCGAATGCCGTGACGGGCGCGCGCTGCACCGACATCCGCTCGATGGCCGACAGCGCCGGGATGACCGCGGCAGCGAAGTCAGGCCTGGATTCGGGCAGCTCCGCGGCGATCTTGAGATGCAGCTGCTTGCGTCTGTCGATCATGGAGAAGAACGCCAGCACGGCAGGCCGGTGCCCGTTGAGCGCGCCGACGAACTCCGTCAGCTGATCGAGCGTCCGGACCGACAAAGTCGTCGGGATCAGCGGCACGAGCAGTACGTCGGCGGCACGCAGCACGCTCTCCGACAGCAGCGAGATGCTCGGCGGGCAGTCCAGGAAGACGACGTCGTAGTCGGCCTTAAGCGGCGCAAGCAAGCTGGCCAGGCGGCGGACCGGTCGCTTGGCCGAATCCAGCAGCAGGTCCAGGTTGCGATAGGTGAAGTCGGCCGGCAGCAGGTCCAGGTTGTCGTAGTCGGTGCCCTTGATGGCCGCCTCGATGGACCTGGTCCCGTGAATGAGCGCCTTCCCGCCGCCCTTGACCCGTGGCTTGATCCGGAACAGGAAGCTAGCCGCGCCCTGTGGGTCCAGGTCCCACAGCAGCACCCGGTAACCCTCGCTGGCCGCGAGATGGCTCAGGTTAACGGCTGCGGCGGTCTTGCCCACGCCGCCTTTGATGTTGTAGGTGGCAAAGGTCTTCATGCTGCACTGGTCCTCGCCAGGGCCGCTAGCCGCTGCTGGCTCGCCGGGCTCGCGAAAGCCGCGAACCTGCCGTCAAACTCGCTCCTCGCCTTGCGCTGCCGTTGCGCCAGGCCGGCCGCGATCTCGCCCATTGCCAGCAACGTGGCTGCCGGCGCCGATTTATCTGCGAGCATCTCGGCCGCGAAAGCGCGGATCTCCGTCAGCTGAACCTCGGCGTCCTGGAACTCGCCGAGGCTGTCCTGCAGCGCCTTCAGCTCGCGCACGGCCTGCCAGCGCTGCGCGTGGTCGTACAGCGAGCCAAACATCTCCACCAGGTAACGCAGCTCCTTGCAGCGCTTGCGCAGGTCATGCAGGCTCTGCGGGGGCGAGGATGAGTTGATGAGCGCGCCCGCATCGAGCGCGTTGCGGTGCGCGGTCTCAATCCGCTCGCCGGCCAGCTGGGCGATGGTGGGCCGTTTGCGGGCTTGCCGCACGTCAGCCAGGGCCGCGCGCCAGTCGCTGGTGAGCCGGGTGAACCGCACCGACCGCAGGCCCCGGCAGAGCCCTGTATGCGCGGCGGCTCGCGTACTGCTCAGATGATCACGGAACGGGGCCAGGTCATCCTCGCTGGCAGCGATCAGCCCGGCCGCCATTGCGGGCAGGCCGAGTAGGTAGACATCCAGGTCCCTGGTTGGCGTCGTCAGGTCGCCGAGCCAGCGGAATCCCGGCTTGAACCTGCGGGCCAGCCCGTCAGGCAGCGCCGGGCCGCAGAGCTTGAGGGCCGACCTGGTCCAGCGCACCGCGACTCGCAGGTCGTGCAGGAACTCGGTGTCGATGTCGCGGAGCGTCCCGGGCACGTTCGCCTCGATCGTGTCGAGCAGCGCGGTCAGGATGGACGCCAGTGCGGTACCGGCGCGCAGCTCCGGGGTGAGCACCTGACCAGACGCCTTGCCCGGTAGCTCACCCGGCCGGCTGCCCGCTGCGGCGAGGGCGGCCGCGAGCGAGGAGACGCTGCCGTTGCCCACGCCCGGCTGGGCGCGGAGGGCCTGCTCGAGCCGGTCAGCGTGTCCCCCGTAGCCGCGCACAGGCGTGAGAATCAGCCGGGGCGCGGCAGTTGCCATGGCTGGATAGCTCACCGACATCTTGTCGACCGCGAGCCTGGCAATCGTCTTGGCATCGCCGTTCAGCGCCCGCAGCTCGCGCACCCGGCTGGTAGCCCGCGCCACCGGCAGCAGGGCGCGCACCCCGACGACTGGCTCAAGCCGCTCGCGGAGCGGCCCGGCTGGCAGCCCGGTCAGCAAGCACGGCCAGCGGACGGCACCGGGAAGGTGCTCGACCGCGACCGTCTCGCCATCTCGCCCGGTCACCGCCAGTTCGGCGCTGCCCCGTGAGGCTGACTGCTCCAGCGTCAGGCCCGCCCGGTACAGCCGCCAGTCAATGGTGTCGAGCCAGGTCCGGCGGCACGTGCTGGCCGGACCGCAGTCCGTCCACCGCAGCGACCCGCCAGCCGCGCCCGCAGCCGTCTCCGCGGCAGCGGCCAGCAACTGATCAGCGGAAGCTCCCGCGTCGCTGTCAAGCACGAATTCGCGCGAGCTCACTCAACGACCTCGTTCGATCGGGTTACAAGAATTATCAGAATTATCAATACATAGACATCACGGGTTAATCTTGCATTAACCATATTAGCAAGCTGCCGCCGAGCGGTGCAGGGAGTTCCAGGTCCGCGCGAGGCGACGGCGGCGCGCCAGTACGGTGTCGACCGGCCACATCCGCGGTAACTACGCCGCGGCAGACCGGGATTCCAGCAGCCGCGCCCGGGTCGCCTGCAACCGATGCGAAGCGACCGCCATGAAACGGCTGACCAGCGCGTAGCCGAGCGCCGGGTCCTCGTCGCAGGCGGCGCGGACCGAGGCCGCATCAAACTCAAACGCCTGCAGCGGCTGGATGGCAACGGCCCCGTAGCGGAACTGATACGGCGGCTGGAGCCAGGACAAGCCCACCACCTCGCCCCGCCCGAGCGTTTCGATGATCACCCTGCCGTCGCCGGGAACCATCGCGTCGAGCGCAACCTGGCCCGCGTCGATGAGCCAGAACTTCTGCGCGGACATGCCCTCGTCGAATAGCCGCTGCTGAGCCGGGAACGTCACGTGAGTGGCATGGGCGGCTATCCGCTCGACATAACCAGCCGGCAACCCGCGGAAGAACCAATGCGCCCCGATGATCGATGCATGCTCCGCCATGACGCCCCCCTTTCGGCCGCCTTTGATCTCAGCCGACGGCGGCTGCCGGGCCGGCGCCAGTGCCGAAGGTAGGCCGACCGCAGGACGTCGGTCCCGCCCAACCAGCGTAGCCGGTTCCCGCGCAGCGCCCGCTATGGCCCGACCCGGCTGCCTTGGGCGATGATGGCAGCAGCACAGCACGGCCGGCTAGGCCAGATGGGACGGGAATCATGCTGCAGGTGTTCGGCTTCGACCGGATCGGCGTCGTCGTGGGCGACATCTACTTCATCGACCCGGCACCGGCTAAGGGCCAGGAAGGACCCGAACGCGGGGTCCGGCTCGAGGTCAGGATGCTCGAACCTGGCGAACTGAACGGTTCGATCTACTCCGCCCGCCCGATCACGATCGCCGAGCCCGTCTGGCGGGCCGACCTGCTGGAAAGCGCCGACGGCCCGCCCGGCAGCCTCAACCGGGCCCACCATCACCCCGGCATGCACGGCTGGGAGCCTGGCAAGCGGGTATTTGATCGGGCGCTGAATAACGACCCGGTTGGCTGGGTGGGCACGATGCTGTCTGACCTGGAGGGCCTGCTCTTGCAGGCCGGGATCGAGGTCGACGCGACCCTCGCCGCCGATGCCGCGCGACTGCGCCGCGCGGTCGCAGACGTGCAGCGCGCGGTGCACAGCATGCTCGACCAGGTGAAGGCCGGCGAACTCGGCACGGCGCCGGACGGTGACCTGACCAGCGCGCGGGTCAGCTGGCTCTAGCCGGCCGGCCGGTGCGGATCACCGGAACGGGGTTCCGGCCAGCCACCGAGCCAGCAGCGAGGCGTCACCGGACACGGTGATGCCCGCCGCCGCCGGGGAGAGCCTGCCCAGCAGCGTGAGCAGAACCTGGTCCGGCCGCCCGGACATAGTCAGGTCAGCTAGATCGTCCGGCCCGGTCGCGTCGGGCGCAGTCTGCACCGTGACGCCGCCCTCGGCCTGCGTGATCAGCCAGTCACCTGACCCCGTTCCCCTCTCATCCGGCGCGATGGCAAGGACGTGCAAGGATGCGCCGGCAGGCAGTGCGGCCGCCCGCGCGTCCGGCCGCCCGTAGCGTGGCGCGGCCATGACCGTCAGCCATTCATCGATGGCGTCGGCAGCCAGCTCGGGGTCGAGTACTACCGGCCGGCCGGCGGCCAGTTCGGCATCGGCCCGGTGCACCATCGTCTCGTGCGCCTGGCGGCGGGCCCAGAACGTTGCGGGCGCGAGACCGCCGAACGCCCACACAGGCTCGCTGCCGGCCGCGCGGATGGCCTGGCTCAGGCGCCGCGCACCGGCCATCAGCCAGTCGGCCTGCCCGGACGGATCCGCGGGCGGCACGCCATCGGGCGTCGCCTTCATCGGGATGCCCTCGGCCACTCGGGTGGTGACGATCTCGGCAGCCCATCGGTGCACCCGCCCGACGTGCGTGCCGAGCTGCCGCAGCGTCCAGTCCGGGCACGACGGCACGGCCAGGCCGGGATCATAGTTGCCGATGACCCCGGCCATTTTTCCGGTACTCACCTCGACCTCGGTGAGCAGCCGGTCAGTGCTGAGCTGCATGCGGACCTCCGGCACTAGCCTGAGGCACAGCCTAGCGACGCTGCCCGCGTTGTCAGCAGCGTGACGGCCGGGCCTGGCGAAGCATGGCCTGGATGGTCACACTGGAAGGCGTGCATGACTTCGACGTGCTGGTGATCGGATCGGGCCCTGGCGGCCAGAAGGCGGCTATCGCCGCAGCCAAGCTGGACCGCAAGGTCGCGATCGTCGAGCGGCCGGACATGCTCGGCGGGGTTTGCCTCAACACTGGCACGATCCCGTCCAAGACGCTGCGCGAGGCAGTGCTCTACCTGACCGGCCTCGACCAGCGGGAGATGTACGGGCAGAGCTACCGGCTGAAGGACGAGATCACCATCGGCGACCTGACCGCCCGCACGCACCATGTGGTTTCCAGGGAGAACGACGTCGTCCGCAGCCAGCTCAGTCGCAACCGGGTCACGATCCTGACCGGCACGGCGCGCTTCACCGGCTCCGACACCATTGAGGTGGCAGACGGCGACGGGCGCAGCCGCACGGTCAGCGCCGACCAGATCATCATCGCGACCGGCACCCGGCCGGCCCGCCCGGCGAGCGTCGCATTCGACGAGCGCACGATCATCGACTCCGACGGGATCCTCCAGCTCGCCACCGTGCCGCGGTCCATGGTCGTGGCTGGGGCCGGCGTGATCGGGATTGAGTACGCGTCTATGTTCGCAGCGCTTGGCACCAAGGTGACGGTGGTCGAGCAGCGCGACCGGATGCTGGAGTTCTGCGACCTCGAGGTGGTCGAGGCGCTCAAGTACCATCTCCGCGATCTGGCTGTCACCTTCCGGTTCGGCGAGACCGTCGCCGCGGTCGAGGCCCGGCCGGAGGGCGCGATTGCCGCGCTGGCCAGCGGCAAGCGGATCCCGGCTGACACCGTAATGTACTCGGCCGGCCGGCAAGGGATGACCGACGACCTGAACCTGGCCGCGGCGGGCCTGTCAGCCGACGACCGGGGGCGCATCAAGGTCGACGAGGTGTACCGCACCGCAGTACCGACGATCTACGCAGTCGGTGACGTCATCGGCTTCCCGGCGCTCGCCGCCACCTCGATGGAGCAAGGCCGTTGCGCCGCGCATCATGCTTGCGGTGAACCGCTGGGCGAGGTTAGCCAGCTGCAGCCGATCGGCATCTACAGCCTGCCCGAGATCAGCTTCATCGGCCAGACCGAGGATCAGCTGACCCGCGACTGCGTGCCGTTCGAGGTGGGCGTGTCCAGGTACCGTGAGCTAGCCCGCGGCCAGATCATCGGGGACTCCTACGGGGTCCTGAAGCTGCTGGTGTCCCCGGTGGACCGCACGCTGCTCGGGGTGCACGTCTTCGGGACCGGGGCCACTGAGCTGGTGCACATCGGCCAGGCCGTGATGGGCTGCGGCGGGACCGTGGATTACCTGGTAGATGCGGTGTTCAACTATCCGACGCTGGCCGAGTCGTACAAGGTCGCTGCCCTGGACGCGACGAACAAGATGCGCCAGGTCGAACGGTTCTCAGCGTGAGCTGATGGCGCGCGCCTTGGCGGGCTCGGTCGGCCTCGGGCCGCTTGACCATGCCGCGCGGGAAGGTTCTACCGTGAGTTGGCATGGCGGAACAAAGGCCGGAGGCGCTGCTGAGCGTAGGCATGGTGGCTCGTCGCAGCGGCCTGACCGCACGGGCGCTCCGCCACTACGACCACGTTGACCTGCTGCGGCCGGCCGCTGTCGACGCTGCGACTGGGTACCGGCGCTACCGCACCGATCAGGTCGAGGAGGCGCGGCTGGTCGCCTTCCTGCGCTCGCTGGACCTGCCCCTGGACCAGGTACGCGCCGCCGTTGCCGCATGGAAGGCCAGCGACACCGGGGCTATTGATGACCTGATCCGCCAGCACCGGCGCTATCTCGACGCACGTGTGACCCGCCTGCGCGGTGCCCTGCACCGGATCGACCACCTACTTTCGGGAGGACTTGAGGCCGTCATGTCCGAGAATTCAGCCACTAGCAGCGCGCCTGGCACTGGCAGCGTCACTGACACCAAGCTGCTAGCCGCCCAGTTGTTCAACGAGACCTGGCGGCTCATGGAGCAAGAGGGGCGGACCAGGCAGGACGATGACCGCATGATCCATACCGCACACGCCTCCCGTTATCACTGGGGCCAGGTCCCGACCGCAACCGCCGCACACCTCGCCCGCGGCGAGTGGCAGATCTCGCGGGTGTATGCCGTCCTCGGCCGGGCCGAGCCCGCGCTGCACCATGCCCGCAGGACGCTGGATCTGTGCGAGGAGAACGGCATCGGGGACTGGGACCTCGCGTTCGCATACGAAGCCCTGGCTCGTGCCCACGCAGTTGCCGGGGACGCTAGCCTGACCCGCCAGTACACCGACCGGGCGCTAGCCGCTGCCGAGGAAGTCGCCGACGAGGAAGAACGAGATATTGTCCTCGGCGACCTTGAAACGATTCCCGGCCAGCCACGTTACTGGTAGCGGGCCACATTGCTGGCGACGCGGAGCCCGGGAGGCCAGCCGCTCAGCCCCGGCGGCCAGCAAATCTCAGCCGCAGCCGCACGCGCCGCCGCAGCACCCGCCGCCACCGCTGGCCCGCGGCCCGTCCTGGCCAGCCCGGCCGCCGACTGCCACCGTCGACAGCAGCTTGACGGTGTCGTCGTGCCCCTGCGGGCATGCCGCAGGCGCCGACGACTCGCTCATCGGTCGAGTCTGCTCAAAGGTGTCTCCGCAAGCGCGGCACCGGTACTCGTATCGTGGCACGCGACGAGTCTACCGCCGACAAACTGTTCAGTCGGCGGCAAGCAAGCCACCCGGCCACGCCAGGTAGCGGTTCACTGCCGGTCAGTCGGCCACCGGCGGTCAGTCGGCCACCGGCAGGCTCGCCCCGGTGGGCTTCGGTCCGGCAGCGGTCGCCGTGGTCGCCGCCTGGACGTCGCTGCCGGGCTCGGCATAGTAGAACTGCTTGCCCCGCAGCAGCGAGATGAGCGCGCCGAGAACTGACATCGCGATGGCGGCGCTGAACACGATCACCAGGCCGTGGTGGAACGGGCCCGAGATCAGGTGCGGGAAGAAGCTGTGGCCGGTCAGCACGGCCACGTTGTGTCTGGGCAACTTAGCCAGCAACCCGGTGGGCTGGAGCATGCCCCGCACCGGGTTGTAGCCGAGCAACGCGGAAAACAGCGTGCTCACCGGCGGCAGATGGGCGATGTGCGACGCGGCGGCAGCCGGGACGCCCTGCGCCCGCAGGCCGCCGCTCAGCGTGCGGGGGAGCGTGCTGGCCAGCCCGGCGATCATCAGCGAGAAGAAGAACCCGATCGACAATGACATGCCCGAGTTCATGAACACCGAGCGCATGCCGGACGCCGCGCCCCGGTGCCGGGCCGGCACGCTGCTCATGATCGACGAGGTGTTCGGCGAGGCGAACAGGCCGGAGCCGATTCCGTTGCAGAAGATGATCATCGCGAAGGCCCAGTACGGGAAGTCGATGGGCAGCAGCATCAGGCCGGTGAACCCGCACGCCGCCACCAGCAGCCCGGCGGTGGCGAAGGGGCGCGACCCATAGCGGTCGGACAGGTAGCCCGACACCGGCCCGGCGATGAGGAACCCGGCCGTGAGCGGCAGCATGTAGATGCCTGCCCACAGCGGGGTGACGGTGTAGTCGTAACCGTGCAACGGCAGCCAGATCCCGGCTAGCCAGATGACGAGCATGAACTGCAGCCCGCCCCGGGCCATCGAGCTCATCAGGCTGGCCGCGTTACCCGCCGCGAAGGCCCTGATCTTGAACAGGCCCATCCGGAACATCGGCTCGGCGATCTTGGTCTCCACGATGCCGAACACGACAAGCAGCAGCACGCCGCCAGCCAGGCCGCCGACCACTGTTGGATTGGTCCAGCCAGTGGCGTGCCCGCCGTACGGCTGGATCCCGTAGGTGATCGCCGCGAGCAGGCTGCCGGCGCCGAGGGCGAACAGGATGTTGCCGAGCCAGTCGATGCGGGCCTTCTTGGTAGTCGCCATCTCGCGCAGGCTGCGGTACGCCCAGATAGTGCCCCACACGCCAATCGGCACGTTGACCCAGAACACCGCCCGCCAGTCCCAGGCTGCCAGCAGGCCGCCGAGGAGAAGCCCGACGAACTGGCCGGAAATCCCGGCGATCTGGTTGATGCCGAGCGCCGTGCCGCGCTGGTTGGCCGGGAACGCGTAGGTCAGGATGGCTGCCGAGTTGGCCATCAGCATTGCCCCGCCGAACGCTTGCACTACCCGCCACAAGATCAGCCAGAGCGCCCCGTGACTGCCGGTCAGCGGGTCCAGCGAGAGCGCTATCGAGGCGAGGGTGAAGACGACGAAGCCCAGGTTGTAGATCTTCACCCGGCCGAACATGTCGCCTAGCCTGCCGAGGGTGACCACGAGAACGGCCTGCACGAGCAGGTACCCCATGATCATCCACAGCACGTAGGTGATGTTGCCGGGCGCCAGCGGGCTCAGGTGAATGCCGCGGAAGATGGCGGGCATGGCGATGATCACGATCGAGCCGTCGATGGTCGCCATCGTCATGCTCAGCGTGGTGTTGGACAGCGCGACCCACTTGTACCGGTCAGGTCGCTGCCCCGAAGCCTGCAGTTGCGCTGGCTCCCGCCTTGAGATCACGCCCACTTAACTGAGCGTACCTCCGAAAGGTTGCTTGTTCACAACTACCTACCTGAGTCGGCCGGCGCGGCCGCAAGTGCTGGCGTGTTCGGTGAAGCCGAACAACGGGCTCAGCACGATTACGCAACAGATTCCGCGAGTCGCAGAACGCCGGCCTTCCTGATCTGCAACCATCGCCATGCGTCCCGAGTCTTGGGTTCCGTGGCTAGGGGACGAGAACCACTTCGGCAAGAATGGACTTCGAACGTGCAGCAAGGCCTCCGCGTCGATACAAGGCGGGGCAGTGCTCGCCCGCCCCGGCGAGTGATCTGGACCACACTCACGGTCGTGGTGGTCGCGGCCGCAGGCACCGTCGTATCGGTGATTGCCACGATCACCGGCACCCCGCCAGCTCACGCCAGCCTCCAGTTCCGCACCCGCCAGCCGCTGGCCACGGCCACTGTGCTGTCGGGCTCGGGGGAAGCCATCGCGGCCCGCACCGCGGGCCTGCTCTTCGCGGCGGCGCCAGCAGCGGTTGTCGCCGACGGCAACAAGCCCGCGGAAGTCGCTGCCGCCGCCGCGATTGCCCGACGGGTGCACGCACCGCTACTGCTGGCCGCCGACCGGGGCGGGCCACACGGCCTGCTCGGGCGGGCCAACGGCCCGTTGCGCGCGGAAGTCAGGTCCCTGAATCCGGGCACGGTGCTCGCAGTCGGCCTTCCGGTTAGGCAGCTGTCCGCTCTGCTGCCGCGGGTCCATGTGGTGGCAAGGGTTTCCGAGCTGCCGAGGACGGCAACCCCGCCGCAGCTGAAGCATCTCGTGCTGCTCCTGCACCGGGCCGCGGGGGCTGGCTCGGCCGGGGCGCAGGCGACCCGAGCCACGGCGAGCGTCGCCGGGGCCAAGATCATCACGATTCGGGGCTACGATCCGCGGACCGACCCGGCGGCGATCAGGGCGCTCGCGGCCGCCAGGCCGCGGCGCGTCCTGGCGGTCGGTGCCGGCTTCGGCTCTGCAGGCGTGCTTTCTTACCGGGTCGCGATCGCGGAGACGGGCAAGCAGCTGCCTGGCGGTGGGCAGGTGCTGTTCCCCATGCGCAAGATCGTCGCGCTATACGGCAACCCGACCACGCCGGCCCTCGGTGCGCTCGGCCAGCAGGGCCTGACCGCCAGCATCGCGAGGGCCAAGCGCGTGGCCGCGCAGTACAACAACCTCACGAGGGTTCCGGTGATCCCGGCCTTCGAGATCATCGCCACCGTCGCGCAGGGCTCGCCCGGGCCGACTGGCAGCTATTCCTATGAATCGACCGTGTCCTCGCTTCGGCCATGGGTCAGCGCCGCGACCGCGGCGGGTATGTACGTCATCCTTGATCTTCAGCCTGGCCGCGACAACCTACTCGCCCAGGCCAAGCGCTACCGCTCGCTGCTGCTGAAGCCAAACGTGGGTCTGGCCCTTGACCCGGAGTGGAAGCTCCAGCCCGGCCAGCTGCCGCTTCGCCAGATCGGCAGCGTCAGCATCACCGAGATCAACAGCGTGGTCAACTGGCTGGCCCGGCTAACCGCCCGCCATCACCTGCCGCAGAAGCTGCTGGAGCTGCACCAGTTCCGGCTGTCAATGATCCAGAACGAGGCGCGTCTCAACACCCGGCATAACGACCTGGCCATCGTCATCAACATGGACGGCCAAGGCGCTCCTTCGGTCAAGCAGCAGACCTGGGCAGCGATCATCGCGGCGGCCCCGCGTGGCGTGCACTTCGGCTGGAAGGACTTCTACGTCAAGGACAAGCCGATGCTAGGCCCGGCAGCCACCATCGAACACAGGCCTACCCCGGTCCTGATCTCCTACCAGTGAGCTAGCTCCCGGCGCTAGGGCTGCGCCAGCGATAAAGCGGCGGAGAACGGGCATCGCAGACCGCGGGATGAGCGCGGCCTGTTCCGGCCGGGCGGCCGGGGGCACCGATGGCGTTCCGGCGCGCGGACCCGAATGGTGGCACGGTTGTTTTCCGGCGCGCCGGAACGAGGGAGCTACGGGTGCGTGCCGACGCGCTCCGGGCCGCGACCGTCGGCGGCGCACTGCTGCGCGGCGCAACCGTGCTGGCGATCATCCTGGCCAGTACCCCGGCCCGTGACTGGTACGAGCGACCTTGCCTTTGGCGCGTACTTCGGCGCAAGCTGACATCGCCAAGACGGCGGTGCTGATCGCTTCGCTGTTGGCGAGCGCACTCGCGTTCGTGCTGCTCGCGCTGCGCAATTCGCATTACCGGCGGGTGGCGAGTAACGAGGACGATTCATCGTTGTAAAGCGCTGTGTCGGCTGGCCACGGCTAGGTCTGTGCTAGCTCCGGCGCAATGCTGGCCACGGTGGCGCAGTCATCGGCAAACGTGATCAGCACGTCTACCCGTTCGCCTGCCAGCACGAGCGGAAGCCAGTACTTGGCGTCATCCCACATCAGGCCGAGCGGAAGCTCGTGCTCGCCGAACCACCGGGGCGCTACCTCATCGGACTCCTCGGCCTCGCCCTGGTACACCGACGTGACGAAGACATCAGCGGTCTGATCCCAGGACGGCCGGGCCGGAAACCTGAACTCGATGCTGGCCATGTGCTGCAGCGAGTCAGCCGGAACTACCAGGCCTGATTCCTCGCAGACCTCGCGCACGGCTGCCGCCGCGGGTTTCTCGCCCGCCTCGATGTGCCCGCCAAGCCCGACCCACTTGCCCGCGCCGAACCCAGACTTCTTCAGGCCAAGCAGAACTTCGGGGCCGCTGGCGGTGCGCCGCCTGACCAGGCACAGGCAAGTCCGAGTAATCACCGGCTTAGCCTAGCCGTCCACCTGGGCTTATCTGCTCATCCCGCGCCGCGTGCCATCGCGATCAGCCGGTCAAGCACCGCACCATCGCTGACCCGTAGCGCGTCATGCTCATATTCACTGGTGACCCAGGACTGCAAGCCGCGGATGGCATCGGCCGTCCGCAGCGACAACTCGCGCGGCACGTACATGTCGTTGAAGTAGACAGCCGCGGCAGCTGGCACCTCGTTGCGTCCCAGCTCGCTCGTGTCGTAGAGCGCAGGCCAGCCGTCGCGCTCAGCGAGCAGATTGGCCGCTTCTGCCAGCGGTCGCAGCGCCGGATCCTGCTCGAACGCCCGCGGGTAGACCATCTCCCCGGTGAACAAGAGCGGCGCGTCACCAGCCAGGGCTGCATCGGCCGAGAACTCGGCGAACTCGGCTCTCACCCGCTGCGCGGCCCAGCGGGTAGCTGTGGCCTGGGCGTAGCAGAGCTCGTGCACCACTGCGTACAGTGGCGCCGACGCGAACGACAGCAGGGTCTGCGCTCGGTACAGGAAGTCGTCGTTGAGCTCGGCACCGGCAAACGGGTCCTCCAGCAGGTAATGCAGCGCATGGCTGCCCGTGCTCGAGCCAAGTATGTGGCCGAGGGACTGGAATCGCTCGACCGTGAGCGCGCCGCCGTCGGGCAGCGCCGCGGGAGCATCGGCCAGGGCCCTGGCCACCCGCTTGACCTGCGCCACGTCCTGCGGGTAGCGCTCATAGTGGGCCCGGTTCTTAGCGGCCACCTCGCGATAGGTCAGCCGGTATACCTCATCTGCCGTAGCCGTCAGGCCGGGTAGGCCGCCGGTGATGAAGGCCTCGCTCAGCCCGGCGGGCGCCATCGACAGGTAGGTGGTGGTGCAGAATCCGCCGAAACTCTGACCCAGCACTGCCCACGGCCCGCCGCCGGTCACCTGCGGCCGGATCAGTTCAGCGTCAGCGACGATCGCGTCAGCCCGGAAGTGCGCCAGGTAGTCTGCCTGCGCCTTGGCATTATCCAGGCGCGCCAGCGTTTGCCTGTTCGCTGGCGTCGAGCGCGCCGTGCCGCGCTGGTCGAGGAGCAGCACGCGGAAGTCCCGCAGCGCCCGGTCGAGCCAGCTCTCCCGGCCGATGGGCCGGGGCGAGCCAAACCCCGGGCCGCCCTGCAGGAACAGGAGCCAGGGCAGGTCGGCAGATTTGCCGTCCAGGGCAGCGACCTCCCGCGCGAACACCTCGATTCGCTCGCCGTGCGGGTCAGCATGATCCAGTGGGACCCAGAAGGTGCGATCGGTCAGCACTGTCCCCTGGTGGCGGAATGAGGTCATGATCAGCACAGTAACCGACGGCGGTCACTAGCATTTCGTGCAGGCGCGCACGGCTGCGGCCGGGGTCGGCCAGCGCTGCAATAACGCGGAGGCGCGACCAGCGCAGAGGCGCGACGAGCGGAGAGGCTCATGCCAGGACTAGCCGGATGCTAGGGGAGCGGGGCCAGCACGAGCCGCCCCGCGGTCCTGCGGCCGCGATGTTCGCGGCCGACCAGGCTTCCCGCGGCCTCGGCATGGAGCTGGTACAGGTCGCGCGCGGCACCGCCGTCGTCCGGATGCGCGTCGCGCTGCAGATGCTGAACGGCCACTCGATCTGTCACGGCGGCTACGTCTTCATGCTCGCCGATACCGCATTTGCCTGTGCGTGCAACAGCGACGGCCCGGTCACCGTCGCGGCCGGAGCCGACATTAGTTTCATCACCGCAGTCGGCGAGGGCGATGTCCTGGTTGCGACCGCTACCGAGCGCACCCGCTATGGCCGGAGCGGTATCTACGACGTCACCGTCCACCGTGGCGATGAGGTTGTGGCCGAATTCCGCGGCCGCAGCCGCACGGTCGGCTGACCGGTCGTGCGTGTCGCAGTCTTCCTCGGCAGCTCGACCGGCCGCAGGCCCGAGTACGTAGCAGCCACGGCCGAGTTCGGGCGGTCCCTCGCCGAGGCGGGAGTCGGCATCGTCTACGGCGGTGCCAGCGTCGGCCTGATGGGCGTGCTCGCTGACGCCGCGCTCGCGGCAGGCGGTGAGGTGATCGGCGTCATTCCGGGCGGGCTGTTCGCGGCCGAGGTGGCGCACCTGCGCCTTACCCGGCTGGAGGTCGTCGCCTCGATGCACGAGCGCAAGGCGCGGATAGCCGAGCTTGCCGACGGATTCGCCGTGCTGCCGGGTGGGCTCGGCACGCTGGACGAGCTTTTCGAGATCTGGACCTGGCACCAGCTCGGACTGCATGCCAAGCCGATTGCCCTGCTGGACGTCGGCGGTTTCTGGGCTGCCCTCAACGGCCTCGTCGACGCGCTCGCCAGGGATGGCTTCGTCCCGGAGGAGAGCCGTCGTTACCTAGTCCCCGTCGCCAATGCCCAGCAGCTATTGCGCCTGCTGCCAGGCTACTAGCCCGCCGGCCAGGCAAGACTGGGTAAGGATCGCCGATTGTTGGTGTAAGTGAGCTAGCCTGCCGCTACACAGCCGCCGACCGGACGAGACTTTTATGTTACGCTAGCTGCATGGCACGACCGACTGGCGCGGAGGGTTACTTCGAGGAGCGAGCCACTCGGAGCCCGGAATATCGGCAGGCCGTTGAAGCTGCACGTACGCGCATCGCCGCTGTTGATGGTGTTGTTCGGGCGCTCGATGAGCGGCGCAGGGATCTTGGGCTGTCGAAGGCCGAGCTGGCCCGGCAGGCGGGCATGCGCCCCGAGGTGGTCCGCCGGATACTGGGCGCCGGTCCGGCTAATCCCACGCTGTCGACCGTTATCACCCTGGCGGGTGTCATGTCGATGGACGTCACAATCAGCGCTCCGGCTGACCGTAGACAGTCCGGCGCTTCCGGAACTCGTCGGCGTACTGCCTGACGCGGCGGTAATCGCGTGGGCTGGCCGCGGAGCGCGCCGGTTTGGTTAGGCCCGCCGAGGCAGATGAGCGAGGGGCCGCCGAGGTCGTCGGCGTTGCGGTCAAGAAGGCAGAACAGCCGGTGGTTGGCGCCGCCGCCCTGGAACCGGACTTCGTAGAACCCGGCCATGTCGTCGTGCATGGCCTCCCACTTCCCGCCCCCTGAGAAGGCCGGCGGCGGGGCTGCGGCCACCGCCTCCAGTACCGCCTGGATCTCGGCCGCAATCTTGTCCGGTAGGCCGTCGAGGAAGTCGACGGTAGGCACCGGGTGCGCCGGATCATCGTCGTTGTGGCGCTGAAGGAAGTGGATCAGCCACGGCTCAGGCATCGATGTCACCACCGGTCGGGCCGACGAGGAGCTTCTCAATCTGCGCCACGACCGCGGCGATGGATGCGAAGTCGGCACCGACCACTCGCAGCCGTCGCCCCTGGTGCCGTCGTCCGTAGCGGCGCCGCACGTAGCGCAAGCCTTGCTCGTGGTCCTGTAGTGAGAATCGGCAGCCGCGGCGGCGCGCGCTCGGTACGCGGCATTTTACCGCTCACGTGTACGGCAACAGCCTCCAAATTAGTTACCGCACTCGATTATAGTAGCGAAGGCCGCGGACGATGCCACGCCACCCGAAGCGGCGAGTTACCAGGGCTTCTCCCAGACCGAGACATGGCTTGCGCTCGCACTGGTGAAAGGCTGGCGATGCCAGTCGCTCCACCGTTCGCGCAATCGCAATCCCGCGATCCTCGCCATCAGGTCCAGTTCAGCCGGCCACACGTACCGGAACGGCACCGACATCGTCTCGAGCCTGCCGTCGCGCACCGAGTAGTGATGCGAGACCAGCCGCTGGGTAACGACGTCGTACTCGTCGAAGCCCAGCCGCGTTGGCGTCACCGTAAACGGCCGCACCGTCTCACCCGGCGGCAGGCGCTGCAAGTCGGGAACCATCGTCTCGATAACGAAGCAGCCGCCGGGCTCGAGGTGCGCCGCGGCATTCCGGAAGCAGTTGACCTGACCGTCCTGCGTGGTCAGATTCATGATCGTGTTGAAGACGAGGTAGCTGAGCCGGAAGGACCCGTCGACGCGCGCGGTGGCGAAATCGCCGATGGTCACGCCGATGGCTGCGGCGCCAGGCTTCGCTTGCAGCCGCGCGACCATCGCGGCCGAGAGGTCGATCCCGTGCACCCGGACCCCGCGCTGGCTCAGCGGCAGCGCGATCCTCCCGGTTCCGACGCCCAGCTCCAGAGCCGCGCCGTCGCCGGCCAGCTCAGCGAGGAACTCCACGGCCGGATTCACCGAGTCGGGAGCGAACATGCCCGTCGAGTCCTCGTCGTAACGGGCGGCGACCGGCTCATCGAAATAGTTCTTCTGCACCCGCACACTGTGCCAGCACCCGGCCAGCCCAGGCCAGTCAGTTAGACGGCCGAAGGCAGGCCTTGACCTTCTGACCCGGAATGCGAAACATTCCGTGTGGGAGGGCTGCATGACGGTAGTCGAGATCGAGTCCCTGCGCCGCAAGTACGCCGAAGAACGGGCCAAGCGGCTGCGACCGGATGGCAACGACCAGTACCTGCAGCTCAGCGGCCGGTTCGCGGACCTGCAACACGACCCGTATACCGAGCGCGTCGAGCGTGAGCCCATGCGTGACCACGTCACGATGGCCTTCATCGGCGGCGGATTCGCTGGCCTGGTGACCGGCGCCCGGCTCAAGGAGGCGGGTATCCAGGACGTCCGTATCGTCGAGAAAGGCGGCGACTTCGGCGGCACCTGGTACTGGAACAGGTATCCGGGCGCGCAGTGCGACACCGCGTCGATGATCTACCTGCCACTGCTCGAAGAGACCGGGCATATGCCGACGGAACGATATGTCCATGCCCCCGAGATCCTGGAGCACTGCCACCGGATCGCTAAGCAGTTCGGCCTGTATGAGAACGCCCTGTTCCACACTCGGGTCACCGATCTGCAGTGGGACGAATCCCGCGGCTGCTGGACCGTGCGTACCGACCGGGGCGATGAGTTCACCGCGCAGTTCGTCGGCTGGGGCACCGGCCCGCTGCACGTCCCGAAGCTTCCCGGCATCCCCGGCATCGAGACCTTCCAGGGCCATACGTTCCATACCAGCCGCTGGGACTATTCCTACACCGGCGGGGACCCGGCCGGGACGCCGATGGACCAGCTGGCCGACAAGCGGGTCGCGATCATCGGCACCGGCGCGACATCTGTCCAGTGCGTCCCGCATCTGGCGGCTGCCTGCCAGGAGCTGTTCGTCTTCCAGCGCACGCCGTCATCGGTTGACGTGCGCGACAACCAGCCCGTCGACCCGGACTGGTTCTCCGACGTGGCCGCTCCCGGCTGGCAGCAGCGCTGGCTGGAGAACTTCGTCGCCACCATGACGCCAGGGGAGTGGCCCGCCGAGGACCTGGTCAACGACGGATGGACCGACCTGGCCAAGCGGATGCGCGGCCGGATCCTCCAGAGCGCCGGCTCGGTCACCCCACAGCAGATCATGGCTGAGGTTGAGGCTGCCGACTTCGAGAAGATGTCGGAGATCCGCAGCCGGGTGGACACCATCGTCGGCGACAGTGCGACGGCCGAGCGGCTGAAAGCCTGGTACCGCCAGCTGTGCAAGCGCCCTTGCTTCCACGACGAGTACCTGGACGCCTACAACCTGCCGACCGTCCATCTCATCGACACCGACGGCAGGGGGGTCGAGGGGATTACCCCCGCCGGCGTCGTGGTGGCAGGCGTCGAGTACCCGGTCGACTGCATCATCTACGCGTCCGGTTTCGAGGTCGGCACGGCGCCCACCCGGCGCACCGGATTCGACGTGACCGGACGGGACGGCATCCGGCTCTCGCAGTACTGGGCGGACGGGATGCGCTCCATGCATGGTGTCCACGTGCATGGCTTCCCGAATGCGTTCGTGGTCCAGCTGTCCCA
This sequence comes from Streptosporangiaceae bacterium, assembly GCA_052143255.1. Classification (GTDB taxonomy): domain Bacteria; phylum Actinomycetota; class Actinomycetes; order Streptosporangiales; family Streptosporangiaceae; genus JAJYUU01. The sequence goes on along the minus strand of JBKQTJ010000126.1, from coordinate 38,901 downwards.
GGGCGCCAACTTCGTCGCGAACGTACCGCACAACCTGTCCGACTCAGCCAAGACCGTAGCCGCGGTCCTGGCGCACGCGGTCAACGGCGGATTCGACCGAGTCGAGGTGACTAAGGAGGCCGAGGACGCCTGGCTGGAGCTGATGGTAGCCAACCCGGTCATGCGCTCTTTCCTGGCCAGCTGCACACCGGGTTACTACAACAACGAGGGCGGGGACCTCAGCGCTCACTCCCTGTTCGGCGGGTACGCGCATGGCGCCGCCGCCTACTTCCGCTACGTCGAGCAATGGCGGCGGGCGGGGGATTTCGCGGGCCTGAGGTTCAGCAAGCAGCCTGAGCGCCGGCATGAGGCTGGACGGCCGGGCATGGGCAATGTTCGGTTAGTCTAGGGCGCCCCGTTACCTCACCGAATGTCGGTCCGGACGGCAACCTTTCGCGACGGCCAGCTGGTCTACCGGGCAGTGGATTCTTCGTCCTGAGGCGGCTGGGCAGGAGCAGCAATGTTCGATGAGTTCGTCGCCGGGCGCGGCCAGGCGCTGCAGCGGTTCGGCTACGCGCTGACTGGTGACTGGGCTCTTGCCGAGGATCTGCTGCAGACGGCCCTGGCCAGGGCCTACCCGCGCTGGTCGAGGATCCAGGGAGACGATCCGGAAGCCTACGTCCGGAAGATCATGGTGAATACCTGGTCATCGTGGTGGCGCCGGCGCTGGCGCGGCGAGGTTCCCGCTGAACAGGTGCCGGAGTCGGCCGGCCCAGACAGCTTTACCGACGTCGACAGCAGGCAGGCGCTGCGCGCGGCACTGGCGACGCTTCCGCCCCGGCAGCGCGCCGTGGTAGTGCTGCGTTATCACCAGGACCTGTCCGAAGCGCAGGTCGCCCAGCTGCTGGGAGTCACCGTCGGCACTGTGAAGAGCCAGGCCGCCAAGGCGCTGGCCACGCTGCGCGAGCAAGCGGCGCTCGGCCCGTACCGGAACCAGCCCATGACCAACAGCACCGTGACTGCTGCGGGAGGCGAGTGACATGATCCCGGTTACCGATGAGCAGCTGATGCGAGCGGCACTGGTGGACCTGACCCACGATCAGCCTCCCATGCCGCCGGGCCGGTTCCAGGGCGTGCGCCGGCGCGCCATCCGGCACCGCAGGCGCCAGCTGGCGGCCGCTGTGGTATCTGCGCTGGCCGTGGTGGGCATTGTCGTCGGCGCGGGGCGGCTGCCCGCGGTCCTGCATGGACGGCCGCAGGCCCGCCCGGTACCGGGCTGGGCGCTGCCGTGGCCCGATTACCGGAACGGGAGCGTTCCGCAATCCGTGCTCAACGATGCGGTCCTGGCCTGGCACGAGGGGGCCGTCGGAAAGACCGCCCCTGCTCCGCTGTCACCGGCGCAGATCGCCAGGCAGGTCAAGTCCTACCACGTGACGTGGTACGTGGGGCAAAAGGTCGCTCACGGCCAGCTTGTGGCGGTCATGTTCGAAGCGACTAGCCCGGCCACCGGGCGGGTGCTTGTCGTTGGCTGGGCTGACGCCTCCGCGGTCATGGGCGGCGAGGCGGCCTGGTCGTCGAACGGCAGCCCGTGGATCCTGACGACTAAGGCCGCGCCACGCAGGCCCGGTTCTTTCGGGCCGGACATCTCCGAGTACGTTTCGGGCCCGTCGGCCTCCGGGCCTGGTGATACCTGGATCGTGGTGCTGCCCGCGCCCGGTCTGCAGCTCGACACCTGGAACTCGGTCTCGTCCGCTGGCGGCGTTGCTATCAACGGAATCCAGTCATCCGGGGTCGTCGCCACCGACGTTGGCCAGCTCAGGGCCGATACCGTGCTGGGCTTCGGGGGAGCGCGGACCGAATACGTGCCCGTCGGCATCGGGCAGATGGCTGCGCTGGCGCCACTGGCTCAGTCGGCGCTGGTCCTGCGGCCGCCATTCAGTGCGATCAGCAGCTGGACCGGGCAGGGCAACCAGATGGACGGAGGCCCCCGCCCGGCTCCTTACGGTGGCCCGGTCGCCGTGTTCGGCAGCTGCTTCAACGCCGCTCCCGACGATTACGGGATGGCCAGGCCGACGCCGGCCGGCCACGGGCGACTGCGCATCACGATCAACGGTCACATCCTCGGCGCTATCACCTGCGACCGTCAGCAGCATGAACTCACGGTTCCGCGATCCATGCTGCGATCGCATGGCTTCATGATCGAAATGGGCAGCAGTGCCCTCACCTCATGGCAGCTGGCCTTCGGCCGGATCCGCTGACAGGGACCCGGGCTCGACCCGGAATACCGGGTACTGCGGCGCTATCGCCTCGAAGCTGGCGATGTCCGCGTGACGGCTGACCATGACGTGCGGCCGGGCGCCCGGCACCTGGTTCAGGTAACGCTTGAGGATCGGGGCGCGCTCGCTGACCGGTAGCTCGACGAGCCGCACCGCGACCGCGCGACCGCGGCGGATTGTTGCCAGCCCGCCCGCCGCGCGCACGTTCTTGACCCAGTTGCTCTGCTCACCAAGCATCGGCACGAGGTACCAGCGTCCCGCTGCCTCGGCCATCCCCAGCGGGAAGCTGGTCACCTTGCCGGTCTTGCGGCCGGGCACTTCCAGGCTGACCCAGCGTCGCGGCATCAGGCCGAGGCCGAACACGAGAGCCCAGATTCTGGCCAGTCGCCGAGCCTGGCTGTTCGCGCGCCCGGCCGGGTACATCCCGCGGAGATCCTCCGCAGAGTAAAACGGCCATACCCGCATCAGGATCGGCCTCCTCCCGGCAGTTGGTGAACGTGTCGCCGTTCCCTTCTGGCACGCCCAACGTCGCCGACGGCAGGGTCCGAAGTCCCGACTAGCGGCGTGGCGTCAGTACGGAGCTGACAGCGTGAAGGTGCCAGGGTGACGCACGGTCAGGCTCGTCCACGGGCCGTGCCGGACCAACGTCGCGCCTGGTGCCCGCAGCAGCCCGGACCAGTGCACCCGCACGATGGTGGAGCCCGCCCGGCTCATTCGCAGCGTGATCTGCGCGGGCGTAGTCCGGGTGACCGTGGCCGGAGGACTGGCCAGCGGAATGGCGCCGACCACCCGGTAAAGTCGCCAGAACGCGTCGTGCCAGACCGGCACGAGCCAGGGCTGGCCAGCTCGCACGATGTCGGCCTCAACGACAGCGGCGAAATCTGGCGTCCCGGCCGACATCGCCACGTAGCGCACGGCGTTGTACCGCAGCCACTGGTAGTAAGCCGACGGCGTCAGGGTGCCGGAGTAGAACAGCGGATTGCGCACCACGTCTAGCTGCCGCTCCCAGCCCCGCGCCAGCGGCACAACTGACCCCAGATCCACCGACTCCCAGTGCCCGTATTGCGGCACTGCCTCGACCCGGGCGGTATCGGCGTGCAGCCGTACCAACTCCCCGACAAGCGCCGCGGTTTGCGGGGCGTAAGGTGTCGCGTTGCCCTGGCTGAGATCAGCCGCCGGCTGGGCTACCTGCCAGACGCCGGCCGCGATCAGGCCGACGGCCAGCAGTGAACGGGGCCGGGAGCGGCCCATGCCGACAAGCAGCGGGCCGGCCAGCAACTCGCCGAGCCGCCCGATGTTGGAGCCGATCATGGCGGGGTTGCGCCAGGTGATAAGGATCGCGACGCCGTAGACGACCGCCCCGGCCCGGACCATCCGCCACCGGCGCGGGACCAGCACGAGCACGCCAATGGCGGCGATTAGTGGCGGCAGCCACGTCTGCAGCCCGATGGGCTGCGATCCGCTGTCACTAAAGCGCGCCATCACCAGCAACGGCAAGGCGGCGGGAACGGCGACCGCGAAGCACTCAGCCCATCGGCGGGCGAGGGCCATCGTGACCGCGACAAAGCCGAGGAACAGGGCTGCCACCGGGCTCAGCAGGCAGGTCAGCAGTGCAAGAACTGCCGCCAGCGCCAGTCGGCCGGGGCTGCGCGCGCGGCTGACATCGACGGCCACGACGCAGCCAACAGCCGCTGCCAGGCCCAGCGTGAACGCAGCGCGCCCGGCCGACAGCTCTGTCCACAACGCGGCGGCCACCCACAGTCCGGCCGCAACCGGCCTGGGGACCTGATGGCGCACCAGCAACGACGTCAGCAGCGCCGCTGCTATCACGGCCGCCGCCGCCATCGCCAGCCGGGTGCCGGCAATCGCGAGGACGTACGGCGCCAGCAGCGAGTAGCCCGCCGGGTGGAAGCCGCCGTACCAGCTGAACAAGTACGCCGCACCCGGGTATGCCCGCGCCCAGTCAGCCCGGGCCAGTGCCGCGGACAGATCCGTGCCGAGGCGCGGGAAGAATACCAGCCATGCCGCCGCGCCCGCAGCCGTCGCCAGGGCACTGAGCAGCACCGGCTGGCGAATGGCTGACCTCAGGTAGCGGCTGCCCCGACCTTGGCCGGAGGCGGCGGGCGGCGGTGTTGCCTGGGCTGATACCGCCGAACCTTGTGCCACGTTGGCAGGGTACCGGCGAGCCCGTCACAGGTTGAAGCTGCCCGCAATGGCCGGGGGAGTAGGTACACCGTCGGGCTCGGGTTCGGGCGCGGCCATCGGCGCCTGCGAAGCCGCGCAGCCTGGCTGCTTGCCGGCGCGCTAGCGGCCAGCCCGTCCATAACGAGATCGAGCAACCTCTGCGGCCCAGGGGACGGCATCCGGCCAACCTTGCGCATAGATGGTCTGGTTCTGACCACTGACCGCCCGGAAGTTCAGCCCTGCTGGCCGGGTACCTCGAAAACCTGCGCCGCGTCTTTGGCCAGATCTAGGGTCTCCAGGAGTTGCTCCTGGTTCAGCAGCTCATGCGTTTCCACCTTCTTGAAGGCGCCCGTCTTGGTCACCGCTGCGGTCAGCGCACTAGCGCTGACCGAGTCGGGAAGATCCACGATGGCCAATGCGTCCTCAGTCCCGAACTGCCAGTAGAGACAGTCAAGGGAGCCGCCGAGGGCTTCCATCATGCCCCGCAGCGCTTTGGTCCGGTCGCCAGGGCTGTTGATCATGCGTGCCCACAAGCCGGGCGAGTACCTCATAGTTGTGATGTATTTCGGCATAAATACGCTCTAATCCGTGCCGGAGAGCCATTTCTCCAGGTCCTACCCCCTGCCGCCGGGTTTGCCTACCGCGCCGAGGTCGTCGTCGCACGAGATCCGTCACCCGACGCGTGCAGGTCCCAACGGCTCGGGAGCGCGCGCACGGCTAGGTCCGCGGCACCGGCGCGGAAAATGAGTACTCCGTTCCCGGCCAGCGTCCTATCCTGCACGGGACATGAGCGGACCAGCCGGATGAGAATGCACGACGACGAGATCGACATCACCGTCGGGCTGGTCAAGCGGCTGGTGGCCGTCCAGTTTCCCCGGCTGAGGGACCTGCCGGTCACGGCGGTTCGGTCGACGGGCACCGTCAACGCGATCTACCGCCTTGGCGAGGACCTCTGCGCGCGGCTGCCGCGCGTCCAGCGCTATGCCGGCGACATCGACAACGAGTGCGAGTGGCTACCCCGTCTAGCGCCGCGCTTGTCGCTGCGGGTTCCTGAGCCGGTTGCCAAGGGCAGCCCGGCGGACTGGTATCCGTTTTCCTGGGCCATCTACCGGTGGATCGACGGCCAGCCCTATGCGGATGAGCTGGTCGCTGATGAGTGCCAGGCAGCCACGGACCTGGCCGAGTTCATTACCGAGTTGCGCCGGATCGAGACAGTGCCAGGGGCGCCGCGCGGCGGGCGCAAGCCCCTCCGCGAGCTCGACACTGTCACGCGCGCTGCCATGGAGTCGGCTGGCGGCACGATCGACACGGAGGCAGCCATCGCCGCGTGGGAGCTGGCGTTGCGTGCGCCAGCCTGGGTCGGGACGCCCGTCTGGATACACACCGACCTGCTGCCACCGAACCTGCTGGTGCGCGGCGGCCGGCTCACCGCGGTCATTGACTTCGGCGCAGCTGGCATAGGCGATCCGGCCGCCGACGTCGTCCCTGCGTGGAGCGTATTCGGCCGTGCCGGGCGAGCGGCGTTTCGAGCCGCCCTGGGCGTCGACGAGGCCACCTGGCACCGCGCCTTGGGTTTCGCGCTGCACCAGGCAGCAATGATCATCCCGTATTACCGGGAGACCAATCGTGGCTTCGTCGCCATGGCACTCCGGACCGTCGACCAGGTGATCACGGAGGTCAACGGCTGACCGCAGCCGGCGCTCGGCCCTGCTAGCTGCCTTCGCCAGGCCTTCGAGGGATGCGCTCTTGGGACGGCGAAGCACCAACAGGTAGATTCGCGAGCCGTGCTGAAGCTGCTGGCCTTTGTGCTCCCGCTCGGCCTCGACTCCTTTGCCGTCGCCGCGGCCATCGGGGCCGCCGCGCCAACCGGGTGGCGCGTGCGCCTACGGATATCGGCGATATTTGTCGCGTTCGAGGCCGGCATGCCGCTCATCGGTCTCGCCGCTGGCCGCGGGCTGGCACGCGCGATCGGGCCGGCAGCCGACTACCTGGCAGCCGCTGCGGTGATCGGTGTCGGCATCTGGACCCTGCTGGGCCGCGACGACGACGAGCAAGGAGCCGGACGGATCGCCGGTATCAGCGGCCTTGCCATGGTCGCGCTCGGGCTCAGCATCAGCATGGACGAGTTCGCGATCGGTTTCAGCCTGGGCCTCGTGCGGCTGCCGGTCGTGCCGGTCATCGCAGCGATCGCCATTCTGGCGCTCGTGGCTAGCCAGCTCGGGCTGGCTCTGGGCTCGCTCATCAGTGAGCGCTTGCGCGAGCACGCCGAGCAAGTGGCGGGCGTCGCGCTCATCGCCCTCGGCGGCTACCTCATCTATGTTGCTTCCTGACGCGCCGCGTCAGCCTAACCGTCAGGGCTCGATGGTGAGAAGCGCCGGTTGGCGTCGGCGATTATCTCCAGAGCCATCTCGGCGCACGAGATCCAGTCGGCATACGTGAACTCGCTGGCCCCGGTAGCGCGCCAGGCCAGTGCCGCGTTCAGCACTGCGGTGTAGCCGGGGAGCAAGCCGACGGCGTATTCTCCGGCGGCCGACTTGGACGCGACATCTCCGGTCGCCAGCGTGTAGTGGCGTCGCGCCGCGCCCAGCGCTATCCAAGCGACCACGTCGCCCGGCAGCGCCTCGCTGGCATCTTGCTGCCGGAGCGTCTCCAGGCCATCCGCGGCGCAGCTCTTCCAGTACCTGTTGAGGTTACCGAGCAGCCACTGGTTCAGCCGGTCCGGCGAGACACAGATGCCCAGCTCGGCGCGCTCTCCTGGCCGGGTGGTAAACGCCATGAAGTCGATATCGCTGCGCCCCGCCCGGTAGTCGCCCAGCGCCGCCGAGCCGGTTATGTACAGGCGGTCAATAAGTCCGGGCGCACGGTACCCAGGACTGCTAGATCGCGTTCAGTTGCGTCCTGGACGTCGGACGGCAACAGCTGCTGGATACTCATCGGAGCATTTTGCCCTATTCATGCTGGGCGAGCGGCGCGAGTCTCAATCGCGGATGGTATCGCCATCAGCAGTCGTTCGGGCGAGGCCAGGACTCGATACAGGGGCGTTCCGTCCTATTGGCATGCCGTCACCATCGGGCGGGTTTCGCACGTTGTCATCATCCACTGCCCCCAAGTGGCGGTTGTCCGCACTAGCGGAAGTACCGGGAACGTTGAGGACGCGGAGGATGTACCGCTCGGAGAAGCCAGTCACGAAGCCGAGTACCAAGAACGTGCCGCCGTTGGTGACCGTGATGCCAGGCACGACCTGCCAGCTCAGGGCGATGTAGATGATGCACGCCATTAGCGCGCCGACCAGCGGCTTCAGGATCAGGCGCAAGACGCTCGTCCGGTAGCCGAGCAGGCTGGTCCCAGCGCCTTGCGTGGCCAGCAGGCCGGAGAACAGGCCGCCGGCGGCACCGAGCACGGCCACTCCTAGGCTGGCGAACAAAGATGAGACGGGTGCTGGAAAGCGCGCGAGAGACGCCACTGGCCATCCGTGCACCGGATAGGGATTGGCCACGATCGTGGTTGCCGCCAGCGTCAGCAGAAGTGCCACCCCGACGTAGACGGCGAGCAAGCGGAGCCGGGCGACCTGTAGATCGTTGTTGATCCACTCGTTCTCCTGAGACACCGCCAGCAGGCCGATGGCCTCCGCCACCGCCGCCGCCACTTTGCGCCAATGGTTGTCCGACCAGAGGGCGCCTGGTATCTCGGGGGTGTCGTTCTTACTGGGGGCGGAGCATGCCTGATCCAATCGACGAGCGGCTACGGTCAGCCCCCGGGACTTCAGGTCGTCGATAAGCTGCTGGGACCGTGCCTCCAGGGTGGCGTCTGGCGATAGCCAGACCAGCGCTTGGTCAGCCTGCGAGATCGCACCAGCCGCCGCCTGCGCATCGGCCTTTTCCAGCGCGGCCCGGGCCTCGTCCAGGCTTCCGATTGCACGCTGGCGGTAGCTGTTGTCCGCGCTTGGATTCAGCGCGATCAACTCGCCCTGGACTCTTGTGTACTCCTGGCTGACAACGTAGAGCCTGGACCGCAGATAACCCTGACGCGCCTGCTGCTCCCACCTAGCAAAGGGGGCATTCCCCCCTCTTACGGGCGGTAAGTCGACAAGCGGCACTTGGGCTGGCAGCGGGCTCGACCCGAGGTCACGCTCAGCATCGCTTCCGTGGACTGTCACATCGACAGCGTGACGATCGCGACTACCAGCGTCAAGTCGGTTGAGATATGGCCGCCAAGCCGGCTTACCTGACGATGTCACGGCGATCACCCACGTCGGGTGAAGCCCGGGCGTGCAACTGCGGGGACCATGGTGAAGGGCGCCGGCGCGAGCTTGAAACGGTCCGTGCGGCGTACGTGAAGTCCGTTCACGATCAGCACCGTGGTCGACCTCGATCTCGCGGCCGGGCCGGTGCCACCCGCAACCCGGTGAGGCCGGGGGAGGAGCGGTAAATGCCTACTACTGCATGGCGGTTCGCGGGCACCGAAGGAGCCGATACCGCCGTCCTGAGGCTCAAGCAGCTCGATTCGCAGGACCTCATCAACGTGATGGACGTGGCGGTGCTCCGCTGGCCGGAGTACGCGACCGAACCCAGCACGCAAGAGCACGTGACAGAGGGTGGCGGCAAGATGGCGTCGCTGGTGCGCCGCCTCCAGCACCCGGTCATCGACAGCTCGATGATCGACACCGTCCGCAGTGACTTGCGGCCGGGTACCTCAGCCATGGTTCTGCTCAGTTCGGACGCCCAGATCGACGCTGTGGTGCACGCGTTTGAAGGCCAGCCGATGGAACTGATCAGGACCGACATGTCGGTTCCGGACCAGGATCGGCTCAGGATCGCCGTCGACCAGGCCCGGCGCCCTGGCGGGACCGGCGCCACGTAACTAGCTCCGAAGGCCGCAAGCGCGGGCAAGTCCGCTGCGCCGCCTCGACGGCGCAGCGGACTTCTCGTGCCGCGTTGTTACTCCCTGGCGAGCATGGCCGCGGCCTCGCGCTCCAGGTCGAGATACGGTTCTCCGCTCACGTCAACCGCGATGCGGTGGATGGCCCCGCCCGTGAACGCTGAGGGCGGCTTGCCGGGATAGTCGTCGGTCACGGGTTCACCGCTATCTCGGCCAACGCAAAGGCCTTCGCCGGCGATGGAGAACTTGCCCGGCTGTGTCTTGATCCGGCCTTCACCGACCTTCTTGTCGCCGTAATAGAGTGACAAGACGCCGGTCGCGACGCCGGGCGGATCCTCGCGATCCTTGTCGAACGATGCGGACAAAATCTGGTTCGCCCCGGTCGGGACGTCCTCACGGGCCACTATCCGCTGCTCTATGCTGCCGACGAAGTTGTACACGTAATGCAGGCGGCCGTCCTTGAGGTACAGGGCATGGCCGCCGAAGCGCGAGCCGTGCGCGAACAGGACGCCCTGAGCGCCCGGCGCCGCGATGTCGACCAGCGCCCCGATCGAGTAGGACCGGTTGCGGATGTTCACCGCCTGGGCCTCCGGTACCTCGGCCCCGCCCGGGAAGTAGACGTACCGGTTCTTCGGATCGGTCAGCACCGGGCGCGGCGTGAGGATGATTTCGATCGCGCTGCGGTCGTCAAGCGGGAAGGCGCCGTTCGCACCCGCCTCGGCATACCAGAGGTTGATCAGGTCGCGCACCCTGGCCGGTTCCTTGTCAGCCAGGTTGTGGCACTCGGAACGGTCGGCGTCGGTGTGATACAGCTCCCAGGTGTCGTTGCCGAAGTCGCCCCAGCCGGCCAGGGAGACGTGGTTAGTCACTGCCTTCCAGCCGTCGTGCCAGATCGACCGGGAGCCGAGCATCGAGTAGAACTGCGTCCGCCGCGCCGACAGGCCGGACGCGTCGTCGAAGCTGTAGCGCATGCTGACCCCGTCGAAAGCAGACTGGGTGTGCCCGTTGATGGCCTCCGGGGCCTGAACGCCGAGGACATCCAGGATGGTGGGCACGATGTCGATGGCGTGGTGATAGTGGTGACGGATGTGGCCGCGCGCCTTCATGCCGGCCGGCCAGGACATGATGCACGGATCCGCGGTGCCTCCGTTGAACTCGTACCGCTTCCACATTTTGAACGGCGTGTTGAACGCCATCGCCCACCCGGTGGGGTAGTGGTTGTAGGTCCGCGTGCCGCCGAGCTCGTCGATCTTGGCCAGGTTCTCAGCCAGGTCATCCGGGATGCCATTGGCCATCTTGTTCTCGTTGACCGAGCCGTTCGGGCCACCCTCGCCCGATGCGCCGTTGTCGGACACCAGGATCACCAGCGTGTTGTCGCGATACCCGGACTCCTCCAGGAAGTCAAGCAGCCGGCCGATGTGGTGGTCGGTGTGAGCAAGGAATCCCGCGTAGACCTCCGCCATCCGGCAGAACAGCCGTTTCTCGTCCGCTGACAGCGTCTCCCACGGCCGCGTGAAGTCCATCTCCGGCATCGGCTTGCTGGGATCGGTGTGGGTTTCCGGTGTCCCGATCGGGTTGAGCGGCGGCAGCTCGGTATCACCAGGCACGATGCCCAGCTTCTGCTGCCGGGCCAGGGTCCGCTCCCGCAGCGCCTCATAGCCCATGTCGAACCGGCCCTTGAACTTCTCGATCCAGTCCTTCGGAACCTGGTGCGGTGCGTGGCATGCGCCTGGTGCGAAGTACAGGAAGAAGGGCTTCTCGGGGGCGATGGTCTTGGCGTCCTTGATGAACTCCAGTGCCTTATCGGTGAGGTCGTCGGTCAGGTGGTAGCCGTCCTCTGGCGGCCGGGGCTGGTCGGTGGGGTGGTTGTCGTAGACCAGGTCCGGGTACCACTGGTTGGTCTCGGCGCCCAGGAAGCCGTAGAACCGCTCGAATCCGCGCCCGCTCGGCCAGTTCCGCCGTGGCGAGGCAACGTTGCACTCGGCCTCAGGAGTCAGGTGCCACTTGCCCAGCGCATAAGTGTTCCAGCCGTGCTCGCCGAGGATCTCGGAGATCATGCCGTTCTCCGGCGGGATGGTGCCGCTGCCGTTCGGGAAACCGATGGCGCCTTCGGTGATGCAAGCCATGCTGTTGCGGGTGTGGTTGCGTCCGGTCAGCAAACAGGAGCGGGTCGGCGAGCAGAGCGCTGTGGTGTGCCACTGGGTGTAACGCACTCCGGCCGCTGCGATCCGGTCGATGTTCGGTGTCTCTACCGGGCCGCCGTAGCTGCTCATGGCGGAAAAGCCCACGTCATCCAGGACGATGTAAACCACGTTCGGTGCGCCGTCCGGCGCCTTCGGGGGCTGGAACGGAGTCCAGTCCGGCACCGAGTCACGGATGTCGATGTTGATTGTGCCCTTGAACGGCTCGCTCACATTTGCTCCCTCTGGATGATGGCCGCCGCCGGGCAGCCTGCGACCGGCGGCTTGTCTGCCACCGAGACGAGCCGGTCACGTTGTCGTTACCTACCCACGGTTCACGGGCTGCTGCGAGCGCTTCATCACCCGCCGCGGGTGAATCAATGTCGGCGCGCGCCATGGCACAGTGGGCCAGTGCCGCGCTCGCGGCGGCACCTCGAGTCCTGGGGGCTACGTGCTCAACACGATTCTCAACGTGGTCTGGCTTGTGCTCGAGGACATCTGGATGGCCATCGCCTACGCCCTCGTGGGGCTTGTCTGCTTCGTGCTCATAATCACCATCCCGTTTGGCATCGCCTCGTTCCGGATCGCGGGCTATGTCCTGTGGCCGTTCGGCCAGACGATCGAGCGCCGGCCGGACGCCGGGGCACCCTCCGTGATCGGCAACGTGCTGTGGATCATCCTGTTCGGCTGGTGGCTGGCCGTCGGGCACCTGATCGCCGGAATCGCGCTCTGCGTCACGATCATCGGGATCCCGCTCGGTCTCGCGAACTTCAAGATCATCCCGGTGACGCTGGTGCCGCTCGGGGTGCGCATCGTTCCTTCGTCGGTGCGCTACGCCGGCCAGGGAACGGCCTACTAGGACTGGCTCGGCCGCCGCACGATGCAGCGGAATCCCAGGTGGCCGGTCGAGGTGTCGACGGCCTCGCCCTGCCGGGCCGCGGGCCGGTACCGCAGGCAGTAGCTCGGCGCGCACAGGTGCGAGCCACCTTTGATCACCTTGCGCGGGATCGCTGACGCCAGGTCCCGGCCGGGCTCGGCGACTGCGGGGTTACGCGGCACGCAGCACGGCGACTCAGCCTGGCCGGCCGCGGCGCTGCTGCCGTGCCGCGGGCGGAAGTAGTCGCTCGTCCACTCCCAGACGTTGCCAGCCATGTCGTACAGACCGTAGCCGTTGGCCGGGAACGCGCCCGCCGGCGAGGTTCCCTCGTAGCCGTCCAGCAGCAGGTTTTGCCAGGGGAACTCGCCCTGCCAGGTATTGGCCTGCGGCCGGCCGTCGGGCGCGAACTCGTCACCCCAGACGTAGACCGCGCCGTCCAGCCCGCCGCGCGCGGCGAACTCCCACACCGCTTCGGTCGGCAGGGCCTTACCTAGCCAGGACGCGTACGCCTCTGCGTCCTTGTAAGCAATGTGGGTAACGGGGTGCCGGTCCCGCCCCCGCAGATCGCTGCCGGGACCTTCTGGATGGTGCCAGCACGCGCCGGGCACGTAGGTCCACCACTGACGGAAGTCGCGAGTGTCCACCGGGCCGCGGGTCCGGCGGAACACCAGGGAACCCGGCACGAGCAGGTCCGGATCGGCGTCACTGTAGTCAGCCGGGTCGAGCGGCCGCTCGGCGATGGTCTGGTAGCGGGTCTGCTTGATGAACCGGCGGAATTCGGCGACTGTGACCGGATGCACGTCCATCCAGAAGCCGTTTACCGCGACCTGGTGGACCGGCCGTTCCTCCGGGTAGAAGTCGGCTGATCCCATCCCGAACTCGCCGCCCGGAATCCAGGCCATGCCCGGCAACCGCCCGGTCTCCGCTTCTGCTGTCCTCACGCCCGGACTCCACCCCCGTCGATCATCCCTGCCTTGCCCATACCCACGACCTTGACCAGCGCAACAGTGACAGGACAGCGAAGGTAACGGTTTCCCGGGAAGGACTCGCGGGAGAGCGGCCGCCGGAACCAGCGGGACGGTCATGCTCTCACTTAATCTCGTCCCTCAGCGCGTTTTCAGCCGCGTTGTCTCACTGAAGGCTCACCGGTGATGTTTGCGGCTTGACCGGCGCCGGATCCAGCGGACGAATCTGACTTCGCTGACTGCGACCAAGAGCGCATCCGCAGCGCTGATCGCGACGTAGACGAGGTTCCAGGAGCCAGTCAGCGGGTGTGACCGGACGACGAGAACAAGGCAGAACCAGGCGATGAAGCCGGCCATCCCAGGCAGTACGCCAGGTGGCAACCGGGGCCCGGTGACGGGGCGCCGCGCTGATCTGAACGCCCAGCCCGGACGATCGACCCGACTGGCCGCCTGCGCTCGGCCGGGGCCAGCTGGGTTCATCCTTCGCGCGCTTCGCAGCAGGCCCGAGGCGTAGCTCAGCGTGCGCAGGGAGCGGACGAAGTCGCTGCGGACGTCTGGGTCGTCGCGGATTGCCGGTAGCTCCGCCATCCACTCTCGGTGGCGCTCGTCGCGGACGTCTTCGTTGAGCCGACGACCTGCCCTGCCAATGATGTGCGCGGCGATGCGCGGGGCGCGGAAGCCCCTGGTCACGGCGCGCTTCCGGGTGCTGGTCGCGCCGCGCTCCCGCGGGCCGGCCGCACCGCGCCTTCGGTGCGCCGCCCGCTAGTGCTGGCGGCACGAGTGATTTCAAGCCGCGCGACTCGTACGCCTTCGCCGGTGAGCTGGTAGTACTTGCGCGGTGGCCGTCCGCCTGCGTCGCCGGCCGGGGGTTCCCATTCGGACGTGACCAGGCCCTGGTCCTGCAGACGGCCCAGGAGCGGATAAAGCGTCCCGCTCTGAAGTCTGGCGGCCTTCATCAGCTCGTACCCGTGGTGGCGCGCCGAGGTGTCGGCGAGAAACACGCGCAAGACACGCTCAAGCGGCTTAGTGAGCTTCACAAGCCGTAGCCTACATATATCGACCTGCGATCGGCCACCGTTTCCTGCATATGTCGGCCTGTGTTCACGAGCAGCTCTAGCTGCCTGGGGGCCGGACTACGTGCGGGCGTGACGACGCCTTGCCCGACGTGGGCGCGAGGAGCCCGACAGCCAGATACAGCAGAGTGGTCTTGCCGGCGCCGTTCGGCCCGACGAGCAAACCTTTCCGGCCGGAATCGCAAGAGTGCAGTCGCGCAGCGCCCAGCGGCGGCCGTACTGCTTACCGAGGCCGCTGGCCTCCATGATGACGGCAAGGGCCCGATGCAGAGGGCCGTGTCCACCGAGATAATCGGTGCCGAGGCGGAGGCGAGGCGGTCAATCGCGGACGTCTTCGCCGTTCCGCTTGGCAGGAACTTGGCCAACTTCAGTGAGACATCGGCCAACTTCAGCGAGTCAGGACACACGCTTTCCAGGGCTGGGTTTCTGCGCACCCTGATAGTGGCTACTTAACATAATGTACATTATCGGCGCGCCGTGGAGAGGGGCCCGGCGGCCGGCAGGGCGTGGCGGCCGGGGGGCGCCGGTCCAGCGGCGTTAACGGATGAGGCCTGGCAGGCATCTTTCGACGACGGTCAGCGCCGGGCGGCGACGGCCGATTTCAGGAACTGACCGTAGCAGGCGATGCGGTGCGGCCAACCTGGTCGTTCTTGCCGACCAGGTTGCCAGCGCGCAGATCAGTCCTGCCGCGACGAACGCGGCGGCGCCCGCCTGGCGACGCTGCAGTTACCGCGGCTGGCCCGCGGCGCTCCTCCCCCTCTCCCCCGCGAAAATGATCATGATCGGTGCCGGGTGCCGCTAGCAGCACCCGCGGCGGCAGCAGAGGCTGACGTGCGGAACGCGACAACCCTGCGCGCGCTGGCGGCAAGCAGGAGACCATCACCTATCCCGGGCGTCGGGAAGTCGGTCGCGGGTGCACCGATTGCTGCTTGCTTGCGCACTGTGCCATTGGCCGGGCTTAGCCCGTACAGCTCGCCGTTCGTGCCGATCGTCCAGATGAGGCCGCCAGCCATGATGGGCGGGCCGCCGCCAGCTCGCGCCGCCCACAGCAGCCGCAGCCCGGGCGGCGATTTCCTCGCCCTGACCGCGACAGGCCCGCTCAGGCATGGCAAGTAGACCGTCATCCCGGCGGTTACACCGCCGCCGTCGATCGTGCAGTTCGTGTTGAGCTTTGCCGGCGGCGCGCTGATGCCGCCGAGGTGAGCGGCATTGAGCAGGTAGACGATCGCGTCCTTCCCGCTGACGATGACCTGGCCATCGGGCAGCAACCACGGCTCGGTGGACATGTCGAGATCCTCAGAGTTCTCCGTTGCCCAGTCGCGCGGCGCGAAGAACTGCAGGACGCGGAGGGACGGCGACAGCTTGAGCAAGCCGTCGCTGTGGTCATACGGCTGCCCGGGCGAGTGCACCGAGCCGTTACCGGTGCTGACCCACAAGTGGCCGGCGCCGTCGACCGCGGGAGCCGCGCCGCCCATCCAGACTGCCCCCTGCGAATCGCCGCGCGCGGCGTCCACCGTGAAGAACCTGGGCTTGCCGCCGGCCTCAGGCACCCCGGCTACCCGGCCCCGGTAACTCCCGCAGTCCCCGTAGTTGCCGCCGAAGCCGAAGTACACCTGCCCCCGGTCCAGGGTGAGGCCGGTGCGCTGCAGCAGCGCCGCCGGATCTGAGTGCGGCGGGTCTACACGCTCGGCCAGCTCGCGCCGTCCGGAAGCCGTGCTGAGCCCGGCCAGCACGTGCGCTGGCTTGCCGTGCTTCAGCTCGTCGGCCACCACGAAGATCTCACCGCGACCCGGATCGATGACCGGAGTCCCGGTGATGCCTACCGTCGGGCCGATGTTGCCGCACGGCAGTCTGGTCGCTGGCACCGGACGGCCAAGATGCGCCGACCATATGATCGCCCCGGTGGCCCCCGACAATGCATAGACGGTGTCGTGCTCGGTGGCCACGTACACCCGGCCGCCGAAGACGAGCGGCTCCCCGTAGAGCGTCCCGTCCAGCGTCGGGGACGTCCATGCCCGCCGCGATGTGTTCACCGCGCGGATTCCAGCCGCGACGCCGCTCCCGGCAGGATCGCCGTGGTAGACGGTCCAGGAGCTACCGGCGGCCGGGAGCGCCCGGGCGTCCGAGGCACCGGCAGGCGCCCAGGACGCGGCGCACAGCATCGAGGCGCAGGCGAGCAGCCCGGCCGCGGATCGCATCCGCACCATCAGGCATCACGCCGCAGCGGCACAGTGTTCATCGGACTGCTTCCCATCGTTCGTGGGCGCTAGGCGCGGCGACAACGATCATCACCGAAGTCCAGCGGAACCCGGTCTGATAAGGCGATCTCAATCGAAACTGACCTGTGCCATCGTGGCAGACCCGCCCCGCCCCATCACTGTGAACTGCGCAACCAACCCCGGCGCGTTCCTGCATCTGAGGCGTATTGTCGGAAACGAATCCGCGCAGTCGGAATCGGGCCGTGGTCCGCACAGCCGGTCCCGGCCAGTTCCGGGCCGGAGGATCGCCGGCCCGATTGAGAAGGTGTGCCATGTCGAGCCCGCTGGCGGTAATCCCGCAGTTTGACACCTCTCGTCGCAGCGTCACGAACCTTGACCGCTGCAACAAGTGCGGAGCACCCCGTGCGGTGCACGGCCCCGACTGGACGTGCCCGGCGCCGCCAACCCACCGGGCTTCTCTCGTGATGCTGTACGCGGGTGCGCTGCTCATGGCCGCCGGGCTGGCGCTGCGTTTTGCCTCCGGGCAACCGCTGTCCACCGTGCAGCTGACGCTGTTCTTCGTTGCCTTCAACGGCGGCCTGTACTTGCTGTTCGCGGGCGCCATTACCATCGGCCGCCGCCGGTGACGCGCCGCCAGCGCCGCCGCCCGACCGCGAGTTACACGGTTGTCATTTACCGCGTCAGGCGACCTCCACCAGCGCCTGGGCGAACTGCGCCTGGTACAGCCGCGCGTAAGCGCCGCCGGCGGCGAGCAGTTCGGCGTGCGTGCCCTGCTCCACGATGCGGCCGTTCTCCATCACCAGGATCACGTCAGCGTCGCGGATCGTGGACAGCCGGTGCGCGATCACGAAACTGGTGCGGCCCTGCCGCAGTGACGCCATCGCCCGCTGGATCAGCACCTCGGTCCTGGTGTCCACCGAACTGGTCGCCTCGTCCAGGATGAGCACCGCCGGCCGGGCCAGGAAGGCGCGGGCGATCGTGATCAGCTGCCGCTCCCCCATGCTGACGTTCGTCGCCTCGTCCTCCAGCACGGTGTCATACCCGTCAGGCAGATGGCGCACGAACCTGTCCACGTAAGTAGCCTTCGCCGCCTCGATGACCTGCTCGCGGGTGGCGCCGTCCGCGCCGTAGGCGATGTTGTCCGCGATGGTGCCGCCGAAAAGCCACGCATCCTGAAGCACCATGCCGGTCAGCGCGCGCAGCTCCTCTCGCTTCATGTCGGCTATGTTGACCCCGTCCAGCATGATCTTGCCGGAGTCGACCTCGTAGAACCGCATCAGCAAGTTCACCAGCGTTGTCTTGCCCGCTCCGGTCGGGCCCACGATCGCGACGGTCTGGCCCGGCTCGACGGTCAGCGACAAGTCCTCGATCAGCGGCTGGTCCGGCTTGTAACGGAACGAAACGTCGGCGAACTCAACCCGGCCCCGCACGCCGCCGGACATGGCCGGCGTGGCCAGATCCGGCACCTGCTCCTCGGCATCCAGCAGCGCGAACACGCGCTCCGCGGACGCGACACCGGACTGCAGCAGGTTGGCCATGCTCGCCACCGTCGTCAGCGGCTGGCTGAACTGCCGGGAGTACTGGATGAAGGCGACCACGCTGCCGAGCGGCAGGGCCCTGGCGGCCACCCGCAGCCCGCCGACGACGGCGACCAGCACGTAGTTAAGGTTGCCCACGAACATCATCAGCGGCTGGATCGTGCCGGAGATGAACTGAGCCCGGTAGCTGGCCTGGTAGAGGGCCTCATTGTGGTCGGTGAAGGTCTGCATGGCCTTCTCCCGCTGGCCGAACGCGCTCACCAGCGCGTGCCCGGTGTACATCTCCTCGATGTGACCGTTGAGCTTCCCGGTGACCGACCATTGCTTGATGAACTGAGGCTGCGCCCGCTTGGCGATCCTTGTCACGGCGTAGGCCGACCCCGGGATCGTCACCAGCGCGATCAGGGCGAGCTGCCAGGACGTTATGAACATCATGATCAGCACGCCGACGATCGTCAGCAGCGAAGTGACCAGCTGGCTCAGCGTCTGCTGCATGGACTGGGCGAGGTTGTCGATGTCGTTGGTGACCCGGCTGAGGATCTCCCCCCGCGGCTGGCGGTCGAAGTAACTCAGCGGCAGCCTGGCCAGCTTGGCCTGCACGTTCTCGCGCATCGACTGCACTGCCCGCTGCACGATCCGGGCAGTCAGCCGGCCTTGAAAGGCAGCGCAGATTGCCGACCCGGCAAACAAGGCGACCATAGTCAGCAGGATCTGCCCGACATGCCCGAAGTCGACGCCGCCGGGCGCGTGCGTGAACACGCCGTAGGCGATGATGTCGATGGCGTCGCCGATCAGCCGCGGGCCGAGCACCGTCATCGCCACGCTGGCAGCAGCCAGTGCCAGGATGAGGTAGACCACCAGCCGGTACGGCGCCATCATGCCCAGCAACCGGCGGCCGGAGCCGCGGAAGTTCAGTGCCTTCTCGGTGGACTGCCCGGCCATGAACATGCCCGGACCGCGGCCGGCGCCGGGCCCGATGCCGGCCGCCGGACCTGGACCGCGCTCGGGGGTGGCCCGCTCCCCTACCTCGTTGGCCACGCTCACGCCGCTGCCTCCTGCTCTGTCAGCTGGGACAGCACAATCTCCCGGTAAGTCTCGCTGGACTGCATCAGCTCGGCGTGCGTGCCGGTCGCGACGACGCGACCCGCATCCAGCACCACGATCAGGTTCGCCTGCCGGATGGTGGCCACCCGCTGGGCGACGATTACCACTGTCGCGCCAGCGACCTCGCGTGCCAGCGCGGCACGCAGCCTGGCGTCAGTCGCGTAGTCAAGCGCGGAGAAGGAATCGTCGAACAGGTAAATCTGCGGCTTATGAACCAGCGCCCTGGCGATCGCCAGACGCTGCCGCTGACCACCGGACACGTTCGTGCCACCCTGGGCGATCCTGCTGTCGAGCCCGGCCGGCATCTTCTCGACGAAGTCGCGGGCCTGGGCGATCTCCAGGGCCTGCCACAGATCCTCATCGGTGGCCTGCTGGTTGCCGTACCGCAGGTTACTGGCCACCGTGCCGGAGAACAGGTACGGCTTCTGCGGCACCAGGCCGATCGCCGCCGACAGCGCCTCGGGAGCCAGCTCTCGCACGTCGACGCCGCCGACCAGGACCTGGCCGCCGGTGACGTCCATGAGCCTGGGGACCAGGCTGATCAGCGTGCTCTTGCCGCTGCCGGTCCCGCCGATCACCGCGGTGGTCTCGCCTGGCCGCGCGACCAGGTCGATGTCACACAGCACCGGCTGCTCGGCGCCGGGGTAGCTGAACTCCACGCCGCGAAATTCCAGGCGGCCGGGCGCCGCCACCGCGGCCACCGGTTGCGACGGGGGCAGCAAGACCGCCTCAGTGTCGGTTACCTCCATGATCCGCTCGGCGCTGACCTCGGCCCGGGGCACCAGCATGAACATGAAAGTGGCCATCATGACCGACATGAGGATCTGCAGCAGGTAGGTGAGGTAGGCGACGAGCGAGCCGAGCTGCATCGCTCCGCTGGCGATGAGGTGACCGCCGAACCAGACTACGGCGACGCTGGACAGGTTCGTGACGAGCATGACCGACGGGAACATCAGCGCCATGAGGCGCCCTGCGCCCAGCGACACGTCGAATAGCTCATCGTTCGCCCCGGCGAACCTGCGCCGCTCCGCCGGATCGCGTACGAATGCCCGGATCACCCGGACGCCGGCGATCTGCTCGCGCAGCACCCGGTTGATGCCGTCGATCCGCTCCTGCATCTGACGGAACAGCGGCCGCATCCGGGAAATGATCAGCGTGACCAGCACTCCCAGCACCGGCACCGCGACCACGAGCACCGACGACAGCTTCACGTTCTGGTTGAGCGCCAGGATGATGCCGCCGACGCACATGATCGGCGCGGATACCAGCAGCGTGAACGTCATGATCGCCAGCATCTGGACCTGCTGAACGTCGTTGGTCGTGCGCGTGATCAGCGATGGCGTGCCGAAGTGATTCACCTCCCGGTCGGAGAACCGCTGTACCCGGCTGAACACCCCTTGCCGCACGTCCCGGCCGAGCGCCATCGCCACGCGGGCGCCGTAGTAGACGGCCACGACCGCGCAGAGGATCTGACCGAGGGTGATCGCGAGCATCAGGCCGCCGGTGGTCCAGATGTAGTGCTGGTTGTCCAGCGCGATGCCCTTATCGATGATGTTGGCGTTCAGCGTCGGCAAGTACAGCGTCGCCAGCGTCTGCGCCAGCTGAAAGATCATCACCAGCAGCAGCTGCCTGCGGTACGGCCGCAGGTACTCCCGCAGCAATCGGATCAGCAACGAACTCTCCAGGGGGTCAGGTCTTCAATTCGGAGGGGACGGTTCGTGGTCCGCCAGCGCCGCTAGCTGGTGTTCGCCGCCTGATTGGCCAGCCGGGGCGGCAGCACGTCGAGCATGCCGTCGGCGAGCTGCCGCAGGCTGCGCCGGACCACCGGCGCAAGCGCTATCGGCGGGTCGGCGTGCAGCCAGCGCTCCATGGCCGCCTGCACCGCTGCTGTCACCGAGGCAGCCAGTATCCGCGGGAACATGGTCGCGGCGGGCTTGAACCCGGCTCGCAGCGCGATGGCCTCGGCGAGCGAGTACTGCGTCATCGCCTGCACCTTGAGATACTCACCGCGCAGCGCCGGGGTGCTGGTGACCAGCCGGATCCCGGCCATCCAGTCCTCGTCGAGCGCCTGGTCGGCAGCTCCGTACTCCGACATCACCGCTGCCACGATGGCGTCCCACAGCGGCTCATCGGCCGGCCGGTCGCGCAGCGCCGCGCCGATGCGCATCGCGCGGTCGAAGCCGAGCGCGCAGATCGCCTCGTATTTGCTGGCGAAGTAGTTGTTGAAGGTGCGTGCGGATACGCCAGCAGCTTCGGCGATATCCTCGACCAGCACGTTCTCCAGGCCGCGGTCAGCGGCGAGCCGCATGGCCGCGATGCCGAGCGCCCTGCGGGTGGCGATCTTCTTCCGCTCGCGCAACCCGGTCGGCTCGGGCCGGTCGTCATCCGCGCCCGGCAGCCCGGCCGACCGCACGAGGCCGACCGGCAGTTCTACGGAAGTCACGCGGTTAGCATAGCCGAACTTTCGTACTGCGCAACTTTGCGCGACACGAAAAAACTTTGATAGCCTGGAGGTGGCGCCGGCGCCATCGCGGCCAGTGGCCGCGAGTTGCGCGCCTGCGGGTCAGCTGCAGCTAGGCTGCAGGCGGAGCACACTCCCCTGAGCTTGCCTGCCCGGACAGCCGAGCCAGGCCCTCGCCCCGCCAGCGACGCACCCAAGTGTGCTAGCGATTTTGCGACAACACCCTCTTCAACTGGCCTGTTCTTACCTCCATGTCGCAAACTCGCTAGTATTCCTCCCCTGGCATCGCCGATGCTGGAGTCATGACCGAGGACCGCTTTCATCTTGACCGGGACCGCTGCATCCGCGCGGTCCAGTCCAAGGACGCTCGCTTCGACGGTTGGTTCTTCACCGCAGTACGCACGACCGGCATCTATTGCCGGCCAAGCTGCCCCGTCGTGCCACCCAAACCGCAGAACATGCGCTTCTTCCCCAGTGCCGCAGCCGCGCAGCAGGCCGGATTCCGCGCCTGCAAGCGGTGCCGGCCGGATGCCAGCCCTGGTTCTCCGGAGTGGGACGTGCGGGCCGACATGGTCGCAAGAGCCATGCGGCTCATCGCGGACGGCGTCATGGACGCGGGCGGCGTCCCGGCGCTCGCTGGCCGTCTTGGCTACAGCGTCCGGCAGGTGGAGCGCCAGCTCCTGGCCGAGCTCGGCGCGGGCCCGCTAGCCCTGGCCCGCGCGCAGCGCGCCCAGACCGCCCGGCTGCTGATCGAGACGACGGCGCTGCCGATGGGCGATGCCGCGTTCGCGGCAGGCTTCGCCAGCATCCGGACCTTCAACGACACGGTGCGAGAGGTCTTCGCGCTATCTCCCACGCAGTTGCGCGACCGGGCCGGACGCGGGCAGCGGGCCGCGGCCGCCGGGACGCTCAGTCTGCGACTGCCGTTCCGCGCACCGCTGGAGCCGGGCAACCTGTTCGGCCATCTGGCCGCGACGGCCGTGCCCGGCGTGGAGGAATGGCGCGACGGCGCGTACCGGCGGACACTGCGGCTACCGCACGGTCATGGCATCGCCGAGCTGCGGCCATTGCCCGATCACGTCAGCTGCCTGCTCACCCTGACCGATCTGCGCGACCTCGCCAGCGCCATCAGCCGATGCCGGCGGCTCCTCGACCTCGACGCCGACCCGGTCGCCGTCGCCGACCTGCTCAGTACCGACAGCATGCTCGGCCCGCTGGTCCGCAAGGCCCCGGGCCGCCGGGTGCCGCGCACTGCCGACGCCGCGGAGTTCGCGATCAGGGCCGTGCTCGGCCAGCAGATCTCCACTGCCGCCGCCAGGACTCAGGCCGGGCGCCTGGCAGCCGCGCACGGTGATCGTGTCGACGATCAGTCCGGCGGCCTGACCAGGCTGTTCCCGGCCGTCGACGTGCTGGCTGGCCTCGACCCTGGGACGCTGCCCCTGCCCAGGTCGCGGCGCGAGACATTCGCCGCACTGGCAACCGCGCTGGCAAACAACACCATCGACCTGAGTGTCGGCGGTGACTGGCAGGAGGCGCGGCTTCGGCTGGGCGCGCTACCAGGCGTCGGACCGTGGACCGTCGAGACCATCGCCATGCGGGCGCTCGGTGACCCGGACGCGTTCCCCTCGGCCGATCTCGGCGTCCGCGCCGCCGCCCAGGCCGCGGGGCTGCCCACCAAGCCCGTTGCCCTGACTGCCCGCGCTGCCGCGTGGCGGCCGTGGCGCGCGTACGCGGTCCAGTACCTCTGGGCGACCAGTGACCACGACATCAACCACCTTCCTTCGGATAGCTAAGGAGCAGCAATGATCAGCTCAGGAACCGCCGCTACTACCCGCGCCCACATCGTGCTGGCGAGCCCGATCGGGCCGCTCACCCTGGTAGCCGAGCACGGGCAGCTGACCGGCCTGTACATGGACACCCAGGCGCACCGGCCTGACAGCGGGGTGCTCGGCGGCAGCGGCGATCCGCGCGACGAGCCGTTTGCGTCGGCGGCCCGGCAACTCGAGGAGTACTTTGCCGGCCAGCGGACGGCCTTCGATCTGCCGCTTGCGCCAGCGGGCACGCAGTTCCAGCGCCGGGTCTGGGCCGCCCTGCAGGCCATCCCCTACGGCCAGACCTGGTCCTACCGGAAGCTAGCCAACGCGGTTGGCAACGCGTCCGCCAGCCGGGCGGTCGGCCTGGCCAACGGCAGGAACCCGATCGCCGTGGTGATCCCCTGCCACCGCGTCATCGGCTCGGACGGGAGCCTGACCGGTTACGGCGGTGGCCTGGATCGCAAGCGGTACCTGCTCGGCCTCGAAGCCGGGGCCGAGCGCGAGCCGGCCGCGATCTGGTGAGCGCGCGTTATCTCACGCAACCGCAACCGAAGCGGCGCGGCCGGCGCCATCAGTCGTGCTGCGCCGCATCGGGAGCCGACCGAATAGCTCGATTTAATACTTTTTAATCCTATGTATCGGACCACGTAGTGTCAGTTACAGCAGGCTGGTGTGTCGTTTTCTAGTGATTTGCGGCAACGAAACCTTGACTATGAAGCTACGTATCCGGCCGCACCTTGCAGAGGACTGGATATTTATTCAGGCACTATCACGCATCCGTCTTCGCCAGGGCGAATCACCGGTTTTCTTCTCAGCCGCCTGGCCATCGGAGTTACCGTGATCAGCGAACCTGCACGCAGCGGACTGCCGGTTACCGGCCAGCCCGCCGGGAACGAAGAAGATTCATGCGAGAACTTGCCAGCCGCCCGGAGGATTTGAGTAGCTTCGTCGGGCGCAGCGCGGAGATTAGTGACCTGCGGCAGCTGCTTAGTACCGCCCGTGCCGTAACGCTGTACGGCGCAGGCGGGATCGGCAAGAGCCGGCTCGCATTAAGGCTGCTGTCCGAGGTAACCGGCGACTTCCCGGACGGGTCGTGGTTCACTGAGCTGGCTGAGCTGCGGCGAGCTGAGGACGTGGTGCCCAAGGTTGCCGCGGTCATAGGAGTCGACGAGGAGCCGGGCAGGCCCCTGGTCGCGACGCTGGCCGACGCGCTCCGGGACCGCCGGGCCGTCCTCGTGCTGGATAACTGCGAGCATCTCATCGGCGAGTGCGCGGCCTTGTGCCAGCAGCTGCTGGCCAGTGCGCCGGGCCTGCAGGTCGTGGCCACCAGCCGCGAGCCCCTCCGGATCGCGGCCGAGGCAGCCTGGCAGGTACCGCCGCTGGCCGTGCCGCCAGCGACGGCGGCGGACACGGGGGAAGCGACCGACTACGACGCCGTCAGGCTGTTCGCCGAGCGCGCCAGCGCGGTGGTACCTGGCTTCTCGCTGGGTCCTGACAACATCGGCCGAGTAGCCGCGATCTGCCGGGCGGTAGACGGGCTGCCACTGGCCATCGAACTCGCGGCAGCCTGGGTGCGGGTCCTGTCCCTCGACCAGATCGCGGCCCGCCTCGACCATCGCATGGCGCTGCTGACGAGCGGCGACCGGACCGCTCCGGCCCGGCAGCAGACTCTGCGCGCCGCGTTCGACTGGAGCTACGACCTGCTGTCGGCGCCAGAGCAGGTGCTGCTGCGCCGCCTGTCCGTGCTGGCCGGCTGGTCACTCGACATGGCCGAGTCCGTGTGCGCAGACGAAATGTTGCCAGCTGCAGATGTCCTCGATCTGCTGACCGCGTTGGCGGACAAGTCGCTGATCGAAGTCGAGCCCGAGGCGCTGGGGCAAGCTCGCTACCGGATGCTGGAAACGGTCCGTGAGTACGCAGCCGACTGGCTGGCGCTGGCCGGGGAGGCAGACCGGATGCAACGCCGCCGCCGCCACTACACGCTGCGGGAGGCCGAGCAGTCGTTTGCCATCGGAATGGCTATCGCGCCCGCGCCCTGGTCTGCCCGCGTCGACGTGTTCCGCCGGTTCGACGTGGAATCCGCCAACGTCCGCGAGGTACTCGGAGCGTGCCTGGCCGATGGCGATGCCGAAACCGGTCTGCGGCTGTGCGTCTCCGTGCTGCCGGTCTGGATCGTGCGCGGCACGTTTGCCGAGGGATCCGCCTGGCTGGATGAGCTTCTCGCCCTGGGCAGCGCCGCCGCCGCGCCGGAATCCATCCGGGGACCCGCGCTGGCGAGCCGGGCACAGCTAGCGCTGGCGCGCGGCTCAGCCGAGGCCGAGAAGCTCGCGCTGGCAGCGCTGGATCTGTGCTGGGCGGCCGGCGTGCAGTTCTACGCCGCCGCCGCGCTCAACCTGCTGACCGAGATAGCGCTGCACTCCGGCCGGCTGGACGAGGCTGCCGCCCGGGCGGCGGAAGCGCTGGCCGTGGCCAGGTCGGCGAACGACCGCTGGAACGAAGGTTACGCCCTGGGCACGATGGCGACGGTGGCCGGCCAGCGCGGCAACCTGCGCGAGGCCCTGCAGCTAGCCGAATCGGCGCTGACCGTGATGCGGGCCATCGAGCAGCAGTGGGGCTCGGCCCGCGTCCTCATCGGCCTCGGTGACCTGGCCAGACTGCGCTCGGACTACGACACGGCGAAACAGCGCTACCACGAAGCGCTGGCCATCTTGCGCGAGGTTAACGCGCGGCCGGAGATGGCGCGCTGCCTCGCGGGCCTCGGCCGGCTGGCCCTGGACCAGTCGGATCTGCCGCTGGCCCGCCAGCACCTGGCCGAGAGCTTGCGGTTGAGTCACGCGTCCGGAAGTCGCATCGGCATGGCGCGCGGCCTGGAGGTGCTGGCCAGGCTGGCCGTCCTGGAGGGCGATCCGGCGGCCGCTGTGCAGCTCGGCGGCGCAGTCGCCGCGCTGCGGCGCGAGGCAAACCTGCCGCCGGTGCCGGGTGCCAGGACCCAGCGGCTGGTTGACTCCGTGGCTGAGCTCGGCCAGCATGCGGTGGCCGCGCTCTGGGCCCGGGGCGCCGCGATGACGCTGGCCGATGCGGTCCGCCTGGCGCTCGGCGACGACGCGGAGACTGCGCCAGCCCGGCCGGCCGCAGCCGGACCGGCCGCCGCCGGTCCGACCGGCGCGCTGACCGCCAGGGAGCGCGAGGTCGTGGCATTGCTGGGCGCAGGGCTGAGCAACCGCGCCATCGCCAGTGAGCTGTTCATAACGCCCGCAACGGCTGCCCGGCACGTCGCCAACATCCTCGCCAAGCTCGGCTTCAGATCGCGCAGCCAAGTAGCGGTGTGGGCCAGGTCGGCGGCCGACGGCGGTTAGGTGACGCCGAACAAAGCGCTGACCGACTCGCCCTCGTGAATCCGCCGGATCGCCTCGGCTAGCGCCGACGCGACAGAGATGACCTGCAGGTCCGGCCCGGCCTGGCCGTCGACCGGCAGCGTGTTCGTGCAGATTATCTGGAGCACCTCAGGGTGGGCGGCGATCCGCTTTAGTGCCCCGTCGCAGAACAGCCCGTGCGTACAGGCAATCCGCACCGACCTGGCGCCATGCTCGCGCAACCGGGCGAGCAGTTCCAGGATCGTCGTGCCGCGGGCGATCTCATCGTCCAGCACGATGACGTCGCGGCCCTCGACGTCGCCGATGATCGAGCTGATCGTCACTGCCTCATCGCTGTGCCGCTCCTTCGCGCCCGCTGCCACTGGTAGCTGCAGCAGCCTGGCCAGAGCAGCCGCGTTTTTCGCGTTGCCGAGGTCAGGCGAGACCACCACGGAGTTACTGACGTCGAGCCTGCTGAAATGATCAGCGAACTCGCGCAGGGCGTGCAGGTGGTCGACGGGAATGGAGAAGAAGCCATGCACCTGCGGTGAGTGCAACGTCATCGTCAGCACGCGGTTCGCGCCCGCGGTGACCAGCAGGTCGGCGACGAGCCGGCCACCGATCGACACTCGCGGCATCGCCTTCTTATCCGACCGCGCGTAAGCGTAGTGCGGGATCACGGCGGTCACCCGCGCGGCGGACGCGCCGCGGGCGGCGTCGAGCATGAGCAGTAGCTCGACCAGGTTCTCCTGCACCGGCGGGCCAAGTGGCTGGATGATGAATACGTCCCGCTCGCGGCAGTTGGCCTGAAGCTGAACTTCCAGGCAGTCATTAGCAAACCGGCGCAGCCGCACCGGATGCAGCGGTACACCGAGATAAGCGCAAATTTCCGCGGATAGCCGCGGGTGCGCGCTGCCACCGAAAACCACTATCTCCCGCACCTGCCCAGAGTATGAGGTAGGCGCCGCTCCTGCACTGACATCCCCCGGCACGCACCGCGCCGGCCCCGCACCGACGGCCTCGCATCGCACCGGCTGGCGCCTGCGCCGGCTCGCAAGAATCCGGGGCTAGCGTGAGGCCGCCAGCTGCCGGCCCGCTTCGGCAAGCCAGCGCGCTGCGCCGGCAACCGCGCGCGCCCGGCCGCCGGCCAGCGCAGCCAGCTCGATCGCGCGCACGCCGGCGGCTGGCGGCGCGGACAGCAAGCCCGCCACGATGGCGGCCGGCACCTGCGCATCGCGAGCCGCCGCCAGCACCGCGCCGGTCACCTTTCCGGTCACGGAGGTCAGGTCAAACTCGCCCTCGCCGGTGATGACCAGGCTCGCGCCCGCAAGTGCCGTCGGCAGGCCGGCGATGCTCGCGACCTCAGCCGCCCCGGGCAGCAGCCTGGCACCCCACGCCGCCGCCAAGCCGTAGCCGGCGCCGCCCGCCGCGCCCGCGCCCGGCTGGCCGGCGTCACCGCCGAGCAGCCCGGCCAGCCGGGCTAGGCCCGCCTCGAGCAACGCGATGTCGGCCGGGCCGGCTCCCTTCTGCGGGCCGAAGACCGCGGCCGCGCCGGTCTCCCCCAGCAACGGCGCGCGGACGTCGGTCAGGCAGCTGACGCCGCCAGAGGGGGCCTGACGCAGGCCGGACAGGTCCGCTGCCGCGAGCCGGCTCAGCGCGCCGCCGCCTCGCGGCAGCTCCCGGCCGGCCGCGTCGAGGAACCTGGCGCCGAGCGCTGCCAGCGCGCCAGTACCGCCATCGGTGCACGCCGAGCCGCCGAGACCGACGATTACCCGGCGGGCCCCGGCATCCAGCGCGTACCCGATCAGCTGCCCGACGCCGTAGCTGTGCGCGCGCAACGGCAGCAATTCGCTGAGCTGGGTGAGCCCGGCCGCGGCCGCCAGCTCGACGACGGCCACGTTCCCTTCCAGTTCCAGCCAGGCGGCGGTGACCTGCGCGCTGCCCGGGCCGCTGACCCGCGCCTGGTGCCAGCGCGCGCGATGCGCAGCCGCGGCCAGCACCGCCATGGTGCCCTCGCCGCCGTCGGCGAGCGGCAGCTCGATGATCTCGTCACCGGGGCGCACACTGGCCCAGCCGCTGGCCAGTGCGGCGGCAGCCGCGGCGGCGCTGATGCTGCCCTTGAAGGAATCAGGCGCTACGACGACCCGCATCGCCAGCCTGGCTAACGCGGTACGGCGGAAGTTTCAAGGCGGCCCTGATCGCCTGCTGGACCTCGACCTTGTCCGCGCGGGCGTCAACGGTGACGACGTACTCCTTGCGGCGGAAGATGTCGAGCACCGGGTTGGTCTTGGCGTGATACTCGCGCAGCCGGACCGCGAGCGCCTCCTCGGTGTCGTCCTCGCGCTGGACCAGCTTGCCGCCGCAGGCGTCGCACTGGCCCTCGACCCGCGGGCTGCTGTCGATCAGGTTGTAGTCCATGCCGCAGCCCTCGCACAGCCGCCGGGCCAGCACCCGCCGCCGCACCTCGCTGTCCGGCAGGTCAAGGTGGATGACGCCGTCGATGTCGTAGCTCTCCAGGAAGAACTCAGCTTGCCGCTCATTGCGCGGGAAGCCGTCGATGATGAAGCCGTAGTTCCAGTCATGCCCGGTGAGCCTGTCCTTCACGACGCCTTCGGCCAGGTCATCACTGACCAGTTCGCCCGCCGCCATGATGCGCCGCACTTGCGCACCGAGCTTGGTGTGATTCTGCACGTTCCAGCGGAAGATGTCGCCGACCGCGATGTGGACCAGGTCAAGGTCAGCAGCGAGCATCACGCTCTGGGTGCCCTTGCCGCTGCCCTGGACGCCCATGATGACGTACTTCCGCATGCGGTAACTTTAGGCGGGCCCGGCAGGCGCCGCGCTTTGGCCCTGCGCGCAAGCTTCGCAGGCATCCCGGACTACGGCACAGTAGTGCCATGGCACCGACCTACGTGCACGGATACCAGGCCAGGGAAGGCAAGCGGCTGCACGACCAGGCCAGCACCCTGGCCGACCTGCTGCACGCCGGCACTGCCTACGCGGCGGGGAACGTGGTCCTGGAAGCAGGCTGCGCAGTCGGCGCACAGACGGTCGAACTGGCCAGTCGCAGTCCCGGGGCCAGGTTCGTCTGCGTCGACCTGTCCGCGGCATCGGCGGCACTCGCCCGCCGGCGCGCGGCGGACGCCGGCCTGGGCAACGTTAGGTGTGCGGCGGCTGATGTCTTCGCCCTGCCGTTTGCGCCGCAGTCGTTCGATCATGTCTTCGTGTGCTTTGTCCTTGAGCACCTCACCCTGCCCACCGAGGCGCTGGCCGCGCTCGGCGGGCTGCTTCGCCCGGGCGGCACGATCACCGTCATCGAGGGCGATCACGGCTCTGCCTACTTCCATCCCGACAGCGCACCCGCCAACGCGGTCATCGGCTGCCTGATCGGGTTGCAGGCGGCGGCAGGCGGCAACGCGCTCATCGGCCGGCAGCTTTACCCGCTGCTGGTCCAGGCCGGCTTCGCCGCGGTTGAAGTCCGGCCGCTGCAGGTCTACGTCGACGGCAGCCGGCCGGACCTGGTGGACGGATTCACCAGGAAGACTTTTACCGCCATGATCGAGGAAACTCGGGCTGCCGCCATCGACGCCGGGCTGACTACCCCGGCCGCGTTCGACGCGGGCATCGCCGACCTGTACCGGACCGCCGCGCCCGATGGCACGTTCTGCTACACGTTCTTCAAAGGCACCGCGCTGAAGCGGTAACCGTCAGGCGGCCGGTGGCGCCGCGGGCTGTTGCTGAGCGAAGTCCCTGGTGCGGATCGCGACCAGCGCGACCACGCCCGAGACGAACGCGATGATGGCGGCCACGAGCAGGATCTCGTTCAGGCCCGACGTGAACGCTCCCCTGGTGACGAGCGCGACGGTCGGCCTGATCTGCGCAGGCAGCCGGGTGATGACGCGACCAATCTGACCGGACTGGACGGCCGTGGCGATCTGCCCGCCATGGCTCGCCAGCGCCGGAACGCCAGCCACCCCGCTCTGCACATCGGCCTTGACCTTGCTCACAAATAGCGAGCCCAGCAGCGCGATGCCAGTCGCGATGCCGACCTGACGGAACGTCGAGTTGATCCCGGAGGCCATCCCGGCCCGCTCCGGCCGGACGACACCCACCGCCGTGGAGGCCAGCGGCGGGTTCACCAGGCCGACGGCCAGGCCGCCGAGGATCATGCCTGGTATCAGCTGTGTCCAGCTCGATGTCGCGGTCAGTCCGCGCATGAGCAGCAGGCTGACGCCGACCAGGATCAGGCCGGGCCCGATAAGCAGCCGGACCGGCACGCGAGAGGACAGCCGCCCCGCAATCGTGGCCGTCACCAGGATGCCGCCGGAGATCACGGTCAGCCGTACGCCGGTCTGCAGGGCCGAGTACCCGAGTATGTCCTGCAGGTACAGGACCAGGTAAAGCAGCATCGAGAAGATAGAGGCGCTCAGACCGAACGCCGCCACCAGGCCGCCGCTGAAGGTTGGCAGCCGGAACAGGCTCAGATCGAACATCGGTCGTGCGAGCCGCAGCTCGACCAGTACGAACGCGCACAGCAGGACGAACCCGACAGCGAAGCAGGTGAGCACCAGCTGATCGGTGAAGGACCGACGGCTGGACTCGATCAGCGCGTAAACCAGGCTCGCCAGCGCGGCGCTGAACAACACGAAGCCAGCCCAGTCGGGACGCGAGGCCCGAGACTGCCGCGACTCGCCGACCCGCATCACGGTAATGATGAGCGCGGCGACTCCGACGGGCGCGTTCACAAAGAAGATCCAGCGCCAGGAGATGCCGGAGGTAAGGATGCCTCCGAGCAGCGGGCCGATGGCCACCGCCAGGCCGGTGATAGCGCCCCAGACGCCAAACGCCACGCCCCGGTCCTTGCCCCGGAAAGCGTCGGCCAGCAGGGCCAGCGATACCGCGAACATGATCGCGCCGCCCACGCCTTGCAGCCCTCTGGACAGGATCAGCATGATGGTGTTGACAGCGAAGCCGCAAAGCACCGACGAGCCGGTGAAGACCACCAGCCCGACCAGGTACAGCAGCCGACGCCCGTACATGTCGGCGAGGCTGCCCGCGGTGAGCAGGAACGCGGCAAGCGTCAGCGCGTAGGCGTCGACGATCCACTGCAGGTCGGAGAAGCTCGAATGCAGCGCTCGCTGGATGTCCGGCAGCGCCACGTTCACGATCGTGATGTCCAGCAGCAGCATGAACGTGCCGAGGCAGACCGCGACCAGGGTCCACCACTTGTTCCCGCGCTGCGCCGGTTCGGGCGCGCCGGCCGCGGCCTGCTGGCCCGGGGCGCGCTCAGCCTGTCCGGAAAGATCAGCGTGCGCTTCGGTCACGAATGGCTCCAGGTAGCTTGCGGCTTAGGCCTGCCGTGCGCCACAACCTCGATCAGGCACAACTGCCACGATGCTATCGGCCAGCACTTCGAGGCGCCCGGACGAGCCCTGCGTGCGCTGGTTGCTCGGACCCGTCATCGTGGTCGATTTTCGACGCTATTTGCCGACAATCGGCCAGGTCGCTAGTCCTGGCGCGAGTCCGCCGGCTCCGGCCCGGCCAGTTCGCTGAGCGCGAATCGGCGCTCGCACACGCCGCGCAGCTTCGGGTCGAGCGAATCCCGGATCAGCGGCCAGTCCTGCCGCAGCAGCCGCGGGTTGAGGAACCGCGCAACATCGTTGCGCTGCCCCTGCGTCAGCACGATCCCGTACATGCTTCGCCGGCTCGTGGCATCGGTGACATCGCATTCCCGCATGCCAGGCCAGGACAAGTGCCTGGGCAGCACGATCACGCCCTGGGTCGGCCCGCGCAAGTCCTCCAGTCGCTGGGGCAAGCGGCTGGCATGCGCGTTCCGGCCGGCCAGCAGGTCAGCTAGAGACATGTGCTTGATTATTACCGGACCAGGCCGCGGCCGTGGTCGTGACTCGCTGTTTGGCTGCCGCGACGCTGCGCAACTGCCGTCACCGGCCGGCCAGTCCAGCCGGGTTCGTCCTGTTTGCCGTTCCCGGCGCGGGCGAGCCATCGTCGGACCATGGACACGCCGCCAACACGCCGTCGCAGCCTCAAAGTGTGGCGAATCACCCGTTGAGGTGGCGCCTTGCCACCGGATACTACCGGCAGTAGCGCTAGGCTCTGGGCATGTCCAGTTCCCCGCCCGCGGACCGGTGGCGCTTCCTGGTCAGCCCGAGGTGGCTAGCCTGGCACGCGTTCACGGTGATCGCTGCGGGCGGCATGCTCTGGCTCGGCGACTGGCAGCTGCGCCGCGCCGAAGGCGGTAACACGCTGAGCTGGGCTTACACCTTTGAATGGCCGATCTTCACGATCTTCGTGGTCGTGTTCTGGGCCAAGACGATCATGGACGAATGGCGTCATCCCGGCGGTGCGGCCGCCAAGCGGGGGTTCGCCGCGGACGGCCAGGACGACGCGGCCGGCTCGGTTGGCCTGCCGGATGCGGCGCACAACCCCGCCGACAGCGATGCCGGCGCTGCCGACGATCCCGAACTCGCCGCTTACAATGCCTACCTGGCCAGCCTGAACAGGCCGAAGCGCCCGGCCAGGTCGCGGCCCGCGCGCGCGGACGACTAGGGCATGAAGACCCGACGAGAGGAGGTCACCGGTGCGTACTGAGGCGCTCCGGCTGGCAGTGCGCGGCTACCGCATCATGGCCTACGTGACCGGCACCATGCTGGTGATCCTCTGCTTTATCTGCGTGCCGCTGCGCTACCTGGGGCATTACCCGGGACCGGCCGAGGTCGTCGGGGCCGCGCATGGCGTGCTGTACATCATCTACGTCGTAGTGGCGTTCGCCATGACCAGGCTGGTGCGGATGAAGGTGGCGAGCCCAGGCACGATCATCGTGCTGCTGGCGGGCATCTTGCCGGTGCTCACCTTCGTGGTGGAGCGGTGGGTCACCAGGACCTACATCAATCCGGCTCTTGAGCAGGCCGGCTCTAGCGCGCGTGAGCAGCCAGTACTTCGCTGAGCAGCCGGCCGCGGCGCACCGGCCGGGAACTGTGCAGGTAGTGCTCCCCGATGTGCACCTGTCGCTGGCGACCGACTCCGGCGTATTCTCCCCCGGCCGCCTGGATCCCGGCACACGGCTGCTGCTGGAGACTGCGCCGCCGCCGCCCGCCGAAGGCGACCTGCTTGATCTCGGCTGCGGCTACGGGCCGCTCGCCCTCGTGCTCGCTAAGCGGGCGCCGGCGGCGCGCATCTGGGCCGTGGACGTGAACGCCCGCGCCCTCGCCCTTTGTGAGGGGAACGTGGTCGCGGCGGGGCTGGCCAATGCCCGCTGCCTCGCGGCCGACGACCCCGGGCTGCCGGCCAGCTACCAGCTGATCTGGTCTAACCCGCCGATCAGGATCGGCAAGCAGGCACTGCATGCGATGCTGACGACCTGGCTCGGCAGGCTCGCCCCGGGGGCGGCCGCCTACCTGGTCGTCCAGCGTAATCTCGGCTCGGACTCGCTGCAGCGCTGGCTCGCAGCATGCGGGTGGGCGGCCACCAGGTGCGCGGCGCGGGCCGGGTATCGCGTGCTGGAGGTACGGCGGTGACGGCAGGACAGGCTGGCAGACCGCCCGCGGCTGGCCGCCGCCAGCTGGGCATGACTGACGTGAAGCGGCTGAACCGAAGCTGGCGGCGCAGTACCCAGGCCGGAATCAGCTTGCTGCTGGACGGCGTCGGACAGCCATTTAACGTCGGCTCGATCATCCGGACCGCTGCCACGTTCGGCGTCCGACAGATCTGGCTGTGCGGTGACACAGCCTCTCCCGAGCATCCGTCGGCACGCAAGACCGCGGTCGGAACCGACCGGCTGATCTCGTTCGAACTGGCCGCGTCGGCGGCGGCCGGCGCTCAGGCAGCCAGGGCAGCCGGCTTCCGGGTAATCGCGATCGAGCTGGCCAGCGATGCGGTGCCGCTGCACGAAGCGGACCTGGCCGGCGACGTCTGCCTCGCGCTCGGCAACGAGGACCACGGCTGCTCAGCGGGCCTGCTGGCCACCGCCGACCTTGTCGCCTACATCCCCCAGGTCGGGAAGGTCGGCTCGCTTAACGTGGCGGCGGCCGCAGCGGTGGCTATCGCCGAGGCCAGGCGCCGCGAGTGGGTCGCTACGGGCACCGGACCGGCCATGGGTGCAGACTTAGCCCGTGCCCTCGGGTTACCTTGATCATCCACGGCCGCTAGCGTTCGCGCACCGGGGCGGCGCGGGTCGCTACCCGGAGAACTCCTGGAAGGCGTTCGAGCACGCTGTCGGGCTCGGCTACGCCTACCTGGAGACCGACGCGCACGCCACCGCAGACGGCACGGTCGTGGCGTTCCACGACAAGACGCTGGACCGGGTGACCGACGCAACCGGTAAGATCGCCGAGCTCACCGCCGCGCAGGTGGCTGCCGCAAGGATCGACGGCACCGAACCCATACCCGTGCTCGCCGACTTGCTGATGGCCTGGCCCGACGTCCGTTTCAACATCGACGTCAAGGACGAGCCGGCCATTAAGCCGCTCGTCGAGGTGCTGCGCAAGACCGGGGCCTGGGACCGGGTCTGCCTGACCTCGTTCTCCGGCCACCGCCTGAGCGCAACCCGGCGGCTCCTGCCGCAGCCGGTCTGCTCCGCCACGACGCCGGCCTCGATCGGCGCCATCCGGATGGGGCTGCCAGCTGGGCTGCTGCGCACCAGGTTTGCCGGCCGGTCGGTGCAATGCGCTCAGATTCCGGTATCGATGGCGACTAGGCAGTTCATCGGGCGAGCGCACGCGGCGGGTCTGCAGGTGCATGTCTGGACCGTGAACGATGCCCCAACCATGGCCGGCGTGCTCGACCAGGGGGCTGACGGCATCATGACCGATGAGATCGAGTCGCTGCGCGATCTGCTGATTGCCCGCGGCCAGTGGCAGCCCAGGGTGGCCAGCTAAGCCACAATCGCCGGCTAGCAAGGCATTCTCGTCAGATCCTTCCGCGCGCAGGCGATTGGAACTATCGCTCACCGGGAATCTTGTCCGGGACCTCACCGTTGGTGAAGTAGTACGGCTGAGCGCCTGGGGAGGCAGTGACAACATGGCCGAGCGAGCACTTCGCGGCACGCGACTCGGAGCCACGAGCTACGAGAACGACCGTAACACTGACCTGGCCCCGCGCCAGGAGGTGGCATTCGACTGCCCTAAGGGCCACCGGTTCACGGTGCCTTTCTCGGCCGAAGCTGAGCTGCCCACAAACTGGGAATGTCGGATTTGCGGTGCTTTGGCCGTCACGGCGTCCGGCGACTTGCCGGCTGCCAAGAAGGTCAAGCCGCCCCGCAGTCACTGGGACATGTTGATGGAGCGGCGCACGATGGCCGACCTGGAGGAAGTACTGGCCGAGCGGCTTGCCGCTATCCGGGGCCAGCGGGCGCCGTCCGAGGCGCCCGAGCCGCGGCAGACCAGCAGGCACCGGAAGAGCGCCTGACCTCCGGCTGCTAGCGGAAGCGGCGCGTCACGCCCCACTGGGTGACCCGCAGCAACGCCTCGGCCACGATCGCCTTGCTCATCTTGCTGGTCCCGCGAGTCCGCTCGGTAAAGGTGATCGGCACCTCCGTGATGACCTTCCGGGCGCGAGCGGCGCGGGCCGTCAGCTCGATCTGGAAGCAATAACCCTGCGACCTGACGTCGTGCAGGCTCAGATCGCGCAGCGTCTGCGCCCGGTATGCCCGGTAACCGCCAGTGGCGTCGTGCACCGACAGGCCGAGCAGCAGCCGCGCGTAGGCGTTACCGCCGCGGGACAGGATCTCCCGGGACCTGGGCCAGTTGCGGACCGTGCCGCCGGGCACCCAGCGGGAGCCGACGACCAGGTCGGCAGCCCCCAGGGCGGTGAGCAGGGCGGGCAACTCGGCCGGATCGTGCGATCCGTCGGCATCCATCTCGACCAGCGCATCGTAGCCGCGGTCCAGTGCCCAGCCGAAGCCAGCCAG
Organism: Streptosporangiaceae bacterium; assembly: GCA_052143255.1. Classification (GTDB taxonomy): domain Bacteria; phylum Actinomycetota; class Actinomycetes; order Streptosporangiales; family Streptosporangiaceae; genus JAJYUU01. Next base: position 2,075 of record JBKQTJ010000126.1, on the reverse strand, counting down.
GTACGCGGCGCCGAGCCCGCCCTTCTGGGTCCGGTGCAGCACGTGCACGTGCTCGTCGGTAACTGCGAGCTTGTCGGCCAGCTCGCCGGTCCCGTCCGGGCTGTTGTCATCGACGATCAGCAGATCCGCCTCGGCCACCGCCGCGCGCACCCCCGCCACGATGCCTTCGAGGTTCTCCCGCTCGTTGTAGGTCGGGATAACCACCGCGACGGCCCCGATCGGAGCCCACCGCGCACTGCCCGTGCTCATCACGTTGCCATCGTCCGCGGCCGGGCTTGCCGATTCAGCAGCAACACGGCTAGAGCCCGTCTCCGCATCCGGTCCCTCCGCACCCGCCAGCCGGGTTCCCGCTTGCCAGGGCCCCGTCCGCCTAGCACATCACAACTCGGCAGGCGCTCCCCCGCGATTGCCGAACTCGACGCCGGGGAAGAGGGCCTGGGAAAACCCTTCGGACCGGAGTGCGTCCCGCCGGTAACGGGCTTGCCCTCCGTTGTCTACTGGGTGCCCAGGCCCCTCCCGGATCCAACCCCCCGCCCAGCCAGGGCTCCGGCCGTCGCGCAGTGCGCGGAGCCGAATTGGTGGCTACCTCACGGCGCAGCCAACGGCCCGGCTGACCTTCCCTGACCTAGTGGCCCGGTGCTGGACTGCGCAGAAACTTACCGTCGATCGGCGCGATGTCAACCTGTCCTGCCAGGACTGATACCCGTTAGCGACCTGCGCGGGGGCCGACCTGACGGGCCTGTTCCGAGTTGTCCTGCGGCGTTACGATTGAGGTTCCCGTAACAGGTGAGGGCGCTCATGGCAGGCTTGTCGGCAGCAGATAGCCGATGCGTGACCGGGCCCCGGCGCTTGCCCCGACGCCGCCCGCAACGGCCAGAGTTGCAGTACAAGTGTTCCAGCGCACCTGTTACGACACATCCGGTCAACACCGAGCGTGCGGTCCACTGTCGTGCGCCACACTCAGTTCCGGCCAGGAGGACCAGTAATGACAGAAAACCCGGAGATGCAGGTCTCTGAGGCCCAGATCGCCGTTCACTGGCGTGAGGAAGAGTACTACCCGCCGCCAGAGAAGTTCGTGCAGCAGGCCAACGCTAACGACCCCGCGATTCTGGAGAGGTTCGCCGAGGATAAGTTCCCGGATTGCTTCACCGAGTACGCGGATCTGCTGGCCTGGGACAAGCCCTGGGACACGATCCTCGATACGAGCACTGCGCCATTCTTCAAGTGGTTCGTCGGCGGCAAGCTGAACGCGTCGTACAACTGCGTCGACCGGCACGCCGCGGCGAATCCGGACAAGACTGCGATCACCTTTGTCCCCGAACTGGAGTCCGACGATTACGTTCACATCAGCTACGGCGAGCTACTGCGTCAGGTCAATGAGTTCGCCGCATTGCTGCGGGACTTCGCCGAACTGAAGGCAGGCGATCGGGTCACCCTGCACCTGCCGATGGTGCCCGAACTACCCGTGACGATGCTCGCGTGCGCGCGGCTCGGCGTCATCCACTCAGAAGTGTTCGGCGGCTTCAGCGGGCATGCCTGCGGCACCCGAATCGCGGACTCAGGCAGCCGGGTGCTTATCACCATGGACGGGTACTACCGGGCCGGCACGCTTACCGATCACAAGGTCAAGGCCGACGAGGCGCTCGAGGAGGCGGCGAAGGAGGGCCAGGAGGTGGACAAGGTGCTCGTCTGGCGGCGCCACCCCGGCCAGTATGCCTCGGCCACTCCCATGGTCGATGGCAGGGACTTCTTCGTCGACGAGCAACTGGCCGAGTACCGCGGGAGGACCGTCGATCCGGTCTCGATGCCAGCGGAGGCACCGCTGTTCCTGATGTACACGAGCGGGACCACAGGCCGCCCGAAAGGCTGCCAGCACAGCACCGGTGGCTACATGGCGTACGTGACCGGCACGTCGAAGTACTACCAGGATATTCACCCGGACGACGTGTACTGGTGCATGGCCGACATCGGCTGGATCACCGGCCACTCTTACATCGTCTACGGGCCGCTGTCGCTCGGCACGACGACGGTGATCTACGAGGGCGTGCCCAACTACCCGGACGGCGGGCGGCCGT
>JBKQTJ010000125.1:0-5132 GCA_052143255.1 Streptosporangiaceae bacterium | reverse complement strand
TGGAACGCTTCCTGCCCTGGAACGCCAGCCCCGAAGACCTCCGCACCTGGGCACAGCCGCCACCCGCCGGACAAAACCCCCGCGAATAACGACAGCACCGGCATGGCCACCGCGAGCCGCCACGCCGGCCATCGGCATGCCCTTTCACAGGACTTCCGAATACTTACGTCTTATCGGTGACCTGTGGCTCGTGCAAATTAGCTAGCATGAGTGCCAACTTCGACAACGTCTGGTCTTTCAGCTTGCCATCAGCTACTCTTGCCAACAGCAAGTTGCCGAAATATATGTTTTGGGTAAGAACAAGACGATTATGGAAATTCACCGTAGATTTAATTATAGATTGGAACATCTGCAAAAATATTATCGCAATGAAATTTGCCAGAATAGCACCCACAGAACCGAGAACTCCCACCACGATTTTTTCGCTTAGAGAGGCGGAAGCCAGTGGAGTAGTCAGTATATACAGGGTAACGCCAACCACGGCGAATCCGCTGAATATACAGAATATACCAAGAAAGAAGACCAGGGCGCGTTGCCTGAGGGCCATATCGTAATAGCGTTTCAGCTCAGCAGCGTTGACCTGGAAAAGCTTATAGGCGTCCCGCTCGCCCTCATGAATTAGCCCGCTAAGATTAAGGCTGGCCTCTTTCAGGGCAATATCATGTGTCGTAGTTTCATAATTCACCCAGCTTGCAGTAGCAAAGAGCAACAGGGAGACGCCGACAACGAGTGCGAAGAAGACGACAGTGCCAAGGTTAGAGCGACGATCGTGGTCTGAGCTGAAATGGAGGGTCGCCCAGAGGGCGATAGCTAGTATCAGAATAAATATCAAGATAGACACGAAGGAAATCGTCCGATACGTTTGTTGCCTCTTACCATCGTCGCGTAGCTTCCTTAGCTCCTCGCTCAAGACAGGATCAGAGCTTTCCGAATCTACAAGGGGATCGGAGGGAAACACCCCGTCGTCTGGATTCCATCTAACATCGATCGGGATCAGCTTCCATGGTTCGCATCTAAGAATATCCTGAACGGACCTTCTCAGGAGAAATTGAAATTTCTCGACTTTCTTTACCCAGCACTCGCCACCGTAGCCAGGAAATAGTCTGCTTGTTCCCTCCTCATCATGGCCATAGACGAGGAGCCGGACCTCGCGCTCGTCAAATTCTATCGAGGCGAGCGCATACTTTTCTTTCGTTAGAAGAGAATTTATTATTGCTTGATTGGTCTTCTTTTCAAGCTCATCTCGATGTTTCTGAAGATACTGCAGAGCGGCCTTAGCGTTATCATTATTCGGATCTCCCACAGTTATAATAAGGACAAGAGCATTGCCAGCTATTACCACCGTGCCGGACTTTAGCAAGCCATCCCGCGTGGGCTGTGGCACCTGCGTGGGCTGTGGCACCTGCGTGGGCTGTGGCACCCACGCGGGTACTCTCATCCGACTGATGCGCCGCCCGCCTCTGGCAAGCGCTGAACTCTGAGGACGGCCCACCCAGAGATGGCTCGTGTTGGCCACAGGATGCGCCCCAGGCGAAACCCCAGCCGCCACTCGGTCAGTCCCGTTCGATGCACCACCTATTTTCATAGACGGTGGGATACTCGCATGTTTTCAACTGCCGTAGGGCCGAAAGACCCAGGAGACCAGGCCAAATGACCACTGGGCAAGTTGTTAACACTGCATTTGAGGTCCAGTAGGAGCACATCCAGACATCCGATCGCAGAAGAAACCTGGATCAGCGCGGACCAGATGTGGACCAGATAAGACGTCGCCGTAACCTTTGCGCAGCTACTGTAGCGGCATTGCCCGCTAACCGCCTCTGGAGCCGCGAGTGGCAACCGGCTGGTTGCGTCCGCCGTAGAGGCAGCGAAACCGCCCGGCCCCTATCCGGCCAGGGGCCGGGCGGTTTCGTCGCTATGCAGGCTGCTCAGCCGGTCATCTCAAACCCGTCCGGGCTGATCTCCATGCCAGTAATCGCCACGCGCGGGTCATGCCCCGTGGGATGCACCACCACGCGGACCTCGAACTCTGCGAGCATTTCCCGCCTCCGCGCGTTATCCGCCGCGTCCCACTCCTGGGCGATGGTACGGCCCGTGGGCACCAGGCGCATGCCCGGCTTGCGCTCGGGCAGCGCCTTCAGCGCGGTGATTTCCTCCCCGAGCCGCCGGTATTCCGTCCGGTACCAGTCTGCGTCCTCGGCGTCATCGTAGAGCCCGGCCTGCCGGTCTTCGCGCAGCCGTGTGCGCGTGGCCTCAAGCTCCGCGATCTGGGCCGCGTGTCCGGTCCCGGGATCGTAGATCTTCCGCATGACCTCTCCGGACCCGTACCGGGCTAGGAACCACTCGTTCACCAGCGCGTCCGCTGCCGCCAGCGCCATGGCCGGGGCGGGCTTACACCCGGCTGAGGCGCGGATTCCGCGTATCCGCGCGGTGCATTCATAGGCGTACCGGTCGCCGCCACGCCCGGTGACGTGCAGTCGTGCCCCGCAGTTCCCGCAGAACGCCGCCCCGGTGAGCAGCCGCATGCCCTTCGGTGCGCGGTGGCCGTCGCGTTTGGGCGCGGTCGCCGCCACCAGCGCGTCATGGGTCGCGCGGTCCCACAACGGCTCCGCGATCCGCATCGGCCGTCCGTCCGCGCCGAGGACGGCCCTGCCACCGTGCATGAGGTACCCCAGCGCCGCCTCGCTGCACAAAATGTGCTTGAGGGTATGCCCGGTCCACGGGCCGCCCTTCATGGGACGTCCGTATAGCTGGGCTCGCCGGTCGCCCGGCGACGGAACCCCCTCGCGCGTCAGCCGTACCGCCTCGGTCCCGATCGTGATCTTCCCTGTTTCATCGGCCAAGATCCGCCGCGCCACCTCCCGGATGATCTCCGCGCCGACGGGGTCCAGCGCGACGTGGTCGATCTTGGCCATGGGGGCTAGCCGGACGTACATGTACCCATAGGAAGGGCGTTGCTTGGGCTCGCCCGCGTTGCGCGCCCGGATCGTCTCATCGCGGTTGCGCTTCTGGATCGCGCGCAGTTCCATCTGGGACCCCCACGCCTTCGCGATACAGTTGTTCTCCTCGTTCGGGTCCGAGAAGTCCCACACCCCGGTGTGATCGGCCGTGATCACGATGCGGTCTTGCCCGGTCAGCAGGGCTTGGGTGTTCAGCGTGTCCCGCACATTCCGCCCCACCCGGTCCACGCTGGCAGACACGATGCCGTCATACGGCCCCATCTCGCCCCGCAGCCACGGGCCGAATCCCGGACGGGTGAGCGGGTCCGTCGCGCCGGAGACCTCCCAGTCATCGGCCCACGCGATGATGTGGCCCCCGTTGTCGCCGGTAGCGCCGAGGATCTGGTTACCCTGCTTCTCCGGGCTGCTGGTCTTGTCGGTCTTCCTGCTCAGCCGGCGTACCCCGACCAGGCAGCGCCCGCAACCGTCATACTCCGTGGTGAGCATGTCTTCCATGATGTCTGCTCCCGATCCTGTGTGGATTGCGGAAGCATCCGGGTGGCCGCGACCAGCCCGCCGCATACTGCAAGGTGCAGCACGTGACGCACAAGGCAGAAGGCGGCAAGACCAGCGTCAAGGACTGTATTCGTTCCGTTGGTATCACCATCAGGTCGTAATCCACAGAATGGGCTGGACCGTCGTACTCCACCCGACGGCACGACCACGGCCTGGAAACGCGATAAAACCAAGATCCTCCATAGCCACAGCCCCCAGCCCAGGCCGGGTAACCCCGGGAGACGCCGCGCGGTCATCGCCGGGCTTCGACGTATGCCTTCAGGGCGTTGTTGAGTGCCTCGTAGCCGGACTCGGCGGCGGCGAGGGTCTTGCTGGAGAGGGGCACGAGCAGGCTGCGGAACGTCTCGCTCTGCACGAGCCGGGTGCCGCCGTCGGCGGGGGTGAGGGTGAAGGAGTGCTCGCCGCCGATGAGGCCGGGCAGGCCGGCGCTCCAGCGCAGTTCGGCGTCCGGCTCCACGGCGAGGACCTTGGGCCTGACGGCCATCGTGCGCCCGTTCGGCTGGACCGTTTTGAGGGTGAGCCGGGAGCCGACGGCGATCTGCCCGGAGGCTTCGGGGAACAGCGGGTTTCAGCCCGGGTAGTCGGCCAGGTCGGTCAGCGCCGCCCACACCGATGCCGGCGGGGCGTCGATCTGGATGGTCGCGGACACGATCTTCATCGCTGGTTGGCCCTGGGCGCGAGTGGGTCGTTCGGCATGTCCTGCTGGTCGGTGAGCGTGCTGATCTCCTCGAGGACCGCGGGCCACAGACCCGAGGGCAGGCCGTGGCCCATGCCGGGATAGGTCACCAGGCGGGCGCCAGGGATCGCGCGGGCCAGGGCGCGGGAGGCGGCCGGGCGCACCAGCGGATCGGCCTCGCCGTGGATCACCAGGGTCGGCGCGGCGATCCGGGCGGGATCGCCTTCGGGTGTCTTGGTGGCGCGCAGGGCGGCCAGTTGGCGCTGGCGGGCGGCCGGGTCCGGCAGGCGCCGGTCAACCGATTCCGCCGCGGTGCGCCTGGCCCAGTCCTCGTCCAGCGGGTAGGTGTCGGTATAGGTGACGCGCAGCACGTCGACGAGCATGCGCTCCTGCTGCTCGCGGCCTGGGCCGTAGCGGTGGGTGGCGAGTTACGCGAACGTGTGGAGGTGCAGGTAGGGCAGCATGCGCAGCGGGTTGCCGCGCACCGGGATACCGGAGATCAGCGGTCGCATGACAACTGAGGGGTTACGCATCCGTGCCCAAGCAGGTCGACCACCAGCAGCGCCGCTGGCACATCGGCGAGGCGGTCCTGCGCCTGATCGCCACCCGCGGACTGGAGGCGGCCAGGCTGCGTAACGTCGCGGCCGAGGCCGAGGTGTCCATGGGCACCGTCCAGCACTACTTCACCAGCAGGAGATGCTCGACTTCGCCCAGCGGTACGACTACGAGCGGGCCACCGTACGCATCCCGCAGCTGATCGCCGCACTGCCCGAGCCGCGCTCCACGCGTGCCGTGCTACACGCCCTGCTGATCGACCTGCTCGCCCGCGCCGCCGTCGATCCGCAGGCCGCCGCCACCGCGCGCACCGTCTATGACGGCGTCACCGGTTTTCTCGCCACTCAGCTGCGCGTGGCGCAAACCGACGGCGTACTGCCGGCCCACCT
>JBKQTJ010000124.1:0-5070 GCA_052143255.1 Streptosporangiaceae bacterium | reverse complement strand
GAGACCGCGGCCGTGCGGCTCACGGCAGGTGCCGCCGTCGCAGCGGCGGGAGCGGCGAGGCCGCCTGCCAGTACCGCGATCGCCGGAATCGCGAGTGATGCCAATGTCCGCCTGGGCGATGTAGACGTCATATTTCACCTTTTCATATATTCTGTGACAGCAGCATATACTTCGGGCAACCGTTGCGGGACAGGCAATCGCGGCGCGCTCAGCCCCTTAGACCGGGCAGCCACTCACCCGAGGTCTCTGGCTACGAGCAAGACGGGAGCCGACCGCCATGCACCAGGAGAATGGCTACATGCACGTCGTCCTCGAAACACAGCGACTGACTCTGCGCAAGTTCACCGAAGATGACGTAGGCAATCTGTTCGACCTGAACGCAGACCCACAGGTGATGCGCTACCTGACTGGCGGCAGGCCAACACCCGTTGAGGAGCTCCGGGACGAGGTAATCCCCTTCCATCTCGCGGTCTATGAGCGGCTGGACAGGCTCGGAACCTGGGCGGCCGAGTCCAGCGCCACCGGAGAGTTCCTCGGCTGGTTTCACTTCCGCCCCGGCAACGGCACCGACATCACCGACATAGACCTCGGCTACAGGCTGCGAAGGGCAGCGTGGAACATGGGCCACGCCACCGAGGGGTCGCGCGCCCTGATCAACATGGGCTTCACCGAGCTTGGCATCCAGCGGGTGTTCGGACACACGATGACGGTCCGCTGCCTCCCGGCGCGCGATGGAGAAGTGCGGCCTGACACTGGTGCGCACCACGCCGTACGAAAGGCCCGACGTCATCGAAGGCTCCGAGCACGGCGAAGTCGAGTGCGCGCCAACCAAGCCCGAATGGGACGCACACGCGGCTGGCGATGCTCGCGGCGGTTGACAGCTGTCCTAGAGGGATCTAAAGTCCTAACACCATAGTACTTTGAGGACGAGATCGTGATCAGCTTTAGGCTCGATGGCCACTCGGTCGTGCCGCCGTACCTGCAGATCGTCCAGCAAGTCCGGCAGGCGCTCCGGATGGGCGTGATCGATGTGGGCGACAAGCTCCCCACGGTGCGGGAAGTCGTCGCGGCGACGGCGATCAACCCCAACACGGTGCTCAAGGCCTACCGCGACCTGGAACGGGCGGGCCTGGTCGAACCCCGCGCAGGTCATGGCACGTTCGTGGTGCGCCGGCCGCCCGGTCCGCCTCCCGGCACGCATTCGCGGCTGGCGCGCAGCCTGGCCCACTGGGTGCGCAGCGCCCGCGAGGCCGGGCTGGACGACGAGTCGATCGAGTCGCTGCTGCGCGACTCGCTGCAGGCGACGGCCGAGGAGGAGATCGCGTGATGGATCCCCAGGACGCCGCCCCTGCCGTGATCGAGACCCGCGGGCTGGCGAAACGCTACCGCCGGGTCACCGCCCTCACCGATTGCACCATCACCGTTCCCGAGGGCCGGATATCCGCGCTGATCGGCCCGAACGGCGCCGGCAAGACCACGCTGCTCCGAGTGCTCAGCGGGCTGGCCAGGCCGAGCGGGGGCGACGTCGCGGTGCTCGGTGGCACACCGCGCCAAGACCCTGCCTTCCTGACCGAGATAGGCTTTCTCGCCCAGGAGATCCCGCTGTACCGGCGCCTTTCCGTCGAGGATCACATCGCCGTCGGCGCGCACCTCAACCCCCGCTGGGACGCCGCGTCCATGCGGCAGCGGCTGAAAGGCCTGAACATCCCGCTTGACCAGAGGGTGGGCACGCTGTCCGGGGGCCAGCGCGCCCAGGTGGCGCTGTCGCTGACGCTGGCCAAACGGCCCCTGCTGCTGCTGCTCGACGAGCCCGTCGCGGCGCTCGACCCGCTGGCCCGGCGGCAGTTCCTGGCCACCCTGGCCGAGGCGGTGGCCGTCGGCGGGCTGACCGTCGTGCTGTCCTCGCATCTGGTCGCCGATCTGGAACGGGTCTGTGACCACCTCATCCTGTTGGCGGCATCCCGGGTCCAGCTGTGCGGCGACATCGACACGGTGCTTGCCGAGCATCAGGTCCTGGTCGGCCCGCGCAAGGACACCACGGCGATCGAGAAGGCCCACACGCTCGTGCAGGCTACCCACACCGCCCGGCAGAGCACTCTGCTCATCCGGGTAGGCGGCCCGGTCGTCGATCCCGGCTGGGAGGCCTCCGACGTCGGCCTCGAAGAACTGGTACTCGGTTACCTTGGCCAGGGCGCCCCGCCGGCGATCGCCCACCTGACCGCGGTTGGAGAAGATCAATGACCTGGCTTGTCTGGCGCCAGCACCGCGCTCAGGCGTACCTCGCGGCCGCCGCGCTCGCCGCGCTCGCGGTCCTGCTGCTGGTCACCGGCCGGCAGATGGCGTCGCAGTACCAGTCCGCCCTCACCTCGTGCGCCGCCAGCCGTACCTGCGGCAACCTCGCGGATACGCTCATCCTGGGTACACCCGTGATGTCCTTGCTGGTCACGCTGACCGTAGTGGTGCCGTGCCTGCTGGGAGTGTTCTGGGGCGGACCGCTGGTGGCCCGGGAACTCGAAACCGGCACCAGCCAGTTCGCCTGGATGCAGAGCATCACCCGCAGCCGCTGGCTCACCGTCAAGGTTGGCTGGGCCCTGCTCGCCGCAGCCGCCTGGGGCGGCGCCGTCTCGGCCCTCGTCACCTGGTGGTCCAGCCCGGTCAACGCCCTCAACCACCAGAATTTCCAGCCCAGCCAGTTCGACATCCAGGGCATCGTCCCTGTCGGCTACGCGCTGTTCGCGGTGGCCCTCGGCATCGCCGCCGGCACGCTGCTGCGCCGCACCTTGCCAGCACTGGCCATCACTGTCGGAGTCTTCACCTTGCTGCGCCTGGTGATCGGCCAGGACTTCCGCTCGCACTATCTGACCGCGCTCACCAAGACCTACAGCTTCCTGCACCCCCCGGCCTTGCCAACAGGGTCCTACTGGCTGGTCTCGGGGGGCGTCGTTGGCCCGGGCGGCCAGCTAGCGAGCAGCCACGTCTCCGGCGGACCCACCATTTCCTTCGGCGGTGTGCCCCTGCCCATGAGCAACCTGCCGTCCTCATGCCAGGCGCTCGTGTTCCAGAGCCCGCTCAAGTTCGGTTCCTGCCTGGCTGCTCACGGATACCGCGCGTTGATCACCTACCAGCCGGCCAGCCGGTACTGGGCGTTCCAGGGCATCGAGACCGGCATCTTCGTGCTCCTCGCTGCCGCCCTCATCGCCGTGACCGCGATCGCGGTCATCCGCCGCGACGCCTAGCAACGAGCGGATCCACCGCATCCAGCAATTCCACGTCTCCCGGCTCGGCCGTCGTGAACCACCTAACGACCGCTATGTTCCGCAGCCTGCCCGAGCGTGAGGGTGCGGCGGGGCCGCCGGAGCAGTTCGCCGCCGCAGTTGGGGCAACGGCCGATCAGCGCGTCGGTGCAGGCAGGGCAGAAGGTGCATTCGTAGCTGCAGATGCGGGCGTCGCCGTCGAGGGGCAGCACTCGCTCGCAGCGTTCGCAGGTGGCCCTCATCTCAAGCACGCTCGTCTCCTCAGCCTGGCAGGGCGATCGTCGCGGCCGACCTGGCGGCTGCTGCCACATTCCCGGGCGATCATAACTGGCGTTGACAGGGAACCCGACGACTATCTGGCCGCCCGAACCGGCCGGGCTGAGCGCGCACGTTCCGTTTCAGGACTCGCTGGCGACGAAGTACTCGGCCAAGGGAGTGCCGGCGAACTTCTGACCCAGCAAGCGGGAGATGAGCAGCAGCGAGCTGCGTGGCCGCTGGTTCACCACGATGTGCTGGGTCTCCCCGGCGGCGTTGCGAGTAATCACGCCGATAACGCCGGTGGGCTCGCCGTGGACCTGAGTGGTGTAGTCCTCGATGAAGCCGTTGTCGCCGTAGTCGCCGGTGAAGTTGATGTCCTGGTACTCGTATAGCGTTTTGACGGCGAGCACGATTGCACGGACGGCCTCCGCGCCATGCGCGGCGCCGTTCATCGCCGAGGCCTCCAGGGTGACGTCGCCGGCCAGGTTGTCCAGCCACGCCGGGTAGTAGTCCGTGCGCCTGCGAGCGGGATCGCCGCTTCCCATATATGTCATGCCGTGCCTCCCCCGGAATCGTCCGATTCAGGACTCGCTAGTGATGAAGAGCCTGGCAAGGGGCGTGCCGCCGAACCTCTCGCCACACAAGCGGGTGAGGAGCAGCACCGAGCTGCGTGGCGGTGGTTCAGCACGAGGTGCTGGGCCTCCCCGGCGGCGTTGCAGATCCCATTTGTGTACCCTCGGGTCGCGCAACAACCCGTGGCGACGGCACTCCCAGGCCAGAAATATCGTCCGAGCGTGTGCGGCATGGCGCACTCGCGCTCGCTTATGTACCTTGACAGTTACGTAACTGTCTTGGTACATTCATGCCATGGAAGCTGTGCTGCGGGCACTGGCGGACCAGAGCCGGCGGCTGATGCTGGAGACCTTGACCGGCGGTCCGGCAACCGCGGGTGAGCTGGCGGCGCTGCTGCCGATTGCCCGCCCGGGGGTATCGAGGCACCTGCGGGTGCTGCGGGAGGCTGGCCTTGTCGAGGTCCGCCAGGAAGCACAGCGGCGGGTCTACAGTCTTCGCCCCGAGCCGCTCGCCGAGATTGATGAATGGCTGGGCCGGTACCGGGCACTGTGGAACAGCGGCTGGACGCCCCTGCACACCGAGATAGCCAGGGGCAAACGCGAACGAAGGAGCACCAGATGACCGGCAATGCAGGTGGGAGCGGCCGCATCCTGGGCAGCCTACGATCAGCAGACGGCAAGGGCATCGTGCGCATGGAGGACCGCTTCGACACCGATATCGACGACCTGTGGTCATCGCTCACCGATCCCGGCCGCCTGGCGCGCTGGCACGGCCTGGTAGAAGGCGACCTCCGCCACGGCGGACGGTTCCGCCTATACATCGAAGCCGACGACGTGGAAAGCACCGGGCGCGTGGAAGCGTGCGAGCCGCCGCGGCGGCTGCTGGTGACGACCAGGGAGACGGACGAGTCCTGGCGGAAAGGTAACGGCGCGCCGCCGTTCGACGAGGCCATCGAGGCCACGCTGACCGCCGACGGCGACCAGAC
>JBKQTJ010000123.1:0-3504 GCA_052143255.1 Streptosporangiaceae bacterium | reverse complement strand
AGTCCTTGGACTTAGCGGTCTCAGTCTTACGCTCGATCGTGCCGCGAATGCTGCGCAGGGGCGTATGCTTGACGGTCTATTATCGATTTGGCAAGTTGACAGTGCTAACTGGTCGGTCTTTGTCGCGGCAAACAGTAGCCACAGCACCGGCAGGATGAAGAAGAGGAGGAATGCGGCGAGTAGCACGCCTGCTGCCAGGTAGCCGGGAATGCTTGCCGGGCGTGGCAGAGAGCGAACCTGGCGGCGCGCACGCCGGGGAGCGGAGGCCCTGGGTACAGCCGGGGCGGCGGTGTCAGCTCGCATCGAAGAACCTGGACCGGGTCACGAACAGGGCTGCCACGACCACGCACACGACGAGCAACTCGACGGAGATCGCAGAGGCGTAGTTGACGTTGTTGTTCTGGAACGCGAAGTCGTAGGAGAGCTGGGTCAGCGAAAAGTCACGTCCGGCCACGCCCAGGCTCGCCTCGGAGATGAGCTGCGGTTCCACGAACAGCTGGGTCCCGGCGGCGAAGGCCAGGATCACCATGTAGACGATCCATTTGCGCAGCATCGGGATCTGGATCCGCCTCGCAATGCTCCAGCCGCCGGCCCCGTCGATCCGCGCTGCGTCGATGATGTCCAGCGGGATGTTGTTCAGTGCCCCGAACATCACGACGATCCAGCCGCCTGCGCCGGTCCAGAACGCGATCATCACGAACAGGATCGCCAGGTGACCGGGCTCGATGACCGCGCCGAACGTGCCGTAGCCGAGCAGCCTCAGCAGCGGCGCGGCCGGGCTGACGGTCGGGTCGAGCATGAACAGCCACACCATGACGCTCGCCGCGCCGGCCAGTGAGCCGGGAATGTAATACAGGAAGCGGGTCACCCTGCTGATCCGCCGCAACGGCAACTGCTGCAGCACGATCGCCAGGCCGGTGACGAAGACGACGAGGGTCACCAGCCAGATCAGCTCGTAGAGGGCGACATGCTCCACCGCAGGCAGGTACCGGAAGTCCCGGTAGGCGCCGATGAAGTTGGAGAGCCCGGCGAACGTGTTCCCGGCGTTGCTGAACGCGAAGTAGATGCCGTAGGCGGTCGGCACGATGCCGAACGCGGCGAGCAGCAGCACGTAGCCGGCGACGAAGAGGTGGCCGGCCGAGGCCGGCCGGAACGTGCTGAGCGAGCGCGTCCCGGTCGGCCCGGCGTCATGCGACTTTCTCAATGGCTGACCGTGTAGCCGTCAGAGGTGGCGTAGTTGGTGATCGCGGTCTGCCAGGCCGGCAGCATCGAGACGATCGTCTTGCCCGCGGTCAGGCCAGGATCGATCGTGGCGGCCCAGATGGCCTCGTTGCTCCACTTGCCGTAGTTCCAGCCGGGCCAGACCTCCCCGGCCGCCTGCTCAAGCACGGCGGCAGGGTTGCCGACGTAATAACCAGAACTGCCCTGGTGCGCCAGCCACACCTTGGCGGCCGGAGCGTATGCCGGATAGCCAGGTGTGAGGTCACCCTGGTAGGCGTCATTGGTAGTCACCCATGTGATGAAGTCGGCTGCCTCCTTGAGGTGCGCGGTATGCGCGGAGAGCAGCCACGTGCCGCCACCGACGTTCCCGGTACTGACGGTCGACGAACCGGGCCACTGCGGAATGGGAGCGACGGCGATCTGGCCCTTCGGCACGTTGAGGCCCGACGTGGTGTCGAAGACCGCGCCGCCGAACCAGGCCGGCCCCGGCAACATGAGCACCTTGCCCTTCTCGTTCTTGTCGAAGGCGGTGCTGAATACGCTCAGCTTCGACATCGAGCCGGCCTTGATCAGCGTGTCCAGCAGGGATGCCATCCCGGTGCAGCTCGGCGTGGTGACGTCGACCGTAACCGAGCGCGGGCCGGTGATGTCACTGCCCTGGCACTGGCTGGCCCACATGTATATCTCGGGGGTGAACGTGTCCCCGGCATTGCCGACCAGGTAGCCAGGATGCTGCTTCGCGACCTTCAGGCCGAGTGCCTCGTACTGCGGCCAGGTGCTCGGCACCTGATAGCCCCACTTCTGCATCAGCGCGGCGTTATACCACAGCACGACCTGAGCGAGGTCATTGCGCAGGCAGTAGACCTTGCCGTTCACCGTGCATACGCCCAGGGAGCCGGTCGCGAAGTTGCTCAGAGTCGATTGCGGGATGAGGCCCTCGTTCAGCGGTGCGGCATATCCGGCGCTCACCGCCCAGGTCGTCTCGTTCTGCTGGGTGCTGAACACGACATCGGGCCAGCCGCTGCCGGTGCGGTTGAACAAGTCGACCTTCGTCTGCAGGAAGTTCGAGCCGTTCGCGTCACCGTCGTAGGTGACAATGTTCAGCTTCACATTCGGATGGGCCTTCTTGTATGCCTGCGCGGCCGGGACCCGGGTGGAGTCCACCCAGACCGTCAGCGCGCCCGAGGTCTGCGGTGCCTGGCTGAAGCCGTCCTTCATCGGGCTGCCCGACGAGGAGGAGGATCCGCCGCCGCACGCCGCGATCGCGACAGCGACCACGGCGGCCAGGCCCGCGGCCGCGAAGGCGCGCCGGCGGGATGGGCCTGTCGGACTGAGCACCCGGATGGTGCTGTTCATCGGGGGCATGGCAGCTCCAATTGCTCGCGTCGTCAAGACGGCTGCCATTCGGATGGGGCCGATGGACCGTCTGATGTGTACTACCTATTCGGCCCGCATATCCAGCCCACCGGACGGGCACCTGACGATGACCCGTCCCTTGTCAGCCGAACATCGAACCTGGCACTGTGCTTGCCCATAATTAGCAGACCGGACTTACCTAGTCGTCAAGACCTTCACAGACCTATTTTTCTGGACTGTTCACTCTGCACTGACCCTAGCGATCCTATAGACCAATTTAGTCAGGTATGGATGCCAGTGTCGTGACCTAAGTGCAACAAATATTTCGTACTTATCTTGACGGACGATAAGGCCATAGCTACGATCAACGCCGTCAGTACGTTTCAGTCATAATGCATGTCATAGCCGACGACACGGGAGGCAAAGGGGTGGACTTGGAGCCGTCAGCCGGTACCGCCGCAGCATCCCTGGCGTCTGCGGGACCGGCCGCGAATGCCCGGCGCAGCGGACCGGGCGGGTACCGGCCGGGCTATGAAGTCGTGGCGGAGCAGATCCTGCAGCTGATCGCCGAGCTCGCGCTCGCGCCGGGCGACCGCCTCCCCACCGAGAACGAGCTCGCGGCCCGGCTCAGCGTCAGCCGCACCGTCGTCCGGGAGGCAGTCAAGATCCTCTCGGCGACCGGCAGCGTCAGCGCGCAGAAGGGCCGCGGCCTGTATGTCGCGGACGGCGAGAGCGTGCTCGGGGCGACCAGGTTCGGCAGCTTCTTCCTGCCGACCAACCTGGACCACATCTTCATGCTTTTCGAATTCCGGCGGGTCCAGGAGGCCGAGGCGAGCCGGCTCGCCGCGACCCGGGCCAGCCCGTCCGAGCTGCGGGTCATCGAGACCGCGGTGCAGACGTGCGGGCACGGCTACCAGGCGAGCGACA
>JBKQTJ010000122.1:0-15363 GCA_052143255.1 Streptosporangiaceae bacterium | reverse complement strand
CGGCAACAGCCCAGCAGTTCTGCCCGCCAGCGAGCCTTCAGGGCTTGCTTGAGCCGGATGCATGGAAAACGTGCACGTCCGGTTCTGAGGGGGGCCGGGCGCAGTAATGCGCCCGGCCTACCCGGCCGGACGGCACGCGATGTCCGGAGTGGCGATCCTGCCAAGGTCCGCGCACTCGACCGAGATCAGCGCGCAGGCGGAGTCCCGAGCGCGAGCGACTTCAGCGTCTTGTCCAGCGTGGAGAAGACGACCTCCGAACCGCCCTCCCAGGCTGGCCGCGGATCGGGCTGGCCCGGCGCCGGCGCCCACAGCCACCAGATGTTCTGCCAGTGATCGAGCATCCTGCCCAGGGTCACCTGACCGTAGAACGGGGTCGGCTCAGTGACCGTGGTAGCGCCCGCAGCGCTGGCGTGTTGCAGCACCGACGCGACGTCGCGAACCCATACCTGGAGCAGCCCGGGCCGCAGCGGCCACCCGTCGAGCCGATCAGCAATCATCAGATCGACGCCGCCAAGGCGCAACTGGACATGGATCAGCTTGGCATCAGGCCTCTGGGTTCTCACTTCAACGTTCTCCGCAACGCCGAAGACGGCGGAGACGAAGTGAACAAAGCCCGCGGCATCATCGACGATGACGAAGGGATTGAGTACCCCGCCGCCGCCGGGAACAGATGGCTGGGGAAGCAGGATCTCGCTGTTCATGCCGGCAGTCTCGCATTCGGATCAGACAGCCGATCCGGGCACCTTCGCTCGAAGCCGTGAATGTCGCTGGCGACTCAGCTTTCGGGCGTGACCGCATCCAATCGGCGCTGAACCTGCGACGTGTTCACGCCGAGAGCGCCCAGCAGCACCGCCGCAGGATCTGGTGGCTGGAGAGCCAGGATCTGGGCCAGCACCTGCTGGGCCGTGACCTGGAGCTTCCGGCGGTTGGGCCTGACCGCTTCCTCAAGCACTTTCTTTGCCGCGGGCGTCATGCGGAGGCGATCTTTTTTCGCGACGTCACTGAGCCTCGGCTTCTTCGGCACGGCGCGCATCGGCAGTGCGGGAGCGTCGGTGCCGGAGACCATGCCTAGGGCACCCAGGGCTTCCTGATCGAGCGACTCAAGGGCCTGGCGGGCTTGCTGCAGGCGCACGCCCAGCACGACTTCGATCGAGGGACCCTCCAGCAAGGCGAGCAAGAGGTGATCGGTGCCGGTTCGGCGATCACCTCGGCGGCGAGCCTCCTCACTGGCCCGCAGACAGATGGCCCAGGGGTGAAGCACCTCTGGTGCAACGGACTCGGTGGTCATGATGACTCCTTGTTGTACTTGGTGTGCACGGATTGGCGGGTGACACCCAAGGCGTCTCCGATCTGCTGCCACGACCAGCCCTTTTGCCGGGCCGACGCGATGTGGTTCGCTTCGACCCTCTCAGCCAGGCGATGGAGCGCCAGCGAGGCGCGAAGCCCAGTTGCCGGGTCATCCGACGAGAGATTCGCGCTGAGTTCTTCGAAGTCCATGCCTGTCAGTTTAGACTGACAACCCAGGATGTCAGTCTAAACTGACACAGCAGATCGCCGCACCGGAGTGCCCCAGATCCGCCGCTGCCGGCGGGCTGGCGGGTGAGCGCTCCTGCCGATCTTGAGCGGCTAGGCGGAAAGATCGCCAGCAACTCCTGGTCGGCCGGCCCGGCCGACGACCCCGGAGCGCTGTCCATCATCGTCTGGCCCGCCGCCGGCTCCTCGCCGCTGTCGTGCAAGTACATAGGCGGCCAGTCGCGCTACGTGACGCTCGACGGGGCACCGGCAGTGCTGCGCACGATCGGCCAGACCGGCAAGGACTGGCAGAAGCTGTGCGGCCCGGACATCGACGGCATGCAGGTACTGATCGAGCTGGACCTCAACATCCCTGGCACCAGCGACAAGCCGCTGCCAGGCGGCAGCCACGTCGGCAGCGCGCTGACCGTGTTCGGGCACATGACCCTGCTCGGCCCGAACGGGGCCGACTGGACAACCCGGCCGCAGGGCTAACAACGCGAGTGCTACCGGCCGGCTGTCACCTCGTCAGCCGGTCGATAGCCCCGTTTTGCGGGCCACATCAAGGCGAGCGCCGACGCGGTATCGCACGCCCTCACGTGGTCTCGCTCCACCAGGTGCCCAGAACGGCCCGCTCGGCGCGGCTATCGACCCGATCCGCGACGCACCCCAGGCGCGCAGCTCCCGCAACGTGCCGCCGTCCGTGACTCCTTGCGGGACACTGACCGTGAACGGCCTTCCGGCTGATCGGCTTGACGCTTCGGTTAGATCGCAGATATATTCGAGTTATGCGAAGTTCCGCGCCGGCGTTGCTGCCGATCTTCCGGTCGAGACTGCAAGCCGACATCCTGGCCGCACTGCTGCTTGACCCTGAGGAAGAACACAGCCTGACAGACCTTGCGCGGCGGTTTGACGCGCCCCTCAGCACTGTCCACGGCGAGGTGAAGCGTCTGACCGAGGCAGGGCTGTTGCATCGTCGTAGCGTTGGCAGGTCGGCGCTGGTCCGGGCCAATGTGCAGAACCGCCTCGTCGTGCCGCTCACCGAGCTGCTCTTGCTTTCGTGGGGGCCGATGCAGGTCGTGGCGGACGAATTCGCGGCACTGCCGCAGGCGGAGCGCGTCATGATCTTTGGTTCCTGGGCTGCCCGCTATCTCGGACGGACCGGCCCGGCGCCGCATGATCTGGATGTGCTCGTCGTCGGACAGCCGACCCGAGAGTCGGTCTATGACGCGGCTGACCGTGCCCAGCAGCGACTGGGGATGCCCGTTAACCCCGTGATCCGGAGTGCGGACACGTGGCGCAAGGCCGCCGATCCTCTCGTTCAACAGATTCAGTCCAGCCCGCTCGTGCCGGTCCTGGAGCCGGACGACGCGGCCGCGGGGAAGCGCGGATAGTCGATGAGTAGATGGCCGCGAGGCGAGGCTGAGGTTGAGGAACTCCTCCGGCGCGGCGAGCTGGAGCACGTAACGGGCGGCGCGGCCGACGGCAGTCCGCTGCTCGCTCAGGCGGAGAGAACTGCCGCGACTGCGGCTGGGCTGATCGCAAGCGATGCCTACAGCGCCTATGTCCTGGCCTACGACGCCACGCGCTTTGCCTGCGTCTCTCTGCTAGCGCAGCAGGGCATGCGCGTCACGACCAGCGGGGGCCACTATGCCGTGGAGCGCGCCGTACGAGCGCAGTTCGGTCCTGGTTTCAGGCCCTTCGGCGACCTGAGGCGTCGGCGCAACGAGTTGGAGTACCCGCGACTGCCAGCCGACACCGCCAGCGAGGACGAAGCCACGCAGGCCATCGAGGTTGCGCGACAGTTGATTACCGCGGCGAAGGTGCTACTCGGCCAGCTGTCATTCTTCGCCCAGCGTTGACGGCTTCCTGGCGGCGGCGATCTGCGACGCGTATCCCGGCTGACGTGGGAGCCAAAGTGGGAGCCAACGTGCACAGACAACAGGCCACGTCAGGCAACTTCCAGCCAGCATCGCCCCAGCTCAACGTCACATCGGGCGACGGGAGGCTACGTCTGGCGACTGGGTGGAGCTGATTTGGGAGCAGGAGGTCGCGGGTTCGAATCCCGCCATCCCGACTGGTCACAGACCAGTTCCGAATGTACTATCCCGCAGCCGCCAAAGTGGGAGCCAACTGCACTACCTTGCTCCCATCGCTGACGTCCCTCGCGGGCACCCCGATTGGTCGATCCTCGACTGCCGGTCCGGTACTCCTGCTTCTCACCTTCCCCTCTTTCTCACCGTGATCATCTGATGGCGCGCACGCCCGCACGCCTGGGATCAGGATCGCAAACGTTCTGCAAGATCGTGAACAGCAAGATCGCCCGGAGCAGGCAGAAGAGTCGGAACGCCCAGTGAGTGCTGGGTAAAAGCGAGCCTGAAGGACTAGCTGAGAAGGCTCAGCCATCTGCTGGCAGAAATGACCCGAGCCACTCGTCCGCCGCTTCCGAGGTCGGCAGTTCGGCCCGCCAAGCGATCGTGCCTCAGCACAGGACTGGCTAATATGCACGGACCTGCAACGTCAGGCACGTGCACTTACCCGGTATCCGGCGCTCCACGCTGCTCGTCGTCCGACCGGCGACTGCGCTAGCGCATCAACTACCAAGTAGCGCCTGTTTAATCGCGCCGAAGCGGATCCGTTCCTGCTCAAGCCGGACCGACGGTCCCAGCGCGTCCGCGGTTAGGTCCTCGTACAGCGCCAGTTCCGCCGCGTCGAGGTGCTCGAGGCGGGCCGACGCCGGGCTCGGCTCTGCCACCCATTGCTCGCGATGCGCGAGGAGGGTAGCCCGGTCCATCAGCATGGACCGAGCCAGGGGGAACCGCTGCCGCATCCGGTCCAGAATGACGAAGCCGTGGGTGTCGATGTCGCCCCAGTAGACGATGTCAAGATCCGACAGCCATCCGACCGGCTCGAGCACGGGAACTGCATAACCTCCGCCGAAGATCACCATCGTGTCGTCCGGGCATGGGATGGCCAGGTACGTGATCTCGTTTTCGACTACGCAGGCGCGACTGACTCCGGCTGGCCGGGCAGCGAACTCCTCTGCGCGTACCGAGAGCTCGCTGAAGCCGTGCAGCCGCTCGCATCGGAATCGCACGTAATTCGGCCTGCGGCGGAACCTGTACCGGCTTTCGAAATCGGCGGCGCCCGCATCGGTCCGTTCCGGGTCTAGCTGCAGGTCAAGCAGATCGCCGAGCACGCCGCGGTTCCGCTCAATGAACTTCGTGTCGACGCCGGGGACGTCCACCTGCCGCAAGTACATGCCGGGCGACTGGCACTGGTCGATCCACTGGACCGTAGCGAGCATCTCGGGCCAGCATGCCACAAGACGCAGTGCCTTCATCGGGTGGCGCTGCAGCCATGGCATCAGCCGCGGGCAGGTCGCGCCCGTCGCCTGCCCCATCTCAACCAGCCTGCGAACGTCGTCGCGCACGCCGAGCAGCGTCCACGCCTGGTCATAACCGTCGATCCAGGCCCGGCTCGGGATCGTGTTGGAGCCGACGTGGCGACCGCCGACCTTCTTGTACTCGATCCGGAGCGGACCCTGCTCGGCACGCCGCCATTCCGCTGCCCACTCCTGTACGGCGCCGAGGCGCTCGCTGATCTCGCGGGGCGCCGGGCCGCGAATCGGCGTGCCGTACGGATCCCACGGCTGGCCTCCAGCAAATGCGGTCAGCAAGGTCCCGGACTGCCACTTCCTGCCGAGGGCGGCACGCACGTCAGCTGGCCGGGTCCACGGCGGTGGTGCCACGCTAATCGCCGGTGCTGGCCGTCGCTGGCATCGGGACTTGTCCGGGAGCCACGGTCAGCTCGCCGCTGGCCTGCGCGGGCACGTGACTGCTGTCCGCCTGTGACTGCTGGCCCAGCACATGCGCGAGCCGGCGCGCGTGATACTCCTCGATCGTGAGGGTCTGTAGGCGCGACGAGCGGCCTTCCGGGTTGTCCACGAAGCCCACCGCTGAAACATACGGCTCAATGACGTGGATTTTCTGCAGCGGAGTGACGATCAGCAACTGCAGGCCGAGACGGCGGAACAGCTCGAGCGCGAACCGGGTCGAGTCGTCCGAGCCGCGGCCGAATGCCTCGTCGATGACCGCGAACCGGAATGTCCGTGACTTCGCCGCGCCCCACTCCAGCTTGAACTGGTAGGCGAGCGAAGCTGCCAAGATCGTGTAGGCGAGCTTCTCCTTCTGACCGCCGGACTTGCCGGCCGAGTCGGCGTAGTGCTCGTACTCGGTGTCGTCAGCGCGCCACCGCTCCGACGCCGAGAACACATACCAGTTCCGCACATCCGTGACGTACCGGGTCCACCTCCGGTCGGCCTCCGTCATTCCCTCGCGGCCGGTGAACCGCTCGATGATCCTCTTGACTTGCAGGAACTTCTGCTCCGAGTACTGATCGGTGGCATCACCGGACACCGCGTCATCGGTGCACGCCCTGAGTTCGGCCCGGAAGTCGCGGACCTCGGGGACCGAGGTCAGCTGTGCCTCCAGACGGATGAACCGGCCAGGGTTGTAGTCCACCCCGACAAGCGAGGAATTGATGGTGGAGATCCTGTCCCTGATGGCTCCGGCGTGTTTGTTCAGCTGAGACTGGAACTGCGCGATCTCGCGGATGGTGTTTTGATTGAGATAAACCTTAAACTTCTCTTGGAAACGTGGAAGGTCGTCGTCGGTCAACCGCTTGTGGAGTTCGCGGTAGCCAGCCGCCGATTGCACCGCGTCGTCGAGTTCAGCCGTTTCGACCGGGTACTGCCGCCGAAACTCGCCCATCGCCGCGACGATCCTGGTGGCAAGCTGGTTTTTCCTTGTGTTCCGTCGCTCGGTCAGCGAGACGATCTCATCATTCGCCGCGTTCTCCGCCTTCTCGCATGCGGCGGCCGTCGGCGGAGCATCGTCCTGGTGCTTGGCGAGCAGGCTGCCGATCGCCGGGAACTGCTGGCGTGCTAGCGCGCTGGCTGGCTCGCCGAGCGTCTGCTGCGCCGAGTCCAGGCTCTCGCGTGCCGCTTTGATCTCGGTGTTAACGCCGCCAATCTCCTCGTTCGCCTGGCGGTGCTCGGCATCAGCAGCATCGACCTGCTTCCTGACCGACGTCAGCTCGCCGTTCAGCCTAGCCAGTTCCGACGACTCTCCCTCGATTTCGCGCTTCTCCTGCTTCAGGTCCTCGATCCGGTTGACCACGGACTGCCAGTCGATCTCGGCGAACTCGCGGGTTTGCTCCAGCCCGGCTAGCACCTGCCCGCGGTCGATAGCCGCGTCTTGCGCCCTCGTGTGCTCAGATTTCTCGGCGCTGATGGCGGCGAGCTGGGCGGCAAGCACCGCGGCCCGGCTCAGCAGGGCGTCGATCTTCCTTTCGTTGGACCAGCCGAGCACGTACGTGCTCCGGTCGTCGATGCGCCTGCGGTCATCCTTCTCATGCCGCCCGCCCGGAACCTTGATCTGCCCTGCCCTGGTGATGGCTCGCGGGGCCCGGCGGAAATCCACCATGGTCTCAACGCACTCCACGTTGGCGCGATTTGCTAGCTCGAGCTCCAGCCACGGCGCCAGCGGACCGTCCTTGACCTCTAGTTTCGCCGCGAGCACAGTGCTGCTAGCGCCCGGCAGCGGCGGCAGGCCCTGCCCGCTCCGCTGTCCCGCCCCGGCCGTCTCCGGGACCCGGTAGTACACAATCCGCCCGCGCAGATGGTGGCTGTCGACCCAGTCGGACACCGCGGGATAGTACCGGTCGGGGACCAGGACCGAGAGCGCGAAGCCGCGGAGCATGCGCTCAGCCGCGCCTTCCCAGTCTGCCTCTTCCTGCCGGACCGCGATCAGCTCGCCGGCGAAGGGCAGCGCTTCGGATGCAAGGCGGAGCTCCCGGCAGAGCAGCGCGCGGAGGTCAAGGTTCTGCCGCGGGATGTTGTTCTTGCGCTCCTGCAGGCTGCGCAGCTCGGCGTTGACCTCGGCCGCCTCCTCGCCGCGCTTCTCCGCCTCGACCGTGGTTTTGGTGAGAATGTTCTGGCAGTCTGCGAGGTCCTGCTTCGCGGCATCGCGAGCGGCGACTATCTCGCGGATCCGGGCAGCGAAATCCGTCGCGGTCTCGACTTGGTCAAGGCCCGCCTTCTTCAGCAGCTCGGCGAACTGTTCCGATTTCCGCATGCGGGCCGTGCCGGTTGTCTCGCCGTCAGCGATCTGGCGGTCAATCTCCGCCAGTCGGTTGCCGCCGTGACCGGCGAGCTCGACCATCAGTGTGCTCACCCGGTCCCGCAGGACCGTCAGCTGCGATTCGAGTTCCCCGCGCCGAGCGTCGAGCCGGGCACGCCGCGCAGCTAGCTCGGCGAGCAACGTCTCCAGGATCGCGGCCTTGCGATCGGCGAAGTAGTACCTCAGGGCTCTCCGCTGCGCGGTTAGTGCGGCGATCTCGGCTTCGACGCGGTCGTACCGCGTGCACTCCTCGAGCAGCGGGTTGAGCGCGGTCAGCTGAGCCTGTGCCCGCTGGACTGCCTCGTGCGCCTTCGTCAGATCGTCGAAGTGCGTCACGATCTCGGCGGTCCACCTGTCCGCATCGAACGGCTCCAGCATGTGGTCGCGGACGAACTCGGTGAGGTTCCCCACGGATTTCATCGAGACTGTTTGATGGAACAGTTCCATCGCCTGCTCCGACTCGATCCCAAGGCGGCGGCGGAAGTCCTTGCCGTAGTCGGCAAAGCTGTCGTGCACCTGGGCCCCGGCAGCGCGCAGCTTCTTGCGCAGAGACGAGACGTCGGTGCCGAAGCCCGCGAAGTCGGCGGTGACGGACATCGCCCTGTCCACCGTCACGTACAGCCGTTCCGGCTGTCCTGCCGCACCGTCTCGGAACCAGAAGACCAGAGCCAGGCTGACCGAGGCGTCGTAACCTGCGTTGGCGAAGACGCCGAGAATGACGGAGTAACTGCCGGTGTCGCGCAGCGCCACCGGCTTGGCAGTCCCGGTGAGCTCGTTCCGCTCGGATTTGTAGTAGCCGAGGACGTAGGAGCGGAGGTTCCGCTCGCGCGTGTCCGCTCCGGCCGCCTTGTTGTACGAGATCCGGTTGGCCGGCAGCATCAAGGTAGTGACGGCGTCCACGATCGTGGACTTTCCTGACCCGATGTCGCCAGTCAGCAGGCAGTTTCTCGACCCGGCGGCAAGCGACCAGACTCGCTGCCCGAACGTGCCCCAGTTGTACAACTCAAGCCTGCTCAGCCGGAAGCCACTGAGGATCTCTTGGTCCGCTGCGTCAGCGATATCGAGTAGCACGCCGCTCATTCGACTACCTCGCCGCCGTCATCGCGTTCCACTCGGCCGAGCGTGGCGGCGTACTCGGCTAGCCGGGCGTCGAGGTCGGCCAGCCACTGGCCGTCGACGAAGGCCTTCAGTATCCGCATCACCTCGTACACCTGCTCGGAGTTCTTCGCCGGGCGGAGGAAGCCCAGTTCCACAGCCTTGCCGATATGGGCGTCAATCTGGTTCGTCAGTCGTACCTCGTTCGTGCTCGATGGAACGAAGACGCGCACCATCTCGCGGATCTGCTCCTTGGTCAGCATTAGCCGTGAGCCACCGCCCAGGGCGTCGAACTCCGCCAACTTCTTCCGCAGCAGTGCAAGCAGCAGGCTGACGTGGAACGACAGCGTCCGGCGCGGGATCAGCCTGGGCAGCGGCGCGCTGCTGTCGTCGTCGCCATCCGGGCGCTGACGGCAGAACGCATAGCCCTCGGCTTCGTCGATCACAACCTGCAGGCCCAGCACGGCGACGTGATCCCGCACCTGCGGCTGCAACTGAGTCAGCGAGCGCCACGCGCGGTCATGCGCTTCGCGATAGACGATGCCCTTCATCAGCTGGGTGACGGCCAGCGAAAGATCGGCGGCTGAGATATCGGTAGCAGTCAACTCCCGCCTCCCGCGCGCGCGAACGTTACGCGCGGCAAGGCGACCTGCTTCGTCCGGCCGTCCGGCTCCTGCCAGCTCACCCGCTCGCGATGCTGCTCATCGAAGACCACAGTGAACGCCTCATCTTGCAGCGACAGGTACGTCACCAGCTCGGCCAGGCCTTGCTCCAGCGGGTGATCTGCGATCAGCTCGGCCAGTCCGATCTGCGTGCTGCGCTGCAAGGCACGGCGGATGCCTCCGCGCAGCGGCTCGGGATCGACGAAGACCTGCTCAAACAGCACTGCCGGGTCCGTCTGCTCCTCGGCATCCCGCACCAAGCCAGAGTCGACGCTGGCCCTCGCTACTGGGCTGTACAGCGGCCGCTCCATCGGAAGCGTAATGGCCGGGGCAGCGCAGTCGATCTCGGTAGTCATCGTGACCTGGCCCTGCTCGCGGAGCGCGAGGGCACGAGCCTCGACGCTGCGCAGGACGTCGATCACGCGCCGGTTCTCGAACCACACCTGATCATCAAGGAACCGGCGCAGCTGCTCGGAGAGCTGGCGGACCGTCGCCTGGGTGCGTTCGGCCGCATCCAGCCAGTCGTAATGGATATGTCGAAGCCGCGGGTCGGCCTCGGTTATCGCACCAAGCTGCTGCACGGTGTCCAGCAGCGCCGTGAGTTCTTCCTGGCGGGACTGTGAAAGAAGAAAGTCGTAAAACGCCCGGAAGCTCTTCCCCTGGTCGGAGTCGGCGATGGCCTCCCTGCTGCCGAGTACATCGTCGAGGAGCTCACCTTTGCCGCCGCGCCAGCCTGCGATCTTCTCCCTGAGCTGCCGGTCCAGCCGCCTGAAGTTTTCCTCCACCTCACGGAAGTCCGCGAGCAGCTCTCGTGCCGTGGCTGACAGCTGCTGATACCGGTCGCGGACGGCACTGGCGTCGAGCACGTCTATCTCACCAGCTTGGACGCGGCTGATCTGGTCGTCGAGTTCCCGCCGTCGGCTGAGCAGGTCTGCGATGCGGGAGTCCGGGTCGGTCTCTGTGCCATAGACGATCTGCCGGAGCAGCTCGAAAATTGTGTTGAGCCGCGACTCTGTGCCGACAAATGACCGCTCGCCAAGCCCTTGAACCCAGGCGAGCGCCTTCTCCACTGCCGGAGTCGCGTCGAAATGTGGCTCGTCATTACCGTCCAGGTAGTACTTGCGGAGCCAGCCAGCCTCCGGAGCGGCCCAGTCGTCGAGGTACGCCTTGGCCGGCTTGGGAAATCTCGGCGCCGCCGGGTCGCCGAGCCGCTGATTTAGTGCGTACAGTTCGTCGTCCAGCCTGCTGGCCAGCTGACCGGCCGAAATCGAGCGGACGTTGTCCTCGACGAACACCTGATGCAAGACGCTGAGCACGAGCGGCCCGTTGTCGGCGCGCAGGAGCCGCCAGGCAGGGCTATTGTCCCGCAGCCAGGCGATCTCGTCGAAGCTCAGCATTCCCGCCACCGTCCGCATTCCAAAGACAGGACCTGATCGTACGGCCCAGGTATGACATTCTCCGGGAGCCCCACGAGGCCGAGCGGAGACAAGAATGCAGGAGAGTGTTCGGTAGCTTCGGACCGGCCGGAGGCTGAGCCATAGGGCAAGGCGTAAGGCGACAGCGTGAACTCCACCAGCGCCGGACGAGCAGGCATCAAGCCAGTCGGATCTAGCACTATGGCCGCAGCCCGCTATGCCTTTTAGGTAGCGAATTGCGACCGCGCGCTAGCCCTGTGCTCGCTTCCGACCGGGCCGGTAGTCTCTGGCCACTGGCAATGGGATCACCACTCCGCCCTGGGACCGTGCTTCCTCGTCGGCGGCTTCCTCGTCTGCGAAGACCTTCTCCTGGAACACGAGCAGTTTCTGGTCGTCCTCTGCTCGCGCCACCATCCACAGCGCCTCGCCTACCACGCGTGACCGCAGCACAGATGACAGCGCCGCCGCGAGTGCGTCGAGATCGGGGGGCTCAGGCTTCGCATCCTCGTTAGCGTCAAGTCGCTCTATTACCCACTGGCGTATCAGCGCTGAAGGCGCGACTCCCTCTTTCAAGGCACGCGTCCGGAGCTGCTCGAGTCTGCCGACCGGAATCCGGACGCTGTAAACCTGCGCCGGATCTCTTGGCGGGTGCCTTGGCACATAAGTTGATCCCAGATCGTCCTCGTCTCGAAGCTGCTCTGCCGCCTCAGCCTCAGCGGCCAGCAGGTCAGCGATGTTCTCCCTCATCGACTCGTCCCGCCTTCCTCAGTGTCCCCGTCGTCGCCTGTCTCGTGCCCTTCGTAATCATGCAGATCTCGTCCTTTGGTAACCCACGCTGTCACCCCTAGCCAGGCCCCCGTAGGAGGGTGCTCGCTCGGGATCAGGATGACTGTCAGCACCTGAGCGGCCGTTGCGGACCGGCCGACGATCCGGATTCCTCGCCCGTCTTGCTCGCCGGGTCCAGGCCAAACCGCCTCTTCGGGTCCATGGCCGCCTCGGTCGCCCATTCGGGCTCCAGGTTGACCGCACCGGGATAGCGGCTCGATCGGGTGCGGACATGCTCTGCCTGTCCGGGCGTCCAGGTGACGGAATCGACGCGCAGGTCCGGTATCGCGATGCCGTCGTAGGTTTCCTCCTCGGCCACGACATTCATCGTACTACAAACGTATGACGCTGTTGTCGCGCGCCAGCTCGCCCGTCGTCGAGGGTGACCGCATTGCGGTCGATAGAGGTGGCCGTCGCCTGGATGATGATTTCATTCCGCTTTCTGTTCGATGAGCGGAGCGGACTTCCCTGTTCTCTTCAGCAGGAGCTACTTTGGGGGAGCCAATGTGGGAGCCAACGTGCACAGACACTGAGCTACGTCAGGCGCCGTCAGACCAGCGTTGTCCCAGGTGAAGGCCACGCCCGGCGATGTCAGGCCACGTCGGGCGGCTGGGTGAGGCTGATTTGGGAGCAGGAGGCCGCGGGTTCGAATCCCGCCATCCCGACAGCTATTTTTCGAATGTATCGTCAGTCCTGTATGAGCCGTCCAGGCAGGCGGCCGTGATCGCTGAGCGTTGCCTGATGTCGCGCACTATCGCTTGGTGACTGCGCACGTTGGCTCCCACTTTGGCTCCCCACAGTCGCTCAGTGACTGCGCGGATTCTAGTGATCGTCGCAACACTCGAGTGGTTCGGGAGTTGCGATGGCAGGTCGCGGAACGCCGGGACGCGCGCCGGATAGCGATAAGCGGGAGCGGTTTGCGCGGCTGATCGCGCGTGGGGTCGGTAACGCCGAGGCCTGCCGGGTGGTTGGGGTGCACCCGAAGACGGGGGAACGCTGGCGACTCGGGCGGACAATCACCAGCAGCGATGGCCGGAGGCGGCACTATCCACCCGTGATCGGCGCGCGGAAGGCGGAGGTCTCGCCGCGGTTCTTGTCGGAGAACGAGCGGGTTCGACTCGCGGATCTGCGGCGGGCTGGGCTCGGGGTGCGGGCCATCGCGGGGCAGTTAGGACGCAGCCCGTCGACGGTGAGCAGGGAGTTGCGCCGCAACTGCGAGCAAGGCGGTGGGCAGTACCGGCCGTTCGCGGCGCAGCGGCTGGCTGCCCGGCGGCGGGCCCGGCCCGGCCGCGGCAAGCTGCTTCGCGATCCGGTACTGCGGCAGTTCGTGGCCGGCCGGCTGGAGAAATGCTGGAGCCCGGAGCAGATCAGCCGGGGCGCTGCGCGTCTAGTTCCCCGGCGATCCCGAACTTGAGTTCCTGCCTATGCACCAGCGCAGGGAACCGTACACTCGCCCATCCCAGAAGCGTCGCCCTCATCGCCTGCCGAACGATGTCTGCGCAATTGGGATCGTGACGTTCCGAGGGCGTGCTGCGCGGACCACCTAACGCGCGACTCTGCGTGCCGAATAGCGGGCGTCGGCCAGGGCATGATTATTCGCTGGACGGCATGTTAATGCGCTGTCAGTAACCTCACCAGCTGATAATCCACAAGCGGCTGTACTAGCGCTGGAGGCGGCCAGATCGCCGACTCGGCGCGCGCAGCATCAGATCCGGTGGCGGAAGCGATGCCGCTCAGAACGAACAGTTCTGTTCCGCCGCGCACCGGAGGTGCCCGCCCGGGCCCCCGACAGTACCGGCCACGGCGGACCCGCGGCCAGGCCCGGATCAGGCTGCCGGGCTGACAGCTGGCCCGCGGGTGCGTCGCGATGGCGTCAGCAGTCGGTCTGGGTGCTGATCGAGGTCGCCGTTGTCGCGATCGGCGAGCTGGCCGCGGAGGTGGTGGCCGTCTGAACGGGCAGCGACGGCGCGACGGCGGTCAGTTGCGGGCTGATGGCCTGCAGCGGCGTGCCGGCATGCTCGTCGGCGCAGGTTCCGGCGTTCCCGGAGCTGTCGGTCTGGCGACATACAACTCGTCGTTCCCAGTGCTGTAGTCTTCGGTCGGCCCGACAGCCACAAACCCGCCGGCCGAGGTCATCGCCGCGCCGGAGAAATCCTCAGACAGCGGCAGGCCCGTCGGCTTGTACACCTGGTAGTACAGGTGCTGCCACAGCAGGCTGCCGCTGGAGCTTACTTTCGCGATCCATGGCTCGATCGTCACTTCGGGCTGCTCAATGTCTTCGTCGCCGGCCAGCACGTAACCGCCGTCGCTGGTCTGGTGCAGCGAGTAGGCGTACGACCCGATGACGGTGCCGTAGTACAGGCCGCCGCTGTAGGCCTGCTGCCACTGCAGGTTCCCGCTGGAGTCGAGCTTGAGCAGCAGGGCGCCCCGCGCCCCGTTCCCGCCGTTGAACGTGCGGTTGGACCAGCCGCCGGCGACGGCGTAGCCGCCGTCTGCGGTCTGGATGATGGAGGTCGCGTTGGAGTCGCTGGTGGGTGTGCCGTTGCTGACGGTTGCGAAGCCGTGCTGCCAGCTGAGGCTGCCGCCCGCGCCGAACTCGGCCACCAGCACCTGGCCTTCCGGGATTCCGTCGCTGTTGGGCAGGTAATAGGTGCCCGCCGCGACGTAGCCGCCGGCCGAGGTTTGCTGGACGGAGTTGAAGACCGCCCCGCTGGTGCCCGCTGCCGGCTCGAGGTCCTGCTGCCACTGCACGTTTCCTGAACTGTCGAGCCTGAGGATCACCGCCGCCGGTTCCCCGCTCGACTCGGTGACGCTGCCGGCCGCGACATACCCGCCGTCGGCGGTTTGCCTGATCTGATTGATTTCGCTGCCATCCGGACCCGCCGCATACGCGCGGGCCCAGGTGAGTTTGCCCGCCGAGCTTAGCTTCTCGACCAGGGCGCACGACTGCCCGCTCAGCGGCGGGCACGTGCTGCCCGACCCGCAGTCGATGGTCCCGCCGCCCACGATGTAACCGCCGTCGGATGTCTGCTGCACCGAGACGCCGTCGGCGTAGTCGCCCGGCGCGCCATTCGGGCTTGAGCAGCCAACCTCCTCCTGCCACTGCGGGGTGCCGGCGGAGCTGAGCTTGACCAGCCAGTCCACGCCCAGGCCCTTGGCTGTCTCGGTCTCCGACAGCGCGATGGAGCCGCCGTCCGACGTCGCCTGCACATCGACCGGGCTCAGGTTGACCTGGGACTTGCTGACGATGGCCGAAAACGCCTTGACGAACGTCCCGGCGGCAGACGCCGGGCTGGCTCCGAGGGCCGGAGCCGCCACGGCAGGAGCCGCGAACCCGAGCAGGCCCACGCTGACAGCGGCGAGAAGTACGGTTCCTAAAGCAGGCTTACTGCATTTCATTGGCTCTGCTCCCTAAGCCTCAATCCACCGTGTGAATAGAGGTTCTTGCGGGCGTGTCGATACGAAAGGTGCCCTCTGAACTGGGACGATGGGAGTTGGTGAAGCTTCCACGGTCCGGGCTGAGAGGACACCTCGCAAGTGCGATTGTCGCATGATCCGCTGAAGACGCACGCATCGTTTGATGACCCGAATCTCGTGTCGCGAGCCGGCCTGATCCCGCTGATGGCCCTGGCCGGGCGCTGCGGCCTGGCGGACCTGGCCGATGAGCACGTG
>JBKQTJ010000121.1:0-123466 GCA_052143255.1 Streptosporangiaceae bacterium | reverse complement strand
GCCGGCGGGCCTGGTCACGGTGCAGGCCCGGGCGCTGGATCGGGACGGGCAGCCGTGGGTGTCGGCGGCGGTGTTCCGGGCCAGTGCCGCGGGGATGCTAAACCTGGCCACGGCGGTCCCGGTCTCGGGCAGCTACCACACCGCCGATGCCGCCGGGCTGCTGTGGTCGCTGCACCCGGCGCCGGGCAGCAGAGCGGCCGCCGGCTTCCTCACCTCGGCGGCCGGCTTCACCGTCCGGCTGCAGGTGCTGGCTGGCGGGCGGGTGCGGGCCACGGCGGCCCTGCAGCGCCGCTGGCAGGTCACGGTCAGCGCCCAGACGGTGCGGCAGGACGGGTTCGACGGCCTGCTGTACACCTCGGCTGCGGTCCGGCCCGGCGCTCCCGCAGTAGTCGTGCTCGGCGGCTCGGGAGGCGGCTATGACGGCGCCCCGGCCGCGGCGCTGGCGATGGCCGGGTACCCGGCCCTGGCGCTGGGCTACTTCGACGAGCCCGGCCTGCCGCAGTGCCTGTGCTCGATCCCGCTGGAATACGTCGCCCGCGCGGTCAGCTGGCTGCGTGCCCAGCCGGCTGGCCGCGGCCGGCCGGTGGTCCTGTACGGCGCGTCCGCGGGCAGCGAGGCGGTGCTGCTGCTCGCCTCCTACCTGCCGCACCTGGCCGACGGGGTCATAGCCAGCTCACCCACCGCCGTCATCACCCCCTCGATCAGCGCGGTGCCCGGCGCGGCCTGGACGTTCGGCGGCCAGCCGCTGGCGCCCGGGACGACCATCCCGGTCACCCGCCTGCGGGTCCCGCTGCTGATGGGCGACGGCGGCCAGGACGTCATCTGGGACTCCGCAGCGGCGGCCAGCACCATCATGGCCGAACTGCACGGCTCCGCCGACCACGCGCCGGCCACCAACCTGTACTACCCCGGCGCCGGGCACTACTACTTCGGCTTCCCCCCGTACTTCCCGTTCTTCACCAGCACCGAGGTGGCGGGGCTGGGCGGCAGCGAGCAGGCCGACGCGCTGGCCACCGAGCAGTTCTGGACCCGCATGATCACCTTCCTCCACCACCTCGCGATCTACCGGCCCCCGGCAGCCGGCATGTCGCACGGGCGTTGACTGCTCGGCTGGCGGGCGCTGTGCCGAGCGGTGGCCGTGAACATGCCGGGCGCCGGCTGCGGATAACAGGTGTAGCCTGCCGGGCACCCGGAAGGGCATGGACATGAATCACGGTCACGCATGAGGCGGCGTGGGGGACCGGCCGCCGCCGATGATGCTGCGGTCATTGAGTGTTCCTGGCGGGAGCCGGAGCGGTTCGCGGTCCTGTTTGACAGGCACGCCCCGCACATTTACCGCTACCTCGCCCGGCGCGCTGGCCGCCAGGTTGCCGATGACCTGGTCGCCGAGACCTTCCTGGCCGCTTTCGCCAAGCGGGGCCGATATGACCTGGCCCACGCCGATGCCCGGCCCTGGCTGTACGGGATCGCCACCAACCTGGTCGGCCAGCATCGCCGGGACCAGGCCAGCCAGTACAAGATCACGCAGGCCGCCGCCGCGGCCGAGCCCGAGGTTCCCGGGCACGCCGACCGGGTGGCCGCCGATGTCACGGCCCAGGCGATGCGCACGCTGCTGGCCGAGGCGCTGGGCACGCTGAGCGCCGGTGACCGGGATGTGCTGCTGCTCATCGCCTGGGAGCAGCTGACCTATCAGGAGGTGTCGCGGGCGCTGGCGATCCCGGTGGGGACGGTGCGGTCCAGGCTGCACCGGGCGCGCACGAAGGTGCGCCAGGTCCTTGCCGGTACCGATGCGGCTGCTACCTATGAGGAGATCACGGCCAATGAATGACATGGAGCTGCTTTGGGAGCTAGCGCAGGAGACGCCCCTGCCCGCGCCTGCCGAGTTGGACGCGGCCCGGGCCAGGCTGGCCGCCGCGATCGCTTCCGATCCGGCCACTGGACGCTCCACAGCCGTAGCAGAGGCCACCACGTCCCAGCCGTACCCGTCCAGCGGCCAGCCGGTCGAGCCGCTGCGGCCTCCTGCTCCCGCGCCGGTGCTGACCGCAGTCAAGCTCATGTACGGGGGCGCCGTGGGCTGGGTCGTGCAACTAATCATCTCGCTGGCCTTCGTCGGCGACATCAGGGCGTACCACCTGGCAGTGCTCGGGCATCGCCTCACCACGGCCCAGCTCAGCCACCTGCGCCCGCTCATCTTCACGCTGGCGATTGTCGTCGGCGTGGTCGTGATCGCCCTGTGGCTGTGGATGGCGCGTGCGGTCGGCCAGGGCAGGAACTGGGCGCGCATCCTGTCCACGGTGCTGGTCGGCCTGGCGACGCTGGAGCTAATCGGCAATCATGGGTTCGAGGTGTTCTGGGCCGTGCTGACTTGGCTGACCGGCGTCGCTGCAGTGTGGCAGCTCTGGCGCCCGGTCTCCAGCGTGTACTTCAAGCGATGCCGACAGGCGGCATTGACGCGGCAACCGTGAGCTGGACGAGCGAATCGAGAACGCGGCTAGCTGTGCGCTATGCCCGGCCGGTGTTAGGTGTGAGCCGTGCAGGTCTGCACGCCCGTGCCGGTATGGCCCGGCGCAGGCTGGGCTGGGCCTGCATAGGGCAGGCGTGGCACGGGAGCGCCGGACGCGGCGCCGCGGTTTCGGTCCGACTAGCCAGGACGACGCCTTCGTCGACGGTGATTTGGCAAGTGTCGGTCTCGACGGTGGCCTCGGCGGTCTTGCCCGCGTGCGGGAGGCCGACTGCGATGCCCGCCGATCATGATGGCGGCGCGTCACGCCTGGGGCAAGGACGGATTCCGTGGCGCGGCGGGAATACGGTGCGCGGCTACGCGCGGGGGTTGTCCGTCGAGAGCGGACCAGTAGGGGGCCCACTGGCCTCCACTTTCAACGTATAGCGCACCGGGGGGCTTGCGGCAAGACCCGGGTCATGGCGCAGAATCACTGGCCGGGCCGGAAGCTACGGACGCGGGGTCACCAAATGCACGTGTTCTTACTGACGTATGGGCACCAGATACGAACCGCCAGTGCGAACGCCTTCCGCGCGGCCGTTGCAGGCGGCCTCAGATCGGAGCTGATGACGTGAACCCACTGACCCCCAGCGCGTTTGACCTTCCCGACCGCCTCGCCCGCAAGGCCGATCCGAGGCTGATCGCCGACGACGAGCAGCACTTCGCGGCCATCGCGGAGAGCCTTGAGTACTCGATTGCGGACCTGTCCGGCCGCCTCGATGCTGAGCGGCACGCGCCCGGCGGCATAGGCCAGAAGGCGCTGGACCGGGACCTGGAGATCCACCGGCTGACCGCTCGCCTGCGCGTCCTGCGCCGCTTCGGCCTCGACCTGTGCCTCGGACGCATGGTCAGCGCGGACACCCCCGAGCCCGTGTACGTCGGACGACTTGGCCTCACCGACGCGGCGGGTCGCCGGCTGCTGGTCGACTGGCGCTCCCCCGCGGCTGAGCCGTTCTTCGGCGCGACCCACGCCAATCCGATGGGCCTGGCAAGCCGCCGCAGATACCGCTGGACCCGCGGCCGGATCAGCGACTACTGGGACGAGGTGTTCACCCCCGACGGGTTTGACGGGCCCGCCGCGCTCGACGACCAGTCCGCCTTCATCGCCAGCCTGGGCAGCAATCGGTCGGCCCGGATGCGAGACGTGCTCGGCACCATCCAGGCCGACCAGGACGCCATCATCCGCGCGGGATCCCGCGGCGCTCTCGTCGTCGATGGCGGTCCGGGTACCGGGAAGACCGTCGTCGCTCTGCACCGCTCCGCCTACCTTCTCTACTCCGACCCTCGCCTCGGTCACCGCCGGGGCGGCGTGCTGTTCGTCGGTCCGCACCAGCCCTACCTGGCCTACGTCTGCGACGTGCTCCCCAGCCTCGGTGAGGAGGGGGTGCAGACGTGCACGCTGCGGGACCTCGTCGCCGAGGGAGCCGCAGCAGGGATCGAGGCCGACCGGAACGTGGCCCGCCTGAAGTCGTCCGCGGACCTGGTGAAGGCGATCGAGCCGGCCGTCCGGTTCTACGAAAGTCCGCCTGCCACGGGGATGACGGTCGAGACCCACTGGTCTGACATCTGGCTCAGCGCCGACGATTGGGCCGAGGCGTTCGAGGCACCAGAGCCCGGTACTCCGCACAACGAGGCGCGCGATCAGATCTTCGACGAACTGGTCGCGACGCTGATGGACAAGCACGACAGTGACGTCCCGGCTGACCTGTTCCGCAAGTCGCTGCGGCAGAACAGGGAGCTGATCACGGCCCTGTACCGGGCATGGCCGCTGATCGAAGCGGCTGACCTCGTCGGCGACCTCTGGTCGGTACCCGCCTACTTGCGACTGTGCGCTCCCTGGTTCAGCCCCGATGAGGCGAAGCAACTGCAGCGCGAGGACGCGCACGCCTGGACGGTGTCCGACCTGCCGCTGCTGGACGCAGCGCGGCAACGCCTCGGCGACCCGGAGGCGTCACGACGTAAGCGCAGGCATGACGCCGCAGTCGCCGCCGAACGCGAGCATATGGCCAGGGTCGTCAGTGACCTGATCGAGGCCGCGGACGACGAATACGGCGTAGGTCTGGTGACGATGCTGCGCGGCGAGGACTTCCAGGACGCCCTGGTCAATGAGGCCGCACTGCCCAGTCCCGACCCGGACTGGCTCGCTGGTCCGTTCGCGCACATCGTCGTGGATGAGGCTCAAGAACTGACCGACGCAGAGTGGCAGATGCTGCTGCTCCGCTGCCCGTCCCGGAGCTTCACCATCGTTGGGGACCGTACCCAGGCCCAGCACGGGTTCGCGGAGTCGTGGCAGGAACGCCTCGAGCGGAGCGGGCTCGACCAGATCAGCCTGGCTTCGCTGAGCATCAACTACCGAACGCCGGAAGAAGTAATGGCGGAGGCCGAGCCCGTCATCCGGGCCGTGCTCCCGGACGCCAACGTACCGACCTCCATCCGCAGCAGCGGCGTCCCCGTCGCGCACGGATCTGCTTCGGATCTGGGCTCGATCCTCGACAGCTGGCTCGCCTCGCACGCCGAAGGCATCGCATGCGTCATCGGCGATCCCTCGTTCCGGGCGACATCGCGCGTCCAGTCGCTGAGCCCGGAATTGTCGAAGGGGCTCGAGTTCGACCTGGTCATCCTCATCGACCCGGAGTCGTTCGGGACGGGCATCGAAGGAGCGGTCGACCGTTATGTCGCGATGACCCGGGCGACTCAGCGACTCGTCATCCTCACGAGCTCCTGATGTCGGCCACGGCACCGTGGACAAGGCACGTACATTCGCTGCTGCCTGTCGCGTCCTCAAGCGTCAGTTCTCGCGGTCCCAGCAGGCCTGCGGCTGATGACTTGAGGCAGTCGAACTCCTTGATCTTGACCGTGGCGAGATCGGTCCATGGAAGGGCTGTCTGCGCGTTGTGCAGCAGGCGCAAGGCCTTCCCGGCTTCACGTTGCACGCGGTCCCCTGTCTTCAGGACTGGTGGACTAAAGAAGAGCCTGACCTGAGACGCGTCATCGTCAGCACGGTCGGCGATTTCGTTTTCGATGCGAGGCCGCGAGGTGGCCTGAGCGCCGTCGGTTCGCTGACGACCTAGCACTAAGAATCATCCTGGTTTGACGCGCGCGGAAGAACTGCGACTCAGCAGCGCCGGGGCTCGCTTATCGGCGCAGATGCTGTTGCCTAAGCGCCATAGTGGCCTGCTCAAGCTCGGTAGTTACGGTGGCCTGGAGGTCGACGAGAGCTGGCGCATTTCGGCCCCGGTGCGGTGGGGTTGGGCTGGGACAGCGGCCTGATCGGCCTGCAGTTGCACCTGACCACCCGGCAGGCGGCGGACCCGGCCAAGGCGGCCGAGTGGTCCGCGTCCGAGGAGGGCGGCTGGTTCCTGACCGTGTCCAGCGCCGGCTACCAGGGATCTGGTCAGGCTATCGGCGGGTACACGCAGAACTCATGGCCATCGGGATCGGCCATGACCACCCAGCTGACCTCGCCCTGGCCGATGTCGACGCGCGTCGCCCCGAGGGAGATAAGACGGTCGACTTCGGCCTGCTGGTCACCGTGGACCGGTGGAGCGAGGTCGAAATGCTGCCGGCACGTCCCGGTCTTCGGCGGCAGCGGCGGACCGCCCCAGCTGATCTTCGGACCGCCGTGCGGCGAGCGGACCGAGGTCTCCTGGTCCTGATCCCACACCAGCGGCCAGCCCAGCGCCTCGCTCCAGAAGTACCCGACCTCCTGTGAGCCGTCGCACGCCAGCTCCGCGAAGAATCCGCACCCAGCCAGCCAGTTATTGCCGGGCTCGATGACGCAGAACTCGTTGCCTTCGGGGTCTGCGAGCACCACATGGCCCTCCTCCGGGCGCTGGCCGATGTCGATGTGCCGGGCGCCCAGTCCGAGCGACCTCGCCACGGTCTCCTGCTGGTCCTGCAGGGACGTGCTGGTCAGGTGGAAGTGCAGCTGGTTCTGGCCGGCTTCCAGCTCGTGAGTTGGAAGAAACCGGATGCGGAACCCGGTGTCATCGCTCGGCAGGAGCGCAATGCCGTCGTGGGGATTGTCGGCCATCTCCCAGCGCAGGACGCCGGCCCAGAAGCGGGCGAGACGGAGCGGGTCGTTCGCATCGAAGCAGAGCGCGAGGAGGTGACAAGTCATTGCGCTCCGCACCTCCGATCTGCTGACTCAAAGCCGCAGGCAGGGCCCCGTCCTCCGCGCCCATAAAGAAAACAACGCTAGGCGCCCACGGCCGGCCACGCAAAGAGAATTAGTCCGAGGGCAGCGCTCGCACGGCTAATGGTCGGGCCGTCCCGAGGACTGCAGCGCTAGCCCGAGTGACGACGGCCGCGTGGCCGGGATTTCTGGCCTCGGTTCCGCTGCCTGCTGGGAAATCCAGGATGGCCGCGATGACGCCGCCTGACCGCGATACCGTTTACAAACCACATGAAAGAGGCCCGACTGTGCGCCTCGGGCCTCTGACGTGGTAGCAGGGGCGGGATTTGAACCCGCGACATGTGGGTTATGAGCTAAGTCAGCATTGTTCAACCCAGTCTGGAATCAGCTGGGCGCAGGCGACACAACTCACCGCTGCCGTCTTCGCGTCCGGCGGGAAGCGTCGACCAGCGAGGTGAACTGCTGCGGCTGAATGACCGGGCGACCTCGCCACGGCGACATGCTGGTCAGGTCCGCGTCAGCGGAGACGATGAGAAACGCGCCGACCTCCGCGGCCAGATCCAGGATGCGGTTCTGCTCCCAGTCCGGGCAGTCCCCGACTGTCTGGGCGGGTCAGTGATGCCGCCGCCGGACGCCGCGGCCATCTCGGCCAGCACCTGCAGGTACTCGTCGACCTCCTCATCCGGAGTTTTCAGCACCGTGATGAGCACGCGGCCGGTGTTAGCCATGATGTGCGGCGAGAGCCATAGGGCGAACTCCGCCGCGTCGTTGATCACGCCCAGGCAGTCCGCGGCCGGGTTCCCTGAGGTCGGCGGCGGCGACGGCCAGCTGCGGAACCGGGACTCGCCGGCGGCGACCGCGAGGACAAGCACGTTCACGTCGAACACGACTGGCACCGGGACCGGCCCGGGGAGATTCACCGTTCCCGCGTCCCGCTCTTGTAGGCATGGCGGATCTCGGCCAGCAGGGACTCATAGTCCTGGCCCGCCGCAGCCACTCGCTCGGCGTTACGCGCCTGGAGTTCGCGCAGCCGCTCGGCCCGCGCCAGCGCCTCCATCACCGGCAGCGTCGCCCGCAGGTACGCCGACCGGTTGCCGCCCCCGAATTGCTCGACTAGGCGGGCCAGAGCCGAGGCGCTGGTCACGGTGAAATCGGCAGCTGGTACATGCCAGCTACCGACCTGGATCGCGGCCACTGCCGGCACCCCGCGGGCCTCGAACCCGGTGCCGGTGATGGTCACGACGCCGCCCGTGGCGGGCAGCACCGCAGGCGTGAGCGCCGTCACCACCGGGCGGGTGGACCTGCCGCCGAAGCCGCACAGGTAGTGGGCAAGCCCGGCCCCGCCCCGCGGGCCAGTCAGCTTCGGTGACCCAAGCCCAGAGGCCAGGTCATAGCCTCTGGTTGTGGGGAACACCTTGCCGTCAGCCAGGCCATCTACGTCGTTATTGCCCAGCCTGATGTCGTTGAACGAGGCTTTGTAGGGGACCGGGCTAGATGCCACCCCGTACAGCAGCGGGCTGGCGAACCCCACGCCGTGCGCGGTCGCCGGATTCGCCTTGCACGACGCCGAGGCGTTGATCACCGCGAGTAGCGCAGCCCAGGTAGGCGCCCACGACGTGCCGCCATAGGTAGTCCAGCCGCCGCAGGCCTTCTGGTAGACCGTGATCGAGCCGGTGAACTCATCCGCCTGCGAAGAGACGCCAGGTACCGTCCGGCACGGTGTCGCGGCGGTGGCGCTCGCCAGATAGGCCTGGCAGAACCCTTGCTGATAGCCGAACTCCTTCTCCACGACGTTGGCCTGCGCGTAGTCCTTGCTGCCTGGCAGCACGACCCCAGGCACCTGCGAGGCCCGCTGCCAGGACGGCATCGCCCACGACATCGAGATGCCGCCGCCGCCAGCGCCGTACACGGGACCGTCGTTCCATACCTGCTCGACGGGCGGATGCGTCGCGGCGGCGTCGATGGCCGTCCCGCCCACCGAGATCACGTAAGGCTGACTGCCCGGATCGTCAACCGAGAGCGGGTTCTGGCCTGGCGGCGGCGCGGGCGTCTCGTAGAGGCTGTTGCAGTCGTCGCTGCCGTTGTCGCCGGCTGCGGCGAAGATCGACTGTCCCACCGGCGGCCCAGCTTCAGGGGAGGGCGTTTGCGTGGCGGTCCGACACTTCGCAGCGAGCGCGACGCCCTGGGGCTGTGGGCCGGCACGCGCTGCAGGGCTACCTTGCGCTGGCCGGCCGCCGCGCAGCACTGGGCAACCACGGGCCAGCGTCGCGAATCTCTTCCGCTTTCCGCCTAGCAGTTCTGCGCGGGCCTTCGTCGCTACCGCACACTGCCCGGGCCGGCGACGGTTTCGGCATGCCAGGTCGGCGTGCCGTTGACGGCCCAGTAGAACTTCAGCCGGTCCTTCGGGCCCACGGCGGCGATGTTCACGCTGTTGCCGTTGACGGTCATGGACGGCGCGGAGAACGTCGTGCCCGCCCCGGCCACGGTCTCGGCATGCCAGGTCGGCGTGCCGTTGACGGCCCAGTAGAACTTCAGGCTGTGGTTAGGCCCCTGGACCGCGATGTTGACACTGTTGTGGTTAACAGTCATGGACGGCGCGGTACCAGCCACGGCAGGAGCTAGCCCGGCCGCTCCAAGCGCAATCACGGCAACCGCGGAAAGGGAGAAGGTAGCGATTCGCATGCGGCTTCGAGCGGACCCCTGGCCCCAGGGCAGAAGGGACAACCTGACTACAAGGCCGCTTGCGGACTGACTTCTGTTCATCTCTTCTCCCTACGGGGACATTAGCCAGTTACCCGACCGGGCCCATGGCCTACTACGACTGTGAACCCAGAAGGTCCGCTAATCAAGCCGCTGCGCCAAGGCCGAGGCTCGGCTGCTGGTCGAGACGGCGATCGAGAGCGGACTGCGCTGGGGCGTGCTGTCAGAACTGCGGGCTGGCGATCTGGACTGCGTAACCAGGATCCTTACGGTCCGCCGCGCGGTGATCGAGGTCCACCCGAGATTCCATCCCGAGCGCGGGCGGTTCCTGGTCAAGGAGTACCCGAAGGACAGGGAGTACCGCCGACTAAAGCTCAGCGAGCAGATCTCCCTCAAGATCGGCGCGCACGTACGGCGCCAGGGGCTGGGACGACGTGATCTGCTCTTCGCTGCCCGGCAGTCTGCATCGACCGAAGCTGATCGGGCGTCAGTACCTGATCCCGCGGATCTTGGACTGACAGCGCCGAACGAGAACGGCAAGCGTTACCGGCACGGCACGCTGAGCGGCTACGCGGCGGGCAGATGCCGGTGCCGGTTCTGCCGGCATGCCTATGCGAGCTACCGCGCCCGGCGCCGCGCGGGCGGCCACCACAGCCCACGTGCGGCCCGAACACGCGACACCGATGGGCACACCCCGCGACTGGTTCCGGCGCCAGATTTGGCAACCAGCTGCAAAGCGCGCCGGACTGGACATTCATGTGCGCATGCACCACATGCGCCACGCACATGCTTCGTGGCTGCTCGCGGGCGGCGCCGACCTGCAAGTCGTCAAGGAGCGACTCGGTCACGCCTCGATTGCGACGACAGAAAAGTATCCGCACTCTGCCTGGCGCCGACGAGACGGCGCTGGCTGCACTGTCCAAGATCCGCGACCGCACGGCCGATGGCCCCCTCCAACGCCGGCTGAGGGACACTGGAAACGTGAGCGCGACGGGATACGCGGCAACACGGCCTTACACGGTTCCGGACACTCTCGATGAGCTAACCGGGCCGACCAGTGGGGTCGTGGAGCTGCCCGGTCACCTGGACTGGGGGCCGCGCCGGGAATACAACCTGAACGACTTCAGTGACTCACGCCTGCTTTACATGCGGGTCATCAGGGAGAGCACGCACGTAGAGGATCTGCGTCAATCCCTTAACGCCAAGTCCTGATGCGCCTGTGGCCACAACTCGTCTTGCCGCCGCGGGTACGCGCGCTGTGGGAGGGCCGGTTCCCTAGCCTCGGCCGCGGGGCGTAGGTGGACGCCTCCACGAGCGCCTCGCGCTTGTCGCGCTGCGTGCCGGGTCCGGCCTCGGGTTCGCGCTTGCCGGCGGCTATGCCGTTCAGGCGCACGGCTTTCTCACCCGCCCGAGCGAGGACGTCGACCTGTTCACCTCTGCCGAGCGCACAGACTTCCGTGACGGAGTCAACACGATCAAGTCTGCGTACGAGAAGCAGGGCATCGCGGTACGCGTCGACGTCTGCAGCGATCACTTCGCCCGGCTGTGGGTGACCGACACGCACTCCGGCCAGTCAGGCAAGGTTGAGCTCGCGGCCGACATCCGCAGCAAGGCGCCGGTCACCATGAGCATCGGGCCAGTCGTGCACGTGGACGATGTCGCAGGCGGAAAGATGGAGGCGCTTTTCACCCGCGCCGAGGCACGGGACTTCATTGACATTGACGCCATAGTCACCAGCGGCAGATTCACCCGGACTGGGCTCCAGGAACTCGCCGCCAGCAGAGACGCCGGCTTCGATCTCCGAGTTCTGGCCGACATGCTCTCAGTCATCGACATCTATCCGGACGCCGAGTTCTCGGCCTACGGCTTGGGAGCCGAGCAGATCCAGCAGATGCGGGAGCGGTTCGCCGAGTGGCGGACCGAACTGCTGGACGAGCCCGGTCCGACCAGCACGTAGTGAGCAACTCAGCCCGCCGCCAGAAGCCAGGCGGCGGATGACGGACCAGCAAGGACGACGAGAACGCCGCGTCCTGGCCGGCATTTGTCACAGCCATAGGGATCTGCCCGGCGACGGGTCCGATGCCGGGGCTGGGGCCAGCACGGAGAGTGATCGAGTTCGCAGGTGGCCCGCCGCCAGACAACTGCCGATCGATGCTCCTATGTACGCCTAGTGACTGTCGCGATAGTCCCGCTAGCGTCCGCGCAGATCGCCCAGTTCCGCGTGCCCGGACGAGGGCATGGCAAAGTGATCGCCGTCATGACTGGCCGCTCCCGGCCTTCGGCGCCGGAGCGGGCCCCGTTGCTGCTCGGCCGGCGTGAGGCAGCGCCGCTGGCAGGGTGCTTGAGCCAGCGCTGCGCACGTCACGTGCCGTGCTGGTTCCACTCGCTGGCTAGCATTCCGTAAACGACCTGGTCGCGGCGCTCGGCCGCGAAAGCGAGTCCTTGCCGCAGCAGGCCTTCCTCCACGAAGCCCAGGCCGCGTGCCAGGGCGCGGCTTCGCTTGTTGCCTGCATCAGTGTGCAGAGTGACGCGTTCCAGGCCGAGGGGGCCGAAGGCTTGATCAAGAACAACCGCGACCGCCCGCGATGCCAGCCCGCGCCCTTCATAGCCGCCGTCAATCCAGTAGCCGATCTCTCCGCTGCGGCTGTAGCTGCTGATCTGCAGGCTGACCGACCCCGTGAGCCTCCACTCGCCGTCCTGACAGACCGCGATGGCCACTGGCAGTTCCGAGCCCGCGATCCAGTTCCGGGCGCTTGCGTCGAGGAATGCGCGCGTGTCTTCCAGTACCGGCGGCTCAACGGCCCATGGCTCCCACCGGGCCAGCCGCTCGTGATTAGAGACGAGGAGGTCATGGTAGGGCTGCAGGATCAGCGGCGTCCGCGGCACCAGGGCCTCGGTGCCGGAGAGCGCGAAGCTGAACATCGGCGGAGCGATCCTGCTCATTGTTTATCCCAACCTCGATGTGCCGGGTTGCCCTGCAGAAATCTGAGATCGCCAGCACAGTCCGCCAGTTCCGTTCGGTGCCGTCGACGCCCAGTACCCGAGTGAAGTAGGGCGCTGTCCGGTGAGTGTTGTGGTAGCCGTGGACGTAGTCCACATAGACATGATTGCCTGTGACCCGGCGCGTGTCCTTGAGCGCTTCAACGGACATGAGCCGGGTGACTCTTTCCTCGTCAGGCACACCGCTGAGGAAGATCACCCGGATGAGGTTCGGGCGCTGGATTGCTTCGGCAGAGAATGGGTTCGCGGCAATGACCTGGCTGATCTCGTCTGGGCGACGCGTGATGACCCGGATATCGCCGAGCCCGAACTCGGCGGTGAGCACCTGGCGCACTAGTTCGGTCACCTGCTCACGTGTCGTCAGCGGGGAGGCCGCGATGATATTGCCGGTTTGCCGGTAGGTCCGGACCTCAGACATGCCGGCAGCAGTCAGCGCGCTGCGCAGCGCGTGCATGGGCAGCCGGTGGTTGGGCCCAAGGGCGCGTAGCAGGCAGACCCAGATCGGCATGGCACCACCTTGTACCCTCGGCAACCCGGCAGTCGCCTCGACCGAGGGCTTCAAATGAGCGTCTCGGTCAGTTGTACACGGCCGCATCGGCCATCGCAGCCCCCAAAGGAGCGTCGGCAGTGCGCCAGTTCAGGCGGCTGCTCGGTACCGGTCGTGACGCCCGGCCCGTGCCGGTCGCGCCATTCGCGGCCAGCCTGGGGTCGGGCCGGTACGGCCCTCCCCGGTGAGGTCATCGATGTGCATAGCGAGCAGAATGGCTCCGTCTATCAGGAGGTCACGCTCAGCGGGAGTGATGTCGCCCCCGGTTAGCCCGCTCGCGGAAGATCGCGCAGGTGGACTCGAGAGCTGCATCCACGGTAAGCACGGTCATCACAGTCCCTACCTGCAGCGCAGATGTTCCGTCAGGGGCGCTGAGCGGGGCAGAGGCTTTGGTCCCACGGTGAGCCCAGCATCGACAGGCGAGCAAAGAACGCGGTGCGGTGCGCAGATCGGCCGTCCGTGTGCCATGGACTGCAAGCCCCACAGCGGACAACGCC
Organism: Streptosporangiaceae bacterium; assembly: GCA_052143255.1. Classification (GTDB taxonomy): domain Bacteria; phylum Actinomycetota; class Actinomycetes; order Streptosporangiales; family Streptosporangiaceae; genus JAJYUU01. Next base: position 110,087 of record JBKQTJ010000121.1, on the reverse strand, counting down.
GCGCCCAACGGCGGATCTAGTGCGTGCGGTCGGGTTGCACCTAGCGTCTCGCCCAGAGTGCCGAGTTCGCCCTGCTAGGGCGTCGCCATCACCTTGGGCCGCCCGCAGCCGCCCGTTCGGCCGCTGCTCGCTGGGACTGACCGGGATGAATGGCGCTCCCTAAGCCGGGGCGCCCCGGAGGGCCGAAGAGGCTCTGCCGGGGCGCCAAGCTCTTCGACCGGCGCATCCATAGGCATCGTCCTCCTGGTTGGTATGGTCCGCCTTCCGCGACCCGCAAGCAAGAGGTAGCCAGTGAAGGTCGTGAAGAACCGAGCGCACCTTGACGTGCCGCGACGCCCTGGCGTCCGTGCATCGTGGACCCGGTCCGCGGGCGGCGTCCTAGATGGGATGCCCCGAGACAGGTGCCCGGACCGACCATCACATTCCGGTGCCCGCGTCGATAACTGGCACCGAAGCCGGATTTCTAGCTATGGGACCTCGCCTCCGCTCGGTCAGTCACAGCACCAGGCCTACCGGCATGTCGCTGCGGCCTTCTGAGACCCGGCGCAGGTCCATAACGATCTCGGCGCCGCGAGTGAAAAACGCCCCCAGCATCCGGATTTCTCCATAGGAGGTGACTGACTTGCCTGAGCACCGTCGCTTGCCCCGGCTGGCGGACCGGACGGACGCCCGGACCGTGCTTCGGACGCCCAGAAGGGCCGACCCACCTGCCGGGCGCACCCAGGCGAAGTCGCCGGTCAGCGACGGAATGTGCCTGAGGCACCGGACCGGGACTGATGACATCACAATCTTCCGTGGCGCGGCGCGCGCGTGGCGGTGCGGCCGACGACCAGGCGGTGCTTAAGGCAGCAGCCCGGCTGACCGAGCGCGACCGCTACCTGATCCGCCTCGTCGCCGAGCATCGCGTGCTGACCACCGACCAACTCGCCGCGCTCGCCTTCGACAACGTCATCACCGCCCGGCACCGACTCGGTGCGCTCGCGGGGCTCGGTGCGCTGCGCCGCTTCCGCCCGCACCGGCCGAGTGAGTCGGCGCCATGGCGCTACCTGCTCGGTCCGCTCGGCGCCGCGCTGCTGGGCGCCGAGGACCGCGATGACGGGAAATGGCTGCCGCAGGTGCGCGCCGGACGGCAGGTCGCGCTGCAGCGCTCTCAGCGACTAGCCCACATGATCGGGGCCAACTGTTTCTTCGTCGCACTTGCCGCCCACGCCCGCCAAGGCGCCGGGGAACTGCGGACCTGGCTGACCGGGAACCACACCACCGAGTTCTTCTACCTGTACCCGATCAGTCTGTCTGCGCTTGCGTCGGTCCTGCAGCCGGACGGGCTCGGCGTCTGGGCCGAAGGCGGCCGGCCGCTTGCGTTCATGCTCGAGTACGACACCGGCAGCGAGCATCTGGCCCAACTGGCGGGCAAGCTCGAGGGTTACGCGAAGCTGGCCGAGGTCATGCTCCGCTACCACCAGCAGTTGCCGCTGCTGCTGTTCTGCTTCCTGACCCCGCGCCGCGAGCAGACCGCCCGCCGCGCCCTCGCCGCCAGTGCCGATTCGCTCAGCTTGCGCATCGCCTCCGCCGCTATCGATCCGCGCGTGACCTGCCCGGCCGGGCAGGTCTGGATGCCGCTGCATGGCTTATACCGCCAGGTCCGGCTTATCGATCTGGATGGCAATCCCTTCGAGGCCGCCCCGTCCGCCTGCGCGGCGGACCCGTACCGCTAGCCCCCACCCGAGTCGAGTTCACCCAGGAGGATGCCATCGACACCGCCGCGCTGACCATCAGCCAGCTCGCCAGCCTGCCTGTCACCATCGACCTGATGACCGCCGCGAAGATCCTCGGCATCGGCCGCACCAAGGCGTACGAACTTGCCCGCCACGGTCAGTTCCCGTGCCTGATGATCCGCGTCGGAGATCTCTACCGCGTGTCCACCGTTGACCTGTTGAGGTTGCTCGGTGCCTGCGCAGTAGGGCATCATGCGCCGCCAACTGCCGCGTAGGGACGCGGATGAACACGCGATCGCGTCCTGTCGCACGGTCAAACGACGGTCAAACGATCAGGAGCCGGGTCGCCATTCCTTGGCGATCCGGCTCCGACCTGCATCTACTTGGTAGCGGGGGCGGGATTTGAACCCGCGACCTCTGGGTTATGAGCCCAGCGAGCTACCGAACTGCTCCACCCCGCGTCGTGTCCCATAACTTTATGGGCACCTGCGCCCGGTGGCAAATCAGGAGCCACCGCTGCCAGGGTTCAGGCGCCCGTGCCGGGAGTGCCTGCTGAGGTCATCCAGATCACGTACCGAACCAGCGCCGGAGCCGTCGGCAGCTGGGTCAGCTGATGCGGGTCACCCGACGTTGCCAGGTCGAGCACTCGCACGGGCGAGCCGCCGTAACCGGCCAGCAGCGCCCGCCGCGACGCCAGGATCACCGGCCGCCGCCCAGCCGCGCTGATCGACCTGATCACGCCGTCCACCGAAGCCCTTGGCTGCCCGGCCATCCACGCGACCGGAACACCGCACATGCCCCTGATCGTCTGGGTGAACGCCTGAGCCGTCGGCCGGGAAATGATCACGACAGCGGAGTCGCGCGGAATCTGGGCGCACAGCGCGGCAACCGCGCTGATCTGACCGCTACCGATCCGTTGCAGCGCCAGACCCTGCGCCACCGGCTGCAGGCTGCCAGCCTTCCCGCCGTGGCTGAACCCTATCCCGAAGGTGGTGGACACCGTAGGCACGAGCATCGCCGCGACGCAGAACAGCCCCGCAACGGCCGCCGTCACCGGGCGCGCACCCCGGTCGCGGGCCCGCCCAGCTAGCAGCGCCGCCGCCCACAAGCCGCAAATGATCAGCCCCGGTATGACCATGACCACCAGGCGCCTGCTCGCCCACGGCTGGTCCGGAACAATGTCCGGCGACCACAACACGGTCACCGAGCCAGCGCAAATGATCGCCAGGGGCAATCCCCAGCTGCGCCACACCCCGGCCGGATCACGCCATGTCAGCAGCGCCCGCAGGCACCGGCGGACGAGCAGGGCCAGGCCGATGCCGCCGAGCAGCACGGTCGGCAGGCCGATGTACCAGATAACCCAGTAGAGGGTCTGCTCCGAGTACAGCCGAGTCGGATCGACAGGCAGGCCTTGCGCCCGTTGCAAACCCTTGATGAAGTAATAGGCCGCGACACTCGGGTGGCCGCGCACCGTCTGCACATATGGCCGGATGGCGAACCCGGCCACCACTGCCACTACCAGCAGCGCGCCTAGCTCCGGCAGCCAGCGCAGCGGCCGCCTGGCTAGCAGCCGCGGCACGGCCTGGCGCACTGCGGCGAATTTGGGCAGCTGCAATGCCACGATCGACGGTGCGGCCAGCCACACCGCCGCGACGCCGCCCAGTGCGAGGGTCGGTCCGACTGAGACCACGAGCGGCCGGTCAAGCAGATACCCGCCAAGCGCTGCGTAGCCGCAGCCGACGCAGAATCCGATCAGGAACGTGTTCGCCTGCGGTCTCCGGCCGCCTACCAGGATGGCCGCGAACGGGATCGCCGGAAGGACATACACGAGCCCATCCAGGCTTATCAGCAGACTGAGACCAAGGCAGAGCCCGGCGAGCGCTGCCAAGGCGCGGTCCGGTGTCAGCCAGCTGCCCCAGTAGCGCCAGGAGGCTAGCCGCCGCCAGCTCTGGCGCGGCCCGTACCGTACCGCTGGCCCGACAGCCGTGCCGTCCGGGCCGACGGCGGGCGCCGGCGCGTCCCTCAAGGCCAGCGAGTCGGCCAGCAGGCACAGCCCGCCGAACAGCATGATTTCCAGGGCACTCTCGCTGAGCGAGGTCCGGCTGACGTACTGCTGCGGCAAGCTAAGACCGAGCACAAGCGCGCCAGCTGGTGCCCATTGCGGGCCCACCAATCGCGCCACCAGGCCGGCGAAAGCCAGCGTGCCAAGGCCGCCGAGGACCGGGCCGAGCGCGGTAGCGCTGTTTACCCCATGGATCCAGAAGGCTCCTGCCAGCAGCAGGGGCAGCCCCGGCAGGACCGCCGGAACAACAGAGTGGCCGCTGGCCAGGAAGCCGATGCTGGCGAAGTTCAGGCCTGGGTGCGGGCCGCCGAACGCTCTCACCGCCTGCGGAATGGGGAGCGAGCCGTGCTGCGCGATCCAGTAGCCCGTCTGCAGGTAAGCGCCCGGATCGCGGGCGACGATCAGGGCCTCAGAACTCTCCCCGAGCTGCCAGGCGATGAGTCCTGCCACCACCGCTACGGTGGCCAGCAGACCGAACCATGCCGCGAAGGTCCGTGCCTCGGTGCTGCCATAGCTCCGCAGCTGGGGCCACCTCGCCGGCACCTCGCGCAGGCCGTTAACGGTGAGAGCAACTGCCAGGGGAACGGAGATCAGCAACAACGGCACCGGAAGCAAGCTGCCGCCCAGTAGTAGCGGCAACCCCGGCAGCAGCCAGGCCGTGATCAGCAGCGCGGGCAGCACGGTCAGCCGACCGAGCATGGCAGTGGCTGCGTCGGCCGGCGCTCCGGGCTCGGCTGGCCCCACAGGGGTCAGCCTGCGACGGCGCCAAGCCTGCTCGAGCACGGTCACCTGGTTGCCCGCACCCCGCCCATAGCGGCTGAGGCGCGCGCGCATTCCGGTGAAACCGGCGCCCATCGTGCTCTGGACGGCGCGCACGGCGCCGCGCGACTTCCGCTGGCCGGCTGGCCGGTCGGCGATGGCCGGAAGAGCGGCGGTTGCCGCCGAGGCCGCTTCCTTGTCGCTGGCTGGCCCGCCCGGATCCGGTCCGCCAGCCTGCTCCGGGCCGCCAGCCTGCTCGGGTGCGCCAGCTGGCTCGCGTGCGCCAGCTTGCTCGGGTGCGCCAGCCTGCTCTAGTGCAACCGGCTCAAGCGCCGCCGGAACCGGCTCAGCCGACCCGGGCCGCTCGTCCGTGCCAGCGCTATTCGGGCTATCGGGATGGCGCACGGCTCAACTGTAGAGGCCCGGCCGGATCTTCAGAACGAGCGAACCCGGCCGTCGGGGTCGACCACGCGCTAACCTGCTCCGAACTTGCTGTGACGCCGCGAGCCTGGCTGGCCCGGACGCCAGCTCATGCGCGCCGGTTTGGCTTCTAAGTGTGATTCATCGTGGTAACTGCACGTACGATAGAGCGCAACCTAGCGGCTAGGTCCCCCTCCCAGGCCGTTGGCAATAATCCCCCCGAGGAGCGATGAGCCGCTACGACGATCCCGGCGCTTTCGGCTGGCGCGACGCTGGCCGATCTCGCCGCCGACGTCGGCCGCCGGCCACGTTGCGTTCTTCGCCGAGGACGGTCCGCGGACCAGGCCGGCGCTGGCTGCGCGGGCACTCCACCTCGACGCTGATCCTCGGCTCGGTGGCGACGCTGGTGGCCCTGGTGATGACAGCGGGCTCCCTCACGGCGTATATCGAGTACCGCAACGTCTGGGACGGCATCAACCGGATCAGCGTGGCCGGCGACCTTACTGGCAAGCGGCCGCCAGCTGACCCGCACGCGCTCAACATCCTGGTCATCGGCTCAGACTCCAGGTCCGGCGTCAACGGCCAGATCGGCGGCCACGTCGGCATCACCGGCCAGCGCTCAGATACCGACATGGTGGTGCACATCGCGCCCGGGGCCCACCAGGTCGTCGTGCTGAGCATCCCCCGCGACTCAGTGGTTCCGGTCCTCAGATGCACGGCCGAGCCGGGGACACTGGGCCAGGCCGCCGAGCCGGCCGGCTACATCGAGCAGATCAACGCGAGTTTCTCAAACGGCGGGCCGGGCTGCCTGTGGAAGACCATCGAGCAGACCACCGGCATCCACATCAATGACTTCGTCGAGCTGACCTTCAACGGCTTCGAGCATGTCATCGATGCCCTCGGCGGTGTCGAAGTGTGCCTGCCCGAAGCGGTTGATGACCCCACCTCCCGCCTGCACCTATCCGCCGGCAAGCACCACGTGTACGGCAGGGAGGCCCTCGCGTTCTGGCGGACCAGGGAAGGCCTGGGCATGGGAGACGACCCACAGCGGATTCAGCGAGACCAGTTCCTGATGGCTTCGTTGCTCCAGGGAATCGTGCACGGTGGCCTGCTGAGGAGCCCGACCAAGGTCTTTTCTGTCATCCGAGCGGTGACCGCGCATCACTACCTGACCACGGACAACCAGTTGACGCCAAGCCGCATGCTTCAGCTGGCCGAAGACCTTCGCGGAATTTCGACCGAGCAGGTGCAATTCGTAACGGCGCCATGGACTACCTACACCGGCGACGCGCAGTGGATCCACTCAGTGCAGCCCCCATCGCAAGGGAACCCGAACTGGGTCCAGTGGCTCCAGCCTGCGGCCAACAAGCTCTTCACCGCCATTGCGCGCGACAACAAGCTGCCGAAAGCGGCCAAGAAGCAGACCGGCAAGAATCTCAAGATCGACACCGTCAGCCCTGCCGACGTCAAGGTCCAGGTGCTGAACGGAACCACGACGGCCGGCCTCGCCGCCACAACCGCCACCAGGCTGACCGGCCGGGGCTTCAAGGTGGTTGGCCAGCCGCAAGACGCGGCGCTGCAGACCTACACCAGAACCGTTATCGAGTACTCCGCCGCTGCTCAGCTGCCGGCCGCCGATACGCTGGCGAAGCTATTCAAGATCGTCACGGTCCGCCAGGACGCTGGCCTGAACTCGGGCGCGATCACGCTGATCCTCGGCTCCAGTTTCACCGCGCTCAAGCCGGCCCGCGGCAGCGGCAGCGGCGGCAGCAGCATCAAGAACCTGGCGGGCACCTACGGCGGCATCACCGGCAGCCGCAACATCTGCAAGGACAGCAACGCCTTTAGCGGACCAGGCTAAACAATTAGCCGGGAATTGCGGCGCCAGCGCGTTTCCCGTGCCATTCCACCGGTCACCTATCACATATGGGCGAGGGGAACGAAGCGCCGCCTGATTCTGAGGGCTGGCTGCGCGGGATGCATTGGCGCGCACCCGAACGGCGCCGTTCTGTCTGGTCCATCGCGTGGCGCAGCGTTGCCGTTCTGGTCGCCGTTACGTTAGTTGGCGGCTCGCTGACCGCCTACCTCACCTTCCGCAGCGACTGGCAGGCGATAAAGCACATAAACGTGTCAACCGACCTGGCCAGCCATCGGCCGCCGGCTGCCCCGAGAGCCCTTAACATCCTGCTGATCGGTTCAGATACCCGATCGGGGGTGAACGGCAAGATCGGCGGGCATGAGGGCATTTCCGGCGCCCGCTCCGACACCATCATGGTGCTGCACATCGCGCCCGGCGCGCACCGGATTGTCGTGCTGAGCATCCCGCGAGACTCGGTCGTGCCGATCCTCAGCTGCACTCCCGAGGACGGCACGCCGGGCCAGGCAACCGAGCCCGCCGGCTACGTCGAGCAGCTCAATGCGACCTTCGCCTACGGCGGCCCAGGCTGCCTGTGGAAGACGATCGAGCAGACCACGGGCATCCGCATCAATGACTTTATCGAGCTGACCTTTGCCGGGTTCGAGCACGTCATCAACGACATCGGCGGCGTCAATGTGTGCCTGCCGGTCGCCGTGCGTGATCCGAAGTCGCGCCTCAACCTGAGCGCAGGCCGGCACCATATCTACGGCCGGGAGGCGCTGGCATTCTGGCGGGTCCGGTACATCGGTGAAGGCTCGGACCTGCAGCGGATCAGGCGGGACCAGTTCGTGATGGCCTCGCTCATCCAGGGCCTCGAACGCAGCCGCCTGCTGCACAGCCCGACAGAACTGCTGTCGGTGATCAACGACGTGGCCCGGCACAAGTACATCGCCACCGACACGGGCCTGAGTCCTAGCCGTCTGTTCACGATCGCGGATGAGTTGCGGAGCATCAAGCCTGGTTCGGTCCAGTTCGTCGAGGTACCCACCCAGCCGTATCCAGGCGATCCGCAGGCCTGGGTGGAGTGGGTGCAACCGCAGGCTGGCAGCCTATTCCGGGCTGTCGCCAGGGACACCAGGCTCCGGAAGCCACGTCCCCCGAGCTCAGCGAGCCGCCTGCAGGCAGGGCTCCTCGGGTCAAGCTCCACCAGGCTCAGGCTGGACCAGAGCGCAGCCGTGGGCGCGTCGTCAGCCGCCACAGGCTCGCCGGCCACGTTCCCCGCTAGCCCGAATCTGGCCAGGCAGTACGGCGGGATAACCGGCAGCACACCGATCTGCGGCGACGCGAGCGCCTTCGCCGGCCCGGACGGCTATTACTAGCCAGGACCCCGTTACCCGCCTATTTGGGCACGAAAACTACTGGCGCGGACTTGGGGAGGGGCAGCCTGCGCCAGCCGTGGCTGCCCTGCGGTGTCCGCTTGAACACCTCGCGCATGGTTCCGCCGCTCCACGGTGCGTAGCACCCCAGGTAGTACGCAAGGGAGGTCGAGTAGACCACACAGGGCGCGTGTATACCCAGCTTCGCGAGTTGCGCGGCCCGTGCAGCGTACGGTCTGCCCGCGTTCTCGCTAGCGACCTCATCGCGCAGCACGAGCTGCTGGGTGACGATGCCTGCGAGCAGGAAGGCACACGTCACGAGGACGCCCGCGGTCCGCCATCTGGCCTTGGTCACCAGCCAGGCGATCCCGTCCGCGGCCAGGATCGCGAACAGGGCATATGTCGGCAGGAAGTAGCGGGGTGCGCCGAACGGCACCAGGAACCCGTAGAGCAGCACGACCCACAGCCCGGTGAACGCGGCGAGCAGCGAAGAGGACTTTGCGCTAGTCCGCCAGGCGGCATAGATACCGACGATGGCCAGCCCGAGCAGGGCCAGGTACCACAGCAATTCGCCCGGCATCGTGGTCCCGGGGCAGCCCTGCGGCGGGTTCTGGCAGTACCACGGGCCGCTGAGCACCTTGACCTGAGTCAGGAATGAGAAGTAAGGGCGAAAGCTTGGCGGCTCCTGACCGGCCAGGTGGACGCGGTTGGCCAGGCCGCCGAACCAGAGGAATGCTTCGGCGGCCCACTCGATCAAGCCCAGGGCGATGCCCGCGCCCATCGCTACCAGCACCTTGGGCTTGCGCCAGGCAGGCACGAAAAGAATGGCCCCGATCGCGGGCCCGAGGATGAACACGATGTTCTGCGGTCGCATCATGACGATGAAGAAACTGACCGCGCCGACCAGCGTCAGCACCAGTCCAGCCCGCATCGTGCCGTTGACCGCGTGCAGGAACAGCCCGGTGAACGCCAGGATTCCGACACCGGCCCACCAGTCCGGGTAAACCTGAACCCCGCTGTTCTGGGTGATAGCCAGGCTGGCGAGGATCAGCCCGGCTATGGCCAGCACCCACGCGGGCCGCAGGCCCCGCCAGCAGAGCATGGCCAGGAACAGTCCGAACGCCGAAAGCACCGCCATCCAGATCCGCAGCGCCACCAGCGACGTGGTGAGGAGCGTGACCGGCGCCGCCAGCAGCCCTACCCCGTGACCATGGACAGGCGGCAGGAAGACGCCGGAGGCATGAACGCTCGTCCTGGCGATGTAGGTCATCTCGTCCGGGCCAAGCGGCACCCGGAGCAGTGACGGGTTAAGCTCGGCGGCCAGGAACAGCACCGTGACCAAGATCAACCAGATGAAGCTGTCCCGGCTCAGCCAGCCGGGTCTGCGGTTTGGCTCATCAGCTACGTGTATCCGGCCGACCTTCGTGTCGTGCACGAATTGACTCCTTGGAGAAGCGCGGCGCCTCATGCGAGGCCACCAACTTAACCCCCGCGACTGCACCGGGCAGTTTGGGGCCTACGCAGCATGGTCAAGTATGTGACGAAGGCTGACTGCCCCGGTCGCAGTTGACCGTACCGTAAACTAACCAGTGCAATTTTTCGCGGCCACGTCATGCAACGCTGCGGAAAACTTCGTTAAGGCACGACGATGTTAGCCCAGTCGGCGTCGGGCCAGCCGTTGGACTGCGCTATCTTTGCCGCTACGGATGCTGTCAGACCGGCCGAAACTGTACAGCTGTGCCCAGAGAACTTGATCTGTTAACCCAGTAGGAGGTAGCGGTGACCAGACTTGCCACGGAGGTGGTCGAGTCGTCACCGGAGCCGCGGCCTCGGGGGATAGCGGCCTGGGCCAAGAGCCCCCAGGCCATCACCATCTACTGCTACGTGATCGGCGCTTTCTACCTGACCATCAGGCTGTGGGTCGACCCGGCCAACCGCCGGCAGGATGGCGACGCGCCGGACGTCAACCAGGCGACCTGGTTCGTCCGTTACGCGGCGAACGCAGTGCATAATTTCCATCTGCCTGCCCTGATCACCACCACGATGAACGCCCCTCACGGCGTCAATTTGATGTGGAACACGTCGTTCCTGCTGCCAGGGGTAGTGGTTTCGCCGATCACCCTGCTGTTCGGCCCGCAGACTGCCCTGAGCGCGCTGCTGGTAATTGGCTTCGCCGGCTCGGCCGCCAGCATGTTCTACGTACTGCGCCACTGGCACGCCAGCATCCTCGCGGCGGCCCTGGGCGGCGCGCTGTACGGCTTTTCGCCGGCCCTGATCAACTCGGGGATCGGGCACTACTCGCTGGTCCTGGCCATGCTGCCGCCACTGATCATCGATCGCCTGCTCCGGCTGGTGACTCGGGATGGCAGGGCGTGGCGTAACGGAATCTGGCTGGGCCTGTTCGTCGCGGGCCAGGTCTTCATCGCCGAGGAAACGCTGGTCGACACAATTATCGCGGCCGTGATCTTCCTGATCGTGCTGGCGATCAGCCGGCCACGGTCGATCGCCGCGGCCATCCCCCCTGCGCTTATCGGGCTTGGCACCGCGGCAGTCGTCGCGCTGGTCCTCTGCGGGCGTGCGCTGTGGGTCCAGTTCCACGGCATCGCCGCGCACGGTGCCGCCGCTACGGTCACCATCCTGTACAACGGGCACTTTACGAACCTCGGGACGCTCCCGTACGCGTTCATCACGCCCGGAGACGCGCAGCTGCTGCACACCTCCGGGACGGCCTACATCGTGAACCACTACACCCAGCCGTCCCCTGAGTACCTCGCCTACCTGGGCATCCCGCTGATCATCTTGCTGCTGGCCGCCATCGTCTACTTCTGGCGCAACGTGGCGATCCGGGCAGCCGGCCTGACCTGCATCCTGCTGGAGTGGCTGGGCATGGGCTCCAGGCCCATCATGCCCGGCGTCCATTCGCTGCCAGGCTTCCTGCTGCCCTGGCATTTCTTCGAGCATCTGCCCGTCATCGGCGGCATGGTGCCGGACCGGCTGTGCATACTGGCCGATGCAGCCGCAGCCGTGGTCCTGGCCTTTGCGCTGGACCTGGCCCGGTCCGGCGTGAAGCCGTTCGTGAACTGGCAGAACGGCGCCAAGATCGCCGCAGGCGCGGCGGTCGTGGCGTTGCTGCCGCTGTTCCCGACCCCGTACGGCGTGACTGGCACCAATCCGCTGCCGTATGGCTGGCGAGCGACCTACGCGGATCTGCACCTGACCGATACATCCCGGGTGATGCTGGTGCCCTACCCATGGGCGGCCACGTCTCAGGTGCTGCGCTGGCAGGCCGAGACCGGGGTGCCTGGCACCATCGTCGGCGGTGACTTCATCACGCCGGGCGCGAAGGGCCGCAAGTCCAGGGCCGGCCGGACCGGGGAGACCAAGACCAGCGAGTACATCGACTGGCTGGCCACCGGCCGTAACCCGGTACCGAAGCCGTCGATAGCCCAGGTGCAGGCCGACATGGCTGCCAAGGATCCGGCTGCGGTGATGGCTGTGATGACGCCGGGTACCAAGCTATGGGCCTACGTGATCTCACTGTTCGGGCCGCCGACGGTCCACGTGGGCCAGGTCTATGGCTGGCGGCTGACGCCCGCAGAGACGTTCCCGGTCCAGCATTAGGTAGGCGGGCCGCTCTGAACCAGGCTTATCCCGGGGCCTTGAGGCCGCTCGTGACGGCCTTCGCGCAGATCAGCAGGCCAAGGTAGGCGGTCAGCGCGAGGTAGGCGTAGGTAGCGACGCCGAGGGCCGCAGCTACGCCTACGAGCAAGAGCCGGCCTTCCCAGCCAACGCCGGTGCCGCGCTCGACCAGGTCAGCTCCCGGCTGCCGCGGCAGGGCTAGCAGCACCGGCCTGCCCGGGAAAGCAAGGTCGGCGTACCACAGCAGCAGCGCGCTGCAAAGCGAGAAGATCACCGGCCCAGGCACGCGCGTAGCCAGTCCGGCGGCTGCCACGTACATCATCTGGGCACCCAACAGCAATATCGGCACCAGCCAGTCGAACCGGCCGGAATGGCGGTTACTTGAGCCCGGTGCAGCCAGCAGCATGACGATGGCCGGGCTGGCGACCAGGACGCTGGGCAGGCCGTGCAGGCCGAGCCCCGCCAGGGTGGCCACGGCTGCCACGCCCAGAATCGCTGGGGGCAGCGGCATCAGCTGGCCCCGGACCAGGGCGCCGAGGGTCCGCGCGATAGCACCGTCATCGCGCAGCCTGACCAGCTGTGCCGGATCCTGCTCCAGGCGGGGGATGGCCCGGCCCGCGATGCCGTAGCCAACCGAGATGATCGCCCAGTTCAGCAGCGCAAACAGGGCAACCCGAGCGCCCCAGGCTGGTGCTATCAGCACAATGATCAGCACTCGCCCGCCAGCCGGCATCGTCAGGATTGCCCTGGCTAGGCCCTGGGCCGAGCCGTCCGGGCGGTCGCCAAGGCCAGGTGGATTCGAGCACGCCGTCATCATGTCCCGCACGCTCACCAGGCCGAGGACCGCGACTGCGAGGGTCCAGCTGCCTGGCCAGTGTTCGGCTGCGGCGCCGGCGGCCAGGCCCGCATAAACAGCGCACTCGGACAGGCAGGCGCCGAGCGCGGCGAGCCAGTGCTTGCTGTCGGCGGCGGACTGGCGGGCGGGACTGCGCGCGTCCGCCGTTCGGGCCAGGCTCTTTCCGGCGCGCAGAACCAGGTAGCCGGCGCCCAGCGCCGCCACGCCACGGAAGTTGTCGGTCCTGTTCCCCGCGGACAACCAGGTCGCCGCACAGGCCGCAAGCGCGATCGAGATGCCGCAAGCCGAACTCAGCCCGAGAGATCGCCGGTGCGCCCAAGCCAGCACTCGCCGGCGGATGTCCAGCAGGATCGCCTCGCCGGGCACCAGTTCGGGGCCGTCGGCCACGGCGGCCCCATCACCGGCGAGCAGCGCCTGCAGACCGCCAGCGGCTGGGGGTTCGGTGTGCGCGCGGCGTCGCCTGGCCCGCGCCCACGGCTGCCTGGTCCGCGCCGAGGGCTGGCTAACCCGCGCCGAGGAGCCGGGCTCCCACTGCTCGGCTGATCGCACCGCCCGGTCCAGGTCGGACCAGGCCAGCTCACCCAGCGGCGTCTTTACTTTCGGGCCATCGCCTTCAGTTAGCTGGCCCTTCCCCGGTGTTAGCGGGCCCGCACCAGGCACTAGCTCGCCCCCGGGCTCCGGCGAACCGTCGTCCGTGGCGGCTGCCCGGCCGTCGGCCAGCTCCGGCAAGCCATCGTCCGCAGCGGCTCCCCGGCCATCCGCCAGCTCCGGCAAGCCATCGTCCGCAGCGGTTCCCCGGCCATCCGCCAGCTCCGGCAAGCCATCGTTCCCAGCGGCTCCCCGGCCGTCGGCCGGCTGCGGCAGGCCGGCAGCCTCGGCCGCTGGGCCGTCACCCGAAGGCGCTACCCAGCTCTCATCGGGCCTAGCTGGCTGCACAGCATCTCGCGGCGGCCCCACGGTGTCGGTCCGCACGGTCCTGCGGTCAGCGCGGGTCCGCTGCCCGGTTCTCGGCTGCGCCATCCGGCGCTGTATCCGCTGGCCCGCCCGGGCCGTATCAGCCCGTGGCCGCCGCCTGCGCCGCGGCCGCGGTGCCCGGCTGGCGTCAGCCGTTCCGGCTGCTGGCTGAGTCGACGGTGCCGGCTGAGTCGACGGTGCGGGTTCGGTCAACGGTGCTGGCTCGGTCAGGCTCAGCTCGGCGAGGACCGGCTGGTCCGGATCCAGCCGGATGGGCTGCGCTGACGGGACCTGCGCAGCTCCCGGTGTGCGCTGCCGGGCAGCCGCGCCCCCCGCGGCAGCCCCGGCGGCGGCTTCGTCGTCCGCCTGTCCGGTAAGCCCAGCGTCGATCTGGTCCTCCGCATCGACCGCCAGATTGAGACACTAAGTAGTCAGAGTGTTACCTAGAGTACAGTCAGCAGCTGCGATCAGGCTGCAGGGACCGGCTGTAGCCGCGGCGTGGCACCGGCAGGCAGCAGCCCGGCAGATGCGCCTTAGAGCCTGAGGTATCGTCCGGCCATGCGGACGGTTGCTGTGGTGCTGGCCGGCGGGACAGGCAGCCGGTTCGGCGGGAGCTTGCCCAAACAACTGCGCAGCCTGGCCGGCCGGACCATCATCGCGCACTGCGTTGCAGCATTCAGCCTGGCCCCTGGCGTTGACAGCGTCCTGGTCGTCACCGCGGCCGACGTAGCGGACCAGGTCCGCAAAGAGGTGACCGGCTTCGCGAAGGTCGCGGACCTCATCATCGGCGGCGCTAGCCGGACCGAGTCCACCCGCTGCGCTATCGAATGGCTCAACGGGCAGCCATCGGCTGGCGCCGACAGCAAGATTCTGTTCCATGATGCAGCCAGGCCCCTAGTCGACCAGCAGACCATCGCCGACTGCATCAGCGCGCTGGACGAATGGCAGGCGGTGGGCACAGTGGTTGCCTCCGCGGACACGATCGTGGAGATTGCCGGCGGCACCATCCAGCGGACTCTGCCGCGCGAGTCTCTCGCCCGCTGCCAGACACCGCAAGGTTTCCGGCTGTCGGTCATCAGCCGGGCTTACGAGCTGGCGGCGGCGGACCAGGAGTTTGCCTCGGTGCCGGCCACGGACGACTGCGGCATCGTGCTGCGGTACCTGCCGCAGATACCGATCCGAACAGTGACAGGCAGTGAGCGCAACCTGAAAATCACCTATCCGATCGACATCGCCATCGCCCAGACCCTCCTGGATGCGCCCTAAGAAAGTCAGCTCACTTGCCGGGATCCCACAACTGGATCGCTGCAGACATGAACATGTGTACGTACCCGCACTGCTCGCAGACCAGGCCAGTCACAGACTGGTTGGCCCAACCCAACCTGAGCAAGTCGGCGCCGACGGTGCTGAGTTTGATCTCCCGGTCCCTGAACAGTCTGCCCTGACACACCGAGCAACGGAAAGGATGCCGTTCCCGGCCGACGGTGATCAGTGACGGCTTGCGGGCCATGTCTGCCGGCGGTCCTTCCCGTAGTCGCGTAACACTCAGGAGGATACCGGGCAAGCAGCTCCAGCTGGCTACAGCGTCGCGTCCTCCAGCATCTCCGTGACCAGCGCCGCGATCGGCGATCGCTCGGACCGCACAAGCGTCACGTGCGAGAACAACGGATGCCCCTTGAGCTTCTCGATGACCGCGACGACGCCGTCATGCCGGCCGACCCGCAGGTTGTCGCGCTGTGCGATGTCATGGGTCAGCACCACCCTGGACCCGGCGCCGATCCTGGACAGCACGGTCAGCAGCACTCCGCGCTCCAGCGACTGCGCCTCATCCACCACGACGAACGAATCATGAAGGGACCGGCCGCGGATATGAGTCAGCGGCAGGACCTCCAGCATTTCCCGTCCGATCACCTCGTCGATCACGGCCTGGGAGGTGACCGCGGACAGCGTATCGAAGACGGCCTGCGCCCACGGGTTCATCTTGTCAGCCTCAGATCCCGGCAGATAGCCGAGCTCCTGGCCACCCACGGCGTACAGCGGCCTGAAGACCACGAGCTTGCGGTGCTGGCGGCGCTCCATTACCGCCTCCAGGCCAGCGCAGAGCGCGAGGGCGGACTTGCCAGTACCCGCCCGGCCGCCCAGGGAGACGATGCCCACCTCGTTGTCGAGCAGGACGTCCAGTGCGATTCGCTGCTCGGCGCTTCGGCCCCGCAGGCCGAACGCCTCGCGGTCGCCGCGCACCAGCTTGACCGACTTATCCGGCTGAACGCGGCCAAGTGCGCTGCCTGCCCCGGCTACCCCCGACATCAGCACCAGGCCGGTGTGGCACGGCAGATCGCGGGCCGCGGCCAGTTCGAGCCTGCCGTTGTCATAAAGCTCGTCGATCTCCGCCGCGGTCACGTCGAGTTCGGCCATGCCGGTCCAGCCAGAGTCCGGCGGCAGCTCGGCCCGGTACTCCTGAGCAGTCAGCCCGACCGCGGCCGCCTTAACCCGCAGCGGCAGGTCCTTACTCACCAGGATCACTGCCTCGCCTTCAGCCGCGAGGCTGCACGCGACGGACAGGATCCTGGTGTCGTTGTCCCCTAGCCGGAAGCCGGCCGGCAGCACCGCGGGATCTGAGTGGTTCAGCTCTACCCGGACACTGCCCCCGGCGTCACCGACCGGCAGGTCTGCATCCAGCCGACCGTACTCGACGCGCAGGTCGTCGAGGTAACGAAGTGCCTGGCGGGCGAAATAACCAAGCTCGGGATGGTGCCGCTTGGCCTCAAGCTCAGTGATCACGACAACTGGCAGCACCACTCGGTGCTCAGCGAACCTGCCTATTGCCGCTGGGTCGGCGAGCAGGACGCTGGTGTCCAGAACATAAGTGCGGCGAGGCTGGCTCGTGCTGGCGAACTCCGCTCGCCGCCTGGCTTGGCCAGGGCCTGCCGCAGCCGAATCGGCAGCAGCCGAGTCGGTGGCAGGGGATCGGACGGGTCTCGCAGTTGCAGGCTGCACGGCAGCCGATTGCGAGGGAGCTCTTTGACTGGATGGGCGTACGGAGGAATTGGCCACTCGCTCTCCCCTGGGCGCCGCTGGGACGCCGCGGTCGGACACAGACGTGTCGGCGGGACCGGGTCCGGCCAGCGATGGGCCGGTCGCCGGCCCTTCGCTCGTCTCGCCTGCGTACCAGGACGCGAAGCTCGAGAATTTCGAGGGCCTTCCCGGCGGGCGGCCAGGCACCGCCCGTCAGTTCCGACCGTACCTAAGTGAAGCGACCGGGGAAAGTACCGTAACGAGCTGTTCACGCGCCGAACCTGCGATGCCTGGCCCCATAGGAGCGCAACGCACGCAGGAAGTCGACACGCCGGAAGGCCGGCCAGTAAGCGTCGCAGAAATAGAACTCCGAGTGGGCGCTTTGCCACAGCAGGAAGCCACCAAGGCGCTGTTCGCCCGAGGTGCGGATTACCAGATCCGGGTCCGGCTGCCCGGCCGTGTACAGGTGCTCGGCGATGTGTTCCACATCCAGGATCTCGGCTAGCTCCTCGATCGTGGTGCCGCGGGTGGCGTGGTCCTGCAGCAGCGAGCGGACCGCGTCGGCGATTTCGCGGCGGCCGCCATAGCCGACGGCGACGTTGACAAGCAAGCCGCTAGTTCCGGCCGTCGCCTCAGCCGCGTCTTTCAGCACCTGCGCGGTGTCGGCCGGCAGCAAGTCCAGCGCTCCGACCGGCTTGACGTGCCATTCCTGCGCAACCAGCTCCCGGACCGTGTCCTCGATGATGCGCAGCAGTGGTTCCAGCTCGGTGGACGGCCTTGCGAGGTTGTCGGTAGACAGCAGCCACAGGGTAACTACCTCGACGCCGGATTCCTGGCACCACTCGAGTAGCTCGAAAATCTTGTCGGCACCGGCCTGATGGCCGCTGCTGACGTCGGCTAGACCTGCCGACCTAGCCCACCGGCGATTACCGTCGCACATCACCCCAACGTGACGGGGAATCGCCTGAGGCGTTAGTGACGCCTCGAGCCTGCGCTCGTATAGCCGGTAGACGAGACCTCGCAATCCCATCCGGCACCCTTCCTCGCTGCCGCCACAGCGGCGCTGTCTCGCCGCCAGGCTGTCGTCCGGCTGACTGGCCGACCAGTCCGTCACCGGCCGGGACGACCCCTTGAGCGGACTGCGCCGCCGGGGACATGTCGACTGGCTCACTGAGAACCGTATCCAAGAATGCCACCAGTTCAGCCGAAGTCAGGACAGCGCGAACTCCGACGCCGGTCGTTCCCCAGGCCTCGATCACGGCCCGCCTGGTCAGCCGCCAGCGACCGTGACCACCAGCCGGCCGCATCGCCGGCCAGGCACGCTGACCAGGCAGGCCCTGCTGACCAGGCAGCGCGCGCTGATCAGGCAGGACGCGGTGGCCTGCCTGGGCGTGCAGGCCCGTGCCGGCGCACTCACCCACCCAGACTGCGCTTGACCGCAGCACGCACCGCAGCTCGCCAGTACCCGGCAGGTCGGCACGATCGCGCGAGCGGAGCGCGAAATACTCATGATCACCGGACATCGAGGCGACCGGGTGGGACGGAAACCTGTCATCTGGGTCTGGCCATTCGGCGGCGAGGCCCGGATCGCGGCGAGCCTCGCTGATCCGTTGCGCCAGTTGGGATAGCTGGTACCCGCAGCGCTGGCCGACAGCGCCGAACGGCACCGAGTCCCTAGCCAGCCTCAGCGTGATCTCGTATGGCTGGCCAGCCCGGTCGCGGCAGTCGACGGCCTCGACGGACAGCACAGAACCATCAACGCAGCGTAGTGCCCCCATAACGGAACGTTAACATCTTCGAGTTCGAAAGCGACACCCCCCACGCCGCGGATCCCGTCCGCGGCGCCGGGGCTCAGTCAGCTCCGGCCGCGAATGCTCCGGCGACCCGCCGGTGGGCTGCCCATATCTCCTCGGGCAGGTCGCTGAACTGGGCGAGGAGCTGCTCGCGACGTTCCATTTCGTGCCGCCAGCGCGCGGCGTCGATGCTGAGGATCTTGTCCAGATCCCGGGCACTGATGTCCACGCCCTCGAGGTCGAGTTCCGCCCTCGTCGGGACGATACCGACAGGGGTTTGCCGGCCCTGGACTTCGCCGTCCTTGAGCTTCAGCAGCCACAGCAGCGGGCGAAGGTTGTCGCGGTACCCAGGCCACAGGAAGTGACCGTCATCGGGATCGCGCTGGAACCAGTTGACGTGGGCGAAGATGGGCCTGGCAGTGGCGGCGCCGATAATGCGGAGCCAGTGGGCCGCGTAGGCGCCCTCGGGGTAGGACATGAACGGGCGCATCGACATGGGGTCGTAGCGCAGCTGGCCATCCACCCCCTCGGCCGCGAATGTCGCCTCGGCGCCCAGCGTGAGGCCGTCATAGACGCCTTCGGCGAGGTCTGTGATAGCGCGGATCAGTGGCTCCCGGTCACGGGTACGGCCGCCGAAGATGATCGCGTCGATCGGGACGCCTTGGGGCTTCTCGAAGTCCCGGGCGATATTCGGCACGTTGGTCAGCGACGTCGTGAACCGGCTGTTCGGGTGTGCCCAGGGCTTGCCCAGATCGGTGTCGGGGCGATCCGAGATCAGCCGGCCGGTCCAGTCCCGCCAGCCGGTGACGTCGGCGGGCGGCTGCGGCGTCCGTCCTTCCCACCACACTTCGTGGGTGTTCTCGTTGTAAGCGACGTTCGTGAACAAAACCTTCGTGCCGGTGGCGACCGAGCCAAGGGCCGTTGGGTTGGTCACCTCGTTGGTGTCCTTGGCGACTCCGAAGACGCCGAACTCCGGATTAATAGCGTAGATCTTGCCGTCGTCGGGATCCACGCGCAGCCACGCGATGTCGTCGCCGTAGAACTCGACGTGATAGCGGTCCCCGAGGCTGTCGGGGGCAAGCATCATGGCCAGGTTGGTCTTACCGGACGCGCTGGGGAACCCGCCGCAGACATGCCACGTGCGGCCCGCCTGCTTGTCCGTGATGCCGATGAGCATGAACTGCTCCGCGAGGAACTCCCTTGACGCCCAGCCGTCGTAGGCTGCCTGCCGCAAGCCGTGTGCGATCTTCCCGAGCAGCGCGTTGCCTCCGTAGGAGGAGCCGAAGTGCAGAATCGTTCGCTCGTCGGCAAAGGTAACGAAGTAGCGCTGGTCGTCGGGTGTGCCCTGGCCGAGGTTTGCCAGGTCGCCGGTGACGTGCACGCCGCGCACGAACATGTCCGGCTCGGCGAGGTTGTTCACGTGCTCTACGCCGCAACGCGCCATCCGGATCATGTGCAGCGCGACCGTGCGGTGGTCGGTGAGCTCAACGCCGGCGGCGTAGGGCTCAAGCGGTGAGCCGGGCGGGGCCATCAGGTACGGGATGACGTACATGGTCTTGTCGGCTGACGCACCGCGCATGCGTGCGGTGAGGACGGGCCGCATCTCGCTCGAGAGGCGCCAGTTGTTGTAAACGCCCTTATCCGCCGGATTAGCCGTGGCCACCACGGTGCGCTCCTCGGAGCGGGCGGTGTCCTTGACGTAACTGCGCGCGTAATACCGTCCCTCCCCCGCCGGAAGGATCTCGCCGGCCGCGAGCGATTCGCGGATGAGGCGGGCATCGTCGGATGCGCCGACTACTTCAACGCGGCTGACGCCGGTAAGCTCGGCCCAGTAGCGCACGTACTCGCGCACCGATGGGTTCTTTAGCCCAGCATCGTCGAGAGTTGCCTGAAGGGTGCAGGTCGGGTCCCCGCCCACCGAGGCCGCGTTCACCTCATTCGCCACGACGGGTCCTCCTCAAAAGATGCGGGATTTGGGGAGTGTACCCCGGCATGACCGGATCAATTCGGCCAGGTCCGGCCCATCATTTGCGCAAGAACTGTCGTCGTGGCGCGCCGCGGTCGTAAGACTTTCGCTCGTTGACGGCTTTCGCACGGCTCCGCAGCCTCTTCGGGCGGCAGTCAGCCTCGACCGGCCCCGTTCCCCTCAGCATGCAAAGCGGCGCGGGCGCCAGCCTTGCGCGCCCGCGCCAACCCGCTTGCCGGGTCGGTTCTAGCCCGGTCCCTCCGCTCTGACCTGCTCGACCTTGCGCAGCGCATCCCTGAGCTCGGTCAGCCAGGTACTTGAGTGCTCGCCCACCAGGCGGACGCACCAGCCGAGCGCGTCGCTGCGACTGCGAGCCACGCCGGCGTCGACAAGGGTGTCGAGCACCTGCCGCTCGGCCTGGCGGAGCCGGGTCATCACCGGCAGCGAAAACGTGGTGAACATCACCCTGCGGCCGCCGCACTCCACGCCCCAGGAAACCTTGCGACCGAAGCTGTGCTCGGCCTCCCGGGCGATCTCTATCCGGTGCTCTCGGGTCTCCTCGCGGAACCTGCGACTGCGCCCCTCGGCCGCCGCCGCTACCTCGGCCTCGGTCGCGCCAGGCGATGTCTCCGGATCGGCGAGCACGCCGACAATCGTGATTTCCTCGCGGTCGACGTTGATCTCCGGGGCCGCGGTGAACCAGCCCGCGGGCAGCCGCCCGGCAAACCAGCCGCGTAGCGTTTCCTCGCCACCGCCGCGGCTCGCGGCGTCCGAGTCCGAATTCTTAGTAGTCATGTAATCATGATTACACTCACGGCGCGATGGTGCAAGCGCTGCGCGCAACACGGAGGGCGTTGACGATGACATCGGCACCCTGTTGGCTTAGTTGCCACAAATCATGCCAAATCCTCCGCCGGGCTCGCTGCAACCGACATGACGTGGCTGGCACCGTGGGGCAGCCGATCAGGAGGCCCCGGCGAGCGCGTCAGCTGGGAGAGATGGCGGCGACGGCGGCCGCGATGCGCGGATACACCCGCACCGCCCCTGCGAAACCCGACCCGAAGATGGCCGGCACGATCTGGACGTCCATGCCCGGTTCGGGTGCCTGCAGCATCAGGCCATGCCCTAGGTAGATGGCGACGTGCGAGATGTAGGTGGGTGCTGTCGGGTCGGTGTGGTAGAAGAGCAGGTCGCCGGGCTCTAGGTCGGCCACCGGGACGCGGGGCCCAGATTGTGCCTGGTTGACCGCGACCCGCGGCACGATGATGCCTGCCTGCCGCATCGACCATTGCACCAGGCCGGAGCAGTCGAAGACGTCTGGGCCGTTGCCGCCCCACACATAGGCCTTGCCCACCCGGCTGAGCGCCGCGGTCAGGAACGCCTCGGTCTGCGCCACGGTCATCGCGGGGCCGCCAGATGAGGTCACGCCGATCGCTCCGGCGTAGCCTGCGGTCGCTGGCAGACCGCGTTCGGGTGCCTGCGCCACCAGTGGCGCGACCGACGCCTTCGCCGGGATGACGGCCTTGACCTTGCGCATCAGCTCAGTAAGGCGGGCGTCCGGCGCGCTGATGACGATGGCGTTCCCCGCTGGCATGCCGAGAGAGCGAGCCACCGAGTCGGACACGACGGCGTCGACGCCGCTGATGCCGACGGTGCCGTATCCGCCGACCACGAGTTCCTCGGTTCGGCCGCCGGCGACCTTTACGGTCCCGCCGAGCGGGAGCTTCTCCTGCTTGCCCATCAGGTACGAGACCGCGATGCCTCCGTCGGCCACGTTCTGCCATAGCGCCGTCGCCCTGGCCGTCGGCGCAGCGGCGAACTCGCGGAACGCGGCCGGACTGACGCCGAGGACGGCGATGGCCCTGCCGTTGACCTTGAGCCTGGCCGCGTCCAGCGCGTCAGCGGCGGCGACCCCGGGCAGCCGCCTGATCGCGGCGAGCGAGGCAACGGGCAGCGTCGTCGGCGCGATTACGAGCAGGTCCGCTGGCCGCAGGGTACGCAGCCGCCCGATCCGCGGCCCGGTTGGGCCCGCCCGGCCGGTGCGCTCGGCGACGGGTACGTAGGCGCCGCTGGTGCGGTGCGGCTGGCCGGCCTTGGATGCCTGGCTGCCGCGAGCGGTCGGCCCGGACGGCAGGAACACGCCGGCTTCCTGGGCCGCGCTGGCTTCGGTCTGGCCTAGGTAATGAATGACCGAGCGTGCCTGGGTAACGGCGTTCCCGTGACGGCCGGTCAGGTTCTTGCCGCCAGGCCCGAGCACGGCAGCGATGCCCGCGGCCGATATCGGGTGTGACCCGGCCGGCTTGTCCGGCGCAGCGGCTGCCCGGATCAGCGCCGCGGAAGCTGCGACCTGGTCCGGCCCTGCGGCCTGGTCCGGCCCTGCGGCCTGGTCCGGCCGTGCGACCGCGCCGTGGCCGACCGCAGCTGGCGCGGCTGAGTGCCCGACAGGCCCGAATGGGATGCCGACTTTGGGCGACAGGCTGACGGCGACGCCCACAGCAACCGCGCCCCACAGACTGGCGCGCAGGCCGCGGCGATGTCCGTCGCGCAAGGCACTCCCCTCAGGCCGCAGCCGCCCGGCTTGCTGGCTCCCGTAACACGATGCACGTACATCGCACATGCGTCTATACCCAGGAAATCCCTATCTTGCTATAAGGGATTCTCATGAGCTTGGATCCATGGGGAACGTTTGGCAAACTTCTGCCATATCGCTGGTAAACCACAGGGCGGCGCGGTCCGCTCACAGGGTCACGTCAGCGCGGCACGGAGCTGAGCGGGCTCGGTGACCGGTGCCCGGCAGGCGAAGTCGCGACAGACATAGGCGGCCGGCCCGTCTGGTGCCGGCGTGCGGCCGGCCAGCAGTGGGATTCCCTGATTCGTGCCGTCCCCGCAGGCGATGACCGCGCCTGGCGGCGCAGCCTGAAGCGCGGTCTGGTGCAACGCGGCGCGCGCCGGGCCGGGTGCTCCCGCGATCGCGATCTCCACCGGCCCGGACAGCGCCGCCTCGGCCACCGCGAGGCCCCACCCGGCCGCGCGCGGGTACCTCGCCGCCAGCTCCGGCAGCCCGTTCAAAGCTTCGAGCGCTGCTGCCCGGTAGACCGGCGAACCGGTTAGCGCCGCGTAGCTGAGCAGCGCGTCCGCGACCGCGAACGTACCCGAAGGGCTGGGTCCGTCCGCGATGTCCGAGGGCCGGTAGATCAGTCGCTCGCTATCGTCGGCCGTGTCGTAGAAGCCCCCAGTCCCGGTGCCGAAACGGGCCAGTACCGTGTCCAGCAGCTCACCGGCCAGGGCGAGCCAGCGCGGCGCCGGGCCGGCCTCATCGGCGGTCGTGACCCCGGCCAGGGCGATGAACCCCGCCGCGACGCAGCCGTAGTCGTCAAGCACGCCAGCGGTGCCGGACGCCCGTCCGCCCCTGGAAGTGCGGTCGAGCCGGCCGCCCCTGAGGTGCACCCGGTCCAGCAGGCTGGCAGCGGCTATGGCGGCCGCGATGAAGTCGGCCCGGTCAAAGAGCAGGCCGGCCTCGGCCAGCGCGGCGATGGCGAGCCCGTTCCAGGCAGCAACGACCTTGTCATCGCGGCCCGGCCGAGTCCGGCGGGCACGAGCCGCCAGCAGGGCGCCGCGGAGCCGGGCGAACTCGGCCGCGCCGGGCGGGTCTTCGGGTAGCTGGAGGACGGACGCGCCGTGCTCGAAGGTCCCGGCAGCGGTAGCGCCGAAGATCCGGGCAGCGCGGCGGCCATCCGCCTCCCCCGCCGCGGCGGTGAGCTGATCAGGCGTCCACACGTAGAACGCGCCCTCTGCGCCGTCGCTGTCGGCGTCGAGAGCCGAGGCGAAGCCGCCCTCGGGGGTCTGCAGCTCGGCCATCAGCCACTCGCAGGTCTGCACCGCGACGCGGCCGGCCAGCGGGCTGCCAGTGCGCCGCCACAGATGCGCGTAGACCCTTGCCAGCAGCGCGTTGTCGTAGAGCATCTTCTCGAAATGCGGGACCACCCAGTCCGCGTCCACGCTGTACCGGGCGAATCCGCCCGCCAGCTGGTCGTAAATGCCGCCCCGGGCCATTGCCCCGGCCGTCCCCTCGGCCATCGCCAGGGCCTGCTCACTGCTGTAGCCGTTAGTCCGCTCAGCGTGCCTGAGCAAGAACTCGAGCACCATGGACGGCGGGAACTTGGGTGCACCGCCAAATCCGCCCCGGCTGGCGTCGTACTCGCGCGCGAGCGTCGCCACGCCGGCCTCGCAGGCCCGGCTGAGCCAGCTCTCCTGGTCGCCGTTACCCTCCAGCCCGGCAGGGACCGGCGCACCGGCACGCTCGGTCAGGGCGGCCGCGATCTGGCGCGCCTGGTCGGCGACCTGCGCCCGGTTTTCCCGCCAGGCTTGTGCGACACCGAGCACGAGGCGCTGGAACTGACTGCGCGGGAAATACGTGCCGCAGAAGAACGGCTCGCGCTCCGGCGTCATGAACACTGTCATCGGCCAGCCGCCCTGCCCGGTCATCGCCTGGGTAGCGGTCATGTAGACGCTGTCGACGTCCGGCCGCTCCTCCCGGTCGACCTTGATCGAGACCAGGTGCTCATTCATGATCGCCGCGGTCTGCGCGTCCTCGAATGACTCGTGCGCCATCACGTGGCACCAGTGACATGCCGAGTAACCGACCGACAGGAGCACCGGCACGCCGCGGTCGGCGGCGGCGGCAAATGCCTGGTCCGACCACGGCCACCAGTCCACCGGGTTGTCGGCGTGCTGGAGGAGATACGGGCTCGTCGAGCCGCGAAGCCGGTCTGCCATATCCCTATCCTTCCCTGCGCATCTGCGCGGAAGAGTGCAGATTTGCGGTGGGAGCTACACTCATCAGGCGCTGGCAATACGCTGTTCCTCCTAGCCTGGCGGGCGCTTGCACGTCATGCTGGAGGGAAAGCTCATGCTCGCGAGCGGGCCGGGCTTGGATCAGCGATAGGCAGAAGTTCCTAGTGTCAGCCCGCTCACATGTGGGCACGAACTGACCATCGCGGGGAATATCGGCCGGTACACTGCCACGGACGCCATCGTTGAGAGCCAGGAAGACGAACTCCCGACGCACGGCCTCCAGTCACCGGCGTTGTTCGAGCGGTAGAGCAAACTTTGGAGCACCTATGCGCGTTCTGGTCCTCGGCGGCGACGGCTTCTGTGGCTGGCCCACGTCGCTGTACTTGTCCGATCAGGGTCATGACATCACCATCGTCGACAACCTGAGCCGCCGGAATATCGACGTCGAGCTTGAGGTGGACTCGCTCACGCCGATACGGCCGATCGGCGAGCGGCTGCGCGCGTGGAAGGAGGTGTCCGGTCGCGAGATCGGCTTCGTCAACCTGAATCTGGCGACCGAGTACGACCGGCTCGTCGCGGTGCTGCTGGACATCCGGCCGGACGCGATCGTGCACTTCGCCGAGCAGCGCGCGGCCCCGTACTCGATGCGGACCGAGAAGACCAAGCGCTACACCGTGGATAACAATGTCCGTGGCACGCACAACCTGCTGACCGCGCTTGTCGCCACCGGTGTCGACGCTTCCCTGGTGCACCTGGGCACCATGGGCGTCTACGGCTACGGCTGGTCGGGCAGCGCCCCGATTCCCGAGGGCTACCTGACCGTCAAGGTCACCACCCCGGACGGGGAGCTGGAGCGTGAGATCTTGCACCCGGCCAACCCGGGTTCGGTTTACCACCTGACCAAGACCCTCGACCAGCTGCTGTTCTCGTTCTACGCCAAGAACGACGCGCTGCGGATCACCGACCTGCACCAGGGCATCGTGTGGGGAACCCAGACCGACCAGACCGCGAGGGACGAGCGGCTCGTTAACCGGTTCGACTATGACGGTGACTACGGCACCGTGCTGAACCGGTTCCTGATGCAGTCAGCTATCGGCCACCCGCTCACCGTGCACGGCACTGGCGGGCAGACCCGCGCGTTCATCCACATCCGCGACACGGTTCGGTGCATCGAGATCGCGCTCAACAACCCGCCGCAGGCAGGCTCGCAGCCAATGGTCCTGAACCAGGTCACGGAGACCTACCGGGTCCAAGACCTGGCCAAGATGATCAGCGACATGACCGGTACCGAGGTTGCCTACCTGCCCAACCCGAGGCGTGAGGCCGACGAGAACGAACTCAGCGTGCGCAACGACCAGTTCCTGGCGCTGGGCCTCAAGCCGACGACGCTGTCGGAGGGCCTGCTGGAGGAGATCACTCACATCGCGGCCAAGTACAAGCACAGGGTGGACCCGCGCAAGATCATCGCACGGTCGGTCTGGCGGGCTGGCATGGAGACCTCGGCAGATCTGATGAACGAGGTACCCGCCGAGGGCGCCTAGCCGTCAGCAGTCGGCTCAGCCTGCCGTCTTGATCATGCCAGCGCATTGGCTACGCCGACCCGACGTGCCGGGAGAGCCAGTCGTTGAGTGGCTGCGCGGCGGCAATGAAGTCAGTGATCCGCTGCCGGGCGGCAGCGGTGGCTAGCCAGGGCTCGACCGGCCACTGTTTCCAGGCCACCAGGCCCTTGTACCGGAGCAACTCGATCCGCGGGTGCTCGGCCGGATAGCCACGGGGCGCGGATTTGAGCACGTCCCGGCCATGCACTTCGATGTCTTGCTTGCGGATCGCGGCGACAATCTGCTCGAGGTCCGCGCCGCTGGACTCGGCAGCGACGGCCTGGCGGTACCGTTCGAGCTGATCGGCCGCCATCCCGTAACTGCCGCTGCCGGCTGCCAGGCCATCGGCCGAGAGCTGAACGTAGGCTGGCCCGACACGCGCGCCGATGGCCGTCTTGTACGGCGACTTGTCCTTGCTGAACCGGACGTCACGATACGGCCGGAAGATCTTGGATTCGCCGTGCACCGGCTCAAGCTCAGCCATCAGCTCGCTCATCGGCAGCAGCACGCGGTTGTCGTAGACATCCTTGTGCGCGAGCCAATAGGTCTTTGAGTTGTCGGCCGCCAGGCCCTCATAGAACTCCAGCGCCTCCTCCGGCCAGCCCTGGAACGACATCGCTGCGCCTCCCGCGTCGTCTCGCTTACTGCGCCCCGAACAGGTGGCCTTTCGGGGTGCCTGGGGAGCGGTGTCCCCGGTGGGAAGCATGCCACCATTTCCGAGGCCAGGCGGTGCCATCGTCAGGACGGTAACGGGGCCCCGCCAGTCACGCCCGGACCGAGCGGTCGGTGGCCGGGACGGGCGCTGCCTTGGGTTGCTCGCTGGTGCCGTCACCCTCGCGGATGCCGTAACGCGCGTACAGCCGCCGCAGCGGACCGGGCGCCCACCAGTTCGCGCTGCCAAGCAGCCGCATCGTCGCCGGCACCAGCATGACTCGCACGATCGAGGCATCCACGATCAGCGCCACGATCATGCCCACGCCCATGAGCTTGATGAACGTGATGCCGGAAGCAGAGAACGCGCCTATCACGATCACCAGCAGCAGCGCAGCGCTGGTGATCACGCCGCCGGTGCGCTGCAGGCCGCTGGCGACGGACTCGGTGTTATTGCCGGTCACGTCATACCGCTCGCGGACCCGCGACAGCAGGAAAACCTCGTAGTCCATGGACAAGCCGAAAATGATCGCCAGCATCAGGATCGGCATCGTCGGGTCCAGCGTGCCGGTGGGCGAGAACTGCAGCAGACCGGACAGGTGCCCCTGCTGGAAGATCCAGACCACCACCCCGAACGTGGCCGCCAGCGAGAGCAAGTTCATCACGATGGCCTTGACCGGCAGGACGACCGAGCCGAACGCGAGGAACAGCAGCACGAACGTCGCTGCCGCCATCACCAGCGCCATCCACGGCAGCGTGGCGGACAGGCTGCCTAGCTCGTCCACCAGTTGGGCCGTCTGGCCGCCAACAAAGTTGTTCGCATCCCGCGGTGGCGCGACCGCGCGCACCCGCTGGACGATCTGCCGCGCCGCTGCGGACAGCGGATCCGGCTGGTAGGTCAGGTCAATCCGGGCAATGTCACCGCGGACCCCGGTTACCTGCGCGCCGGTCACGCCTGCGACCCGGTCCAGCCGGCCGGCATACCCAGCGAGCTGGCTCTGGATGGCTCGCGATCCGCCAACCTGGCCGGCGAACCGGACGAGAGACTCGATCGGAGCGGTCACGTTACCGGGGAAGTCGCGGGCCAATGTCTGGGTGACCTGACGGGGCGCGGCCGCGGCGGGCAGCGCGCGTGCGTCCGTGCCGCCCCAGGTGACCTTGAGGAACGGCATGCCAAGCGTGAGCAGCAGCACGACGATGACGACGACAAAGACGGCCGGCCTGCGCATCACGCTACGGGCGAGCCGGTACCAGCCGCCCGCGGCCTCTTCGGGCCGTGGCCGGCGCACGGATTTGCGCACCCGCAGCGCGTTCACTCGCGGGCCCAGCACGGCCAGCAGCGCGGGCAGCACAGTCAGGGCGGCCAGCATGTCGACCAGCACGGTCGCCACGCCGCCGTAGCCCATCGAGCGGAGGAAGACTTCCGGGAACAGCATCAGGCTGGCGAGGGCCACGGCGACGGTTACGCCGGACACCGCGACCGTGCGGCCCGCCGTCGCTATCGTCCGGGCCAGCGCGTCCTCCACCGTGGGTTGCCGGCGCAGTTCCTCGCGGAACCGGCCGACCATGAACAGCCCGTAATCGATGGCCAGGCCGAGCCCCAGGATCGTGGTGATGTTGATGGAGTAGATCGATACCGGGGTGACGAGCGTCAGCAACCGGAGCGCGGCGAATGAGCCGATGATGCCGATTGCGCCGACGGCGAGTGGCAGGCTGGCTGCCGCCAGGCTGCCGAAGATGACCGCCAGCAGTATCAGCAGGACCGGCATCGAGATTCCCTCCGCCCGGCCGATGTCGCTGGTAACCTCTTTGTTGATCGCGGCTTCGGTCGGTATCTGGCCGCCGACCTGCACGGTCAGGCCCGGTGCGCCGAGGTCGCCCTTGATCGCGTTGAAGTTCTTGATCCGGGCCGCGTCGGTGTTGCCAGCCAGCACCAAGAGCGCGTAGCTAACCTTGCCGCTGGCGCTCGCGAATCGCGGCGACCCGGTCGACCAGTAGGTCTGCGCGGCGATGACGCGGTCGCGCGGCAGCCGCCCGAGCGATCTGGTCACAGCCGACCGGTAGGCGGCCGACCGCACTGTGGCGGTCTTGCTCGTGTACAGCACTACGGCGTCACCCGCGCCGCGCCCGAAGGTTCGCGCGGACAGGTTGGCCTCATGCTGGCTCTGGCTGTTGGGCGGCGCGAAGCCGCCAGCCGACTGGAGCGCGCTGAACACGCCAGTCCCCCAGATGGCCGCGACCACGACGCCCAGACCCGCGAGTGCGAGCACAAGCCGTCTGTTCCGGAAGAGCATTCGTCCCCAGGCCTCGAACATGGCATTCTCCGCGGCTAGACTCGTTAGCGATCATTGCTTGGGTTAACGACGTAAATGCTTTACGATGTAAACTTGGCATACGGAGTTAACTCTCGTCAAGGGGGCTAACGCCGCCGAGGGAGCTAGAGGGCAGATGAGCATGGTCCAGGCGCCAACCAGGCGGGATCGCGTCCGGGCCGCGACCACGCAGGAGATTATCGAAACGGCGCGACGGCTACTGGTAGAGCAGGGCGTAACCGCCGTCTCGCTGCGTGCGATCGCCCGCGACATGGGCATGACGGCGCCGGCGTTGTACCGGTACTTCGACAGCCACGAGGAATTGCTCAGACACGTCGTCGCGAGCATCTTCAATGAGATCTCCGACCACGTGCGGGATGCGATCAAGGCAGCAGCCGAAGCGGCCAGCCCTGACCTCACCGGCGCGGAGATCATGGCGGTCAAGCTGATCGCCGGCTGCCAAGCGTTCCGCGCCTGGGCGCTGGACCACGTGGCCGAGTTCAGCATGATCTTCGGCAGCCCGCTGCCCGGCCTGGAGGTGCTGCATGAGATGCATCAGGACCCGACCATCGACTGCGGCTACCGGTTCGGCCAGGTGTTCCTCGACTTGTTCGGAGACCTGTACCAGCGGCGTCCGTTCCCCATCCCGGCCGACGATGACATCCAGCCGCTGCTGCGTGAGCAGCTGGCGCGCTACCGGGAGCTCGTCAGCGCCGACCTGCCGCTTGGCGCCCTCCAGACGTTCCTGCGCTGCTGGGTGCTGCTGTACGGGACGGTGAGCCTGGAAGCCTTCGGGCACATGCGGTTCGCGCTCGATGACGCCTCGCCCATGTTCGAGCTGATGCTGTCTGACCTCGCCCCCATGATTGGCCTGCGCTATCCGCTTGGCCGGCAGACCAGCTGACCCGAGCGCCGCTCGGGGGGATCGGACCAGCTCAGGCGACGAAAGGCTCGCCCCCGGTCTCGCCGATCATCGGCCGGCCCGCTCCCGCCCAGTCCTGCATCCCGCCGGCCACGTTGATCGCCGTCCAGCCCGCGCCTGCCAGCGCCTGGGCTGCGCGCCCGGATCGATGGCCGGACCGGCAGATCACGTAGATGTCCTGGTCCGGCGGTATCTCGGCGACCCGCGCGGCAAGCTGGCCAAGCGGAACGTGCCGGGCGCCCGGAGCGTGGCCGGCGATCCACTCGTCGTCCTCGCGCACGTCGAGCAGCCAGGCGCCGTCTGGCACGCCTGCGGCCGGCACCTCGGATTGTGTCTCCCCCACCACGCAGCTCCTTCGCATGCGACGAGAACTTGCTGCTGCTCGACCCTACGCTGACTGCAGCAGCAGCCCATAGGCCAGCAGGTTGATGCCGGGCTCTGGTGACCAGTCCCGGTCGGGGAGCCTGGTAAAGCCCACTTCCTCGTACAACCGATGCGCGGCCTTCATCTCGGGCTGAGTGAGCAGCAGCAGATCGCAGACGCCCAGGCGGCTCGCCCGGGCCAGCACCGCAGTCACCAGCGCCCTGCCCACGCCTGTGCCGCGCGCCTCCGGCCGAACGGCAAGCGCGCGGATCTCGGCCTCACCGGGCGCCTTGACCAGGTTCCCGCCCTGCGGCCAGGGCAGCAGCATCACGGTGCCGATCAGCTGGCCGCCGGTACCGACGGCCACCAGCACATCGCCGGCCCCGTCCGCGCCAAGCTCCCGCAGGTGCGGGGCGTAGCCAGAGTCAGCCGACAGGAAACCATCGGCCAGGTAGGCGCCAACCCGGATATCGCCGACTTCAGCAAACTCGTCCTGGTGTGCGTCCCTGATCAGCATTCAGTCATCTAATCAGGCCCGGCCACCATGCCCTCGCCGTTCCCGTCATGCTCGCCCGCAGGTGCCCAGCGCGGCGCTCAGGCCAGCCGGGACAGCGTAAGGGTGACCTCCATGGTGCGGCTTGGAGCGCCGTGGTAGATACCCGCCGCGTCGATGATGCGCGGGATCAGGTCGAGCGGGAACGGGCGCTCCTCACCTCATGTTTCGCTGCCATTACGCGGACGGGAGCTAGTTTCGCGTTAGTTTCCGCGGGGTCGCTCGATGTTCTCGGAAGCTGCCAGCGGATGGTCTTGCTCGCCCGCCATCAGCTGGTAGGCAGGCCGGAGCAGCGACACCAGGTCCTGGCCCCGCACCTGAATCAACGGCGGCTCGAAGCTGCGCAGCAGCAGGTCCGCCGGCGCGGCGGCGGCGGGCGGCAGTGCCCGCAGCCGGGCCGGGCTGAGCGGCGTCGACCAGAATCCCGCCGTGCACTCGGCTAGCGGCCGGTCGGCTACATCGATGACCGGCCGGCTACCGTCCACGGCCTGGCCGCGACCGGTCAGCAGGCGTAGTGCGGCCAGCAGGTCCGCCCGGCTCTTCCCCCGCCATGCGAGCATCGCGAACGGGTCGTCGTCGAACGCCTCCGCCAGCACGTAGCAGACGGCCGCGAGGTGCTTGCAGGGCACTTCCCAGTCCGGGCAGGAGCAGGTCATGTCCAGATCGACGGCGGCCTGCGGGAACAGGGGCGTGCCGCAGTCGGCGAAGACCTGCTCGATCTCGGCGGGCATCTCGCCGGCCAGCAGCCTGGCCCGGAATAGGGCACGTTCCGCCAGCGCTTCCTCTACCCGCTGCCACTGCCGGGGGGACAGCGGCCGCACCTGCAGGCGCGCCTGGTACGGCCGCACTCGGGAGCCCTGCACCTGCGCCGCCACGGTGCCGGCGGAAATCTCG
Organism: Streptosporangiaceae bacterium; assembly: GCA_052143255.1. Taxonomy (GTDB): domain Bacteria; phylum Actinomycetota; class Actinomycetes; order Streptosporangiales; family Streptosporangiaceae; genus JAJYUU01. The sequence goes on along the minus strand of JBKQTJ010000121.1, from coordinate 77,587 downwards.
AACCCCAGTACCTGCCCGGCGCGGGCGTAGTTGCGCCCCCTGGTCAGCCGGCTCTGCATGCCGAACGACTCGAGCACGTCGATGAACCGGCGCGACCACCACTGCTCGCCGATGGAGCCGCGCTTGCTGCGCGCCTTGATCCCGCCCGCGGCCTTTCGCGGCCTGGTCGGCGGGTAGCGCTCGCCATCCCAGCCGGTCATTGGGACACCGCTTCGGGGGCAAGCTCAATGACGCGGCGAAGGTCGGCGACCGACAGCTCGGTCAGCCAGCTCTCGCCGGTTCCGACGATCGCCTGCGCCAGCGCCTTCTTCTCCTCGATCATCGCGTCGATCCGCTCCTCGACCGTGCCCACGCAGACGAACTTGCGGACCTGTACGTCACGACGCTGCCCAATACGGAAGGCGCGGTCGGTGGCCTGGTCCTCGACGGCTGGGTTCCACCACCGGTCGACATGGATGACGTGATTAGCCGCGGTCAGGTTCAGACCGGTGCCGCCCGCCTTCAGCGACAGCAGGAACACCGCCGGGTCGGTGCTGCCCTGGAAGTCACTGACCAGTTCGTCCCGCCGCTTCTTCGTCGTGCCACCGTGCAGGAAGTGCACCGCGCAGCCCAGCCTGGCAGCCAGGTAAGCCTGCAGGAGCTGGCCGAACTCGGCGTACTGGGTGAAGCAGAGAACCTTGTCACCTGCCTCGACGATCTCCTCGCCGATCTCCTCGAGCCTGGCCAGCTTGCCGGACCTGCCCTCCAGCCGGGAGCCGTCATGCAGCAGGTGGGCCGGATGGTTGCAGACCTGCTTGAGCTTGGCCATGGTGGCAAGTACCAGCCCGCGCCGCTCGATGCCTGGCTCGGCGGCCTCGATTTTCGCCATCATGTCGTCCACCGTGGCCTGGTAAAGCGATGCCTGCTCGGGGGTCAGGTTGCACCAGACCTTCATCTCCAGCTTGTCCGGCAGGTCCGCGATCACGCTTTTGTCGGTCTTGAGCCGCCGCAGGATGAAGGGCCCGCTGATCCGCTTCAGTTGCTCGGTCGCGGCAGCATCGCCATGGCGCTCGATCGGGATGGCGAACCGCTGCCGGAACCGCTCGGCGGGGCCAAGCAGGCCGGGACTGGTGAACTCCATGATGGACCACAGCTCGGTGAGCCGGTTCTCGACCGGCGTGCCGGTCAGCGCGATCCTGGCGCGCGCCGGTATCGCTCGCACTGCCTGAGCCTGCCTGGTCGCAGCGTTCTTGATGTTCTGCGCCTCGTCGCACACCAACCTGGCCCACGGCACGGCGGTCAGCGCCGCGTGGTCCCTGGCTGCGACACCGTAAGTGGTGATGACAAGATCGGCCGATGCCATCGCCTGTGTCAGCTCGGTCCCGGTCAGCCGGTCGGCTCCGTGGTGCACGTGCACCGTGAGCGCCGGGGTGAACCTGGCTGCCTCTCGCTGCCAGTTACCGACCAGCGACATCGGGCAGATCAGCAGGGTCGGCCCGGCAGCAGTCCCGGCGTCCCGTTCGGCCTGCAGCACCGCCAGTGTCTGCGGCGACTTGCCCAGGCCCATGTCGTCCGCCAGTATCGCGCCGAGGCCAAGAGTGCCGAGGAAGGTCAGCCAGGCCAGGCCGCGCTCCTGGTAGGGCCGCAGCTGACCGCGGAATGAGGCCGGGGTCGTCATCGGCGCGAGCCTCGCATGAGCCTCGCCGGACAGCAGATCGCCGAGCCACCCGTCCGCGTCGACCTCGGTCAGCGGCAGGTCCGCGACGCCGTCAGCCAGGCCGGCGGTCAGCGCGTCGGCGGCGGTCATGGTACCGGTGCCGGCCCGGGACAGGAAGTCAAGCGCCGCCTTCAGGTGCCGTTCATCCAGCTCGACCCATTGGCCCCGGAGCCTGACCAGGGGGACTTTCAGCCTCGCGAGCTCCGCAAGCTCAGCAGCGTCGAGCGTCTGATCTCCGACGGCCAGCTCGTAGCGGAAGTCCACCAGGTCGGTGAGCCCGAATTTCGGCCCGACCACCGATCCGGCTGCTGAGCTTGCCCGGGACCTGGTGGTGAGCTTCAGCCCCAGGCGGGATCTGCGCACCCAGCCGGGCAGCAGCACCCCGAAGCCAGCCCCGGCGAGCAGCGGGCCGGTCTCCTTCAGGAACCGCAGCGCGCTCCGGGCGTCCAGGGTGACCGACTCCGGTGCCGCGCCCTGCAGCTCGTCATCAACCTCAGGGAACAGCCTGGACGCGCGGCCAAGCCCGGCAAGCAGTTCCTCCTCCGGATAGTTGATCCCGGCCGCGGCCCAGCCGTCGGCCGTGCCGCCAGACCAGATGTCGGCGGCAGGAAGCAGCAGGCTGGGATCGTCGGTCGACTGAAGCGCGAACTGCACTCGCCAGGTCCCGCCCTGGCCCGTGGCACCGTCGCCTGCGTGGAGCGGCTCTATGGCATCCGACCGGTGTGCGTACGCCTCGGCGGCATCCGCCTCGGTGGCATCCGGCCGGTGCGGGTACGCCTCGGCGGCATCCGGCCCGTCGGCATCGGGCTCGAACAGGCGGAAGCAGGTGCGGACCGGCCCCGGCGGTTCCTGCGCCGCGTCCTGCCATGCCCACAGCGCGAACGCCAGCTGGGCGGCGAGTGCCGCCTCGCCGCGACCGACCTCAAGGGTTCCGGTATCGTCGGCCAGCGCGTGCGCCCAGCGCTCGGTCAGCGGGCGCTGCGAGCCGGCCGGACCGCCGCCACCACCACCGTCGCCGTCGCCGTCGCCGAGCAAGCTAAAACCAGTCGCCGCGTGCAGCCGGGTACGGACGGCGGCGTCGGTCAGCAGCTCAAGCGCCGCGGTCACGATCGCCGCCGAACTCTCGCCGTCCGCAGTGGTCGCGCGGCACAGCGGCGGCATGGCCCCGGTGAGCTCCCTGGCCCGCAGCGCGTCCGCGCCCGCCAGCACCGGCCGCCACCGAGCCGCGTAGCCGCCATCATCGGCAGTATCGAGGCCCGGCAGCACACGGCCGCGAACGGTCAGGTCGGCCGCTAGCGCGGCCAGCGCCGCCAGGTAATGCACGCTTGCGCCGCGCACCGCAGGCTCGGTCCCGATGGCATCCCGGCCCAATGCGCCGAGCAAGATCAGCGCGGCGGGCGGCTCGAACCGCAGCGCGGGCAGCTGCCAGGCTGCCAGCTTCGCCTTGGCCGTATGTGCGCCTGGGGTCATGCTGCTGCCGCCAGCACGAATCCCGGCCTGCCCCGGGTCCGCGGTCAGCAACTCCGGGGAGGCCAGCGGGCCGGCCGGCCCGCTCGGCAGCCACAGCGTGAGCTCGGACTCTGCTGCCTTCCGGACCAGATCGGTGACCGGGTCGCCGGCCTCACCGAGCACGTCAGCCAGCAGGTCCGGGGCTGACGCGTAGGGATGCGGGCGCGGTGCAGTTGGCGCGCTGCGGCCGGCCGGCTCGCTGGCAGCCGGTCCTCCGGACCCTTCGGCCCAGCTGTGTTCCGCCCACAGGTACAGGGCACCGTGGGCCCAGACACCGTGGATCGCCAACATCGGCCGCACTCCTGCGATAGCCGGGACTATCAGTCACGAAGCTAGCAATCTCGCAGCTCCGACACGCCGCAAACAGGCGGTCCGCGCTCCGGCGACGGCCTCGTGATAATGGGCTACAGCGGACCACTTCCGGACCGTGAGCCGTTGGCGGCAGCCGGGCCGGCGGAGCCGCCCGCGCCCGCATCCGCCTGCACGTCTGCGTCCTCGCCGGTCTGCGACGACGTCGCTTCGGCAGCCGCGGCCGCGTTGACCTTCCTTAGGTGCCTGGACATGGACCTGAAGACGAAAAACAGGATGACGCCCATCCCGAATACGACCAGGAAGCCCAGCGTGCCTGGCTGGGCCCACGCACTCGTCGAGGCCTGCGCCACCGCCGCGAGCACCGTCACAGGCGCACCCTCTCCCGGATTCCGGCGAACAGGTCGTCTTCTGGCTTCCCTGCATCGACCAGCGACCTGGCCAGATGATAGTCCTCGGTCGGCCAAGCGGCCCGCTGGACCTCGGTCGGGACGACGAACCAGCCACCTTCGGGGTCTACCTGGGTGGCGTGCGCGACTAGCGCCTGGTTCCGGATCTCGAAGTAGTCGGCGCACGCAACCCTGGTGGTCACCTCGTACCTCGGGCGCGACGCTGACTCTTCCTCCTCCAGCCACTCCTCCAGCCGGTCCGCGTACGGCGAGTCAAGCCCCCGCCGCACCATCTCGTCGTGCAGTGCCATCAGCCGGGCACGGTGGAAGGTCATGAAGTAATAGAGCTTGAGCGGCTGCCACGGCTCGCCGCAGCCCTCGTACCGGTCCGGGTCGGCTGCGGCCTCAAACGCCTCGACCGATACCTGGTGACACCTGACGTGGTCCGGGTGCGGGTAGCCGCCATTCTCGTCATAGGTGAGCATCACGTGCGGCCGGAACTCGCGGACAGCCTTGACCAGCGGTTCCGCTGCCCGCTCCAACGGCTCGAGGGCGAAGGAGCCAGCCGGCAGCGGCGGCAGCGGATCGCCTTCTGGCAGGCCCGAGTCCACGAAACCCAGGAACTGCTGCCGCACGCCCAGGATCTCGCGCGCCGCGTCCATCTCGGCTCGCCGTACCGCAGCCAGATTGGCCCGGATCTCCGGGCGGTCCATGGCCTTGTTCAGGATGTCGCCGCGCTCGCCGCCGGTGAGCGTGCAGACCAGCACCTCCACGCCCGCGCGAACGTACCTGGCCATCGTCGCGGCGCCCTTGCTCGACTCGTCGTCCGGGTGCGCGTGCACTGCCATTAGCCGCAGCGGCTCGCAGTCCGCAGGTGCCTGGCAGCCGCTATCCGAGAGGCTGCCAGCCTCCGCCGCCCCGACAGCGGCTACACCGTCGCCCGGTCCGTCAAGCACTTGTCATCCACCCCAACAATCTCATCGGCCTTCGTCTGGTCGGCAATGCCTGCGGCACAAGTCCCCGTCGGAACTGTAAGGCCGGCCGCCGACATTCCGGGCCCGCCCGCCGCCGGAACAACGCTGCGGACCGCACCCGCGATTCCCGCGGTCAGACCGTCAGTAGCAAGTCAGCGAACCTGGCTGCCAGCAGCCGGTGGCCGATGCCGTTGGGGTGAAGCCCTGGCGTGATCACCCCCTCACTGCCGGCGATAGCATCGTCATCCTGCAGCGGAACCCTTACGGACCATGGATCCGACCGGCGAAGCATGACAAATGACGATTCTTACTGACAGCTCACTCCGCCATCTCAGCTTCAGCCGGCCCTGGGCAGGTCGCGCCGTCCGGTGGGGCCTGGTGCTGGCAGTCGGGCTAGTGACGATCTTCGCCCTCGTCTACAACCCGTTCGACTTCAATGTCTACCGCTGGGGCGGCGACGCCGTTGCCCACGGCACGCGGCTGTACTCGGTTCGGATCAGGGGCGAGTGGTTCACCTACACCCCGGTCGCGGCCGTCGTGTTCATTCCGCTGGCCGGGATACCGGCCGCCGTGGGCCGGGTGGCCTGGGAATTGCTATCGCTGGCTGCGCTGGCGTCAGCCACCAGCGTCACCCTCAAGCTGGCCGGCTACCGGGCGTCATGGCAGGTGATCGCCGCGATCAGCGTTGCCGCCATCAGCCTCGAACCGATGTATCACACGCTATTCCTCGGCCAGATCAACCTCGTGCTGATGGCGCTGATCCTCGTTGACGTCTGGCGGGCCGCCCGCGGTCGCCCAGCCGGGTTTGGTGTTGGCGTCGCGGCCGCGATCAAGCTGATCCCGCTGATCTTCATCGCCCTTTTCTTCCTGACCGGGCGCATCAAGGCCGGCGTCATTTCGCTGGCCACGTTCGTCGCTTGCGGGCTAATCGGCTACCTGGTCGCGCCCGGTGACTCGAGGCTCTACTGGGGCCATCTGTTCTTCGACACCCGGCGGCTCGGCGCGGCCTATATCAGCAACCAGTCAGCCTACGCAGCCGCTGTCCGGATCGCCGGCGGGACCGCCCAGGTAGGCCACTGGTTCCTGGTGATACCGCTGCTGCTCGGCAGCGCGGGGCTTGCCATCGCCGCCGTGCTGGCACGCAAACAAGACTGGCTCGGCGCGGTCACCGTCACGGGCACCACCAGCCTGCTGGTGTCGCCGATTGCCTGGACGCACCACTGGGTGTGGATCCTGCCAGCGCTTGTCATCTTGATGCAGGGCGGCAGGCGTAGCCGCGTCGCCGCCGTCTGCGCATACCTGCTGTTCGTCATCGCACCGATGTGGTTGACGCCATGGCACCGCGGTTCGGCGCAGTACGGCTTCCACTGGCTGGTGACCCTGGTCGCGAACTGCTATCTGGTGGCCGGGCTGGCGTTCCTGGTGTACGCGGGCTGGCGGGCCTGCCGGATTCAGCGGGGGAACGGGGCCCCGCTCGCGGCGCGGCCATCGCCACTGGCCGCCGCCGCCGGTAATCAGCCGCTGCCCGGGTTACCGTCGCCCGGTTTGCCGCCGACCCGATCGGCACCGCCACCATCGGCATCGCCCCGGCTTGCGCCGTCGGCAGCGCCTTCGTCCGGACCGGGCCCTGCCGCGCGCTTGCCTTCGCGGCGCCAGCTCAGCGCAGAGGCCCCCGCGAACACCGGCACGACTACCGCAAGCAGCAGCGCACTCCCGCTGAAAGCGCTGTCCAGGAAGTTGCTCCCGACCCTGGCAACGCCGTAGTAGTACCCGATCACCACGGCCATGAGCAGCAGATAGCCGCCGATCATGTCCCGGGCGGCATTGACCGCCACCCCGATCCAGCCGCGGGAGCGGCCAGCGGGCCGCCGCGCCGGCTGCGAGCCGCGCGCTAGCTGGCGCCGCTGGAGCACCAGCCCGACGGCGAGGATGGTCATGAGCAGGCCGTAGCCGACTCCGATTGGTATCAGGTCCTGCCTGATGAGCTGGGATGACATGGCAGCGGGCCGGTCGACGCCGGGTCAGCCCCGGAGCAGGAAATGCCAGCCGCGCACGAACAGGTGCCAGCCCAGCCACAGCCATAGCGCGAACAGCGCCCACCTTCCGGGCGGATAGCGCATGATCGCCCGGAAGGTGGCGCTCAGCGTCGGCACGCTTCCGCTGATGTGGCTGAGCGCGAGGCCCTCCCAGGCGAACACGGCCCCGACCAGGACCGCCCAGACCAGGTAACCGAGCACGGGGTGATTCGCCACTTTGGCCTCCAGGTCATGCGCTACGCCATGCGAAAACTGACCCTATGCCCGAACCCTGCGCGCGGCCGCAAGCCTTGGTCATTTGCCCTGCTTGGGGATGACTTGTTTAGCCTGGGCCATTGACAGGTACGACCAACTTGCAGAGCCTTGTTAGCCTCGAAGGATTACCCCAAGGGCCGCAAGGCCGAGCGGACCCCCGAAATCCGCACCATCCGAGGAGTACCCGTGACCGAGACTCGCGACGACACCCTAACCTGGCTCACCCAGGAGGCGTACGACCGGCTCAAAGCGGAGCTCGACCATTTGTCGGGTCCCGGCCGGATTGAGATCGCGAAGAAGATCGAGGCAGCGCGGCAAGAGGGCGACCTGAAGGAGAACGGCGGCTATCACGCCGCCAAGGACCAGCAGGGTATGCAGGAGGCACGGATCCGCCAGCTCACCCAGATCCTGGAGAACTCCCGTGTAGGCGAGCCGCCGCGCACTGACGGCGTCGTTGGCCCCGGCATGACCGTGACGATCCGGTTCGAGGGCGACGAGGACGAAGTGACGTTCCTGCTGGCCTCGCGCGAAGAGGTTGGCTCGCCAATCGACGTGTACTCGCCCAAGTCGCCACTGGGCGCGGCCATTGCCGGCAAGAAAGTCGGCGAGACAGCCACCTACAACCTGCCAAACGGGCGCGCTACCACCGTCGAGATCCTCGAGGCTGTCCCTTACAGCGGGATTTAACGCCTATAGACGCCCGGCCGTCGGCAGCACTGACGGCCGGGCGCTTGCGTTACCCGACCAGCTCGGCCTCGGCCGGGGCATGCTCGCCGACTGGCTCGATCCGGCTGCGGAGCGGTATTTCCGTCACGAACAGAGCTAGCACGAAGACCGCGATGGTGGCCGGGATGGTCCACCAGAAGACGCCGACGATCGCATGGCTGATCGCTTGGAACGCAGCGTTCCTTACTAGCGGCGGCAGGCTGTTGATCGTAGCCGGGTCCAGGTTCTTGCTGCCGCCAGCGACGTGATGCCCGGGAAACGCGGCGGCCATGGCCCCGGCGAACCGCCGGAAGAAGATCACGCCGAACAGCGACACGCCGAGCGATCCGCCGATCTGCTGAAAGAAGGCCCGCGAGCTGCTGGCCACGCCCATGTCCCGCTGCGGCACGCTATTTTGCACGATCAGCGAGGTGATCTGCATCAGGAATCCCATGCCGACGCCGAGGACCACGAAACACAGCGCCGAGGTGAGCCTGGTGGTGTGAACGCCCAGGTGCGTCAGCATGAAAATGCCGACCGTCATCACCGCGCCGCCGATGATCGGGAGGATCTTGTACCGGCCGGTCCGGCTCGTCACCTGGCCGGCGATCAGCGCTGTCACGGTCGAGCCGAGCATCAGCGGGATCAGCATCAGGCCACTGCCCGTGGGCGAGGCGTGCTGCACCGTCTGCTGGTACAGCGGCAGGAAAGTCAGCGCTCCGAGCATGGCCACGCCGAGCAGCAGGCTCATGGTCGAGGCCACCGAGAAGTTGCGGTTCCTGAACACGTGCAAGGGCAGCATCGGCTCAGCCGCCCTGGCCTCCACCACGAAGAACGCGGCGAGCGAGAGGGCCGTGATGACCGCGAGCATGATGATCTGCCAGGAGCCCCAGGCGTACTGGCTGCCGCCCCAGCTGGTCATGAGCACGATTGCGGTAGAACCCACCGCGATGACTGCGGCACCCAGGTAATCAATCTTGTGCTCGACCCGCCTGCGGGGCAGGTGCAGCGTGAACCAGAGATAGATCAGCGCCGCGCCGCCGATCGGCATGTTGATGTAGAAGATCCAGCGCCATGACCAGTGCTGCGTGATGTACCCGCCGACCAGCGGGCCGGCGATCATGGCCACCATCATCGCGGCCATCATGTAGCCCATGTACTGGCCGCGCTCGCGGGGCGACACCATGTCCCCGATGGTGGCGATGGCGCCGACCATCAGCCCGCCCGCGCCCAGTCCCTGCAGGGCGCGGAACGCGATGAGCTGGTCCATCGAGTGCGCTAGTCCCGACAGCGCAGAGCCGATCAGGAAGAGCACGATGGCGATCATCAAGAAACGCTTGCGGCCATACATGTCGCCGAGCTTGCCGTAGAAGAGCGTGGTGACCGTCGAGGCGAGAATATAGGCCGTCACCACCCAGGCCAGGTGGTTGAGTCCGCCAAGGTCGCCGACGATTCGCGGCAATGCGGTCGAGACGACCAGCTGGTCGAGCATCGCGATGATCAGCGTGAGGAGCAGGCCTGGCAAGACGATCAGGATCTCGCGCCGCGGTCCGGTCGGCGCCTGGTCCGCGGTAACCGCGGCCGCCTGGTTGTCTGTCATTGAACAAGCTCCTAGCTCCGCGCACGCCGACCAATTGGATGCTTCTCAACTTACTTGCCGACCGGCTAGCATCCTGTCGAAGGACAGGGTATGTTCGTTACTAACCGGCCGTCAAGTAGGTTACGCCGGAAGCGAGGAAACGGACAGGCGCCATCGCAATGGACCACAAAACTGCGGGACACGAGCCGGACCGGGGTGACACCCGGTCACGGCTGCGCCAGCTCGCTCTCCAGCTGTTCGCTGAGCAAGGCTATGAGAAGACTTCGCTGCGCGAGATCGCCGAGCGTCTGGGCGTGACCAAGGCCGCGCTGTACTACTACTTCAAGTCCAAGGAAGACATCGTCCGCAGCCTGGTCGAGGACTACATGGCCGAGATCGATGACCTCATCGCCTGGGCCAAGGACCAGCCGCGCAACCCAGCGACCAGGGCCGAGATCGTCAGCCGTTACCTGGACATAGTGGTCAACGGCACAGCCGTGTTCCGGTTGCTGCACCAGAATCAGGCCGCGGTCAGCTCGCTGGCCGCCGCCAAGGAGCGCGGCGAGCTGTTCCGGGAGCGCATGGATGCCCTGGTCGAGCTGCTCACCGAGCCGGGCGCATCAGTGCGCGAGCAGGTGCGCGCGGCGTCCTGCCTGATGAGCATCAGCTTCTGCTCCATGCACTACCAGGACAGGGTGGCCGACCCGGCCGAACTTCGGGCCGCGGTGCTAGACCTGGCGCTCGGGCTGGCTGACGCGCGTCCGCAGCCGACGCCGGCCGCGGCCCGTTCCTAGCCCGTCCCCGAGGACGCACCCGCCGCGCTGGCCTTGATCAGTGGCAGCACCCGCAGCGGCAGCGGACTGGCCAGCGCGATCACGGTCGAGGTCCGCACCACACCGTCAAGATCGACAATCGCGTCGATGACCCGCTGCAGGTCACCGTTGCTACGGGCGACGACCCGGCAGAGCATGTCGCCGGAGCCGGTGATGGTGTGAGCTTCCAGCACCTCCGCGATCGCGGCCAGCCGCTCGGCCACCGGATCGTGGCCGCCAGCCTGGCTGATCTCCAGCGTGACGAAGGCCATCACGCCGTAGTCGAGCGCGGCCGGATCAATGTCTGGGCCGTAGCCGGTGATGACGCCGCGCGCATGCAGCCGGTCGAGCCGCGCCTGAACGGTGCCCCTGGCGACGCCGAGCCGCCGGGAGGCTTCCAGCACGCCGATGCGCGGCTTAGCAGTGAGCAGCTCGATCAACCGCCCGTCGAGCTCGTCGATCATATCGATGGCCTCCGATCACAGGCTATACATATATTCCAGCGAGATCGCCGATGAGCTAGCAGATTGCTAAGCAGATAGCCGTCCGGTTGCGCATCATGCCTCGCTCCATGATGCTGCTATGAAGACGACAGGCCGTCACCCAAGGAGGTCGGGCCGATGACCGCTGAAGCAACCCGCGAGCAGCAGCGCCACGGCACCGACGAGTTCCCGGTCACGGGAATGGATGCGGCAGTGTTCGCCGTCGGTAACGCTCGGCAGGCCGCGCACTTCTACTCGACTGCTTTTGGCATGCGCTGCGTTGCCTACCGCGGCCCCGAGACAGGCTGCCGGGACGAGGCCAGTTACGTACTGGAGTCCGGGCACGCGCGCTTCGTGCTCCGCGGCCCGGTGCGCGCAGGCACCGAGCTGGGTGCTCACGTCGCGGCGCATGGCGACGGCGTGGTGGATCTTGCGATCGGCGTGCCGTCGGCGACGGCAGCGTACGAGCACGCGCTGGCCCACGGCGCCCGCAGCGTGCAGAAGCCGGCGGTCGCCGAGGACGCCAACGGAAGGGTCGTACTGGCCGCCATCGCAACCTACGGTGACACCCGGCACACGCTCGTCGAGCGGTCCGATTATGCGGGACCGTACCTGCCTGGTTACGTCGCGGCAGCCGCGCTCACAGCCGAGCCGGCCGGCCCGTTCTTCACCGAGATTGACCACTGCGTCGGCAACGTGGAGCTGGGCAAGATGAACAAGTGGGTGGACTTCTACCACCGAGTCATGGGCTTCACCAATATGAAGGAGTTCGTCGGCGACGACATCGCCACCGAGTACTCGGCGCTGATGAGCAAGGTAGTCGCAGACGGCAGCCGCAAGGTCAAGTTCCCGATCAACGAGCCTGCGGCCGGAAAGCGGAAGTCCCAGATCGACGAGTACCTGGAGTTCTACGGCGGACCTGGTGTCCAGCACCTCGCACTTGCCACCGACGACATCGTCGGCGCTGTCCGCGGCATGCAGGCCCAGGGCGTGCAGTTCCTGGACACCCCGGATAGCTATTACGAGGCGCTGGGCGAATGGGTCGGCGATACCAGGGTCCCGGTCGGCGAGTTGCACGAACTCAAGATCCTCGCCGATCGTGACGAGGACGGCTATCTCCTGCAGATCTTCACTAAGCCAGTTCAGGATCGCCCGACGGTGTTCTTCGAGCTGATCGAGCGGCACGGCTCCCAGGGCTTCGGCAAAGGAAACTTCAAAGCTCTGTTCGAGGCGATCGAGCGCGAGCAGGAGCGGCGTGGCAACTTGTGACCCGGTCGCCAGCTCAGCGGCCCGGCGCCGTACGTTCCCGCACCTGGCAGGCACGCATAGCATCAGCACATGACGCAGGACAGCGAAACCGGGCGGGATCGCAGTGTTCCGGAGTCCTGCGTGCGCGCCGAACCCGGACCGCCGTCGCCTTACCTGCAAGCTGGGGAGGCCATCCCCGAGGCTTACCTCGCGCCGCCGCGGCCCGACCAGCCGCGTTACGGGAGTGCGCCGCCGTTGCGCCCTGGCCAGCGCCCATTCCGGCCGGCGCCGCAGCCCGGCGCGGGCCAGCCCCGCTACGGGCAGCCGGGCTACGGGCGGCCGGCGCCTGCCCGGGCCGGCCGTAGTCAAGTCCCTGGCCGCCGGGATCCGGCGGTTGCCGCCCCGTGGGAGCGCGCGATCGCGTCAATCCTGGACTGGACGATCATCCTGGGCGTGTCCATTGCCATCTTCCTGGCGCCGCTCGTGCGGCTCGTGCGGCAGATGCAGGCCATCCTCACCCAGTACCAGGGCCAGAACCCGTTCGCCGCACAGACGGCGATCAACAACCTCGGCCGGGATCCGTCAACCCTGAACACGATCTTCCACATGGAGCTCGCGGCATTCGGCATCGCGTTGGCTTACTACTGGATCGGGCACGCGGCCTGGGGCACGACTCTGGGCAAGCAGGCGGTCGGCCTGCGCGTGGTCACCGCCAGCGATCACTCCCGCATCAGCGTCGGCACCGCCGGGATCCGGGCCGTCACCTTCCTGGTTGGTCCGGCGGCGTTCCTGCTGACCGGCGTGCCGTTCAACGTCGTCGGCGGGGCCGCCTGGCTCGCCGACGCGCTTGTCGCGCTGGCGGACCCGCAAGCGCGATCACTGCACGACCGGCTGGCCGGCACCGTAGTGGTCAGGAAACGCGTGCTGGACCAGCAACGCCGTACGACATCTGGCTGGTAGCCCGCCTTGTCAGCCGAAAAGCAGGGTGTAGCCAGCCTTGCGCAGCTGGCTGATCACCGAGTCGCAGTGTTCAGGTCCGCGGGTCTCCAGGTGCAAGTTGACCTCAGCCTCATCCACTCGCAGGTCTGCTGTCACCCGCTCATGGACAACATCGAGCACGTTCGCTCCCAGGCCCGCCAGTTCCACCAGCAGCGTCGCGAGCGCACCCGGCCGGTCCGGCAGCTTGCACCGGAACGCCAGGTACCGGCCGGACGCGGACAGGCCATGCCGTAGCACCTTGGACAGGAGCAGCGGATCGATGTTGCCGCCGGACAAGACGATCACCACCGGTGGCTCGAACAGCGCCGGGTGCTGGAGCATCGCCGCGACACCTGCCGCGGCTGCCGGCTCGACCACCTGCTTGGCACGCTCCAGGCACAGCAGCAGGCCGCGGGACAGGTTCTCCTCAGTCACCGTGACGATCGTGGCGGCCAGGCTCGCCAGCACCGCAATCGCAAGTTCGCCAGGCCGGGCTACCGCTATCCCGTCTGCCATGGTGACGGCCGGGGTCACGCTGACCGGACGTCCGGCGGCGACCGAGGCCGGCACTGGCGCAACAGCCTCCGCTTGCACGCCGATCAGCTTGGCGGCAGGAAGAGCATCGCTGACCGCAATCGCGACGCCGGCGGCGAGCCCGCCGCCGCCCACCGGCACGGCGATCGTGCGCGCATCCGGGCATTGCTCGGCGATCTCCAGCCCGACGGTGCCCTGGCCGGTTATCACGTCCGGATGATCGAATGGGTGGATGAAGATCGAGCCGGTTTCTACCGCCAGCTCCTGGGCCAATGCGAGCGCGTCCTCGACGGTGGCGCCGTGCAGCACGACGTCGGCACCGTATGACCGGGTCGCCGCGACCTTGGGCAACGGCGCGCCAGCCGGCATGACGACTGTTGAGCGGGCACCGAGCGCGGCCGCGGCAAGCGCCACGCCCTGAGCGTGGTTGCCCGCGCTCGCCGCCACGACGCCATGGGCACGCTCGGCCGCAGTGAGCCTGGCGATGCGCAAGTACGCGCCGCGCACCTTGAACGATCCGCCCCGCTGCAGGTTCTCGCACTTGAGGTAGACAGGGCCGCCCACAATCGCCGCCAGGGCACTGCTGTCCAGCACCGGCGTCTGCCTGATAACAGGCGGAAGTATGGCGCGCGCCGCCTTAATATCCTCGGGCCGGACCGGCAGGTTCACGCGCGCTGACGAGGTCACGCCTGGATTGTCGCACTGCCGGGCCGGCGTCGCTGGCCGGCCGCGGGCCTGTGCCTCAGTCCGCGGCCCAGTAGCGGTCGGCGGCGAAGATCAGCGCTGCCGCGCCGACCAGGCCGGCACTGTGGCCCAGCGCGGCGGGAACCACGCTGACCTGACGGGCGAAGTCCAGCCGCGCGTAGGCCCGCAGGGACTCCTCGAGCGGATCGAATAGCAGCGGCCCCGCCTGCGACAACCCGCCGCCGATGGAGACCACTTCCAGATCACACAAGACCGTTGCCGATGCGATCGCGATTCCCAGCGCCCGCCCAGCGCGCTGCATCGCGGCCAGGCCCACCGGATGGCCGAGGGCGCCATCGGCGGCCAGTTCCTTAGCGGTCGCATCCCGCTGATCGGGCCGCCAACCCTGCTCCTGGGCCCAGTCGACAAGCGCCGGGCCGCGCGCTATCGCCTCAAGACAGCCGCGCCCGCCGCATGCGCATTGCGGACCACTGTCCGGGTCAACCACTACATGACCTATATGACCGGCATTACCCGAAGCCCCCGATACCAACCGGCCGTCGAGCACCAGTCCGCCGCCCACGCCGGTCGACACGACCATGCCCAAGACGTTGTCGCGGCCGCGACCGGCGCCGCGCCAGTGCTCGGCAGCCACCATGCAGATCGCGTCATTGTGCACCCGGACCGGAATGCCGCCGAGCCGTTCGGTTAGCCGACTGCGGAGCGGGAAGCCGCGCCAGGCGGGAATGTTGAGCGGCGACACTAGCCCGGCCGGCCACTCCATCGGCCCGCCGCAGCCGCAACCGCAGCCGGCCAGCTCGGCGGGACTGAGAGCCGCGCTGCCGAGGACTTCGGTGAGTAGCGCGTCCAGTGTGCGCCAGAGCTGCTCAGCATCGAGGTCGGCAGGTGTGGGCACCTGGGTCCAGCTGAGGACGCGCCCGGCGGGCTCGACCACGCCGACCGCGAGTTTCGTACCGCCCACGTCGACCGCTAGCGCAGGGCGGGAATCCTCCATCCAAGCCTCCCAAGATGCGCAGTAGCCCCGCATCGACATAGTGTCGAATGGTGCAGCCTACGACTTCGCATCAGACATCATCGGGTCAGCCGCCGGCTTCAGCGCCCCCCAGGATCGCAACGACAGCCGAGCTTCGCGCCAGCGGACACCAGCTTCGCACCGTCAAGCAGGAGCTACGGCACAACCTGCTGAACCGGCTGAGGTCCGGATCCGATGCCTTCCCCGGCATTATCGGCTTCGGCCAGACGGTGTTGCCGCACCTGGAGCGCGCCATCATTGCGGGGCACGACGTGATCCTGCTCGGCGAGCGCGGCCAGGGCAAGACGCGGCTGATCAGGACGCTAACCGGGCTGCTCGACGAGTGGACGCCGGCCGTGGCCGGCTGCGAGATCAACGATCATCCGTTCGCGCCGATATGCGCCAGGTGCCGGCGCCTGGCCGCCGAGCTGGGCGATGAGTTGCCGGTGACCTGGCGCGGCCGCGGCGACAGGTACGGCGAGAAGCTCGCTACGCCGGACACCAGCGTTGGCGACCTGATCGGCGACATCGACCCGGTGAAGGTCGCCGAAGGCCGGACGCTCGGTGACCCCGAGACCATCCATTTCGGCCTGCTGCCAAGAACCAACCGCGGCATCTTCTGCCTGAACGAGCTGCCCGACCTCGCCGAGCGGATCCAGGTGTCGCTGCTGAACGTGCTCGAGGAGCGTGACATCGGCGTCCGCGGGTACGCGCTGCGGCTGCCCCTTGACCTGGTCCTGGTGGCCAGCGCCAACCCGGAGGACTACACCAACCGCGGCCGGATCATCACGCCGTTGAAGGACAGGTTCGGCGCGGAGATCCGCACGCATTACCCGGCATCACTGGACGCGGAACTGGCGCTCATCGACCAGGAATCACGCCTGGCCTGGGACGGTGCCGACCCCGGTGCCGTGGTACCCAGCCACCTGATTCAGGTGGTCGCCAGATTTACCCGGCTGGTCCGGGCATCACCGGCAGTCGACTCCCGGTCAGGTGTATCGGCAAGGTTCGCGATAGCAGCGGCGGAGGCGGTGGCCGCGTCGGCCGTCCGGCGAGCGGCCATCAGCGGCGAGGACCAGCCGGTAGCCCGGGTGTGCGACCTGCCGGCGGTGATCAGCACGCTGCGCGGGAAGGTGGAGTTCGAGGTCAGCGAGGAGGGCCGCGAGCAAGAGGTACTCGAGCACCTGCTGCGCCGGGCGACCAGCGACACCTTCCGCGCTCTGCTCGGCAATGCCGAGCTGGGCGGCCTGCTGGCCAGGTTCGCCGACGGCGGCGTGGTCGAGACCGGTGACCTGGTGCCGGCCGCCGACCTGCTGCGCCGGATCGGCGAGGTGCCAGGCCTGGCGAAGATCATGGATCGGCTGAAGATGGACGGCGGGGAGTCGCTTGGCCAGGCTGCGGCGGCGCTGGAGTTCGCGCTCGAAGGCCTGTACCTGATGCGCAGGCTCTCGAAGGACTCCGTCGACGGCGGCGCCGTCTACCGGACCTGAGCATGGCCGGATACCGCTATGGCCCCTACACCGGCGGACCGGATCCGCTGGAGCCCCCCTATGACGTGCGCGGCGCGGTGGACGCGCTGGGGGACGCCGTGCTGGACGGCACGGACGCAGTCTCGGCCTTGCGCGATCTGCTGCGCCGCGGTATGTCCGGCCATCGCGGTCTCGACGACCTGCTACGCAGAGTGCGAGAGCGTCAGCGGGAAGTACGTAGCCGTGGCCGGCTGGACGGGATCCTCGACCAAGTCAGGACGCTGCTCGACACCGCGATCGGGCAGGAGCGGGCAGAGCTATTCCCGGACCCGGACGACGCGGCCAGGATCCGGGAAGCCGAACTCGATTCGCTGCCCTCCGACACCGCACAGGCGATCCGGCAACTAGCCGACTACGACTGGCGTTCCTCGGCGGCCCGGGCGACCTTCGAGGAATTGAAGTCGCTGCTGCGCCGTGAGGTCCTGGACAGCCAGTTCCGCGGCATGCGGCAAACCCTCGCCGAACCCGATCCGCGGGCGATGCAGCGGGTGAAGGAGATGATGGCGGCGCTGAACGCGATGCTCGACGCCGATGCCCGCGGCGAGCACACTCAGCAGGACTTCGATAATTTCATGGCGAGCTACGGCGACATGTTCCCGGACTCACCGGCCAACCTCGAGGAACTCGTCGACACGCTGGTCCGGCGCATGTCGGCAGCGCAACGGCTGCTGGACTCGCTGACCGACGAGCAGCGCGACGAGCTGGCCGGGCTGATGTCCCAGGCACTGGAGGATGCCGGCCTCGCCGCCGAGATGGGCAAGCTCGGCGACGCGCTGCGGGCCCGGCGGCCGGACATGGACGCCGGCTGGCCGCAACCTGGCATGACCGGCAATCAACCGCTCGGGCTGGGCGACGCTACCGAGGCGCTGGCGGAGCTTGCCGACCTGGCCGACCTCGAGGACGCGCTGCGCCAGGACTACGCCGGTGCCAGGCTTGACGACATCGACGAGGAAGCTGTCAGCCGTGCCCTCGGCCGACAGGCAGTGGACGACATGGAAGCACTGCGCCAGATCGAGCGAGAACTGGAGCGGCAGGGCTACCTGCAACGCAGCGAGGGCAAGCTGGAACTGACTCCCAAGGCCGTGCGCCGGCTCGGCCAGACCGCGCTGCGCAAGGTTTTCGCCGAGCTTCCCGACGGCGGCATTGGCGATCACGACCAGCGCGACGCCGGTCAGGCGGGCGAGATCACCGGCAGCACGCGCCCATGGCGGTTCGGCGACGAGCAAGCGATCGATGCCGCCGCGACTGTCCGCAACGCGCTGCTGCGCCAGCCCGCAGCGGCCGGCCGGGTCCGCCCGTCCGGCCGGGTACAACTGTCGGTGCATGACTTCGAGGTCACCGAGACCGAACGGCGGGCGTCAGCAGCCGTCTGCCTGCTTGTCGACCTGTCCTACTCGATGGCGCTGCGAGGCACCTGGGGAGCAGCCAAGCAGACTGCGCTCGCGCTGCACGCGCTTATCCACAGCCAGTACCCGCAGGACGCCATTCAGGTCATCGGCTTCTCTAACTACGCGCGCGAGCTCAAGGAAACCGAGCTAGCCGGCCTGAGCTGGGACATGGTCCAGGGCACGAACTTGCATCACGCCCTGGTGCTGGCCGGCCGCTTCCTCGACCGCCGGCCAGAGCACAATCCCGTCGTGATGATCATTACCGACGGCGAGCCGACTGCGCACCTGCGGCGAGACGGCCGGTTCTGGTTCGACTGGCCGCCATCGCCGGAGACGCTCGAGCTGACCCTGGCCGAGGTCGACAAGATGACCAGGCGGCGGGCAACGCTGAATGTCTTCATGCTCGCCGACGACGAACGGCTCACCTCGTTCGTGGACGAGGTAGCCAGGCGCAACGGCGGCCGGGTGCTGCGGGCCATGCCCGACAGCCTCGGAGAGTACGTGGTCAGGGATTTCCTGCGCACCCGGCGTCAGTTCAGCCGTTGAGCGGTGACGGTCTGCCGCCAACTCTAGGATCATGCACATGTCCTTCAGCGACCGGCTCATCCTCTGGCTGCACATCGCCTTCGCCATCTTCACCATCGGGCCGGTCACACTGGCGATCTCCTCCACGCCGCGCTACATTCGCGACCGCGACGTCGCGATCCTGCGCTACCTGACCAGGATCACCACGATCTTCACCGTCGGGTCCTTGCTCGTCCTCGTCTTCGGCGTGATTCTCGGCCAGGTCAAGCATGACTTCGCGCGGCCCTGGCTGACCGCGGCCTTGACGCTGTTCCTGGTCGCGATCGTGCTGCTGGTACTGATCATTCGCGACCAGCGCCGCGCCATCAAGGCACTGACGCCAGCTGGCCAGGTCCCGACTGCCGACGCCGCACCGCCGGCCGCCGAGCCGGACGGGGCCGGACCCGATCAGACGGCGCCCGGCCCGGCCCGGGCTCCCTCCGGCAGCGAGGCCCTGGCTGCGCATGTCGCCTCGGTCGAGCGCGGCAGAGTCGCCGCCATGGGCGGCGTCGTCAACTTGATCTGGCTGGTCATACTAGTTCTGATGGTGTGGCAGCCTTAGCACCGGGACGGCGTGGATCCCTCGTGAAAATTTCTGGTTTTTGTAGTTATTTCTACCTATCCACGTGGTCTGTTAGTAGTACCGTGCCGGACGTTAGTCATCGCTGGTTAGGCTGCGCCTCTAGGTAACCTGGGGCGGCCAGCATCTAGGAGGAATTGTGAGTTCTCAGACCATGGCCGGCGGCGGCGCCACGAAGCGCGTGCTGGTCATCATCCTGGCGGTCATAGCCGTTATCGCGATCGTGCTCGGCGTGCTCTGGCTGGGCGGCTGGGCGCCGTCGTTCCTGAACAGCGGCAGCCACGTCAAGAGCGGCCATCACCACCTTTACCGTGGCCTCGTCGCCATGGTTGTGGGCGTCGCGGCCGGCGTCGGCGCGTGGTGGTACAACAGGAAGTAACCGTAACGTGACTGGGCGTACTCGGAATCGCGGGCGGGTTGCCGCGAGCCCGAGTACGCCTGGTACTGCGTAGCTCAGGCCTTAGCGCCGGCGCTTTGCCTGAATGCCCGGTTCCGGGCCCCGCGATCCCCCGGACGACAGCCTCGCCTTCGTAGCTTCGCGCCGCGACAGGCGGGGCTTCAGGCGTGCTCACCATCCCCGCGGCCGCTCCCGTTGACACCCGGCCGGCCAGGCACCTAGATTTTCATTGTTCGATCACGTAACTGCTGTTCGTTAAGCGCACATGACGGGGCCGGCCGTTCACCGCTAAGGAGTGGCTGTGACTCTCCTGGACCGATCCAGCTGGCAGGGCAAGGTGTTCTCGGGTGGCTGGACGGCACCAGGCGGTGGCCAAGCCGCCGTCATTGAGCCCGCCACCGGTGCCGAACTCGGTCATGTCGGCCTCGCATCCCCAGCCGACGTCCGGGCTGCCGTCGCCACCGCCGCGGCTGCCCAGCCGGCTTGGGCTGCCATGCCGCACACCCAGCGGGCCGCGATCCTGCGCAAGGCCGGCGAGATCTGGCTGGCGAACGCCGCCGAGATCGAGGACTGGAGCGTACGGGAGGGCGGGAAGATCCCGCCTGCCGCCCAGTTCGAGACGCACGTTGCCACCGAAGAGATCTTCGAGGCGGCCACCCTCCCGTCCCGGCCGTACGGCGAGTTGCTGCCGAGCGAGCAGCCGCACCTGAGCTTCGCCGAGCGGGTGCCTGTCGGTGTCGTGGGTGTCATCGCTCCGTTCAACTTCCCGCAGATACTTGCCATCCGGTCGGTGGCCCCGGCGCTGGCGCTGGGCAACGCGGTCGTGCTCAAGCCCGACCCGCGCACCGCTGTCTGCGGCGGAGTCGTGCTCGCCAGGGTCTTCGAGGAGGCCGGCCTGCCCGTGGGCCTGCTGCACGTGCTGCCGGGCGGCGCCGACATCGGCGAGGCGCTGGTCACCGACCCGCAGGTTGGCGTGATTTCGTTCACTGGCTCCACAGCCGCTGGCCGCAAGGTGGCAGCGCTGGCTGGCCAGCACCTCAGGCGGGTGCACCTAGAGCTCGGCGGTAACTCGGCCCTGATTGTGCTGGACGACGCCGACCTGGACAAAGCCGCGTCCGCCGGGGCTTGGGGATCGTTCCTGCATCAGGGCCAGATCTGCATGACCACAGGCCGTCACCTGGTCCAGGACTCGGTGTACGAGGAGTACGTGAGCCGCCTGGCTGACAAGGCAACTCACCTGCCGGTCGGCGATCCCAAGTCGGGCCAGGTCGCGCTCGGTCCCCTCATCGACGAGCGCCAGCGCGACAAGGTACATGACCTGGTCACTGGCAGCGTCGCGGCCGGCGCCCGGCTCGCGGCGGGCGGCACTTACAGCGGCCTGTTCTACTCTCCCACCGTGCTGGCCGACGTAGCCCCTGCCATGCCCGCTTACGCCAGCGAGGTTTTCGGGCCGGTCGCCCCGGTAGTCCGCTTCTCCAGCGCGGATGAGGCAGCCAAGCTCGCCGCCGATTCTGAGTACGGTCTCTCCCTTGGCATCCTGACCCGGGACGTCATGCGCGGCCTTGAACTCGCCCGCCAGATACCGACCGGCATCGTGCATATCAACGACCAGACCGTTGACGATGCGCCCAACACGCCGTTCGGCGGCGTCGGCGCGTCCGGTACCGGCGCGCGTTTCGGCGGCAGCGCGAACCTGGACGCGTTCACCGACACCCGCTGGGTGACGATCCGCGGCGACATCGCCCCGTATCCGTTCTGACGGCCCGGTCGCCGCCGAATATGCGCACCCAGGTAGGCATCGTAGGGGGCGGCCCGGCCGGACTGCTGCTCTCGCACCTGCTGGCACGGCGCGGCATCAACTCGGTACTGGTCGAGATTCGCAGCCGGGAGTACTGCGAACGGCGCCAGCGAGCTGGCGTGCTCGAGGCCGGCAGTGTGTCGCTGCTGCGAGAAGCGGGCCTGGCTGCTCGGCTAGACCGGCTGGGAATCGAGCATGGCGGCATCTACCTCCAGTTCGCCGGCCAGCGACGGCACATTGATTTCAGGGAGCTGGCCGGCCGGACTGTGACGGTGTACTCGCAGACCGAGGTGGTCAAGGACCTGATCGCCCGGCGACTGGCCGACGGCGGCTCGATCGAGTTCGGCGTCACCGACACCGAGGTTACCGCCCTGGATACAGCCGGGCCGCTGCTCAGGTACACCGATGCGGGCGGCACCAGGCACGAGGTAGCCTGCGACGCCATTGCTGGCTGTGACGGTTTTCATGGCATCTGCCGCCCGGCGATCCCGCCCGGTTACCTGACCGTCTGGGAGCGCGAATACCCGTACGCCTGGCTCGGCATCCTGGCCGACGTGCCGCCGTCGACGGACGAGCTCATCTACTCCCGCCACGAGCGCGGCTTCGCATTGCACAGCCTGCGCAGCCCAGTCACCAGCCGTCTGTACCTTCAGGTCAGTCCCGACGAGAGGATCGAGGAATGGCCGGACGAACGTATCTGGGACGAGCTGGGCCGCCGGTTCGAGCTGCCGGGCTGGACGCTGCAGCGCGGCCCGGTGCTGGACAAGGGCATCACGCCGATGCGCAGCTTCGTCGCTGCTCCGATGCGCTACGGCAGGCTCTTCCTGGCTGGCGATGCGGCACACATCGTGCCGCCCACCGGTGCCAAGGGACTCAACCTTGCGCTTGCTGACGTGGCCGTGCTCGCGCCGGCGCTGGATCGGCTGCTGCAGGGCGACCCTAGCCTGGCCGACGTCTACTCGAGCACTTGCCTGGACCGGGTCTGGCGATCCACCCATTTCTCGTGGTGGATGACGACGATGCTGCATCGCACGCCGGGAGCGGACGACATGGAAGCCGAACTTCAGCTCGCGCAGCTTCGCTATGTCGCAGGCTCGCGCGCCGCGGCCACCTCGCTTGCGGAAAACTACACCGGTTACCCGGACCTGAAAAGGACGATAGATGCGCACAACACCGCCGTTCCGCGCTGATCACGTCGGCAGCCTGCTCCGCCCCGCCAGCCTGCTGGCGGCACGCGATGATTTCGCGGCAGGCCGGATCGAGGCCGGCCAGTTGCGGGCGATCGAGGATGCGGCCATCTCCGGCGTCGTCGCGATGCAGCGCGACGCCGGCCTGCAGTCGGCCACTGATGGCGAGTTCCGCCGGGCCTCCTGGCACATGGATTTCATCTACCAGCTCGGTGGCATCAGTAAGGCGCCGGGGAACCTGGCGGTCAGGTTCCGCAACACGTCGGGCACGATCGAGTTCACCCCGGCGGCGCTGCACGTCGGCAGCCGGCTCAAGCTCGACAAAACGATCTTCGCCGAGGACTTCGGCTACCTGCAGTCCGTCGTGACCGGCGCAACGCCCAAGCTGACCATCCCGTCGCCGAACATGGTGCATTACCGCGGCGGCCCCGCGGCGATCGACCACGGCGTGTATCCGGACATGGAGCAGTTCTGGTCGGACCTGTCGGCCGCCTACGCCGACGAGGTTCAGCGCCTGGCCGCGCTCGGCTGCCGCTACCTCCAGCTGGACGACACCAGCCTGGCCTATCTGAACGATCCGGCTCAGCGCGCTGAGATCGCTGCCCGCGGCGAAGATGCCGAGCATCTGCACCTGCGCTACATCCGCCAGGTGAACGATGCCATCGCGGGCCGCCCAGATGGCATGGCGGTAACCACGCACATGTGCCGGGGCAATTTCCGGTCGTCCTGGGCGGCCGAGGGCGGCTACGACTTTGTCGCTGAGGCGCTGTTCAGCGAGCTGAAGGTGGACGGATTCTTCCTGGAGTACGACGACGAGCGGTCCGGCGGCTTCGAGCCGCTGCGCTTCATGCCGAAGGGAAAGATGGTGGTGCTCGGGTTGGTCACCACCAAGCGAGGCGCGCTGGAGAACCCGGACGAGCTGAAGCGCCGGATCGATTCGGCGGCCAGGTATGTCCCGCTGGACCAGCTGTGCCTGTCCCCGCAGTGCGGCTTCTCCTCCACTGTCGAGGGCAACGTGCTGACGCAACCAGAGCAAGCTGCCAAGCTTCGGCTGATCGTCGAGACCGCTCGCGATGTCTGGGGCGATTAGGAAAGGGGAACGGGTCCGGCCGGGCCTAGCCGCGCTTGGCGGGCGCAAGCCGGAGGCGCGGGCGGCTTTCGCCGCGTGGCCACAAGTAGTACCCGACCGGGAACAGGCGGATGCCGAACCGGTCGGATGCCAGTCCCCATAGCCCGCGCGGGGCCCAGATGGCTACCGCCATCGCGACCAGTCCAAGGATGATGAAGTACCAGGTGCCGTCTTGCGAGAGCGTCTGCTGCAGCACGAAGAACACGATCGTGCCGACGATCGGCCCCTCGATGGTGCCAATGCCGCCGATGATGGTGATGAAGATCATCTCAGCGGTGAAGGAAACGCTGAACGCCGCGTCCGGCACGATGAACTGCTGGCTGATCGCGTACAGCGCGCCCGCGGCGCCGCATCCAGCGGCAGCGGCAACGAATACTACCCGCTGCGCCCGTGACACCCGCACGCCGACACTGCGGGCGCCGGTTTCGTCGTCGCGGATGGCGGTGAGTACCAGCCCCAGCGGGCTGCGCAGCAGCGCGTAGACGCCGCCAAGTACGACAACGGTGACGACTAGCGTGGCCCAGTAAGTGTCGGCGGCCAACAGCTTCGGGCTCTGGTTGAGGCCCTGCAGTGCGATCCCGGTGCCGCCGCCCAGCGTGCTGACCTGGATGATGATCAGCTCGCACACCGATGCGATCACCCACATCGTGATGGCGAAATACCCGCTGCGCAGGCGCGAGACCAGCCACCAGGTCACGATTCCGGCCACGCCACCGCCGAGAGTGGCCACCGGTATGGCCATGAACGGGCTGGTGCCGTGGCTGGCGAGGCTGACGACGAAGTAAGCGCCGAGCCCGATGAACGCCTGCTGCCCGACCGAGACGAGGCCGGCGAAGCCGGCCAGCAGGTTCCACATGCTCGCGATGATCAGCAGCATGAAGAAGTCAACGAGCAAGTTGGTGGTTGCCGAGTAGACGATGTACGGCAGGTCCCCGAGCACCGCGATGACGACGAGGGCTGCGATCCCCGCCCAGAGCGTCGATCTTCTGGACCTGGTCACCCGCTGCGGTATCGCTAGCGGCCCGGCGGCGGCCGGGCTCGCCGGGCCGCCGGTCATGCCGGTGTCCTGCCCGACCGAGCTCATGCCAGCTCCCTGCGGCCCGTGATTCCCTGTGGCCTCAGCACGATGATGACCAGGAAGAGCAGCTGCCCGGCTAGCAACTGGTCGGCCGCGTGGTACTGCGCGCCAATCTGCTGCGCGACACCCAGCAGAACCCCGCCGACGAGCGTGCCCCATAGCGAGCCGAGCCCGCCGATGACCACTGCCTCAAACGCGAACAACAGCAGCTGGTCGGTGCCGATGGTCGGATCGAATTGCGTGTACATGCCGAAGGCGATCCCGGCCAGCGCAACGGTGCCGAAGGCGATCGCGGCCGCGATGCCGAACACATGCCGGTAACTGATCCCGGAGAGCTGGGCCGCCTCCCGGTCGTCGGCAACCGCCCGGATCAGCCGGCCGTTCCTCGACGCCGACAGGAAGTACTGCAAGCCGAGCAGTACGATCACGGCCACGATGAGGATGACCAGGTCCAGGTAGGCGATGGTGATCTGGGAGCCGATGCTGAAGGAGTCAGAGACAAGCGAGCCGATGTTCAGCGAGTGGCTGTTCGCGCTGAGGAACTGCTGGAGCCCGGCCTCGATCACGACGGACAGGCCGAACGTCACCAGCAGCGTGGTCGGAATGCCGCGGTTCAGCGCAGCCTGGAGCAAGGTTCGCTGCAGGAGGTAACCGAGGCCGGCGAAGATCGGCACGACAAGCGCGAACGACCACACGGTCGGCACGTGGGTGACCGCGATGACGCCCAGCGCAACATAGGCGGCCACCACCGCGAGATCGCCGTGCGCAAGATTGATGACCTTCATCACGCCGAACATCAGCGACAGCCCGCACGCGAACAGCGCATAGAGCCCGCCGAGCATGACACCCTGAATAATTGCGTTGACCCAGGTCATGCGTGCGCTCCCGGTAGTCCGCCAATGCCGGGCAGCCCCGTTTCGCGACCCTGGGAGTGCTGGCGCGAGCCTGCGCCGTTCGCGCTCGCGGCGACCCCGAAGTATGCCTGCTCGATCTGCTCCGGGGTCAGCGCGGCTGGCGGCCCGGCCAGCGTCACGCGGCCCTCGAGCAGGCAATGCACCTGCGCAGCGACCGTCAGCGCCTGACTGACGTCCTGCTCGACCAGCAGGATCGTGACGCCAGAGGCGGCCAGCTTGGGCAGCAGGCCGTAGATCCTGCGCACGACTACCGGAGCCAGGCCCAGCGAGAGCTCGTCGAGCAGCAGCACTCGCGGGTTAGCCGCCAGCGCCCGGCCGATCGCGACCGCTTGCTGTTCGCCGCCTGACAGCTGGGCCGCCCGCTGCCGGCGGCGCTGCGGCATCCAGTCGAACAGCTCGTAAATCTGGTCAAGCTGCCACGGCCCCGGCCGCGCGCTGGCCTGACCGACCAGCAGGTTCTCCTCCACGGTCAGCGAGGGAAAGAGCCTACGGCCCTCCGGGACCAGCGCAATGCCTGCTGCCACGCGCCGCTCCGGGCGCAACCGGGTTACCTCGGCCCCGTCCAGGTAGACCGCGCCAGCTGACGGCTGGTGCAGGCCGGCAATGGTGCGCAGCAGGGTGGACTTACCCGACCCGTTGGCGCCGATCATCGCGTGCACTGCGCCGGCGGGTAGCTGGAGGCTCACGCCCCACAGCGCCTGGAGCTGGCCGTGGTGAACGCTCAGATTGCGGACCTCAAGCAGCGGACCCGCTTCGCCGGAGCTCACGCCGGCTCCTGCTCGGCTGGCCGGTCCGGCTGCGGCTTGGTTGCGTGCAGCGAAGCGGTCACTTCGGTACCCAGGAAGACCTCGCGCACTGCAGGCAGAGCGAGCACGGCTGCCGGGGCGCCGTCACCGATGATTGCCCCGCCGGACAGGCAGAGAAGCCGCTCAACGGTCGCGGTCAGCGCGTGCACGACGTGCTCAATCCAGATGATGGCGACGCCCTCAGCCGAGATGGTCCGCACGATGCCGGCCAGCTCGGCCACCTCGGGGTCGGTCAGCCCGCCCGCGACCTCGTCGAGCAGCAGCAGCCGGGGGCCCGTTGCCAGCGCCCTGGCTACCTCCAGGCGCTTGCGGGACAGCAGACCGAGCCGCTCGGCCGGGGCATTGGCATCACCAGCCAGCCCGGTGCGCTCGAGCACCGACGCCGCTACCGCGTAACTGGACCTGCGCCGGAGGGAAGCGCCCTGCTGCACCGCGACCAGGACGTTCTCGAACACGGTCATGCCGCCGAATGGCTTGGGCACCTGGAAGGTCCGGCCTATGCCAAGCCTGCACCGCGCCGCTGCGTCCTTTCTGGTCACGGTGACCCCGCCGAAACGGATCTCACCGGATGTCGGCGGCAAGTCCCCGGCAATCAGGCCGAACAGGCTGCTCTTGCCAGCCCCGTTCGGCCCGACGATGCCCATCATGGCGCCGGACGAGATCGCCAGCGACAAGTTGTCCGCGACTACGACCCTGCCGAAGCTCTTGCACACCGAGTCGAGCTCGAGCAGAGCCGGCCGGACGTCATTGGTGTCTGCATCACTAGGCATTCGTCGGCTCGAGGTTGGCCTGCACCTTCACACTCGTGTTGAGCGAGTTGTCCACGACCTGCATCTCGACCGGATACTTACTGCCCGAAGGCTGCGCCTTCCACTGCACGCCAACCGGCGGGATGATGCCGACACCGGGCGCGGGCCCGTCGGCAAAGTTGATCGGACCGCACATGCCGGTGTAGCTCACCTTGTGCAGGGCGGTCGCGACCTCCGCCCTGTCATGGGGGTCGCTGACTGCGCTGAACGCCTCTTCCGCGACTTCGAACAGCGAATAGGTAGAGCCCAGCGACTGCAGCCACTGGTTGCCGCTTGCGGCCTCATAGTTTGCCGCCAGCTGGGCGGCTGACAAGGTGGCAAGGGACGAGGTGTACGGCATGTACGGGCCCCACCAGGAGTCCGTGGCGATGTTGTTGACCAGCGTCGGGCCTAGCGCGTCACAGTCGGCCGGGAACAGCAGCACCTTGGCAACTGTCGCGATCTTCGGCTTGAAGCCCTGTTGCGACGCCTGCTTCCAGAAGGTGTTGAAGTCTGGCGGCAGCGGGCAGTTGCTGAAGACTTCGCAGTGCTTGCCCTTGAATAGCGAGATCATCGAGGTGAAGTCGGCGGTCCCGTCGGCATACGGACCACCGTCGACGACCTTGTATCCAGACGCCTTGATCAGTGGCTCGAAGCCCTCCCTGAAGGCGGTACCGTCTGAGTCGTTCGGGTACTGGCAGGCTACGACCTTGTTGGTGTGCACCTTGTTCCACATCGGTGCGAAGCAGCCCTGGAACTCCTTCAGGCCGAAAAAGAACATGCTCACGTACTTGAAGTCAGTTGTCGGCTTGAGGGGGTCGCCGCCCAGGCCCGCGTACCACGACTCCCACGGCACGACCGTAGATAGGCACGGCGTGCCTGCCTTCTGGCAAGCCGCCGCCACGGGGTTCGTGGTCTCCGGCGTAGACGTAGTCAGGATCAGGTCGGCGTGATTGAGAATCAGCTGCTGGGCGACCTGCGCAGCCCTGGTCGGGCTGGACTGGCTGTCCTGCACATTGATGTTGATCTTGTAGGTCTTGCCGCCGATCTTGAGGCCGCTCTTGTACGCCGAGGTCGTCCTGATCTGGCTCAGGACGTACTGGTCGCCAGAGGCGAAGCCAGCTAGCTGGCCGGTGAGCGGCGTGATGAAGCCGATGTTGATCGTGCCGCTGGCGCTCGACCCGGCGCCCTTGATCCCTGCTCCGCAGGCGGCAAGCACGCCGCCAGCGCCGGCTGCGACGGCGCTAAAGCCGATGCCCTTGAGCAGCGAGCGCCTGCTGAGCTGGGGATCTTCCGGGAGCAGGAGGTCCGTTTCGTTACGTTCCATACCTCTCCTCACAGTCAGCGCCAGCGGCCCGACGCAGGCTCGCAGGACCGCTCAGCTGTTCGCTTGGCGTACGACCATACGCACTGTAGAAACTTAACCACCCGTGCCGATCAGTGTCAACGGTCGGAAAATGGCCGGCTAACGGCCGTTGACAGCACCGCGCAAAAGGCGATTTACCGACCGCGAAAGCCGGTCAAGCCAATAGCTCGACGCAGCTGGACCAGTTAGCCGCGAGCCTGCAACCGCAGGTCCTCCTCAATCCGGTGCGCCGTCTCCAGCAGGGCGGGCAGCAATTCCGAGCGCATCGACGCCATGCTCACCCGGCTCGCGTGCGCAGCCAGGTTGATGGCTGCGGTGACCGCGCCGCCGGAGCCGTGAATTGGCGCGGCGATCGCGCGCAGGCCTTCCTCGAGTTCCTGGTCGACGATCGAGTAGCCAAGCCGGCCGGTTTCGCGGACGATGTCCCGCAGTCGGTCAGGATCGGTAACCGTACGGCTGGTGAACGACTCCAGATCAGCTTCGGCGAGGTGGCGGTCGAGGTCCTCATCGGTCATTCCGGCCAGCAAGACGCGCCCCATCGAGGCCGCGTACGCGGGGAACCTGGTGCCGACCGAGATAGCCACGGTCATGATCCGCTTGGTCGGTACCCTCGCGACGTAAACGATGTGCTGCCCGTCGAGCACCGAGATCGACGACGACTCCCGGACCCGGGCGACGAGTTCCTCCAGGTGCGGCGCCGCTATCTCGGGCAAGGCCAGGCCAGACAGGTAGGCGTAACCTAGCTCGAGCACCCGCGGGCGTAGTGAGAACTCCCGGCCGTCGTTGCGCACGTACCCGAGCTTTACCAACGTCAGCAGGAACCGCCGGGTCGCCGCCCTGGTCAAGCCCGTCGCCCTCGCAACCTCGCTCAGGCTCAGCCGCTCGCGGTCTGGGCCGAAGGCCCTGATTACGGCTAGGCCTCGGTCCAGCGACTGAACGAAGTCGCTATTGCGGACCTGGCCGCCGTCAGCCGTCGCCCGGCCGGGCGAGGCGTGGGCCGCCGCTCGGTCAGCGCCAGTCCCGTCGTTGTTCGCCCTGCGCGCAGAAGTTGCCATCGAAACGCATGCTAATGCCTGCCGGCCGATACACCGCTACCTGCCGCGGTGGCACGCAGATGAGCGGCCAGGGCTGGCGTGACCAGGTCTGGCGAGGACACAGTAGCCAGATGCGCCGTCCCCGCGGCTATCTCCAAGCGGGCGCCGACGATGCGGGCAGCGATGTCTGCCCCGTGGTCTGGCGGTGTTGCCCGATCAGCGGCGCCCGCGATGACCAGGGCGGGGGCGGTAACGGCGGCTAGCGACCCGCGCAGGTCCATGGCAGCTATGGCCTCGCAGCAGCCGGCGTAGCCCGTCGGGTCCACCTGCTCCAGCGTGCTGCGGAAGTCACTGACTACCTCCGGCGCGCTGGCCGCGTAGTCAGTCGTGAACCACCTGCCGACGACCTGCGCGGAAACCGAGGCCATCCCGGCGGTGCGCACCAGGCTCGCCCGGTACCGCCAGCCATCGGCCGGCGGCAAGTATGCGGACGTGCAGACGAGCCCGAGTGCCCAGATCCGCTCAGCCGCGCTGGCCGCGAGCCACATGCCGATCATGCCGCCGAGCGAGATGCCGCAGTATGCCGCGCGCTCGATGGCACGGGCATCAAGCAGGCTGAGCACAGCCGCGCCGAGCTCATCAATGCTGTACGGTCCCGGCCACGCGGCTGAGCCGCCGTGCCCTGGCAGGTCGTAGCGCAGCAGCCGGAAGCTGTTTCGCAGCTCGGGCAGCTGACGTGCCCAGACATCGCCAGTCGTGCCCAGCGAGTTGCCGAGGACCACAACGGGGGCATCTCCGGTCTGGTCGAACGACGCCGCTAGCTGACGGTCAGACATCGAAGAAGACCGTCTCGCGCTCTCCCTGGAGCCTGATGTCGAAGGCAAACTCACGCGGCTGGCCGGCCACCTCAGTCGCGATCAGGGTGGCGCGGCGGTCGACGTCGGCGATGCGTGCCAGCACCGGATCAGCGCTATTCGCGGTTACCTCGTCGGCGAAGTAAATCCTGGTCACTACCCGGTCAAGCAGGCCCCGCGCGAAGACCGACACGTCAAGGTGCGGCGCCTCCATGACACCGGCCGGGCTGGGTAGCCGGCCCGGCCGGAGGGTCACGATGCGGTACCTGCCCTCGATGTCGGTCGGGCAACGGCCGAACCCGCGAAATCCGGGCGTCGCCGCAGGCCCGCGCGGATCGTCCGGATGATCGAATCTCGAATCGGGATCCGCCTGCCATGTCTCGACCAGCGCGTCCGGCACCGGCACGCCGGCCCCGTCGAGCACTTGGCCGGATATAGCGATCGCGCCGGGGGTCTGCTCCGGCACGACGAATGAGCCGTCGGGCCAGGGTAGGCCGATCGCCAGGAACGGACCGACCGTCTGTGACGGCGTGATGCCATCGATCATCGTTCCCCCTGGTTCTCAAAGGCGGTCGCGGTGCGCCCGCGCAGCACGATGTCCCACCGGTAGCCGAGAGCCCAGTCAGGTTCTGTCACGTCCAGGTCGAAGCTCGCGATCAGGCGCGCACGCGCGCGCACATCGGGGATCGAGTTGAAGATCGGGTCGAAGGGAAACAGCGGATCGGACGGAAAATACATCTGCGTGACGAGCCGCTGGGTGAATGCGCGGCCGAACAGCGAGAAATGGATGTGCGCCGGGCGCCACGCGTTGTGGTGGTTGCGCCACGGGTACGCGCCCGGCTTGATCGTCACGAACCGGTACCGGCCGAGCGAGTCGGTCACGCAGCGGCCCGCCCCGGTGAAGCTGGGGTCCAGCGGCGCCGGGTGGTTGTCGACCGGATGGGCGTACCGGCCGGAGGCGTTCGCCTGCCAGATCTCGATCAGCGCGTCAGGTACCGCCCGCCCGTCGGAGTCGAGCACCCGGCCGGTGACGATGATCCGTTCGCCGAGCGGCTCACCAGGGTGCCCTGCTGTCAGGTCGGCGTCGCTGGCCTGCACGCGGCCGCTGCCGAGCAGCGGCCCCGTTACCTCGGTAAGCCACTGCGGCAGCGGGATCAGCGGGTGGGCCGGCGCGCGCAGCCGGGAGGAGTTGTAGGTAGGCCAGTCGAGCGGCGGATGTACCCCTGCGGCGGACTGGTAGCGCGGAAGCACAAGCCCGCCGTCGGCCTGCGGGGGAATGGCTGGCACTAAGTGGCTCCTTCGGCGATTGGCCCGGCAGCGGCAACGGTGCCGGACGCGGTGGACGGCACGGTGGCACGCAGCGCGCGCAGGGCGGTGAGTTCGGCACCAGTGGGCGGCCGGATCTCGGCCAGGTCAGTAGCCACCGTCAGCTCCCATCCAGTCTGCGCCCGAACATGTGCCACCGGCACGCCGGGATAGATACCGGTCAGCACTAGTTCGAAGGTAACTGGATCGGGGCGCAGTACCCCCAGGTCGGTAATTACCTGTCGCGGGCCGCCGCCGGCCAGGCCAAGGCGAGCCCTGCTGCCGCGCCCGTCGCCGAAACCGACAGAGGTGACAAAGTCAACTCGCTCGGTGAAGGTACGCCGGGACTGGCGCAGCACTACGATCACTTCCTTGCAGGCGGCAGCGATCTCCGGCGCACCGCCGGCGCCCGGTAGCCGGACCGCGGGCCGCGCATAGTCACTGCCGATCACTGTGGTGTTGATGTTGCCATGCCGGTCAAGTTGGGCAGCGCCGAGGAAACCGACGTCGATACGGCCGGGCTGGAGCCAGTAGTTGAAGATTTCCGGCACGCTGACTACCGCGTCGGCAGTCTCGGCGAGGATCCCGTCCCCGATCGACAGCGGCAGGCTGGCAGGCTTGGCCCCGATGGTGCCGGATTCGTAGATGAGCACCAGGCCCGGCGCGTGCGTGGCCCTGGCGAGGTTCGCCGCCTCGCTGGGCAGGCCGATCCCGACGAAGCAGGTCATCCCGTCGCGCAGTGACCGGGCCGCCGTCACTGTCATCATCTCGTCCTGGGAGTAGCTCACCGCAAGCCGTCCCGGCCGGCTTGGCTGCCGTACACGTACTCGTCAAGCCAGGCGCTGAATCGATCGCGGTCCCGGCTGATTGCGTCCCAGGCCAAGTAGAACCCGTTGTCCCGGACGGAGTAACCCTGCGCGTAAGACGGATGCGCGCCACCGGGAACGACCGCCACGTAGCCGATCGTCCAGGCTGGCAATACGACCGCGCCCGCGCGCGGCTCCAGCGCGTCGACGAGTTCCTCGACCGTTACCACCGACCGGGCGGCAGCCAGTACCGCCTCCTTTTGAACCCCGGTGATTCCCCAGTACTGCACGTTGCCGTGGCGGTCGGCCTGCTGCGCGTGGATCACCGTGACGTCGGGGCGCAGCGCGCGGACCGCGGTCAGCATCTCGCCAGTGAACGGGCATTCGATCTCAGCGACCCCGGCCGTCTGGGCGGCCAGGCTAGTGCCGCGGTAGCCACGCAGGATCGCGAAGGGCAGCCCGGAAGCGCCGGCCAGGTACCGGTTAGCCATGCCGGCGTGGCTGTGTTCTTCGATCTCCAGCGGGGCGGGCCAGGAGCGTTCTACCGCGTCCCTGAACCTGTGCAGAGATCCGACGCCAGGATTCCCGGCCCAGGAGAACACCAGCTTACGGGCGCAGCCTGCCCCGATCATCTGGTCGTAGACGATGTCGGGCGTCATCCGGACGAGCGTGAGGTCACGCCGTCGCTGCCTGATCACCTCGTGCCCGGCGGCATGCGGGATCAGATGGGTGAAGCCCTCCATCGCAACCGTATCGCCGTCGTGGACCGCGGCCGCGACCGCTTCCGCAAGCGACACGATTTCTGCCACTCCGGTCCAGTCCTCCTCGCCGCGGTTACCGAAACGATATCCGCAAAGCGCCGCGGAGTGAACAGTTGTGCGGACTATGAAGGGTTCTTGAGTGTCGTCTCGGCGATCGCGAACGCGCGGTTCGCCGCAGGCACGCCTGCGTACACGGCGACCTGGAGCAGCACCTCGGAGATGTCGGCAGAGGTCAGGCCGTTGCGCAGCGCGGCTTTGAGGTGCAGCGCCAGCTCATCATCCCGGCCCAGCGCCGCGAGCATGGCGATGGTGATCATGCTGCGTTCCGGACGGGAGAGCCCTGGCCGGTTCCACAGCTCGCCCCACGCGTACCGGGTTATGAAGTCCTGGAACGTAGCAGTGAAGTCGGTCGTGTTCGCGATCGCGCGGTCCACATGCTCGTCGCCGAGTACCTCCCGGCGAGTCTGCATGCCAGCGGCAGCGCGCTCCTCATCGGTCATTGACGGACTCCTCCCTGGCCGGCCCGCGGTGCCCGGCCAATGCCCGCCGGATGAATTCGGCCGACGCGCCGAGATAATTCCGCGGGTCGGCGGCGGCCTGCAGATCGGCGCTGCTAATGCCGGAGCGGCGCAGTACCGCGGCGGCTGACTCATCTGCGAGCAGCGCAGCTGGCAGCGTGATGCCCTGCTCGGCCGCCATGGCCGCGGCTGCCGACACCAGGTCGTGCGCCGCCAGCCGCCCCAGCGCCGGCGCCAGCGCGGCCGCCATGTTCTCTGCCAGCGGCAATCCCCCGGCCGCGTCCAGGTTGGCGCGCATCCGGGCGGTGTCAACATGCAGGCCGGTCAGCAACTCGGCCGCCCACGACGCCGCGGATCCGGTCAGCCGCAGCAGGTCAGCCAAGGTCTCCCATTCCGCGTGCCAGCCGCCAGCCGCGCGCTGATGCTCCTGCTCGGCGGCTGCCAGCAGGGTCGCGAGCAAGCCAGGTGCTCGTTTCGTGCAGCCGAGTATCACGACCGAGGCAACCGGGTTGCGCTTGTGCGGCATGGCCGACGATCCGCCGCGCCCAGCTCCGGGACTCTCCGCCACCTCGGCGATCTCGGTCTGCGCAAGCAGCGTCACGTCCCTGGCGACCTTGCCGAGCACGGCGCACACCGCGGCCAGTGCGGCGCCGAGCTGCACAATCCGCAGCCGGTCGGTGTGCCAAGGCAGCACCGGCTCGGCCAGGTCAAGTTCGGCCGCTAGCAGCGCGGCAACGGCCGGGCCCGCGTCGCCGAGCGAGGCAAGCGTGCCGGCCGCACCGCCGAACTGCACTGCCAGCCTGGCCCGGGCGCGGCGCAGGTCCGCCGCTGCGTCATCGAGGCCGGCCAGCCAGCCGGCCGCCACCAGGCCGAAGGTGACGGGGACGGCTTGCTGCAGCAATGTCCGGCCGGCCATGACGGTCGCCGCGTGCTCGTCTGCGAGCGCTGCGGCCCCGTCGGCGGCGGCGGCCAGGTCGGCGTCGATCACCGCGATCGCGCGGCCGGCCAGCAGCATCGCAGCGGTGTCGATGATGTCCTGGCTCGTCGCGCCCCGGTGCACGGCTTGGCTCACGTCCGCGGGAACCAAGATGATCAGTGCCCGGACCAGGGCAGGCACCGGATTCCCTGTCAGCGTCGCCTGGCGGCCCAGGTCGGCAGCGTCGAACCGGTCGGCGCGAGCCGCGGCGGTTACCGCGGCGCCCGCACCGTCAGCGGCAAGCCCAGCCAGCTCCAGGGCCCTTGCCAGCGCCGCCTCGGTGTCGAGCATGGCCTGGAGCCAGTCTTGCTCGCCGACCCTGACGCCGCCCCGGCCGAACAGGCCGTCAAGCAAGCCGTTGCGATCGGAGCTGCCCACCTAAACCATGATCCTCGCCAACGATGGCGGCGTCAGCCGGGCCGGCCAGCAGCGGACTTTTGAGCCGTCAGGCTGCGCGGCGCGAGTTCCGCGACATGGCAGCAACGAAGTACACCGCGGCGGCCAGCCCTGCGGCCAGTTCGGCTACTGACGCCAGCGACTGCCCCCATTCCAGCCGAAAGTAGGTGCTGACCGGTTCAAACAGCAGCGGGCTTACCGCAAGAAGCGCGCTAACCCAGGACCGGTGTACTCGCCAGCGTTGGCCGAGCACCCCGTAGAGCGGGCCAGCCAGCACCGCGGCTGGCAGCCACCGCGATTGTGACGAGAGCACTGCGAGGATCAACTGGGCGCCGGGATTGTGCACGCCCTCGACCGGGCTCATGATCATCACTGTGTAACCCGCCAGCGCCGCCACCAAGCCGGCGAAGCCCATCAGCGCCGCGCGCCAAGTCGTGACCTGCGTGCAGCCAATGCAAAACGGCAGCAGTAGCCACGGCGCCGACATGAGGCTTACCGCCGAGGCTAGCGGCCAGACCAGGCTGCCCAGGTACTGATCGCCGGCGCCAAGCATCGCGCCGACCGCGATCACGACCAGGTAGGCAACCGGCCAGGGAAACCGTGGCGCGCCAGGACGAGATCTGTCCGCGTCGTACCGCATGCAACGGATCATGCCAGGTCGCTGGCCCGCGATCCAGGGCCAGACTGCACCGCTAACCGAGCGCGGTCCGCAAGTCCTCGATCAGGTCGTCGCACGATTCAATGCCGACCGACAGCCGGACCAGGTCGGCGGGCACCTCCAGCGGCGAGCCGGCCACGGACGCATGCGTCATCCGGCCCGGGTGCTCGATCAGCGACTCAACGCCGCCGAGCGACTCGCCTAGGGTGAACAGCCGCGTCCGGCCGCAGATATCCACCGCCTCCGCGGCACCGCCGCGGGCCCGGAACGAGACCATGCCGCCGAACCCGCGCATCTGCTTGGCGGCCACCTCGTGGCCGGGATGGGCAGCCAGGCCCGGGTAGAAGACCTCGCTCACCGCCGGGTGGCTGACGAGCATGTCAGCGACGCGATGCGCGTTCTGGCAATGCCGGTCCATCCGGACGGCGAGGGTCTTGGCGCCTCGCAGCGTGAGCCACGCGTCGAACGGCCCGGGAGCCGAGCCGACCGCGTTACGCAGGTAATAGAGGTGCTCGCCGAGCCCGGCGTCAGCGACGACGACCGCCCCGCCGACGACGTCGGAGTGCCCGCCGATGTACTTGGTGGTCGAGTGGATGACGGCATCGGCGCCGAGCGCCAGCGGCTGCTGCAGGTACGGCGAGGCAAAGGTGTTGTCCACCACCAGCAGCGCGCCAGATTCGCGGGCGAGCTGGGCGAGCGCGGCGATATCGGCGATGCCGAGCAGCGGGTTGGTCGGCGTCTCGACCCAGATGAGCTTCGCCGGGCGCTCGGCCAGCGCGGCCCCGACGGCGGCGAGGTCAGACATCGGCACCGGGCGGTAGCTGACCTGCCAGCTCGTCAGCACCTTGTCGAACAGCCGGAAGGTGCCGCCGTAGGCGTCGTTCGGGATCAGCACGTGGTCGCCGGGCCGGCAGGTTGACCTGATCAGGCAGTCGGAGGCGGCCATCCCGGAGGCGTACGCCAGGCAGCGCGCGCCGCTCTCGAGGGCGGCCAGGCACTCTTCCAGCGCGCCCCTGGTGGGGTTGTCGGTGCGCGAGTACTCATAGCCGTCTATCCAGCGAGCCGCCTCGCCTAGCTCCTTGCCGCGCAGCCCGCCGACGCCGTCCTGCTTGTAGGTAGAGACCTGGTAGATAGGCGGCACCACCGCGCCAGTTGCCGGGTCAGGCTCCTGCCCGGCATGGATCGCGAGCGTCTCGAACCCATCGTGCGTTTGCATCGCTACATGCTATCCAGGCTCGCCGGACAGGAAGGTCAGGACGTCCTGCCGCGTGATGACTCCGGCCGGCTTGCCGTCGACGAGGACGAGAGCAGCGCCGGACCCGCTCAGCGCCCTTGCCGCTGCGCTGACTGGCT
The DNA here is from genome assembly GCA_052143255.1 of Streptosporangiaceae bacterium. GTDB lineage: Bacteria > Actinomycetota > Actinomycetes > Streptosporangiales > Streptosporangiaceae > JAJYUU01. Next base: position 40,179 of record JBKQTJ010000121.1, on the reverse strand, counting down.
CACCCGAGCCGACGGACGGCAGCGGCGGCGACATCAGGCCAGCCACCTGGTCGTCCGGTGCCGCCTTACCGGTGACGAGCGCTTCCAGCAGGTCGTGTTCCACGATCGACCCGACGACTTCGGCGGCCATCACCGGCGGTTCGGCACTCAGCACCGGCAGCTGCGAGACGTCGAACTCGCGCAGGCTGGCGATCACGGTCCGCACGGTGTCGGTCGGGTGGGCATGCACGAACTGCGGAAGCAACGACCCGGCCTTGCGCTCTAGCACATCGCCGACCCTCGGCTCGGCTGTCTCGGCGGTCAGGAAGCCGTAATCCGCCATCCAGTCGTCATTGAAGATCTTCGACAGGTAGCCGCGACCGCCGTCGGGCAGCAGCACAACTATCACGTCATCCGGCTCGGCGGCCTTGGCGACCTGGAGCGCGGCGACGACGGCCATGCCGCAGGAGCCGCCGGTAAGCAGCGCCTCTTCCCTGGCAAGGCGACGCGTCATCAGGAAGGACTGGGCGTCGCTGACCGCGATGATCTGGTCGCAGATGCTCTTGTCATAAGTGTCTGGCCAGATGTCCTCGCCGACACCCTCGACCAGGTAGGGGCGGCCGGTCCCGCCGGAATAGACCGATCCTTCGGGGTCGGCGCCGATGATCTGGACCCTGCCGCCGGAGACCTCCTTGAGGTACCGGCCAGCGCCCGAGATCGTCCCGCCGGTGCCGATCCCGGCCACGAAGTGCGTGACGGTGCCGTCGGTCTGCTGCCAGATCTCCGGGCCGGTTGACTGGTAGTGCGAGTTGGGGTTCTCCATGTTGGCGTACTGGTTCGGCTTCCAGCCGCCCGGCGTTTCCCTGGCTAGCCGGTCTGAGACCGAGTAGTAGGAGTCGGGGTGATCCGGCGACACGGTCGTGGGGCAGACGACTACCTCGGCGCCGTAGGCCCGCAATACGCTGATCTTGTCCTGGCCCACCTTGTCGGGGCAGACGAACAGGCACCGGTAGCCCTTCTCGGCCGCCACGATGGCCAGGCCTACGCCGGTGTTACCCGAGGTAGGTTCCACGATTGTGCCGCCCGGTTTGAGCTCTCCGGATGCTTCCGCGGCTTCGACCATGCGCAGTGCGATCCGGTCCTTGACCGAGCCACCAGGGTTGAAGTACTCGACCTTGGCCAGGACGACGGGCCCGTTACCCTCTCCGGGGAGCGGCCGGGTGACCTTGCGCAGCCGGAGTAGCGGCGTGTTCCCGACCAGGTCGATCAGGGAGTCGTGAACCTGCATCGTTACTCCACGGTGCTCGTAAGGTCCGGGAGATCGCTCCGCGGCATGCTGGTCAGAGGTTATCGACTCCACGGTATGCAAGCCCGCTGGTCGGCCGCGCCAAAGCCGGCACTCTCCCTGCTATTAGCCTGCGTACGTAGAGCAACTAGCATGTCGCCATGCGTAGTCAATGTCACGCGGGCATTCTTCCCGCCCGCTCGCCATGACCGGCCGGATGGGCAAGATCAGGAACATCTTCCTGGTCTGGCTGGTATGGCCATTCTTGACCCTCGGCATCTACCATCTGGTCTGGTGGTACAAGATCAACCGCGAGGCGCGGGACCTGAACGCCGGCATCGAGGTGAGCCCCGGAATCTCGGTGGTCGCCATCACGCTCGGCGCATTCATCATCGTGCCGCCGTTCGTGTCGATCTACCGGACCGGCGAGCGGATCGGCTGCATGCAGGCCGCCGCCGGGATGCAGGTCAGCTGCAACGGCGTCATCGGCCTGATCGCGAGCTTCGTGTTCGGGCTCCATGCGCTCTACTACCAGTACGAGCTGAACAAGATCTGGGTGGCCCTCGGCGGCGCGCCTGAAGGCACTCCCGTTCAGTTGCCCGGCATGCCGGTCCCGGGAACTCCTGGCACTTCCAGCCCGCCAGGCGAAACCTGGGCGGCCTGACCGTATCGAGCCATCACCCTGGCCAGGGCCGGCTTCGCAAGCAGGTCCAACCTGGGTTACTGTGCGGTTAAATAGCCGACCTTCAGGAGCCCGCCATGCCCGAGGCAGTTGTCGTCGCCACCGCCCGTTCGCCCATCGGCAGGGCCTTCAAGGGATCGCTGACCAGCATCCGGCCGGATGACCTGACCGCGCAGATGGTCTCGACCGCGCTCGCAAAGGTGCCGCAGGTCGACCCGGCCGAGATCGGCGACCTGATCTTGGGCTGCGGCCTGCCTGGCGGCGAACAGGGCTACAACATGGCGCGAGTCGTCGCCGTCATGCTCGGCTACGACACCCTCCCGGGCACGACCATCACCAGGTATTGCTCATCGTCGCTGCAGAGCACCCGGATGGCCTACCACGCGATCAAGGCAGGTGAGGGCGACATTTACATCTCCGCCGGCGTCGAATGCGTGAGCCGGTTCAGTAAGGGCAGCAGCGACGGCGTCCCGGACACCAAGAACCCGGTCTTCGCCGACGCCGAGGCCAGGGCCGGGGAGATGAGCAAGGGCGGCTTCCAGTGGCACGACCCGCGCGCTGACGGCAACGTTCCCGATATCTACATCGCGATGGGACAGACCGCCGAGAACGTCGCCCAGATCAGGGGCATTAGCCGGCAGGAGCAGGACGAGTTCGGCGTCCGGTCCCAGAACATGGCGGAGAAAGGGCTGGCTGACGGCTTCTGGCAGCGCGATATCACCCCGGTGACGCTGCCTGACGGCACCGTAGTCTCGGCTGACGACGGCCCCCGGCCAGGTACCTCGCTGGAGAAGGTGTCGCAGCTCCAGCCGGTGTTCCGGCCTGACGGCACGGTCACGGCCGGCAACTGCTGCCCACTGAACGACGGCGCGGCCGCGGTGATCGTGATGAGCGACACCAAGGCGGCCGAGCTGGGGCTGACCCCGCTAGCCAGGATCGTCGCAACCGGTGTCACCGCCCTATCGCCCGAGATCATGGGCCTCGGTCCGGTCGAGGCCTCCCGCCAAGCGCTCAGCCGGGCCGGGATGACGATCGACGATGTGGACCTGGTCGAGATCAACGAGGCTTTCGCTGCGCAGGTGATCCCCTCCTACCGTGACCTCGGCATTGACATCGACAAGCTGAACGTCAACGGCGGTGCTATCGCGGTCGGGCACCCGTTCGGCATGACCGGGGCACGCATCACCTCGACGCTGCTCAACAGCCTGCAGTTCCACGACAAGTCCATCGGGCTGGAGACGATGTGCGTAGGCGGCGGCCAGGGCATGGCGATGATCTTCGAGCGGCTCGGCTAGCTGCCATCGCCCGGACGCTATAGGCGTGACCGGGCGGCGTCGCGGCAGCCAGGCGATCCCGATTCGGGACATTCTCGCGACAAGCACACGCTGTGGTTCGGCGTATTCAGCGAGGCCGCTTCCAGCGGCTAGTCCCTGGAGATCGAGGCCAACGGCAACATGTTTATGAACGGACCGGACGCGAACTACTTCTCGTCGCAGGCCGGCGTTTCCTTCCCATTTACGTCCTTGCCCAAGCTGGCGAACGGGGCCGCCTGGACCGGCTCGGCGCAGCCGCCTTGGGTACAACTCAGGCGGCTCCGTTGCTAATCATCGCCCGACGGCGCATTGGACCGGGGCTGCCCAGACGCCCTGTTATGCCCGGAACGCGGCGGTAAGCCAAACGGGGCATTACGGAAGGCTTACGCCCGGGTCTTGTCACCGGCCCCGACGTGGTGCAGTCTCGACTCCAAGGACTCACCCTCACCTCGGAGGTGCCACCTTGTCCCTGACCCACTCTCCGGAGATGCACAAGAACTTGATCGCCCGCATCCCGTCCGTCACCGGACTTCAACTCCGAGAGTGGTTCAGCCGGCTTGAATCGGGTCCGGCATTCTTGCGCTGCAACGAACGGGCCTACTGGCTATCGGACGAGCACGGGCTGTCGCATGGCTACGCCAGCGCGATCGTGCACGAGTACGAGCTGCAGCGCCGCAGCAGGCTCAACAGCGCCTGACAGCTCCGGTGGAGATCGCCCGCGCTGTCAGCTTCCTGACCAGCCATCCGCGGGTGGTGCTCGCCACCACGCGCGTTGACGGCCGTCCTCAGCTCTCGCCGGTTGTAGCGGCTGTCGACGACCAGGGCAGGGCGCTGATCAGTACCAGGGAGACTGCCGTCAAGGCGAAGAACCTGGCCAGGGATCCGCGCGCGTACCTGTGCGTCATCAGCGACGCTTTCTTCGGACAGTGGATCCAGGCCGAGGGCACCGCAGAACTGATTCACCTGCCGGATGCGATGCCGATCCTGGAGGACTACTACCGTCGGCTCTCGGGCGAGCACCCGGACTGGGACGACTACCGCAAGGCGATGGAGTCCGAACAGCGCCTCATCGTGCGGATCACCATCAAGCGCGCGGGACCAGACGTCAGCGGCTAACGGCCGGCAGCGCGCATTTATAGCCGTGCTCGTCCGCGTCCGAAATGTAGCCCGAAAGGGTATAACTAGCCAAAGGCCGCCGCCCTGAAGATAAAATCGCGGACGCCTGCTGATACTGGTTAAACCGGGCCGGCCGAATCGCGGTCACAATGACTGACTGAATATACAGCCAGCACGGCGTCCCCCCGCGGGCATACCAGCAGGTCAGTGGTACCCCCGGTCGGAGTCGAACCGACACTGGGGACCCTTTTAGGGGGCCGGCCTCTTCCCTTGGGCTACGGGGGCATTGCGATGATACCCCGCATCCACTGATGACTCTAGATTAAGCAATTAAAGCGCGCCCTTTCTCAGCCAATGTCACCTATCGAATCGTTGCGAAGTTTCGCAGTTGATACTCGCAGTCACTAGGGAGCCATTCCTAGTACCCTCGGTGATCAGCGGATAGCCAGCCCGGTCAAAGGCCGGCCAGCTGGCGTGCTCGCTCGAACACGGCGTCGAGCATCGCGCTATTGACGCGGCCCGTGAAGGTGTTCTGCTGACTGGGGTGGTAGCAGCCGAGCACCGCCAGTGAGCCATCGCCACCGGGCAGCATGACCTCAGCTCCGTGCCCGAACGCGGGCCGCGGCCGTGGTGCCGCGCGCCCGCTCGCCGTAAGCTGCGGCCAGAGTGCCTCCCAGGCAAAATGACCCAGGCACACGATGACCCTCAGGTCGCCGCGAAGCACGGCCAGTTCGGCCGCCAGCCACGGCCCGCACGCGTCCCGTTCGGCTCGGGCTGGTTTGTTGGCGGGGGGCGCGCAATGTACCGCCGCGGTCATGCGGGCCGAGATGAGCCGCTGCCCGTCTCCGGCCGCCACCGAGTCAGGCTGCGCGGCCAGGCCGCACCGCCAGAGCGAGGCGAACAAGACGTCGCCGCTCCGGTCGCCGGTGAAAATGCGCCCCGTCCGGTTCCCGCCGTGCGCTGCCGGGGCGAGACCGAGGATCAGGATCCGCGCTCGCTCGTCGCCCCAGCCGGGCACGGGCCTGCCCCAATAGGCCTCCGACTGGAACGACCGCCGCCTGGCCACGGCCACATGTTCCCGCCAGGCCACCAGGCGCTCGCAGGCACGGCAGACGGACTCTCTGGCTGCCAGCTCGCTGATCGAACCCGCGGTCGCGGCTAGCTCGCGCACCTTACCGGCAGTGCGCGCGACTGGCGTCGCCGGCGACGCCGGATCACCCGGCCAGCCACTGCCGGGCGGCACGGCGCCACCAGGCACGGGCGCGGCAGCCTCAGCCACCGGAGACGATCGACCAGGCGATGCCGTCGAGAATGTCGTGCTCGCTGGTGATGTACTCGGCGAAGCCGAACCGCCGCATGACGCGGTCGAGCACCAACGCTCCGGCACCGATGACGTCGACCCGGCCCGGGTGCAGCGACCCGATGGCGGCCCGCTGCTCGCGCGTCTGGCCGAGCAGCTGCTCAGTGACGGCGTGCACCGCGTCAGCGGTAATCCAGGCGTGATGGGTGCGGGCCGAGTCATAGACCGGCAGGCCGAGTGCGATGGCCGTGATGGTGGTCACCGACCCGGCCAGGCCGACCAGGGTGCCGGCTGCCTCCACCGGCACCGTCGCGGCTACCTCGCCGAGGGCGCTGTCGATGTCAGCGGTCGCGCTCTGCACCTCCGAGCTAGTCGGTGGATCGGAATGCAGGTACCGCTCGGTCAGCCGGACGCAGCCGATGTCCACGGAGATGGCAGTCGGGCCGCCGGCCTTTTTCGGCTCGCCGCCCAGCACGAACTCCGTCGATCCGCCGCCGATGTCAACCACCAGGTAAGGCGGCACCAGGCGGGCCCCGTCGGCCAGTTCGGCGGTCGCGCCGGCGAATGACAGCCGTGCCTCCTCGTCGCCGGTTACCACCTCGGGTTCTTCGCCGAGGAGGCGATGCACGCCCTGGGTGAATTCGGCGGCGTTGCTCGCGTCGCGGATGGCGCTGGTGGCCACCATGCGGACCGGGCGGGCGCCCGCGGCGGTAATCTCGGCCGCGTACTCGGCCAGCACCCGGAACGTCCGGTCAAGCGCCTCGGGCGCGAGCCGGCCAGTGGCATCTACGCCTTGGCCAAGCCGGACGATTTCCATCCGCCGCTGGACGTCAGTCAGGCTGTGCCGGGCCGGATCGATGTCGGCGATAAGCAGTCGCAGCGAATTGGTACCGCAGTCGATGGCCGCCACCCGCTGTGTCATCTGCCCGCCTCTCCCCCGTGTATCCCTGCCAGCTGGTCCGGCCCATCGCCGACGCACTGACCAGCGTGCCACCACTCGCCAGCAGCGCTAGCCGCCTCAGCGCCGAACGGATTCGACCCAGGCACCGCGAGTTCCTGGGCGACCAGCGCGTGCAGGCACTTGATCCGGTCAGGCATGCCGCCCGCGCTCTGTGTCGACGCGGCCAGCGGCGCCAGGCCAGCCTGCGTGGCCGCCTCCGCCCGGCGGGCCAGGTAGTCCGCGTGCGCCGCTTGGTACCTGGCGCGCACCCCCGCGTCCGCTTGCAGCCTGGCCGCCATGGCGCGCATGAGACCCGCCGACTCCAGCCTGCTCACCGCTGCCGCCGCCCGCGGGCAGGTCAGATAGTACAGGGTGGGGAACGGGGTCCCGTCGGGCAACCGCGGCGCTGTCTGCACGACGTCAGGCAGGCCGCAAGGACAGGTATGGGCCACGGCCGTCACGCCCCTGGGCGGCCGGCCTAGCTGCCGTTCAATCACCGCCAGGACCTGCGGCTGCGGGCTGTGCGGCTGCGGGCTGTCCGGCCCGTTCCCGGCCTGCACTGTCATCTGCTCACCTGACCGCGGGCCTGCCTGCCTCCCGGACCGAATCCCACAGTCGTCCGTACCAGGGCGAGCCGGATTGCGCGGTGGCAGTCCGGCCGTGTCGCCGGACCGGAGTGATCACCACGTAGCAGGTCTGGTCGGGGAAGCACATGTGCAGCTTGTCTCGCGCCTGCTGCTCCACGTAGCTGCTCGACGCGAGCGCCCGCTGCTCTGCCCTGTCCTTGCCGACAGCGATAGCCAGTTGCGCGTTCTGCGCCACGAGCTGGTCGATCTGGCGGCGCTCGGCGATGTACTCACGCACTGGGTAAGCAAGGCTCAGTGCGATCGCGCAGAGCACGATGACGAGCACGGCGGCCCGGCTGGTGAACTTCGGACGCGCGGCCAGGGCAGGCTTACGGCCTGCCGGACCCGCCGTCTCGCCCGCGTTCACTGGCCGTCGGCTGCCTGGCGTGATCGTGGAAACGCACCTCGGCCCGCGTACGCGGCGCCGTCGCCGAGCAGCTCCTCGATCCGTAGCAGCTGGTTGTACTTGGCTACTCGCTCCGACCGGCAGGGCGCGCCGGTCTTGATCTGCCCGCAATTCAGCGCGACGGCGAGATCGGCGATGGTGGTGTCTTCGGTCTCGCCGGAGCGGTGACTCACCATCGTGGTGTAGCCATGCCGATGCGCGAGGTCTACTGCGCTGAACGTCTCGGTCAGGGTGCCGATCTGGTTGACCTTGACCAGCAGGGAGTTGGCCACCTTCTCGGCGATGCCGCGCCGGAGCCGGTCCGGATTGGTGACGAAGATGTCGTCACCAACAATCTGCACCCGGTCGCCGAGCTCGGCGGTCAGCTCCCGCCAGCCCGCCCAGTCCTCCTCCGCCAGCGGGTCCTCCAGCGAGATCAGCGGGTAGGCATCAAGCCACTGGGCGTAGATGGCGGTCATTTCGGCTGCCGTCTTGGCGCCTGTATCGAAGGCGTAGTGGTCCCCGTCGAGGAAATTACTGGCCGCGGCGTCGATGGCCACGGCCACGTCGCGGCCCGGCGTCAGGCCTGCCTTGCCGATGGCCTCGATGATGAGGTCGAGGGCCGCGCGATTGTTGGCCAAGTCCGGGGCGAATCCGCCTTCGTCACCGACTCCGGTGTTCAGCCCGTGCTGCTTGAGTACCGCCTTAAGCGCATGGTAAGTTTCCGCGCCCCACTGAACGGCCTCAGCGAATGTGCCGGCGCCGATCGGCGCGATCATGAATTCCTGGATATCTACATTCGTGTCGGCGTGCGCACCGCCGTTCAGGATATTCATGCACGGCACCGGCAGCAGGTGCGCGTTCGGTCCCCCCAGGTAGCGGAACAGCGGCAGCCCGGACGACTCGGCGGCGGCCCGCGCCACGGCCAGGCTGACCCCGACGATGGCGTTCGCTCCCAGCCTGGACTTGTCCGGGGTGCGGTCCAGGTCGATCATGTCCTGGTCCACCAGCCGCTGGTCATCGGCGTCGTAACCAAGCAATTCCGGCTGGATCTCGTCGATCACCGCCTGCACAGCCTTGGTGACCGCCTTGCCGCCGTACTCCTGGCCGCCATCGCGCAGCTCAACGGCCTCGAACGCGCCGGTCGACGCTCCGCTTGGCACCGCGGCCCGGCCGAGGCTGCCATCGTCGAGTACCACCTCGACCTCCACCGTCGGATTGCCGCGTGAGTCGAGAATCTGCCTGGCGAATATGCCTTCGATCGAGGCCACGAGATTAACTCCTGAACGTCTAGCTTCCTTGGGTGCACAGGGGCTTGCCCCCGGTGCGTGGCGATACTTAGGGACCGTTTGCGAGCCTAGTGGCTGGCACTTCGGCCAGCGCAGCGGGCACGCCGAGTGGGTCAGACCCCGGACTCGAAGGCCCGGACCCTGCTGGCATAGGCGCGGGCCGCGGCCCGCAGTTCCAGCTCGGCATCCAGGCCCGCCGCCTGAGCCTGCGCGACCAGGGCGAACAGCTGTCTACCTAGCTCGCTAACGCCGGGAAGCTCGGCCAGATCCGCCAGTTCGACCGGCACGTCCGCCCGGTCAGCCCGCCGCAGGAGCTGAGCCGCCAGCGACAGCGCAGGCTGGGACATGGGCACGCCGTCCAGCGCTGACACCGGTTCGCCCGAGGCGGCCGCCGCCCGTTCCGCTGCCTTGATGGCGTCCCAGTTCTGCTTGACCTCGTCCGGCCCGGACACTGTGACGTCACCGAAGACGTGCGGATGCCGCCTGGTCAGCTTCGCGATGATGCCGTCGGCCACGTCATCGATGTTGTAACCGGTGCCGTCTGTTCGCTCCTGCGCGACCCGGGCGTGGAAGATCACTTGCAGCAGCACGTCGCCGAGTTCCTCGCGAACCGCCGCGTGGTCGTCGGCAGCCAGCGCGTCGACAGCCTCGTAAGTCTCCTCCAGCAGGTGCGGCGTCAGGCTCGCGTGAGTCTGGCGCGCGTCCCACGGGCAGCTGACCCGCAGCGTGTCCATTACCTGGACCAGCTCTAGCAGGCGCGCCCCCGGGCACTCGGTGGTCACGCTGAACTCAGCACGGTGACCTCAGCACGGGGGCTTTAGCACCACGGGCGAGGACGACGCGGTGGGCGACGGATTAGCGGCCAGCGTCGGCGGCGCGAGCACAACGGCGTAGCTGGCGTAGTCAAACTCGCCGTATTGCGGGTTAACCGTCACGCCGAGGCTCTTGGCCGCCAGGCACTGCTGGTGGCCAATCTCGCTGGATAGCTGACTCTGCGCGGCCGCGCTGGCCGGCGCTTTGCCGCCGTCAAGTTTGCTCGCCAGCGCGCTCTGGATGGCGAAGTAGCGGCCTAGCTCGGGCAGCAGGTCCGGCGGCAGCGCGCCCGCAGCCGACACGTACTCCGGCAGCGTGACCTTGCTCTGCGCGGCCTGCGCGGACAGCCTGCTCAGCTGGCTCTGGGTCTGCGCCGGGGTAACACTGATGCTGTGCTGCGCGGCCAGCTCGTCGTAGATCCGGAACACGATCAACCAGCTCAGCACCTGCTGCGCTTTCTGCCCCACAGCGCGCTGCGGCTTGATCCCCTTGGCCGTGTTGCTCTGGTACGCCGCGTCCAGGTTGGCCACCTGGGCAGTCAGCGTCGCGGCGGAGATCCGGCTGTTGCCGGTGATCGCGGCCGCACCCATCTTGACCGTGCCGCACGCCGACACTGCCAGCCCGGCGGCGAGCATCGCCGCGGCCAGCTTTACCGCAGTGCGTGACATGACGATGAAGTTCCTCTCACGCTGTCGTTCCGGGCGGCGCTGTCGTTCCGGGCGGCGCTGTCGTTCCAGGCGGGGGTGCGTCGAGCACGGACCCGATCAGCTCCTCGCACCAGGCCAGCAGCTCCTGATCGCGAAGCACCGGCGCGCCGGTCGAAATGGTCTGCCCAGTGCCAGCCCGCGTACTGCCCGACCCTGCCCGCGTGCCAGGCAGCGCCTTCGGCACCGGTATGAGCATGTTACGCACAGCTGGCTTCAGCACCGTCCCGGGGTATAGCCGCTGCACCCGTACCTGGCGCGACTCCAGCAAGTCGACCGGCGCGAACCTGATGTAGTTGCCTTGCACGGTGATGTCGGTCAGCCCGGCATCCCGCGCGACTGCCCGCAGCCTGGCCACCGCCAGCAGGTTCGCCACCTGACCGGGAACCGGCCCGTACCGGTCCGCCAGCTCTTCCCGGACCGCGGCGATGTCCGCGGCCGAGTCGATGGTGGCGATCCTGGTGTAGGCCTCCAGGCGCAGCCGCTCGCCGGTGACATAGTCGTGCGGGATGTGCGCGTCCACCGGCAGCTCCACCCTGACCTCCGGGCGCTCAGCCGGGCCGTCGCCGCGCAGCTCTCGCACTGCCTCGCCGATCATCTTCACGTACAGGTCGAAGCCGACGGCCGCGACATGCCCGGACTGCTCGCCGCCGAGCAGGTTCCCGGCGCCGCGGATCTCCAGGTCCTTCATCGCGATATGCAGGCCCGCCCCGATGCCGGTGTGCTGCTGGAGCGTCGCCAGCCGCTCGTGCGCGGTCTCGGTCAGTGGTTTCTCCGGCGGGTACAGGAAGTAGGCGTAACCGCGCTCCCGGCCGCGCCCGACCCGGCCGCGCAGCTGGTGCAGGTCTGGCAGCCCGTAGGCGTCGGCCCGGTCCACGATCAGCGTGTTGGCGTTCGGGATGTCCAGGCCCGACTCGACGATGGTGGTAGACACCAGCACGTCGAATTCGCGGTCGACGAACTGGCTCATGACCTTCTCCAGGATGTGCTCGTTCATCTGACCGTGCCCGATGGCGATCCGCGCCTCGGGCACCAGCTCGGCCAGCCTGGCGGCGACCTTATTGATCGAGGACACCCGGTTGTGGACGAAAAACACCTGGCCGTCGCGGAGCAGCTCACGTCGGACGGCGGCCGCTATCTGCTTCTCGTCGTATGGCGTCACCGACGTCAGCACGGGATGCCGTTCCTCGGGCGGGGTCAGGATGGTCGACATCTCCCTGATCCCGGAGATGCCCATTTCCAGCGTGCGCGGGATTGGCGTGGCCGACATGGCCAGCACGTCCACCTCGGTTCGCAGTTGCTTGAGGTACTCCTTGTGCTCGACCCCGAAACGCTGTTCCTCGTCGATGATCAGCAGGCCGAGCCGGGCGAACCGCACCTCCGGCGACAGCAGCCGGTGGGTACCGATAACGATGTCCACCTTGCCGGACGCCAGGCCCTCGAGCGTATCGGCGGCCTCCGCGGCCGACTGGAACCGCGACAGCGGCCGCACTGTGACCGGGAACGGCGCGTACCGCTCGCTGAACGTGGCGAAATGCTGCGCGGACAGCAGCGTGGTCGGCACCAGCACGACGACCTGCTTGCCGTCCTGTACCGCCTTGAACGCCGCCCGCACTGCGATCTCGGTCTTTCCGTAGCCGACGTCACCGCAGATCAGCCGGTCCATCGGAACGGCTCGTTGCATGTCAGCCTTGACCTCGTCCACAGCGGCCAGCTGGTCCGGCGTCTCCACGTAGGGGAATGCGTCCTCTAGCTCGCGCTGCCACGGGGTGTCTGGCCCGAAAGCGTGCCCCGGCGAGGCCATCCGGGCCTGGTACAACCTGATCAGCCCGGCGGCGATGTCCCTGACCGCCTTGCGGGCCCGGCCCTTGGCCTTCGCCCAGTCAGCGCCGCCAAGCCGGTGCAGCGCCGGCGCCTCGCCGCCGGTGTAGCGGGTCACCTCATCGAGCTGATCGGTGGGCAGGTACAGCCGATCGGCCGGCTGGCCCCGCTTGCTCGGCGCGTACTCGATCACCAGGTAGTCCCTGGTCGCGCCCTGCACAGTCCGGCTGGTCATCTCCAGGTACCGGCCCACGCCGTGTTGCTCGTGCACGATGAAATCACCGGGAGTCAGCTGCAGCGGGTCGATTCCGCCCCGCCGCCTGCTCGGCATCCGGTGCGACTGCCTGGCACCGGACCTGGTTCCGGCCATATCAGCCTCGGCGAGGACGGCCAGCTTGATCGCAGGCCAGACGAAGCCGGACTCGAGCAGCCCGGTGCCCACATGGGCGAGGCCGGGCTCCGGTGGCTGGGCCAGCTCGCCATCCCTCGCGCCCAGTCCCTCGCCGCGCAGCAACTCGGCCAGCCGCTTGGCCGGACCGTGGCCCTCGGTGACTAGCACGACGCGCCAGCCACCGGCTAGCCATTGGCGGACGTCGGTGAGTACCCGGCTGGTATCGCCCCGGTAGTTGGGCGCGGGTTCCGCTGCGATGGTGAACTGGGGCGGCTCACCCGCCTCCGGCTCGGCGGCGAAGGGCGTGATAGTCCACCACGGCAGTCCCAGCGTCGCGGCGGCGGCGCGCGCCTCGGCAATCGGCCGGATCGCCGCATCTCCGAGGTCGATCGGTACGTCACCGCCGGCGGCGGCGTTCACCCAGGACGCCTCCAGGAACTCCTGACTGGTCCAGACCAAGTCGGCGGCCCGCGCCCTGATCCGCTCGGGATCGCAGCTGATGACCTTGCTCCCCGACGGCAGGTAGTCCAGCAGTAGCTCCATCCGGTCGGTCAGTGCCGGGGCTAGCGCTTCCATGCCTTCCACGGTGATGCCCTCGGCCATCTTGCCGAGGATGTCCTGCAGGCCCGGCCACTCGGCGGCCAGCTGCCTGGCTCGGTCCCGGACCGAAGCGGTGAGCAGCAGCTCGCGGCACGGCGGCGCCCACAGGCCGCCTTCCGCGGTGCTCAGGCTCCGCTGATCCGCAGCCCGGAAATAACGGATCTCCTCGACCTCGTCGCCCCAGAACTCGATCCGCAGCGGGTGCTCATCTGTCGGCGGGAACACGTCAAGCAAGCCGCCGCGCACGGCGATCTCCCCGCGCCGCTCCACCAGCTCGACCCGCGCATAGCCGATTTCCACCAGCCGCGCCACGGTCTGGTCGAGGCTGGCCTGCTGGCCGGCCGTCAGCTTGACCGGCGCCAGCTCGCCCAGCCCGCTCACCATCGGCTGGAGCAGGCTGCGGACCGGAGTCGTCACCACGCTGAGCGCGGCCGAACGCGGATCCGCAGGATCGGGGTGCGCCAGCCGGCGCAACACCGCCAGGCGCAGGCCAGAGGTATCCGACCGCGGCGACAGCCGCTCGTGCGGCAGCGTCTCCCAGGCCGGGAAGTAGCCCACGTAGTCCGGCCCGAGCAGCGAGCCGAGACCTGCGGCCAGTTCCTCTGCCTCCCGCGCGGTTGCGGTCACCGCCAGCGTGACCGGCGGCCGCCCCGCCGGTGCAGATCCGGTGCCTGCGAGCGCCGCGACAAGCAGCGGTCGCAGTGAGGCCGGCGCGATCAGGTCACCGCCGAGCCCAGGTAGTTCAGTTGCCTGATCCAGCGCTTGCCGCAGGTCAGGGTCATCGGTGACAACCTGAAGGAGACCGGAGAGGCTCATTGCGTCCCTTGGCTAGGTGGTCTGAGCTGAGTGCGGTAGCAAGGAGGGCGGTGGTCGGTCCTGCACGGGCAGCACAAATCGCCCGCGCCGAGCTGCGACAGGCTACCTGCTTGGTCAGCCGCTCGCGGATCGCTGGTCGCCAGTGCATGGCACGGCGGCGGGATGCTCCTAGCTTACGGCCTCGCACCGCCGACCCAGGCCAGGTGCCAGCCCACGCGGGCATTTCGGGGGTGAACGGGGGGCCGAGCCTACTGTAAGTGCGACACGCCAGGCCCGTTCCGAAGTACGTAAAGTATCCGGAGCGCTACTCTATGGATTCGTGGCAAGTGTCGAGGGACATGCCGGAGTAGCATCGCCGGTCAGCGCTCCGAGCACGGCGAAGCGGGGGGCAGCGACCCAGCCGGGTGAATTCACCAGGTTCGCGCTCGAGTACGCCGGCCAGCACGCGGACCGGCCTATCACGCTTCTTCAGGCTGGCTGTGCGACTGCCGGACCAGAGCTAGACCTGTCCGCGCTGCACGCTGCCGGGCATCAGGTGCTCGTCAGCCGCATCGATGACGACAGCAAGGCGGTCCGCGCCGTCATTTCCAGTAACCCGGAGCTCGAGTCAGCGATCCTGGCAGAGATGCGCTCGGTGCCGCTGCTGCCCCGGTCTTTTGACATCGTCCAGTGCTCGATGCTGCTCGACCGGATCAGTCATGCCGAACTGGTCCTGGACCGGCTCGTGGGCGGGCTTCGGCCCGGCGGCTTGCTGCTCTTGCGGACAGCCGACCGCGACACCGCAGCCGGTTTCCTGGACCGCCGCCTGCCCGGATTCCTGCGGTCGTTGGCTTGGCACGCGGCTAGGCCCGGCCAACCGGGGCCGTTTGCTGCCGTGTACGAGCCGATCGCGTCGGCGCGTGGCATCCAGGCTTTCCTGCTGCGTCACGGCCTGGTTGTCGCTCACCGGCAATCCCGCAACGCCGCCGGGCGCCCGCTCGTAGTGCTGGTTGGGCGGCGGCTCGTGACCTGGTTGTCGCGGGGCCGCCTAGTCTGCAGCCACGATGAGCTTTACTACGTGGTGCGCAAGCCGGAAGACCCGTTCGCGCGCGTGCTGCAGTAGTCGCGGCCCGGCACGGCACGCAGGCCGACGACCGCAGCGCGGCCGCCGAGCCGCGTGTAGCCTCGGGCATGCCACCGCCGGACGGAGGAGAACGTGACCGCTGAAGCCGAGGCACTATCCCCGGCCGAGCTCAGCTCGCTGCCATCGTGCACGCTGAAGCCTGGCCAGCTCGGCGACCTTGAACTCCTGCTCTCCGGCGCGTACGCGCCGCTGGACGGGTTCATGACCGGCGCCGACGCGTCGGCAGTGATGGCCTCGTGGCAGCTTGCCGACGGCGCGCCCTTCCCGGTACCCGTTACCCTCGACCTGGCGGAGGCAGACGGGCCGGCTGCCGGGGACGGATCGCCGGCTGGCCGGGTGCTGCTAGCTGATCCCGAAGGCACGCCACTGGCCATAATGACGATCACCGAGCGGACCGCGCTGCCAGCTGGCACCGTACGCCTGGCCGGGCCGGTCTCCGCGAACCGGCCACCGGAGCACGGACCGTTCCGCCGCCTGATGCTCAGCCCGGCTGCGGCCCGAGCGCAGGTTGGCGACGGCCCGGTGCTCGCCTTTGCCAGCAAGGCTCCCCTTGGCAGCCGGCAGATAGGCCAGCTCCGCCATCTGGCCGGCCAGCTGCGAGCGCAGATTCTCGTCTTGCCGCTGGTCAGCGACCGGGCCGACGTCGTTGGGGCGCCACAGGCACTGATCCGCACGGTCCTAGCGGCCATGCCGAGCCTGCCGCCTAGCTCGCTGGTAGTCCCTGTCCCGTTCGCGCGCCGGCCAGGCCCGGTGGGCGCGGCCAGCCAGGCGCGCGAGCTCGCGGCGCTGGCGCGGATCGCGGCCGCACACGGAGCCACTCACCTGATGGCGGACGGCCTGCCACCAGGCCAAGTGCCCGCTGGCACCGAATTCACTGCGAGCGCCCTGATCCCCGTGCTGCCGTCCGGCGATTGGGCCTACGATCCGCGGGCCGAGGTCTGGCGTCCGCATTCGCTCATCGAGGCCGGGACTGAGCAGGAGGACCTGTCCGCTGATCAGCTGGGCGACCTGCTGGACTCGGGCAGCCCGATCCCCTCCTGGGTGACGCCAGCCGCGGTCGCACGTGAGCTGCGGCGGGTGCGGCTACCGCGTTCGGAACGAGGCCTCGTGCTCTTCCTCACCGGCCTGTCCGGCTCCGGGAAGTCGACCATCGCCAGGGACCTGGCTGACGTACTGGCCGAGCGGAGCGACCGGCAGGTTTCGCTGCTAGACGGCGACCTGGTGCGCCAGCTGCTCTCCGCCGGGCTGACGTTTTCCCGATCCGACCGAGACCTCAACATCACCAGGATCGGGTTCGTCGCGGCGGAGATTGCCCGGCATGGCGGAATCGCGATCTGTGCGCCCATCGCTCCGTTCGCGAGCGCCCGCGCCCAGGTCCGGCGCATGGTAAGCGAAGTGGGTGACTTCTTCCTGATCTACGTCGCGACGCCGGTCGAGGTATGCGAAGCACGCGACCGGAAGGGTCTGTATGCCAAGGCCAGGGCCGGCGTCATCAGCCAGTTCACCGGGGTTTCCGACCCCTACGAGGAACCGGCTGACGCGGAACTGGTCATCGACACGTCCGCCGTGAGCCGCGAGGAAGCTGTCCAGGCAGTGCTGAAGCTGCTGACGTCGGGCGGCTGGCTGGCAGCGGACTAGCGGATCCGCGACGTCGTTAGTCGATGTCCTCCGCCTTGGTGCCCTGCTCAAGCTTGGTCTTGAAGCTCTCCACCCGGCCGGACAGTGACTTAGACATCGAGTCGCGATACCGCGACAGCAGGGGCAGGCTGATGATGGCGCTGACCAGGAGCGCAATCACGATCAGCGTGATCCCGTGTACGCCGAACAAGGCAAGCACCAGCGCGGCTGCGAAGAAAATCAGCAGCCGGAGCAGTGTGTACGACAGGGTCGCTCGCATCGTGAATCGAAGTTAGTGTACGTCCAGGCTGCCGTCAGCGCCGGGACCAGCCCGTCGCGAGCGGCAGCGACCGCGCTTGCCGGCCGAGCATTGTTTCGCCGTCGTTACCTGGCCGTCTACGCCAAGACAGCCGGTCTTCGCCTTGTCGTTCGTCAGATTCTGCGGACTGACTGACTGTTCAGTCCATATTCTTCCGGATCAAGGGATAAAACACAGTGTTTACTCTGTTTCCGGTGTTTGTGGCTAACTTGACGAGTTTCTGCGACACTAACCCCCAGACCCTTAGGGACCAAGGGAGTGGAAACGATGGACGGCAACAGTGAGCGCCTGCTCACACCGGGGGAAGTGGCCGCGCTCTTCAGAGTCGACCCCAAGACTGTCACGCGATGGGCCGCATCAGGTCGGATCAGTAGCATTCGGACGCCAGGCGGGCACCGCCGGTTCCGCGAGTCAGAGGTACGCGATCTCCTCAACGGCCACGTGGCGGCGACAGAGACACTGGCTACCTGACGGGACTGAGGCCGCCGCGATGGCGGCTGCCCGGGCGCAGCCGCCCAGCTAATCCGACCCGTCTTGGTCAGGGCCCCAGCCGCCCGCCGAGCCGTGGCGGCCTAGGTAGTCGAGGAATTCACCGCGCAACGACTCATCGCCGTCGCGCCAGGCCCGGCGGCGTTCTTGCTCCTCCTGCCAGCTGATCGCAGCCGCGCGCAGCCGGGCAAAGTCGGCGTGGTCCGGCCCGATCTCGACGTAGGCGTCGCCCATCACGCCCCCGTCCTCGCCAATGGCGTACTCGGGTACCAGCAGGTTGCCGTTGGTCAGCCGGATCACGAACATGTCTGCATCGACCTCGTCACATGCCATATCGCACGTTGAAATAGAGCATGACGTCGAGTGCGGCCCGGGTGTTGCCGCCGAGCATGTGCACTAGCGCGGGGCGCTGGCTCGACGCGATCGCGGCAAACGCGTCGGCGAAGAACTCCCGGCGGCTCAGCGGTCCGCCGCGCCGATGGAACTCGCTAGCCAGGTACGGCTGGCACCGGCCGTAGAGGCCCTGGAAATGCGCTGAGTCCGATTGCCACCGGCCGCCTGTTCCGTCGATGTCATCAAGCGCGTGCCCGACCTCGTGGCACATGACATCCGGCGTCGGCGACGGCCGGGTGCCGACGATGATCTTCCGGTCACCATAGGCGCCGGCGCAGGCGTCCCAGGTTGCTCGGCCGGATGGCAGCGGCACGCCCTTGAGTCTGGACATGTGATCCAGGTCAGGCACCCCGCCTGCGCCGACGTGGATGGCGTTCAGCCCGGCGGCTAGCTTCTCCTTGACAAGCTGCGGGAGCTCGGCCAGCCGGGTGATGGCGGTTACGGACTCGGCCGACGGCTCGTGGCCGGGCGCCCATTCGCGGACTAGGACGTTCTCCAGCGGCCCGCAGTGGCGCACCGTCGCCGCGGCCCGGCCGCCTCGCTTTGCCTCATACCACGCTTCCGCGGGCTTGCTGTCAGTCTGCCTGGATGGGGCCGGCCTGGGGGCGGGTGCGCCGGGGCTGGTCCTGATCGCCGCTCTCGCCGCGGCGACGCCCGGTGGCTTGGCTGAGGTCGCGGTCGCCACGCCAGGATTGGCCCGACCCGGGCTGACGCCCGACGTCGCTGCAGCCGGGCTGGCCGAGCCGGAACCAGCCGAGCCGACCACAGCCGAGCCGGAACTGGCCGGGCCAGGCACAGCCGAGCCGGAACTGGCCGGGCCAGGCACAGCCACATGTTGCCTGGCCACACCGGACTGCAGAACTCGGCCCGCAGCCACATGTTGCCTGGCCGCACCCGGCTCGCCTGTAGGCCGAACGGTAGCCGCCAAGGCCGCGGCGTCGCCGGTCACTGCCCGCCCTCGCGGCTTGCGATGGTGACCGGGCGTGCCTCCCCGCCGCGGTGCTGCTGCCGGTTCGGCGACGCCGGCCCGGAGCCTGCGGTTGGCCGGCCACCAGCGCAGAGCGCGGAGTAACCCAAGACGCATGGCCGTCAGCTCCCGATGTGCGCAATCTCACGGCCAGGTCGCTGCGCCCGCCCGATGCCGCCAGGCTAACCCCGGGTCGCTGTCCTGTCAGGAGATGTCACGGAACGTCACGGAGGCGATTACGTGATACTAGATGGACAGATGTTGCAAATGAGGACCGAGCATCGGGCCTCAACAGCTAGGCTGCCAGCATGTGGCTGGCTTGTGCTCTTATCGTGCTATTTAGCGTCGGATTTGTGCTGCCGTGCATGCTGGACATCACGACCACACCCGACACCGAGTTCATGACCTTCGGAAAGGGCACCTGGCTGCTCATCGTCGGCGCGTTCTGGGTCTTCGGCGCGGGCGCGTGGCTGATCGCCGGTCGCCCGCAACGTCCCGGCTTCCTGCGGCGCTCAAACCCGTACGGCCCGCGGGCCTACGGGCAGACCGAGTCGTTTCGCCGGCACCCGGCCGCTCAGGCCGCAGCCGGATACGGTGAGCCGTTTAGCTCCTTGGCGAGCATTGCCGCACCGCGCCCAGTCGGTCCCGACGATGACCCCGACTTCCTGCTGGAACTGGAGCGCCGGATTCGCGATAGCCGCGACGGTTCCTGACGCTACCGGCGAACGCTCGGTTGGCGGCTGCCAACGTCCGTTGCCGTCCGGGGCTCACATGCCGGCGTAGGAATGCAGGCCGGACACCCACAAGTTGATGCCGACGACGTTGAACAACAGGCAGGCGAAACCGGCTAGCTGTATGTAGGCGGCACGCTTTCCGCGCCAGCCGGCCGTCGCACGTGCGTGCAGGTACATCGCGTACACCACCCAGGTGATGAAGGACCAGGTCTCCTTGGGGTCCCAGCCCCAGTACCTGCCCCAGGCGTGATCGGCCCAGATGGCACCCGCCATGACGCCGAACGTCCAGACCGGGAACGCGAACAAGATGCTGCGGTAGGACAATCGGTCCAGCACCACCGCACCGGGCAGGTGCTGCATGATCCCGGCTGCCCGTGAAGGCAGGCCTGCGGTCAACCGCCGCTGGCTGCGCTCGGCTATCAAGTAGAGCGTCGTGACAACCGCCCCGAAGATGAACAGGCCGATCGCGACGATCATCGCGGTCACGTGAATGGCGATCCAGTACGACTGCAGCGCGGGCACCAGTTGGCCGGCCGGTGTGTACACGAGCGTCAGGTCTATGCCGAGCGCAAGCACCACCGGCAGCAGCACGAACAAGCCCAGGTAGTACGCCCGGTACCGGACCGAGGCTGCGACCAGCACGAGCACCGCCATGCAGGTGAACGCCGCGATGAACTCGTACATGTTGCCCCACGGCGTCCGGTGCTCGGCTAGCCCGCGGGTCAGGATGGCCAGTACGTGGCCTGTCACGCCGATACAGGTCAGGCCGAAGGCCAGCCGGAGCCAGAAGCCGGACGGCCACCGGCTTGCGGCCGGCCCAGTGCCCGCACCCGCGGCCGTATCCGAGCTGGCTGGCGCGCTAGGCCCGGCGCCTGCACCAGCGGTCGCGCTCGCTCCAACCGTCGCGCCGACTAGCTCCGGTTCTGGCGCGACTGCAAGTACCCGCTGGTTGGCGAAGGCGAAGTCGCACGCGTAGCAGAGCATCGCAAGCGCATAAAAGATCACAGTACTGAACAGGAGCTCGTTGCTGAGCTGAGCCAGGCCGGAGTTTACGGGCATTGGAGTCTCATTCTCCCTTTCGACCACCTGGAACCGCAGGGTCGCGGTCATCGCTGGCTGGCACGTCGTCGTCGGTGGCTACGCTCGCATCGGGCTGCAGTGCCACCGCGGTGCCGCCCTGTCCCTCTCGCAGCTTGCTGGCGAGGTCAGCAAACTCAGTCTCGAATCCGCCGGCGGCGTCCGACCGGGCCAGGCCGCCGACGGTGACATGCGTGCTGCCGTCCGGTCCGGCTATGGCGCGGACGAAGACCCGGCGCCGCCGGACCAGGAATGACAGGATCAGGCCGGCCAGCGCCAGGATGCCCGAGATCAGGGCGGGAAGCTGGCCGGGATCGTAGGTGATCGCCAGGCTGATCCACTGCTTGTAACCGGTGAAGGTCAGCGTGCCTGCGCCGTCGGGTAGCTTCATCGACTGACCTGGAGCTAGCGGCTCCGGTGCGATCGGCAGCCGGTGCAGGCCCTTGGTGTCCAGCGTGTACACCGACTGCGGCTGGCCCGAATTCATGCCCAGGTTGCCGCGGAACGCCACCAGGCTGACCCTCGGGTTAAGCGCGGCCGGGAACACCGACACCAGACGGCCGTTCTGGTCGTAGGCAGTCGGCAGGAAGACCCCGGCGAAGCCCAGCTGGTCGGGCTTGGCGTCGGGCACTTTGACGACGCCCTCAGAGGTAAGCCCGCTCTGCTCGACCGGGATGAACGGCACCGGCCCGTCCCAGCGAACCTGACCGGTTCCGTCCGTGACCTTGAAGACCGGCGCATAGCCGTGACCGATGAGGTAGACGCTCACACCGTCCACCACCAGCGGGTGATTCACCTGCAGCAGGTAGCGCCGGAGCGGGGCGCCTGGCTGCGGCTGATAACTCAGCGCCGCCTTGTAGGCCAGCGGCTGGTTCGCCTGCGGCCCCGAGGTCACGTACCTCGCGGTGAAGCTCAGCAGGTTGATCGAGAACGGCTGGAGATCACTCGGGGTGACGAGCCGACCCGGCCGGAAGACGTCCAGGGCGGTCGGCGTATTAGCGAAGCCCTGCCCCACTACCAGCAGTCGGTTGGCCTTGTAGCCGAAGATGCCGCCTATCCCCACCGAGAAGAGCAGCGCAAGCAGCGCAATATGAAAGATCAGGTTGCCGACCTCGCGCAGGTAGCCCTTCTCCGCCGAAACCCAGCCGTCGCCCTCGCTGAGCCGGAACCGCCGACGGCCGAGCGTGGTCGCGGCCGATTTCAGGGCCTGGGCCGGCAGCAGCGCGGTGGCATAGCTGGTGCTGGACGGCAACCGGGACAGGTTTCGCGGCGCCCGTGGCGGGCGCTGCCGGGCCGTGCTGGCCAGCCGGAACGCGCGCGGCAGCACGCAGCCGGCCAGCGACGCGAACAGCAGCAGGTAGATGGCGGCAAACCAGGGCGCGGCGAAGACGCTGAACAACGACAGCTTGTTGAGGAACGGGGCCAGCGCTGGGTGGGCGGCGTAATACTGGTTGACCGCGGCCGGGTCGATTCCCTCCTGCGGCAGCACTGACCCTGGCACACTCGCCAGCGCCAGCAGGAAAAGCAGGATCAGCGCGGTCCGCATGGACGTCAGCTGCCGCCAGGCCCAGCGCAGCCAGCCGCCGGGGCCGAGATGCGGCCGCCCCGACGCGCCGCCCGCCGCAGGCCGGAACCGGACGTCGCGCTCCGGCTCGGCCAGCTCGGTGCCGCCCAGCTCGGTGCCGCCCAGATCGGTGCCGGTCAAGTCGATGCTGGCCAGGTCGGTGCTGACCAGGTGGGCCCCGGCCGCTCGGAATTCGCCGTCCAGCTCGGTCATCTCGTCACCATCGGCGGTTGTCATGCGCGCTGGTCGGCCACTTCGGTTACCACGGACTTGAGCTGTGCGTAGGTGGCGCCGCCCACGATCCTGGCCGCGATCTGGCCGGTGCGGTCGATCACGATAGTGGTCGGGATGGCAGCGGGCGGAACTGTACTGCGGAACAGCACGGCGATCTCGTCGCTCGGGTCATTCAGGCTCGGGTAACCGACCCCGAACGTCTGCATGAAGGCTAGCGCGCTTTGCGGCTCGTCCCGGATATCTACGCCGAGGAACCTGACACCGCGCCCCGCCAGGCGCTTGGCCAGCGTCCCTAGGGCCGGCGCCTCGGCCCGGCACGGTGCGCACCATGAGCCCCAGAAATTGAGTACCAGCACGTCTCCCCGGTAGGCGGCCAGGCTGAGCTTGTGGCCGGTGAGCGTCACACCGCTAACCGCCGGCGCGGCAGGCCGCTGCCCTGGCGGGTAATACGTCGAGACATAGCTGCTGCCGACGAAGCTCTGGCCGCTGCTCTGCGGTGTGTTCGCGGCGATCTGGCCGCCTGAGCAACCCGTGGCACCGAGCGCCGCTAGCGCGGCCACGCCCGCCACCGCGGCACCAGCCGCACGGCGCTGTGGGCGTGACTGACGGAACACTAGGGGTGATCTCCTACAGGCAGTAGTACCCCGCCATTGTGCCGGACGTAGCGCGGACTGGCGACGCCGGGCCGGCCTTTGGGACCAGGCCCGAGGCTCAGGCGCCCGCGACCTGCCGGCCGCGATCCCCTGACGGCGTTGCGTAGTTCACCCCGATGACCTCGTTACCCGCGAACATCAGGCTGGTGACGCTGCCCAGTGCACACTCGCGCCGGCGCGGGTCATGCCAGAGCCTGCGACCCTCAGCCGCTCGCCGGGCGATCCAAATCGGCATCTGGTGGCTGACGCATACGGCCTCACGGCCCTCCGCCGCCCGCGCCGCGTCTCGCGCGGCGGCCAGCATCCGGTCCGCGACCTCGCGGTACGGCTCACCCCAGGATGGACGGAACGGGTTCCGCAATGCCAGCCAGTGCTTAGGCTGGCGCAACGCTCCGTCGCCAACCCCGAAGCGCATGCCCTCGAAGTAGTTCCACGGCTCGATCAGCCGGTCGTCCACTGCAACAGCCAGGCCAAGCTCGGCTTCGATCGGCTCGGCCGTCTCCAAGGCCCGCTGCAGTGGCGACGATCGCAGCACGGCGACATCGCGGCCAGCCAGGTAGTCGGCGGCGGCCTTGGCCATCTGGCGGCCCACGTCGGACAAGCCGAAGCCCGGGATGCGGCCGTACAGAACGCGATCGGGGTTCTCGACCTCGCCGTGCCGGACCAGATGGACGATGGCGGTGGTGCCGGCCGGCGGCCGGATCTCGCTGCTGCTCATAGCGGACACAGGTTACCTGGCTGGAATGACCGGCCGGCGAAGTCCAGGCGGCGGACCGGGCGCAGTCGAAATCTCGGCCGGCCAGAAACCTGGTAGCCAGCGGCCGGACCGGCTAGCGTAACGACCGCCCGTGAGTACCGCAGCCCTCGCCCTCGTCATGCTGGCCGCAGTCGCGCATGCCAGCTGGAACCTGTTCAGCAAGCAGGCGGCCAGCACCGGCGCGGCCTGCTTCGTCTGGCTGCTGGCCGCCGCCGCCAGCTGCCTGTACGCACCGGTGGTGGCTATCGTCGCAGTGGCCAGCCGACCCCACCTGGCCGCGCTGAACTGGTTGTTCCTGGCCGGGACAGGCGTGCTCCAGGCCGGCTACTTCCTGTTCCTGCAGTTCGGCTACCGGCTCGGCGATCTATCGCTGGTCTACCCGATCGGACGGGGCACCGGCGCGCTGCTCTCCGCGCTAGCTGGCGTCGTGATCCTCGGCGAGCGGCCGGGGCCGCTGGCGCTGGCTGGCATCTGCCTGATCGTCGGCGGGATAGTGGCCATCGGTATCCCTGGCGGCCGCAGCGGCCGGGCCGGATCCGGCTCGCCGGCGGAGGCCAGGGCCGTGGCGTTCGCGTTGTGCACGGGCACCTTCATAGCCAGCTACACCGTCTGGGACAAGTACGCGGTGGGGCCGTTGCGCACGCCGCCGATACTGCAGGGATACGCGGCCTTCCCGGTCATGGTCGTGGTCTTCGCGCCGATGGCGCTCAAGGACCGGAAGCTGGCCGAGGTGTGGACCGCTTACCGCGCGCAGATCATCGGTGCGGCAGCGCTCGCCCCGCTCGCCTATGTGCTCGTGCTCGTTGCGCTCAGCTTCTCCCCGGTCAGCTCGATCGCCCCGGTCCGGGAGGTCAGCGTCCTGTTCGGCGTCCTGCTCGGCCGCCGGATGCTGGGCGAGGCCGGCTTCCTGCGCAGGGTCACCGCGGCGGCGGCCATCGTGGCTGGCATCGTGGCCGTCGCCCTCGGCTAGCTGAGATCGGTGTACCGCTGCCGGTCCGCCATCACCTCGCGCATGTTCCGCCGCCGAGTCTCCCAGGCCCCGATGTCAATCTCATCCAGCGCGGAGACCGACTGCAAGTCCGCCGACAGCGCCTCCGCCTCGACCACAAGGCTCCAGTCGAACTGAAGCAGTTCCTCGTCGATGGCGGCACCCGGTCGGCGCGCCCTAGTCCTACTGCGCCAGCCCGGTGGAACTCAGCCCAGCGCCGCGGCGGCAGCCGTTGCCGCCGCCGGGACCACGTCCGCGATGCGGTTCAGTGCCCCGTCATCGTGGGCGGCCGACAGGAACCAGGCCTCGAAGGGCGACGGCGGCAGGTAAACGCCGCCGTCCAGCATCGCGTGGAAGAAGGCGGCGTAAGCGGCCGCGGACTGGCCGCGGGCGGCGCCGAAATCGCGCACCGGATCGGTGATGCCGAGGAAGAAAGAGAACAGGCTGCCAGCCTCCTGCAGCCGGAACGGCACGCCCGCCGCGGTCAGCGCGTCGCCGGTGAGCTTGGCCACTGCGGCCGCCGCCTCGTCGACCCGGCCGTACACCTCCGGAGTGCACTCGCGCAAGGTAGCCAACCCGGCCGCGGTCGCGACCGGATTCCCCGATAGCGTGCCTGCCTGGTAGACCGGCCCGGCCGGGGCCAGCCTGGACATGATCTCAGCCCGGCCGCCAAACGCGGCGGCTGGCATGCCACCTCCCATGACCTTGCCGAAGGTGATCAGGTCGCCGCGCACGCCCTCCCGGCCATACCAGCCGGACCTGGTCACGCGGAAGCCGGTCAGCACCTCATCCATGATCAGCAGCGCCCCGTGCTCGGCGCACAATCCGGCCAGCAGCTCGTTGAACCCGGCCGCGGGCGGCACGATCCCCATGTTCGCCGGGCAGGCCTCGGTGATGACGCAGGCGATCTGCCCGCCACTGCTCGCGAACGCCTGCCGGACCGCTTCGGCATCGTTATACGGCAGCACCACGGTGTCGGCCGCTGCCGCACCTGTCACGCCCGGCGAGTCAGGCAGACCGAACGTCGCGACGCCAGAGCCCGCGGCCGCGAGCAACGCGTCCACATGGCCGTGATAGCAGCCAGCAAACTTCACTACTAGGCGACGGCCGGTGAATCCCCTGGCAAGCCGGATCGCCGTCATCGTCGCCTCGGTCCCCGAGTTGACCAGCCTGACCCGCTCGACCGGCGCCCTGGCTGCGATTTCCTCCGCCAGCTCTGCTTCGGCGGCGGTCACGGTGCCGAACGAAGTGCCCAGACTGGCCGCCGCCTGGACCGCCTGCACGACAGCCGGGTGGGCGTGCCCGAGGATCATCGGCCCCCATGAGCAGACTAGGTCCACGTAGCGGTTACCGTCCACGTCGGTCAGGTAGGCGCCGTTGCCCGACGCCATGAACACCGGAGTGCCGCCAACCGAGCCGAAGGCACGCACTGGTGAGTTCACGCCGCCAGGCAGAATCTGGCTGGCCCGGGCGAACAGTTCGGCGGACTTAGCGCGCTTGCTGCCTGACTCCATCAGCGGCCTCCTCGCAGGCGTCGGCCAGGACCTCAAGCAGCCGGACGCCGTCTGGCAGCTCGTGACTGGCCGGGTCGCGAAGCCACCTGGCCACCAGGCCACTGCCAGTGCGTGACGGCGGGGCGACCACGTAACTATCGCGGCAGTGCCACCGCAGCCCGGTCACGTCGGCGACTTCTTCCGGCTCGCAGTCTAGGTGGCAGCTCCACCACTCGTTTTCATCGGCCGGCGCTCCCCTGGAGCGGACGAAAAAATGGGCCCGGTTTCCGGTGCTGATCGCTACCGGCCCGGGCTGCACGCCTGACTTCTCCATCCTGGCCAATGCCGTCATCCCGACCGACGCCGGCACGTCGAGGACGTCGAATGCCCTGCCGGTCGCCAGGATCACATTGGCCTGCGGCATCGCGAGCCACCACCGCGTGATCGTCTGCGGGTCGGTGCTCGCCACGTTCTGCCAGGCGGGTGACACCGGATGGGCGCCGGGCGCCGGACAGCCGACCCGGTCACACGAACAGGCCCGTTGCCGCTCGGCAAAGCGCTGCTGCTCGCCCGAATGCTGCGCGAATTCCGGCGGGAAGGCGCCTACGCACACCGGCCAGCCCAGGGCGGCGTAGCGGATCGCGGCGTCTGCCCGACCGATCCCCCTGCGGCGCCTCACCCGCAGCACAGCCTCGACCAACTGGCCCGCTCCCGCCTAGCCCCAAACTGCTGTGTCCCGAAAAAACACTGCGTCCGGCAAAAATACAGCTGCAAGGTGCTCACGTTACCTGCTGCCAAGCCGTAGACGGCCGAAGTGGCGACGATTGCACCGGCATGTTGACGCGAAGCCGCCGGGTAGATAGAACGTGTTTCAATTCTGCCAGCGCGCCCGCGGAGGCCAACATGCCGGTCCCAGATCAGCGAGATCCGGAGGTAACCAGGGCCGCCCTGCAGGAATGGCTGGCGGGCCGCCTGACCGGCGCATCCGACGTCGTGGTGGAAGCCGTGCAGACGCCGGCCAGCAACGGCTTCTCGGCCGAAACGCTCATGTTCGAAGCGGCCTGGCAGGAGCCGGGTAACGCACACCGCGAACGGCTGGTCGCGAAGGTGGCGCCAACAGGTTTCCAGATCTTCCCGGAGCCGCGGTTCGCCGAGCAGTTCCGGCTGCTGGAGATCCTTGCGGGGACCGGCATTCCGGTGCCGCCCGTGCACTGGCACGAACCCGACCCAGTTGTGCTGGGCGCCCCGTTCTACGTGATGAGCCGGATCGACGGCAACGTGCCGACCGACATGCCGCCCTACCACACTGGCGGCTGGGTCACCGAGGTAACCCCGGCCGAGCGGGCACGGATGTGGTGGTCCGGCGTGAGCGTGCTCACCCAGGTCCACCGGCTGGATGTGGCGGGCCTTGGCCTGGAGTTCGTCGACCAGTCCCAGTACGGGCCGACCGGGCTGCGGCAGCGCCTGGCCTATTACGAGCACTACCTGGACTGGGCTTACGAGGGCACGGTCGGTGTAGCCGAGCAAGCGCTGCGCTGGCTGCACGAGCACCGGCCGGGCGAGGCCAGCGACCCGGTGCTGCTGTGGGGTGACTCCAGGATCGGCAACATCATCTTCTCCAAGTCCGGCGCCGCGGCCGCGGTGCTGGACTGGGAGATGGTCACACTCGGCCAGCCCGAAGAGGACCTGGCCTGGTTCCTTTTCCTCGACCGGCATCACAGCGAGGGTGTCGGCGTCGGCCGGCTGCCAGGATTCCCCGACCAACAGCAGACCATCGCTCGGTACGAGCAGATAACCGGCCGCACCATGCGCGATATGGAGTACTACGAGATACTGTCCGCCGCCAAGTTCGCCGTCGTCATGGCGAGGATCGGCCAGTTGTTCATCAGCTACGACCTGGTGGCACCGGATAACGACTTCCCATACAACAACACCGCGACGCAATTGCTCGCCCGGCTGCTCGGACTTCCGCCGCCTGGCGGCGAGATGACAAATCCCCTGTCGTAGCGAACAACTGGAATAGCCTGCTTGACCCAGGGAGATCCCGATGACGCTGTCACCGCTCGACGACTATCCCGTGCACCAGGCGGCCCAGCTGATGAGGCATCCGGCGACCTCAGACCGCAACTTCTACGACCGCTACTACTTCAACTGCCACTCCGGCACCGATGAGCTCATACTGTTGATCGGCCTCGGCCAGTATCCCAACCTGGGTGTCACCGACGCTTTCGCGCTAGCCAGGCATGGCAGCACGCACCGGGTAGTGCGGGCGTCACGAGAGCTGGGCACCGACCGGATGGACACCAGCGTCGGGCCGTTCCGGGTGGAGGTCATCGAGGGCCTGCGCAAGCTCCGCGTTGTGCTCGAGCCGAACCCGCACGACCTGGAGTTCGACCTGACCTGGGAAGGCTCGATCCCCGCTCATGTCGAGCCGCGCCACTTCGTCCGGATGCAGGAACGCGTGATCTTCGACTCGGTCCGCATCGCACAGACCGGATACTGGGCCGGTCACGTCCGCAGCGGCTCCGAGGAGTTCGTTATCACACCGGACCGCTGGCGTGGCGCACGGGACAGGTCCTGGGGCATCCGCCCGGTCGGCGAGGGCGAGCCGCCTGGCATCCAGGCCCGCAACCCCGCCCAGTTTTACTGGATGTACGCGCCGATGCAGTTCGAGGAATACTCGATCCTGGCCATCATCCAGGAGGACGGGGCCGGCCACCGGGTGCTGGAAGAGGCTGTCCGTGTCTGGCCCGATGGCCGCGAGCCGCAGCAGCTCGGCCGGCCGGAGTACCGGCCGACGTACCGGCCCGGAACCAGGGACGTCGAGATCGCGACCGTCACGTTCAGCCCGCCCGGCGGCGATCCCGTAGCGGTGACCATCACTCCTGTGCTGCCCGTTTCCCTCATGGTCGGGACCGGCTACGGCCTGGAGCCCGACTGGCGCCACGGCATGTACCAGGGGCCTGAGCTGGTCGTGCAGGGTGTCTGCTACGACCTCAGCAAGCCAGCGGACGCGGCCAGGATGTGGGGCATGGTCGACGCGGTAGCCACCTTCGAATGCAAGGAAAACGGCGCCACGCTAACCGGGTCAGGCCTGTTCGAGTACTGGGCTTTCGGCGCGCACGCGCCGACCGGGCTGGACTAGCGGCTTAGCCAGCGGGCCACCTCAGCGGCCCAGTAGGTGAGGATAATGTCGGCACCGGCCCGGCTGATCGCGGTGAGCGACTCCATGATGGCCCGGTCCCGATCCAGCCAGCCGTTCGCGGCCGCCGCCTCGATCATCGCGTACTCGCCGCTGACCTGGTAGGCCGCGACCGGCAGCGGCACGTTCGCGGCCACCTGGCTGATCACGTCCAGGTAGGCCAGGGCCGGCTTGACCATGATGATGTCGGCGCCCTCGGCAACGTCCAGCAGCGCCTCTCGCAGGCCGTCCTTGGCTGCGGCCGGGTCCTGCTGGTAGGCGGCCCGGTCGCCGAACTGCGGCGCGCACTCGGCGGCCTCACGGAAGGGGCCATAGAATGCCGAGGCGTACTTGGCCGAGTAGGCGCAGATGGCAACCTCGGCATGGCCGGCCGCGTCCAGCGCGGCGCGGATCGCGCCGACCTGGCCGTCCATCATCCCGCTCGGGGCGACGACCTGGACCCCGGCCTCGGCCTGGGCTAGCGCAATGGACGCATACCGCTCGAGGGTCGCATCGTTGTCCACCTCGCCCGTCTGCGTCAGCAGGCCGCAATGACCGTGGTCGGTGTACTCGTCGAGGCAAAGGTCGGCCATCAGCACGGTGTCATGCCCGACCTCAGCGGCCAGGTCGCGCAGCGCAAGCTGGACGATGCCGTCGCTATCATCGGCCGACGAACCGCGGGCGTCTTTGGCCGCCGGGATCCCGAACAGGATGAGCCCGCCAACGCCTGCCGCTACCGCCTCGGCGGCCGCCTTGCGCACACTCTCCCTTGTGTGCTGCACCACGCCGGGCATCGAGCCGACAGGCTGTGGCTCTGGGATGCCTTCTTTCACGAACAGCGGCAGCACCAGGCTTGATGGCTGCACGGCCACCTGCGCGACGAGCCGGCGCAACGGCGCGCTCCGCCGCAGCCTGCGTGGCCGGGCAACGGGGAAGGTCATGACGCTCCTTGGCTCGGCCTACCTGATCCGGCGGCGCGCTCCCCGGCGCCGCTCGCTCGGCTTGCGCACCGGCTCGCCCGCCTCGATAGCCGCGTCCCGCAGACTCGCACCGTGCGCGGCGAGGGCTTCCACCAGCGCCGTTACCGACGGCGTTTCCGCCACTACGTCAACCCGCAGGCCGAACTCGGCGGCCGTCTTCGCCGTCTGCGGGCCGATCACCGCGATCACGGTGACCGCGTGCGGTTTGCCCGCGATCCCGATCAGGTTGCGAACGGTAGATGATGAGGTGAACAGCACTGCGTCGAAACCGCCGCCCTTGATGGCCTCACGGATCGGTGCTGGCGGCGGCGCGGCCCGGACGGTCCGGTAAGCAGTCACGTCCTCGGCTTCCCAGCCAAGCTCGGTCAGCCGGGCGAGCAGGCCCTCAGTGGCGATGTCCGCCCGCGGCAGCAGCACCCGGTTGATCGGGTCGAGGATGTCGTCGTAGGCAGGCCAGGCGTCGGCCAGCCCCTCGGCCGACTGCTCCCCCTCGGGCCCCAGATCTGGCATGATGCCGAACTCGCGTAGCGCCCTGGCCGTCTGCTCGCCGACCGCGGCCACCTTCACGCCCGCGAAGGCCCGGGCGTCGAGGCCGTACTCCTCGAACTTCTCCCTGATCGCCCGGACCGCGTTGACCGAGGTGAATCCGATCCACTGATACCTGCCGGTGACCAGTCCCTTGACCGCACGCTCCATCTGCTGTGGTGTCCGCGGTGGCTCGACCGCAATCGTCGGCACCTGCTCGGGCACGGCGCCGCGCGCGCGCAGCAGACTGCAGACTTCATCGGCCTGCTCCTTGGTCCGCGGCACCAGGACGCGCCAGCCGAACAGCGGCTTTGTCTCGAACCAGGACAGGGCCGGCTGGGCCGCGACGCCGTCGCCGACGACGGCCACCGCGGGCCCGTGCGCTGTGAGCAGGCTGACCCCGGCGGCCTTCAGGTCTGCTCCGATCGTCGCCAGGCTGCCGACCACGGTGTGCTGGTCGGTGGTGGTGCCGTTCCAGGTAATAGCGAACGGCGCGGTTTCGGCCCAGCCCGCCGCGATAAGCATCTTGCCCAAGTCGACCGGGCCGGTCTCGGCGCCGACTATGACCAGTGTCCCATCGGTGTCGGTGACGCGGCTGACCTCGCTGGCCTGGATGATCCGGACGTCGCCGCTGCCGTCAGCGGTCAGCGGGATGCCGGCGTACTCGGGCACCGCGATGGCCGCCGACAACCCGGGCACTACCTCGAACGGCACCCGCGCCTTGGCGCACGCGGCTGCCTCGGCGGCCGCGTTGCAGAACATGAACGGGTCCCCGCCGAACAGGCGTACCGCTAGCTGCCCCGCCTTGGCGGCCTTGATCAGCAGCTTAGGATCTTGCACCTGAGCCTCGGAATCGGCCAGCATCGCGGCTGGCTTCATCAGGTGGCCGAGGCGGTCACTAAGCCACGGCGGCGCAACCACCAGGTCGGCGCGGCCCATCAGCGCTGCTGCCCTGATCGTGAGCAGGCCCTCGTCGCCTGGTCCGGCGCCTACGAACGCGACCCAGCCGGATACCTGCGCCTCGGTGGCGCGAGAAGCCGCCTTCCCGCTCGCCTGCTTCGCCTTGCTGCTGGCCTTTGTGGGGTTCACTTGTCATCGTCCCCGCTGTTGAGGTGTCCGCCGGACACTGCTGTATACCCGGACACTGCTGGATATCCGGGCACTGACTGATTCCCGGAGCTTGATACATACCCGGACACTGCCGTAAACCTTCCCGCGCCGCGGCCGAGCAGATCAGCGGCCACCTGGCGGCCCATCTGCTCGGCCTCCGCCAGAGATCCGCTGCCGCTGCCGCGTAGCGCCGTTCCCCCGTCGGCTGCTAGTACCACCCCGTGCAGCCGAAGTACTTCCGTTCCGGCAGCATACGCGCCAACCGGCGCGGAGCAGCCGGCCTCAAGCGCACCGAGCAAACTGCGCTCGGCTGTCGTCGCTGCCCTGCTCACCGGATCGTCGATAAGGCTGAGGAGCGCAACGAGATCTTCCCTGTCGTCCCGGCACTCAACCGCCAGCGCACCCTGGCCCGCCGCCGGGACCATCTCATCCGGCTCGAACACCTGGGTCACTGCGTCGAGCCTGCCGATCCTGGCCAGGCCTGCGTAGCCGAGCACAACGGCGGCTAGCTCGCCGGTCTCTACCTTGGCCAGCCGGGTGCCGGCGTTGCCGCGTACGGCGACCGGGACCACCTCGGGCCGCATCAGCAAAAGCTGGGCCGCCCGTCGCGGCGAGCCAGTGCCGATCCTGGCACCGGCCGGCAGGTCGGCGAGCTTGGCGCCATCTGCTGCGGCCAGCGCATCACGTGGGTCGTCGCGGCTTGGCACTGCGCCGAGCGCGATGCGATCCGCCGGCCCGGTCGGCAGGTCCTTCAGCGAGTGCACGGCGATATCGACGTCGCCGGCCAGCAGGCTGGACCGAATCGAGCTGACGAAGACTCCGGTGCCGCCGATCTGCGTCAGCAGCTCGCGGCTGACATCGCCAGCCGACTCGATGCCGACCAGCTCCACCTCACGGCCAGTCCGCTCGGTGATGGCGCGACCCACCAGGAGCGACTGTGCCATGGCCATCGGGCTGCGGC
This sequence comes from Streptosporangiaceae bacterium, assembly GCA_052143255.1. Lineage (GTDB taxonomy): Bacteria > Actinomycetota > Actinomycetes > Streptosporangiales > Streptosporangiaceae > JAJYUU01. Next base: position 6,954 of record JBKQTJ010000121.1, on the reverse strand, counting down.
GGGTACCCAGTCGCAGCGGCGCGGCGGTCATTGCGGTTCCTCACGGGGCCAGCCGGCGAGTTGCGCGTCCGCCTGGGCTACCGCTTGCACTGTCGCGGGGTCCAGGTCGAACAGCACACGCAGCGCGTCCTCGTAGCTGTCCGCACCCGGCGCGTCGGCCAGCTCCTTAACCCGAACGGTCGGATCGTGCAGCAGCTTCTCGGTTACCCGTGCCATCGACCTGGAGATCTCCTCCATCGACGCCGTGTCCAGGTGCCCGAGTCGCCCGGCGAGCCTGGCCAGCTCGGACTCGACAACCCGTGCGGCCTTGGCGCGCAGCGCCACGACGGTAGGCGCCACGGTAGCCGCGCGGCTGGCCGACAGGTGCGTGGCCAGTTCGTCGGCCATGATCCGGTGAACCTGCTCGATGTCGCCGGCCCCGGGTGCCGTCCCGGCACTACCGTCGGCCGACAGGGTCTCCAGGTCGATCAGCGAGACGTCCGGCAACGCGGCGACGCCGGGCTCCACGTCGCGCGGCATGGCCAGGTCGAGTACCACCAGGGCTGGGGTCTGGCGATGTGCAAGGGCATCCTGAACTATGTCGGCAGTGATCACGTGGCCCGGTGCGCCGGTACAGGTGACCACCAGGTCGGCCGCAGCCATCAGGCGGGCCAGGTCCGACATCTGCCCGGTCCGTCCGCCGGCTGACGCGGCGAGCTGTTCGGCCCGGTGGCGGGTTCTGCTGGCCACTACCAGCTCGGCCGGCCCCGCCTTGGCGAGACTGGAAACGACCAATCCGCTCATCGCGCCGGCCCCGACAACCAGAACATTCTTCCCGGCCAGCGCGGCGGCCGCGACCGTCCCGTCGGCGGCGGCTGTCCCGCCGGTCGGGGCTGTCCCGTCGGCTACTGGCCCGTCGGCTGCGGCCGGGCCGCTGGCTTGGTCAAGACGATTCGCCGCGGCCAGCAGCCCGACGCTGACCAGGCTCGCGCCGGCCTTGCCGACAGCTGTCTCGGTGTGCGCGCGCTTCCCGGTCCGCAGCGCCACTGAGCCGAGTTCCGACAGCGTGCGGCCGAGCGTGCCCTGCTCCCGGGCCAGCCGCAGGGCTTGGCGGAGCTGGCCGAGTATCTGGCTCTCGCCGATCACCATGGAGTCCAGGCCGCAGGCGACCGCGAGCAGGTGCTGGACCGCACGGTTCTCGTAGTGAACGTACAAGCACGGAGTCAGCTCGCCTTGCGGCACCTGCGAATGCCTGGATAGCAGCTCGCAGATTGACGACACCGCGCCGTGGAACTTGCCGACTTCGGCGTAGATCTCAACCCGGTTGCAGGTGCTCAGCACCAGCGCGCCGGCGATGTCCTCGGCGCGGGACACATCGTGCAGCAGCTTGCCCAGGGCGTCGCCAGTCAGCGCGACTCGCTCGAGCGTCGCCAGCGGCGCGCCCTTATGGTTCAGCCCGACGACCAGAACGCTCATGTGCCTACCGCCTGCACCCCTGTCCTGAAGTCCTGGTCCGAGTCCGCGCGGAAAGCCGCCGTGCGGCCTGCACTGTCAAGCCGCGGGTGAGCGGTCAGTTCAGCCGCGACATCCACGTCCAGATCTCCCCCCGGCACGCTCTCCAGCAGCCGACCGGCCCGTCCCTCCGTGCGCTCGCAGGCCCCCTGCCGCGCGACCGCCCCGCGCCGTTGCGCGTGGAAGGCGAGAATTTGCAACTCAATCGACAGGTCGACCTTACGCACATCTACGCCAGAAGGCACGCTGAGCACGACCGGCGCGAAGTTCAGGATGCTCGTAACCCCGGCAGCTACCAGGCGATCGCAGACATTCTGGGCAGTCGGCGCCGGCGTGGCGATGACCCCGATGGAAACACCGAAGCGCTCGACGACGTCCTCGATGTCGGCGGCGCTGCGGACGGTATGCCGGGCGATGACTGTGCCGACAACGGCGGGATCACAGTCGAGTAGCGCGGCGATGCGGAATCCGCGGGACGCGAAACCGCCGTAGTTCGCCAGGGCGCGCCCCAGGTTGCCGGCGCCGACGATGAGAACCGGCCAGTCCTGGGTCAGGCCAAGTTCCCTCGACACCTGATAGACGAGATAGTCCACGTCGTAGCCGACGCCGCGGGTGCCGTAGGAGCCCAGGTGCGACAGGTCCTTGCGCAGCTTGGCCGAGTTGACTCCGGCGGCAGCGGCTAGCTCCTCACTCGACACCGTCGCGACGCCGCGGTCCGCCAGCGCATAGAGGGCCCGCAGGTACACCGGCAGCCGGGCGACCGTGGCGTCAGGGATGCCGTGCCCGGCTCCGGCTCCGGAACCGTTGCGGCGAGCGGATGCTGGGCGACTGGCCGGCGAGGGACGGCGGGACATGCGCCGGTACTCCTGGGACTAGGGAACACGTGCGGGCCGGGGGAACCCACCTGCCCCACGGTACGCTCTTGTGAACGTTTGCACAAAGTCGGCCGAGTCATCAGCCGGGCCGCTGACCGGCCCAGATTTGCTAACGGCAAGGCGGCTGACAGGGCCGGGCGAAGATTTTACTTGCGCCCCATCCGAACCCGCCGGACCCAGACCCCGCCATCAGCCGATCAGCGCGGCCCGGAGCCGGTCTTCGCTCACCCGCCAGAAGTCATGCTGGACACCGTCAATGAGGGTGACCGGGATCATGTCCGAGTACCGGGCGAGGTCCTCGGGCGAGCCGCTGATGTCGCGCTCAATCCAGCCGACGCCCAGATCGGCGGCAACCCTGGTGATCACCGACCTGGCGTCATCGCACAGATGGCAGCCTGGCCGCGACAGCAGGGTCACGCGGGCGTGAGTCAGCGGAACTCCCGGGAGGGCGGGCGCCCGAAGTCGCGCAGGTAGTCGGGCCGCTCAAAGCCGGAGGTGTCGTAGCCGGGCTCACCGAACAACTCGGCAACGGACGGGAACGGGGACACTTTTGCCTGCTGCAGCCCAAGCTCTATGACGTTGGTGGCCAGCACGTACGGCCGCCGGTCAGCCTCGAACTGGCGCACGTACGGCTGCTGCCCGTGCCGTTCGTAGGCATGCCGACTCCGGTACACCTCGTACAGGATCCGCTGCAGCGGCGCTGACGGAACGGCGTGCACGATGAAGACCAGAGTGTCCGGCTCGTAGCTGCGTACCTGATCTACCACACGCTCGATGAGCTGGTCGAACTCGTCGACGGTGTCCTCGAGCAGGGTGTAAATCGCGATCTGGCCGAACAGCTGGGCCCGGGCGGCCTCGTCCCCGGCCCGGCTAGCCGGGTACTTGTCTAGCTCCGGGTTGCCGTCGGCACGCCAGCCGCCGCCGAACTCATCAGCTGGCTCCTGCTGGTCCTGCCTGGCTGGCCAGCCGCCGGCCCGGCCGCCATGGCCTGCCGGGGCGATATCGCCGGTGGCAAAGTCGCCCGCCACGAAGTCGCCGGTGGCGAAGTCCGCCGGGGCCAGCTCCGGAGATTCCTGGTCAGCCCGCCACGAGCCCCGCAGCGATTCGCTGCGCTGCCAGTCGTCGGCGAACCGGGAATCCTGCCAGCCGCGGTCGCTGCGCCCGCGGCCGAAGCTGGGCGTCACGTTCTCGTCATCGGACCGGTGCAGGCCGCCGCCCCGGCGCATAGCGGACCCAGCGGGCTCGAAGTCGTCGCCGTCGTCAGCGCTGTCCCACCGGCTGTCGCCACCTCGCCGACTCGCCGTTCCGTGCAGCGTGTCCAGGCCGAGCGTGCCAATCCTGGTGCCGGCCAGCCAGGTCAGCGCCGCGGCGGCCGCGCAGATCAGGCTGAATTCTCTGTGCACCGGCAAGTGCACGTGAGCTTGGTAGGCAGCGAGCTGGGCAAGGGCCGGATAAGCCAGCAGGATGGCCGCAGCGCCGGCCATCAGCTGGGCTGGCAGGACCGCGTTCCAGCCAGGCTGGCCCGATCTGCGCACGACGGCCCCCACCGCGATGAGAGTGACGAGCGCGGTGACGGGCCCGATCGCGAACATCAGCACGTAGTCGGGCGGCGCTTGGTAATACACCGTGGGATCAGGCCAGGCCTTGGTAAATCCCTTGGCGGCGAGCTGGTCGAGGGCCAGTACGACGGCAGCGACAAGCGCCAGCGAGGGAATATATAGCCGGGCGCAAAACCGCGCGGCCATGCTCTTTGCCGCGACCTCGCACAGCCCGAGCGTCAGCGCCAGCGGCGCTATTACCTGGCCACCCAGCTCCATCGCACGGAACATCGCCGCGTCGAATCCGACCAGGTAACCCAGGGCTTGCGAGCCGAGGCTGACTAGCAGCCCGAGCAGGGCCACCGACCAGGCGATGATGTCGCCACGCGGGCGGCGGAAGCAGCGCGCAAGCAGCACGCCACTGCCGACCGCGGCAACCACGGCGCCAATGCCGGAGACGATCAGAGAGACAGTCATTGGTGCCTATGGTGCACGACCCGCGGCAATGATGCGACCAAAGCCCTGGTCTGCCCTGCTAGGTGCCGGCCAAACCCAGTGGTATCCGGCTCGCCGCGCGGCCGCCGGGATCGTATCCGCCGGTAGGCTCGGCAGTATGAGCGAGTCCGGCGGCCACGCCAGGTCGGGCGCCATGAGCAGGTCCGCAGCCCGGCTGCGATTGACCAGGGGCAGAAAGAATTCAGACATCGTGGCGGGCGCGGTTTCGGCCGCCGTCGCCGACGTCAGCCAGCCGCCGCCCGAGCCTGACCCGGCCGCCGCGGCTTTCTTCGACGTCGATAACACGCTGATGCGCGGTGCGTCCATTTACCATTTCGCCCGCGGCTTGGCAGCCAGGAAGATGTTCGGCCCGCGCGACCTGATCAGGCTGACTTGGAGCCAGCTGGCGTTCCGGCTGCACGGCACCGAGAATGCCGACCACATCGACGCTGCCAGAGAAGCGGCGCTGGCCTTCGTGGCTGGTAACCGGGTAGACGACATCATCCGCCTGGGCGAGGAAATCTACGACGACACGATGGCCGACCGGATCTGGGAGGGCGCTCGCGAGCTCACCCGGCAGCACCTGGCAGCCGGGCAGCGTGTCTGGCTGGTGACAGCGACGCCGGTGGAACTCGCCAACATCCTGGCCCGCAGGCTGGGACTCACCGGCGCGCTCGGCACGGTTGCAGAGACCTCGAACGGCGTCTATACCGGCAGGCTCGTGGGCGGACTCCTGCATGGGCAGGCAAAGGCCGCGGCAGTGCAGGCGCTAGCCGACCGGGAGGGTCTTGACCTGTCGCGGTGCAGCGCCTACAGCGACTCGACCAACGACCTTCCGATGCTCCGGCTTGTCGGTCACCCCAACGTGGTCAATCCCGATGGCGACCTGCTGAAGCAGGCCAGGAGCATGGATTGGCCGATCTACGACTTCCGCTCCGGCCGGCGAGCCACCATGATCGCGTTGCCGCTGGCAGCCGGGGCCGGGGCCGTCGCGGGCGGTATGGCGGCCGGCATCGCGCTTCGCCGACGGCGGGCCACCAGCTAATCGAAGGCCGGCCCGCGCTCGGCGACGAGCTCATCAAGCCGGGCCTGGATGATGTCGCGAACCTGGTCGGCAAGCTTCGCGACGACGTCGTCAGCTGGCTCGTCCGCCGCGCCTGCATCGACGGGCTCGCCGAACTCGATGATCCACTTCGACGGGAGCGGCACGGCGCCGATCGGCCCGAGCCAGGGGAACAGGGGCGTCACCGGAAAGTACGGCAGGCGCAGTGCCCTGGCGAGGATCTCCGAGTTCCCGATCATCGGGTAGATCTCCTCGGCTCCGACGATCGCGCACGGGATGATCGGCACGCCGGCCTGGATGGCGGTCCTGGCGAAGCCGCCGCGGCCGAAGCGCTGCAACCGGTACCGCTCGCTGAAGGGCTTGCCGATGCCCTTGAATCCCTCGGGGAACACCCCGACGACATCACCCGCATGCAGTAGCCGGAGCGCCTCGACCGGGTCGGCCTTGGTATGCCCGCTCCGGCGGGCAATGCCGGATAGCAGGGGAACGGAGTAGATCAAGTCAGCGCCGAGCAAGCGGACGTTGCGGCCCGCCGGGTGCTCCGCGAAGACCCCAGCCTGGAGCATGATCGCATCCAGAGGGAGCACGCCCGAGTGATTAGCGACGATGAGCGCGGCGCCTGACGACGGGATGTTGTCAATGCCGCGCGCCTGCACCCGGAACCAGCGCCGGTACAGCGCCAAGGCGGCGGGCATCAGCAGCGCCGAGTTCAGCTCCGGATCAAAGCCGGACTGGTCGACCTCGTAATCACCAGCCAGCCGCCGCCGGGTGAATTCGGCTGCCCCGGCCAGCCGCTGCCGCCAGGGGCGAGGATCAGCCATCGCACCGCCGCCCGACCGCTTCTGCCTGGCTGTTACTTCTTGTTCCGGCGCTGAACGCGCGTCTTCCGCAGCAGCTTGCGGTGCTTCTTCTTGGCCATCCGCTTGCGGCGCTTCTTGATAACTGAACCCACGAGACCACCCTTGCTTGCTTTCCATGGCTGACGGGCATACCCACGCACATGCACGCCACCTTGGGCGGCCGGGCACACGCCAAAGGCACAGACTACCTCCGTCAGGCCGCAATGCCCGGCATCGCCCGGCATCTGCCGCCCGCGGCGGTCAGTTGGCCGCTACGAACGCTTCCCTCAGGTAGCCGGTGACGGCCTGCTCGGGCACCCGGAAGGAGCGGCCGACCCTGATCGCCTCCAGCTCACCGGAGTGGACAAGGCGGTAGACCGTCATCTTGGACACGCGCATGATCGCGGCCACTTCGGCCACGGTCAGGAACCTGACGTCGCTGAGCGGAGTTGCTTCTGCTGCCATTACTCGCCCTCTTCCGACCGAACTGCTACGCCTATCGAGATCTGGCGCATCAGTCACGCGCGTATCCAGCGTAAGTCCTGTGTGGAAAAGGGCAACCGCGCGACCGCAGCCAATTCGCCAATCAGCCAGCCATCCCTTCTGGGAGCGAAGCTCAATGTTATTGTCTGCGCAAAAGGCTACCCGGCACC
>JBKQTJ010000120.1:0-8094 GCA_052143255.1 Streptosporangiaceae bacterium | reverse complement strand
GGGTTCTGAGGACCGGTCCGGCCATGGCAGCCCGAGCTGAAGAGCGCGCAGCGGTGCTGACCCAAGCTGCCGCAGTGGGGTGGCGCGCTACCGCAGCAGCCCGTCTCAGGCTGAGCAACGCCTGAGGCCTGATTCTCGACGGGGCTAGGCGAGCATCAACCCTGGCCGCACTTCCCCGCTCTGGCAGACCGGCTGCTGGAACCGCCACGTCACGCGCAGGCCGGCTGCGGTTGTGACGACTGGCGGCTGGCGGCCCTGGGTAAATCCCGCGGGAGAGGACAGCAGCCTGATGGCAGGGAGGGGGACCTGGCCGTGGCACCGAAAAGCCCACGTCAAGCAGCTCAGATGACCAAGGACATCCGCGAAGCGGTCCGGAAGGAACTGGAGTTTGACCCGCTGGTCGATGCGTCGGGCATCACCGTGAAGAACATGAACGGGGATGTGGCGCTGAACGGCACGGTGCCCAGCTACCCGCAGTACCTGCAGGCGACCGCGGCGGCCAAGCGGGTGCAGGGCGTCACCCGGGTGCATAACCACCTGATGGTGGAGCTGCCGCTCGCGGATTACCGCGACGACGCGATGCTCACCACGGCAGCCAACAACGCGCTCGCGACGGCTGTCATCGTGCCCGGCAACGTCCAGGCCAGCGCCAGCGACGGCGACGTCTGGCTGACCGGCATGGTGGGCAACCGGTTCGAGCGGGACGCGGCCGAGCGTGTCATCGCGGGGCTGGCCGGCGTCCGCGGCATCGTCGACGACATCGAGATCTTCAGCGACGTCGAAGCGGCCGACGTCACCGACCTAGTGCAAGGCGCCCTGGACCGGTACGGACTGATCCCGGATGACAGCGACGTACGGGTAGACGCCAGCGACGGCACCATCATACTCACCGGCCATATCCGCAACTGGGCCGAGCATGACGCGGTCATGGACGCCGCCTGGCGGGGCATCGGCGTCAAGAACGTCCGCGACGACCTGGTAGTTACCGGTTGACCGGATCGATTCTCCGCCGGGTCTATCTTGCAGGTCGCTCCCGGTGATGACGGCGCGCCGCCGATGCCGGCGCGGTCAGCCGCCGCTGTGGCGGATGTTCCGACTCGCATGCGGCGCCCCCGGCTGATCATCGTCGTCGGTGGTGATCAGCCGTTCTGGGCCGCGTCGGTAGCCACCGTGGGCGTGCAACGCGTCTGCAGGCACGGGCGCGCGGGGCCTGGGGCTGCAGCGGAATCCGGTGCACAATGGCTGGATGGACGATCGAGACCAGGTCGGCCTTGCGTATCTGGGTCATCTCACCGAGGCTGACTTGCGCGAGCTCGTACACGCGGATGAGGTCTCCCGGGAGCAGGCCGCAGGCCGTATCCAGGCCTTGCGTGGTGCGCCCGGCCTGCTGCTCGATGTACTGGACCGGCCGGCTGTTCCGGCGAATCTCCTCAACCTGGCCGGGCCTGACGCTGGCCAGCGCTTCACGCTGACATCGCCGTTCCTGGTCTTCGCGGCTGCCATTCACCAGATCGCCGCCGACCTTCGTGTCCGCGCTTATGCGCCCGAGCGCACGACCGCGCGGCTGCGCGTGCCGGTCTTCGACGGCCCGCAGCTCGTCGCCTACCTCGCCTGGCCCGCTCACCGGCTGTTCCTCGCCGAGCTGCTGGCCTCGTTCGCGCGCTCCTCCAGCGGCGTCATCGTCACGCCTGGTCCGCAGGGGCCACGACGCCGGCGCTGGAACGACCTGGACCTCGGCCGGCTGGCCATGCTGCTAGCTGCGGTTTCGGAGCCAGAACGGCCACCGGTATGGCGTCGCCTCGGTGATCTGGCGCTCTTCCTGACCGGGGTCTTCCCCGCTTCAATCGAACGGGCACTTGCGGGCCGACTGGATCCGGAAAGGCTGGCCAGATCCACCGGCCTTCCGGCACCGCCGTCAGCCAGCTCCGGGCCGGCCGAGCTGTTTGAGTGGTTCGGTGCTGGCTGGTATCGGCTCGCCGCGCGTCATGCTGCGCTGAGTCCGGCAACGCTCAGCGTGCCAGCGCTGCGAGACAATGCCGAGCACTTCCACCAAGCACGCCGCGTGCTCAACGCCGCGGCGGACCGGTACCTCTTCCCGGTCGGCCTCGACTGGTTCGCGCCGCCGAGTCGGGCGAGCGATCCTCGGCCGTGACACCCCGCGGTTCGACCGGCGGTGCCGAACCGCATATCAAGAACTGGGAAGGGCGCACCCTGGGCTCATACCGGAGCCTTGGCCACGTCCTGGAGGTGCTCCAGGACCGCGGCGAAATGGTTGCCGAGAGCCTCTTGCACATGCTGGGACATTGCCTCCGCGAGCATGGCGTCAACGGCGGTCTGCGCCAGCGGGCGCAAGCGCCGGGTGATGGCCGCGACTTCTGCGACGGCCGGTCCGTGCAGCATGCCGTCACGTACGTGGGCAGCCAGCACGTGGCTGGTCACCGTGCTGGCCAGTTCCCGTGCGGCGGCGTCTACGTGCGTCCGCAGTCGCTCCGCCAGTTCGAGCACAGCAGGCAGCGGCATGCCAGCCGAGGTGAGCTCCCGGCCCGCGCCCAGCAACCTCAGGCTGGGTACGCGAAAGCCCGCGCCGTCAGGCGCGAGCAGGCCGAGCCTCTCCGCTCGGGCAAGGTTCTCCGCGGCGAGATCCGCACCGAACATCGCTTGCAGCTCAGCCAGGGTGACGTAGCCCGGTACCTCATCCGACCACGGATGACCGACGGCGGACTCAAGGTCGAGGATCTCGGCCAGGTCGCCGCCCCGCCCCCATACGGTAAGCAATTCGCCGATGTTGGCGAAGGTGTAGCCACGCTTGAGCAGCTGGCCGATGAGTCGCAACCGCGAGAGGTGCGCGTCGGTGTAGATGCCGACCCGCCCGTCGCGGCGGGGCGGAGCGAGCAGACCGCGATCCTGATAAACGCGGACGTTACGGACGGTGGTCGAAGCCAGCCGTGCGAGCTCGTCAATCCGGTACTCGGCCATGGGACAACCATACGCAGGTCCGAGACACCGCTCTCACTTGCAATGAGACAATACTCATTGTAACGTTTTCTCGCGCTCGCTACTTGCCTGTCCGCGCCTCCGGGAGGAGCAGCCAGCATGACCACGCAACTCCGTCCAACCGACAGGGAAGACATCGCCCAGCGCCTGCTGCGCTCCTCGGCGAAAGCCTCTTATGATCCGCTAACTGAGATCGACTGGGCTGTCCCGCTCGATGAGAGCAGGTACGCCATGCCGGCGCGGCGCGTTTCCCTCTACGGCACGCCACTGTGGGATCGCCTGTCTGACGCCAAGCGCAAGGAACTGAGCAGGCATGAGGTGGCTAGCATCGCGTGCGTCGGCATCTGGTTCGAGACGATCTTGATGCAGATGCTGGTCAGGCACGCTTATGACGGTGATCCCACCACTAGCCACGTGCAGTATGCCTACACCGAGATCGCTGACGAATGCCGCCACTCGGTCATGTTCGCCAGGTTCGTCAAGAAGATGGGCGCGCCGCACTACCAGCTGGATCCTCTCGGCCAGTTCCTCGGCCGTCTGTTCAAAGCGACCTCCAACGGGCCGCTGACCTTCAGCGCAGCCCTGTTCGTGGAGGAACTACTCGACCAGATGCAGCGCGAAGCGATGGCCGACGACCAGGTCGAGCCCTTCACCAGGGCGGTGGCGCGGATCCACGTGATCGAGGAGGCCCGGCACATGCGCTATGCGCGCGAGGAATTGATCAGGGACTGGCCGCAGCGCAGCGCCGTTACCCGCGCCTGGAGCGCCGTCGTGCTTGCACTGGTCGCCCGCACAGCTTCGGAGCGGCTCGTCAGCCGAGCCTGTTACGCCCGTGTGGGCCTGGACCCGCGGGAGGCTCGGCGGGCAGCCCGGCGCAACCTGCACTGGCGCGCAGCCAGAGCGTGGTTTGCCAGGAACGCGGTCGAGACCTTTGCCGCGGCGGGCCTGATCTCCGGTCCGGCACGGTTCATCTGGCGCCGGGCCGGGCTGATCGGGCCCGCGGGCACGACACCAGCTGATAGCTGAATGTGACCGCCCCGTACCTTGTATCTCATCGTCGCGGTATCTCATCGTCGCGGCGGTGGCACGAAGGAGCGGTGACCATGGACCTGGGGCTAGCCGGCCGGACGGCTGTTGTCACCGGTGGAAGCAGGGGCATCGGCCTCGCGGTCGTCCGCGGGCTGGCCGACAACGGGGTTCGCGTGGTCACGGGCGCCAAGCGCGGGTCGGCCGAGCTAGCCGACCTGGCTAAGGGCGGCCAGGTAGAAGCCGTCGAGATAGACCTGGCCGAGCCGTCCGGACCCGGCAAGCTAGCCGGCCTGGCCGGCGACCGGATAGACATCCTGGTGAATAACGTTGGCATCGCGCCTGCCCGGCCGGGCGGGTTCCTGACCATCAGCGACGAGGACTGGCTTACCACGCTCAACCTCGACCTGCTGGCGGCAATCCGAGCCACCCGCAGCGTGCTGCCGGGCATGCTGCAAGCGGGCCACGGCTCGATCGTCACCATCTGCTCAGTGAACGCCAAGCTGCCCGATCCGGCGGTCCTGGACTACAGCGTCGCTAAAGCCGGCCTCGCCAGCTTTTGCAAAGGCCTGTCCAAAGAGGTCGGAGCTCGCGGGATTCGCGTTAACACGGTCAGCCCGGGACCGGTAGCAACCGACCTGTGGCTTGGCGATCACGGTGTCGCGCAGGCTTTCGGCCAGGCGAGCGGCACAAAGCCAGCGGACGTGGCCAGTCAGGCTGCTAGCCAGATGGTCACTGGCCGGTTCACCCAGCCCCGCGAGGTAGCGGATGTCGTCCTCTTCCTGGCCAGCGACCGGGCCGGGAACGTGACGGGCGCAGACTTCGTCATCGACGGCGGCCTCCTCACGACCCTGTAACGGCCGGACGGCGAGTGGCAGCCTAAATCCGGCGGCTCGGGAGGTGCCACTACGGCCGACCCTCGCCGGGCGTTCGGCGTTTTGATCGATTTTTGTCCCGGACGCTCTGGCAAGGTCGTAGGTTTTGCAGGTGAAAATCCTGCGCGTGCCCAGGCAGCTGCTGGCAGTGGCTCTGCTGGGCTCGGCTGTCGCGGGTTGCGTCGCTGCGCCTGCTCCGGCTAAGCCGGCCGCGCTGGTGTACCGGACGGTCCCCGCGCCCGCCGTTCAGCTAGGGATCGACATCGACTTTTACACCTATCCCGGCCAGGACGTCGCGGCCGCGGCCAGCGCGGATGTGGCGTACGTGAAGAGCCTGCACGCCAACTCGATCTCAGTGTCGTTCCCGTTCTTCACGCCCGGACCGGGCTCCTCGACGGTCGAAGGGACCAACGCGACTCCGCCTCCGGCTGAGCTCGCCTTGGTCGCGAGCACGGCAGAGCGGGCCGGTCTTTATGTGTCGATCCGGCCCCTGCTAGACCAGAGCTCGAGCAGCATCGGCATCTCGCGCACGACCTGGAAGCCAGCTGACCCAGCGGCTTGGTTCGCCAGCTACCGTAAGTTCCTGCTGCCGTATGTGGCCATGGCGCAACGGGCGCGGGTCCCTGAGTTCATCGACGGTGCCGAGTTCACCGCGTTCGGCGGTTCACGGTTCTGGAACGGCCTGGTCACGGCGCTACGCGCGGTGTACCACGGGACGGTCGTCTATGCCAATAACTGGGGGATACCGCTGGCCGGCAACGGTGGTGCCGGGGTCCGCGAGAGCGTCGATTCCTACCACCCGCTGCAGTTGCCCGTACATGCGAGCCTGGCTAGGGTCACCGCGGGCTGGCGGGCGTACGACCGGACGTTGCCGGCCGGCACCGTGGAGACCGAGATCGGCATCGCAGCCGTGCCGGGTGCCTATGCGCTGCCCTACCAGAACTACTGGAAGGGAGCACCCCTCGTCCCGGAGATCCAGACTCGCTGGTTCACTGCGGCTTGCAACGCGGCGGCCAGCGAGAGGATCGGCGGACTCTACTTCTGGTCTCTCGGATTCGGTCAGGCTCTCCACAGCCCGCCAACAGCGGCCGCTCCGACCTCGTGGGTGGCCGGACCGGGAGCCCGGGCGATCTCCAGTTGCTTTCAGCGGCTGGGGAGCTAGCGCGCCCAGCGGCTGACGCCGGCGACGGCTGCCGCACGGGCGAGCGGAGCTACTGCACGCCCTTAAGGCGGGAGAAGCAGCGCGCGATCTCCGTGGCGCCACGCGTCGCCGTCCACGAACCAGGGTCAGCCAGGCCGGACGGGACGGTCAATGAGCTGCCGAACGGCAGCGACCAGAAGAACAGGCCGCCCAAGTGGTCGGCCACCACCGCGTTGCAGGCCGCAGCGAACCACCTGACCTGCACGTAGCGAGCTATCGGGCCGTTGGACTTCCACCAGTACGGATGCCGGTACATCCCTGGCTGTGCCGGGATGCCCACCTCGCCGAGCACGGTACCGGCCCGCAGCTGACCGGCCCAGGTATCCCATTGGCGAGTCAGAACCGTGATGGTGGCGTCATCGGGAACCTGCAACGCCGGATAGGCATCGACGTCCTCGCGGACTTGGCTGCCGCCGTAGGCATTGCCGGCGGGCAGTTGATCCCAGTTATTCGCGAACGCCAGGAGGCCCTGATAGACCATGCGTACGGCCGCGTTCAGCCCGTTCCACAGGCTCGAACCGGCGAAATAATCGAACTCGACGCCGACGGTGAGAACGCTGACGTGATCCCGCTGGGCCATCTGCACGTATGGCATCAGGACGCGCTGATAGCTGGCGAACCACTTGAGCAGATTCGGCGGAGTCCAGTGCACGCGCGAATGGCCGAGGTTCGAGCTGTCCAGCAGCGGCCGGAGGACTACGGAGAGCCCGGCTGCCTGAGCGTCCTGAATCAGGATGCTGAGGTCGGCAGGCGACGGGGTAGCCGAGCGGCGCACGACGACCGACGACGTCCGGCTGGACTCAAAGAGCGGGAACGTGATCGACAGCCAGTTCGCACCGAGCCCCTTGACGTAGTCGACGTACTCAGGGGACTCGGTGGCAACGGTATTGCCCGGTCCGAGGTCGCCGTCATAGAAGTCGATGTCGATCCCCCGCTGCGGCGGGCCGGAGAACTGGCGAGCCCGTGCTGACGGGGTCGCACTGGCACTCCTCCTGGCGGGACTTGAGCTAGCGCTCGCGGATTCGGGCGACCTAGCCGGGTGAGACGCGCTACCCGCCGGTACCGCGGAGGGCTGGCCAGGCGAACCAGCATTCGCGCTGACCTGGACAGGGCTCCCGGTACCGCAACCTGCTAGCAGGCAGCTGACTGCGCCAGCTACCAAGGCGGCAATCGGCCGGGCCGTGGTGGCGACACGCATCATGCGTTTCTCCTTCTCGCCCGGCCGGAGGCCGGCCAGCCCGGCGCCTCAGCTGACGGTGACGCTGTTGATGGTGACGGTGCCGGTCTTGCCTGTGTTGTGCGAGGTGACGGCCAGCCCGGCCAGCAGCGATGCGGGCAGGCTCACGGTGGCGGTGGAGCCGGGGATCAGCGTCCAGGTCACCCCGTCGGGGGAGGTGTAGGCAGAGAAGGTGCTGCCGGAGCGGGTCACCATCAGGTACTGGGGCACGGCGCCGGCCGGGTTGGCGATCTTGGTGGTGTTGCCGCCTTGCGTTTTCCGGACCTGGACCTTGATGCCGGTGCCGGGCGTCACGAAGACCGTGTAGTTGGGCGCGCCCGGATCGGCGCTGGCCCGCAGCATGATCCCGGCCTTGGCTGAGCTGCTGGTGTTGGTCTGGGTGGCGACCTGCGCGCTGACGCTGCCATCGCCGGTCATGGTCTGCCACACGTAGCGGAACTGGTCGGAGCTGCCGGTCACGTCCGCGCCGCCCGCGGTAATCGTCCAGGTCCCGGTATTCGGGTCGAAGGACTGGGTCCCGGCCGGGGTGGGGCTGCCGATGTCCGCGCACGTCCACGGCGACGGACAGACCTGCGGAGTCGACGTGGGCGTCGGAGTGGGCGTGGGCGTCGGAGTGGGCGTCGGCGAAGGAGTCGGCGTCGGTGCCACCGAAGGGACGGTGACGCTGTTGATGGTGACGGTGCCGGTCTTGCCTGTGTTGTGCGAGGTGACGGCCAGCCCGGCCAGCAGCGATGCGGGCAGGCTCACGGTGGCGGTGGAGC
>JBKQTJ010000119.1:0-8084 GCA_052143255.1 Streptosporangiaceae bacterium | reverse complement strand
CGCCGGCATCCCGGCCGGAGGAGCAGCACAGGCTCGATCACGACATCGCGTACGGCGGTCGCTGCCTGCTCGGGCCGAGCACGCGCGACAGCGCGTGCTCGACTTCGTTAGCCAAATCAGCAGCTGCGACGTCGCCAGCCAGCGTGCTGTCTGTTCCCATGCCGTGGTCCGCGTCAGCCGCGCCGAGCTGCCCGGCGGCGCCGCAGTCGCGGCATTCCACCTCGCCGAGCCGGCGCACCAGGTGAACGCTGGCGCAGACCGGGCAGTGGTCAAGGTCAGCGGCCCAGTCGTAGGCAACCTGGCAGTCCGGGCAGATCAGGACCTGCCGGTCTCTGCGTACGCCACGGCGCCAAGGGCTCTCGCCCCGGTCCGGGTCAACCTGCCGTGCACCGCACCGATAGCAGGGCATCCAGCCTGTTCCGATTCTGCCGACCAACCAGGAACTCGCCGCGCTAATCCAGCTCGGCGAGCGCTTTCTGGTAGTCAGCGATCTCTCGTGCCTGCGGGATGGGGTTAACCACCTTCCAGCGCACGACGCCGTTCTTGTCGATGATGAAGGTGCCGCGGGTGGCGACACCGATGTTGTCATCGAAGACACCGTAGGCCTTCGCAACCGCCCCGTGCGGCCAGAAATCAGCCAGCATGGTGAAATCGAAATGTTCGCGGTCAGCCCAGGTTCTCAGCACGTAGGTCGAGTCCACCGATACCGTGACAAGTTCTACGTCGTCCCTGGTGACCTCCGGGAACTGGTCGCGCATTGCGCTCAATTCCCCACTGCACACGCCGCTAAAAGCAAGCGGGTAGAACACGAGCACAACGTTCTTGCGGCCCCGGAGGTCGGACAGCCTAACCGGCGTGCCGTGCTGGTCCTTCAGCTCGAAGTCCGGGGCCTGATCGCCGACTTCAACCGCCATCGACTGATCCTCTCAGCGCGGGAATCTTGGGAAACGAACCACGAACGCAGTTCGGCCGGGACCGGCTCTGTAGCCGCGATCCTGAACGGCTTCAGTGTGCCATCCCCCCGACCGGACGCAAGAACCGGATGGCCACCATGGCCACCGGCGATCAGTCAGCGACGAGCCCTCGGAGCCACGAGGCGGGTGCCCGACCAGTTGCGACCAGCGGACACCGTCGATGTCTGGGATAGGCCGGCTGTCGGCGCCGCCTCCCCGATCTCGCTCGGCTCCACATGGCCGTCCCGGCCGGTCTTGGGGGTGAGCAGCAAGATGTAGCCGCCGTCGGCAAGCGGCGTCAGCGCATCTACCAGCGCGTCGACGAGGTCGCCATCACCATCCCGCCACCAGAGCATGACTCCGTCGACAACGTCGTCGTAGTCCTCGTCGACGAGCTCGGCACCCTCCAGCGCTACGACTGAGTCCCTGAGGTCCTCGTCGCAGTCGTCGTCGTACCCGATCTCCTGCACCACGTGGCCTGGCTTGATGCCAAGCCGGTCGGCCAGGTCACGCTGATCGTGCGCCTGGCCCGCGGTCGCGCTCACTAAAGTCCTCCTGATCCTTTCCGCCCGGCTGCGCCACCGGTCCACGCGATCTCCGGCACATGCCCAGATCCTGTTCCGGCTACACAGCACTAACGTTGTCGCCTGCTCTTGATCGGACAGTTCACACTGGGTAGGCGCGGTGCGCAAGTCACAATTAGCGCACTAGGCGAAATCCGCAAGCCGGCACCTCGCCCAGAGCGCATCTCGCCGACGCTTTGGGCGCTGTGTACCTTTTGTCGTGCAGCATGATTGCCGGCCATCCGTCATTGACCCCAGATTTACGTGAATGTCGCCGATGGCTGCGGTCGTCATCAAGATCACGTTACCCGTACTGTTGGGAACGACTGCCCACGACGCACCCGGTGCTCGCCCGCCGGTCCAGTCCGCCAGCCCGGTCCGGCCACGAAGGGCCGCGGCCCAGCAGCCCCGGCCGGGACCATCTGCGCGAACCGCATACCGTTGAGCGTGGCGGCCGCGGGCGGTGGCCAGATCCGGTTACCGGCTGGTAGAGATGCGCTTCCGTGCGTCGCGTATGAGGATTGGAACAGGACAACCCGACGGACGCGGCCGATAACGATCGCGCCTGCCTATGACGTGGCCAGCCGCCCGGACCTCACGGACTGCATGGCCCGCGGAATGTGAGGAATCACCCGTGGCCTCCGGACGCCAGCGCTTTTCCATCATCAGCGACGGACTGCCCACCCAGCTGCCGGATATCGATCCGGACGAGACCAGGGAATGGGTGGAGTCCTTCGATGACATCGTCCGGACCCACGGGCGGGCCCGCGCCAGGTACATCATGCTGCGCCTGCTCGAACGAGCGCGCGAGCAGCAAGTAGGCGTTCCCGGCCTGCGCAGCACCGATTTCATCAACACCATCCCGCCTGAGCGCGAACCCTGGTTTCCCGGCGACGAGTTCGTCGAGCGCCGCATCCGTGCCTACATCCGCTGGAACGCAGCCGTCATGGTCAGCCGGGCTAACCGGCCCGGCCTCGGCGTCGGCGGTCACATCGCCACCTACGCCTCGGCGGCGAGCCTGTACGAGGTGGGCTTCAACCACTTCTTCCGCGGCAAGGACCACGGCGAGTCCGGCGACCAGGTCTTCTTCCAGGGCCACGCCGCTCCCGGCATCTACGCCCGCGCATTCCTCGAGGGCAGGCTGACCGAGCAGCAGCTCAACGGGTTCCGCCAGGAGCTGTCTCACCCCGGCGGCGGCTTGCCGTCCTACCCGCATCCGCGGCTGATGCCGGACTTCTGGGAGTTCCCGACCGTCTCGATGGGGCTGTCCGCCATCAACGCGGTGCACCAGGCCAGGTTCAACCGCTACATGCTCGCCCGCGAGCTCAAGGACACCAGCCGCTCCCGGGTCTGGGCGTTCCTCGGTGACGGCGAGACCGATGAGCCGGAGGTACGCGGGGCCATCGGCCTGGCTGCGCGCGAAGAACTCGACAACCTCACTTTCGTCATCAACTGCAACTTGCAGCGCCTGGACGGCCCGGTCCGTGGCAATGGCAAGATCATCCAGGAGCTCGAGGCTACCTTCCGCGGCGCAGGCTGGAACGTGATCAAGGTGATCTGGGGCCGCGACTGGGACCCGCTGCTGGCCCAGGACACCGACGGCGTGCTGGTCAACAAGATGAACACCACGCCCGACGGCCAGTTCCAGACCTACTCGGTCGAGTCCGGTGCCTACACCAGGGAGCACTTCTTCGGCGGCGACCTCCGGCTGCGGGCCATGGTGGAGCACCTGTCCGACGACGAGATCCGCAACCTGTCCCGCGGCGGACATGACTACCGCAAGGTGTACGCCGCGTTCAAGGCCGCGACCGAGCACGTCGGCCAGCCAACCGTGATCCTGGCGCACACCATCAAAGGCTGGACCCTCGGGCCCGACTTCGAGGCCCGCAATGCAACCCACCAGATGAAGAAGCTCACCGTCGCCGAGCTGAAAGAGTTCCGCGACAGGCTGTACCTGGAGATCCCGGACGCCGCCCTGGAAGCCGAACTCCCGCCCTACTACCACCCGGGCGAGAAGTCGGACGAGATCCAGTACATGCGGGAGCGCCGCGCGGCTCTGGGCGGCTACCTGCCCAAGCGGGTAGTACGGGCCAGGCCGCTCGTCCTGCCTGCTGACTCGGTCTACGACGAGTTGCGCCGCGGCTCGGGCAAGCAGCCGGTCGCCACCACCATGGCGTTCGTCCGGCTGTTGAAGGACCTCATGAAGGACCCGGGCATCGGCGAGCGGTTCGCCCCGGTGATCCCGGACGAGGCCCGCACGTTCGGGATGGACTCGCTGTTCCCCACCGCGAAGATCTACGACCCGCAGGGGCAGACCTACGAGGCGGTCGACCGCAACCTGCTGCTGTCCTACAAGGAGTCCGAGCGCGGCCAGATCCTGCACGAGGGCATTAGCGAAGCGGGCGCGATGGCGTCCACGACGGCCGCCGGCACTGCGTACGCCACGCACGGCACGCACATGATTCCCGTTTACATCTTCTACTCGATGTTCGGCTTCCAGCGGACCGGCGATCAGATGTGGGCGATGGGCGATCAGCTCGGCCGCGGCTTCCTGCTCGGCGCCACCGCGGGGCGGACAACGCTCACCGGCGAGGGCCTCCAGCACAACGACGGGCACTCGGTCCTGCTGGCATCAGTCAGCCCGGCGTGCGTGAGCTACGACGCGGCCTGGGCCTACGAGCTGGCCTATATCGTCAAGGACGCGCTGCGCCGGATGTACGGGTCGAGCGCCGAGCACCCCGACGGGGAGGACATCTTCTACTACCTCACCGTGTACAACGAGCCGTACGTGCAGGCCGCCGAGCCGGATGACTTCGAGGGCGGCAGCGCCGCGCTCGAGCGCGGCATCCTGCGCGGTCTCTACCGCTACGCCGCGCCACCGGAGCTGCCGGCAGCTGTGGTTGCCGACAGTGGCACGTCCTCCACCACCGGAGAGCACCCGCAGGCTCAGATCCTCGCGTCCGGCGTAGCGCTGAGGTGGGCGCTCGACGCCCAGCGCCTCCTGGCCGAGGACTGGGGCATCAGGGCGGGAACGTGGTCCGCGACCAGCTGGACTGAGCTGCGGCGCGAAGCCCTTGAGTGCGAGCAATGGAACATGCTCCAGCCCGAGGCCGAGCACCGCGTGCCATACGTGACCAGGGCGCTGGACGGCCACCAGGGTCCGGTCGTCGCGGTCAGCGACTGGATCCGGGCCGTACCCGATCAGATCGCCCGCTGGATGCGCGCACCCTTCACCTCGCTGGGCACCGACGGCTGGGGCTTCTCCGACACTCGCGCGGCCGCCCGGCGGTTCTTCCATGTTGACGCCGAGTCCATCACCGTCGCGGTGCTGGCCGAGCTGGCCAAGCTTGGCGAGGTGAAGCCGGAGGTAGTCGCGCAGGCCATCGCGAAGTACCGGCTCGACCTGGCGGTCAGCGACGCCCTCTAAGACCGTGGTGATGCGGTGAGTCTCCGGCTGCGCATGAGCGCTGAGATCCGCGACTGGCTGGCCGAGGTGACCGCGGCCGAGTCAGTCGCCGCTACGGATCTCGGCGCTGCGCTCGTGGTGCTGACCGAGGCGACGGAGCTGCCCGGGCAGCCCCTGGTCACCGACCTCAACGCGGAACTGGGCACGGCTCCGCCTGACGGCGACGACCCGCGCTATGCGGTCGATTGCGCATACCAGCAACTGCTCGAAGACCTCCAGCAGGTGCGGCGGGAGGTCGCCGACGCGGCCTCGTACCGGACCATGCGCCGTCAGCGGTTCCGGCATTTCGGCGACGGGCGGCCGGATGTCATCGACGAACTGCCGCTGACCGAGCAGGAACTCGCTGCAGCGGCCGAGCGTGAGCAAGAGCTGACCGCGCGATCCCAGCGCATGCAGCAGGACGTCGACGCATTCCGGACCGCGAAGGAGACTGCAAAAGCGATGTACACGGCCGCTGAGGCCAGCCGGAACGTGCACGCTGCGATGGCAGCCGTCGAGCACGCTACAGCGCGCAGCTCCGCTGATGCCGCCGAAGAAGACCCCGGGCTAGCTGACCTCGACCGTGCCATCGCCACCGCGGCCGTCAGGCTCCAGGAACTGGCCACCCAGGCCGCGCGAACGCGGCGCAACATCCGGGGAACAGGCAGGCCGGACGAACAGCAACGACCTGCCGATCCGACCGAGCCCGCGAGCGAGCCGGCCGTGTCGCAGAACCACGACGATGCTCCGGTGCCGGGGCTGCTCGAGCTGCGCGCCGACCCGCTCGGCACCGACATCCGCGTCCTGCTTGCCGTCGAGCCGGCCGGCACGGCGACGTTGCTCGCCGTGCTGGATAGCGCTGATGCGATCAGCGACTATCGCGACGAAGCGATCTCGCTGGCCGGCCTGCTGCTTACCGAGATCAGGGATGGCAACTGGCCGCCGCCCGACACCGAAGGCACCGAGACCGGCGAGGTCTGCTTCGATGATGCAGGCACGTTACTGACCACGATGTTTCCCGATCGAGGCGCTGCCATCCGGGCCCGGGCAGCTGAGCTGGCTGAGATCAGCACGCTCGCCGCCCTTCGCCGGGCCAGCGAGCTGACCATCGCTGACCTCGCCGCCAGCGCCAACCTCAACGAGCAACGCGTCTGGGAGATCGAGCACGCTGGGCTCCGGTCGGTCGACGTGCAGGAGGCGGCAGCATACGTCCGGGCGCTCGGCGGCAGGCTCGACCTGACCGCCGACTTCGGCCCGGCCGGGCGAACCAGCCTGTCCTGACGTCGAGCGGCGTTCTGACAGGGCCGCTGCCTGTCGGTGAGATGACCTATTGTGGGCGCGATGACCGCCGTCTTCTACCGCCGCCGCGCCGCCCAGTGAGGCTCGACTCAGCCGCCTCGCTCCGGCCGCTTCACTACCGGAATTTCGCGCTGCTGTGGACCGCGAGCCTGGTGTCGAACGTCGGCTCCTGGATGCAGACGGTCGCCGTCGGCGCGCTAGTGATCTCCCGCACCGGGCAGCCGAGCTGGGCCGCGCTGGTGGCGGCCGGTGCATTCCTGCCGATCGGCCTGCTCGCCCCACTCGGCGGCGCGCTGGCAGACCGCGTCCCCCGCCGTCCGGTTCTGGTCGGCGGCGACCTGGTCGCCGGGCTAGTCGCCGCGGCCATCGCCGGGCTCGTGGCCACCGGGCAGGACAGCCCGCTGCTGCTGCTAGCCCTGGTCACGCTGCAGGGCTCGGTTTCCGCGTTGATCGGCCCGTTCAGCCAGGCCATCCTGCCGGACCTGGTGCCGCGGTCGGAGTTCCTGGCGGCCAGTTCGCTGAACAACGCGCAGTTCAACGCCGGCCGCATTATCGGCCCGGCGCTGGCCGGCGCCACCATCGCGGCGTTCGGTTACGCGGCCAGCTTCGCAGCCAACGCCATCTCGTTCCTCGCCGTCGTGATCGCCATCATGTTCATCCGGCTGTCCCCGCCGCCTGGCCGCCAGGGCACGCTCGTTGCCTCCCTCCGCACCGGCGCCGCCGCCGCCCGGGCCGAAGCATCCTGCCGGGCCGCCATCATCTCAATGGCAGTGGTAGCGTTCCTGGCCGCGCCGTTCATCGCGCTGGTGCCGGCCATGGCACTGCGGCTCAGCCAGCACGGTGGCGCCGCCGCCGTAGCCTCGCTGACCGCTTACCTGACCACGGCACAGGGCATCGGCGCCGTGACAGGAGCACTGCTGCTCGCGCCTCTCGCGGCCAGGCTCGGCCGCGGACGCCTGCTCGGCTGGACCTTGGCGCTGCTGCCCGTCACGCTCGTCGCATACAGCGCGGCCGTTTCGCGCTGGTGGGGCATCGCCGCGCTCTTCGCTGTCGGCCTGGTATACCTCGGCGTGCTGTCCGGCTTGTCCACGACCGTCCAGCTTTTCGCGCCGCAGGAATACCGCGGCCGGGTGCTCAGCTTCTTCCTGGTCGCGCTTGGCGTGAGCTACCCGATCGGCGCGCTGATCCAGGGCCGGGTCGCTGACACGCTCGGCATCGGCTGGACCACGGCCGGATCGGCGCTCGCCCTCAGCCTGGTGATGGGCCTCGCGGCCGTGTTCCGGCCGGCTTTCCGCCGCGCGCTGGTTGGCCGCGAGCCCCCGCCTGCGCCTGCCGGCCTGGCGCCGCCGCCGGTCCCGCCGCCGGCCGAGGACCTTCAAGTGGCACCCTGATGACGTGGCGAACGCGGGCGACAGCATGACGACGCGAGCAGGCGATCCTGGCGCTGCGCCGCGCGGCGGCCGGGTCAGGGATGCCACCATCGCCAGGCTGGACCAGGCGATGGGTTCGCTGGGCACCGCGGCCATGCTGGCCATGGACCGGCGGCTGCCCTGGTTCCGGGAGATGTCGGCGGAGAACAGGTCCTGGCTCGGCCTGGTGGCGCAGGCCGGCGTCGCCGCGTTCGCGGACTGGATCAAGCATCCGCAGCGGACCAGGCCAGCGGTGGCAGGCGAGGTGTTCGGCACGGCGCCGCGCGAGCTCGCCAGGGCAGTCAGCCTGCAGCAGGCAGTCGAGATGGTCAGGGTCATCGTCGACGTGGTCGAGTCCCAGGTTGACGAGCTCGCGGCGCCAGGCGGGGAAGCTGAGTTGCGGGAAGCGGTGCTC
>JBKQTJ010000118.1:0-28304 GCA_052143255.1 Streptosporangiaceae bacterium | reverse complement strand
TACCCCGCTGTCGCTGGGCATCGAGACCAAGGGCGGTATCTTCACCAAGCAGATCGAGCGCAACACCACCATCCCCACCAAGCGCTCGGAGATCTTCACCACCGCGGATGACAATCAGCCGTCGGTGCAGATCCAGGTCTTCCAGGGTGAGCGCGAGATCGCCGCGTACAACAAGAAGCTCGGCATGTTCGAACTGGCCGGGCTGGCTCCGGCGCCGCGCGGCATCCCGCAGATCGAGGTCACGTTCGACATCGACGCCAACGGCATCGTGAACGTCTCGGCCAAGGACCTCGGCACCGGCAAGCAGCAGTCCGTGACCATCTCGGGCGGCTCGGCGCTGGGCAAGGACGACATCGAGCGGATGATGGCGGACGCCGAGAAGTACGCCGATGAGGACCGCCAGCGGCGCGAGGAGGCCGAGGTCCGCAACCGCGCGGAGTCCCTGGCCTACACCACGGAGAAGTTCCTCTCCGAGAACGCCGACAAGGTGCCCGACGACATCAAGTCCGAGGTCGAGTCTGCGATCGCCGACCTGAAGAAGGCGCTTGAGGGCACCGACACCGAGACCATCAAGACGGCCAGCGAGCACGCAGCTCAGGTGAGCCAGAAGATGGGCACGGCCATCTATGCCCAGTCGCAGGCGGCCAATGCGCCAGACGGTGAGTCGGGTGGTTACTCGGGTGAGTCCGATGGCCACGACGACGACGTTGTCGAGGCCGAGATCGTCGATGACGACAAGCCGTCCCACGAGGAGGGCGGCGCCGCCTGATGAGGCCGGAAGAGGAGAGCCAGGGCCCGATCATCCGCGATCGCAGGCGGATCGACCCGGCCACTGGCCAGGTACGTGACACCGCGGAGTCCGGCCCGCAGCGCGGGTCGACTCCGGCCAGCGGCCAGCCGAAGCCAGGTAAGCACTCTGTGTCCAGGCCCGGCGCTACCGGGGCCAGCGCGGATCAGGGTCGGCCCTCGGCCGGCCCGGCATCCGGGCAGCCCGGCGCGACCGCGGTCGGCGGGGCACCGGCCCCAGCGGCCGCTCCTGGCGGCTCCGGGGACGCAGCCGACGGATCGGCAGATGCTGCGACGGCTCAGGTTGTCGCCATGCTGTCCGAGCGGACCGCCGACCTACAGCGGCTACAGGCCGAGTACGCCAACTACCGCAAGCGCGTCGAGCGCGACCGGCTGGCTGTGCGCGAGCAGGCACTGGCCAATGTGCTGCACGAGCTGCTGCCTGTCCTTGACGACATCGGCCGGGCCCGGGAGCACGGCGAGCTTACCGGCGGCTTCAAGTCGGTCGCCGAGTCGCTCGAGGGCATCGTGGTCAAGCTCGGCCTGACGGCCTTCGGCGAGAGCGGCGACCCGTTCGACCCGACGCTGCACGAGGCGCTGATGCACTCGTACTCAGCTGACGTGGCCGAGCCGACCGCCGTGCAGATCCTCCAGCCCGGCTACAAGGTAGGCGAGCGGATCATCCGCCCGGCCAGGGTCGCCGTCGCTGAACCCGAAGGAGGCAGCCCGGACGGGGACGCAGACCCATCCGACACCTCCGGCCAGGCCGACTCCGACGCGGCTTCTGATGACGGCGTGTCTGGCGAATAGTGACCAGGCGCCGGCGGCCCGCTTCGGCGGGCCCCGGCGCCGGGTTTCGAGACAGCTCACGAGAGAGGCCCGTTGAGCACCAAGGACTACCTGGAGAAGGACTACTACAAGACCCTCGGGGTGACCAAGACCGCTACCGCCGACGAGATCAAGAAGTCGTACCGGAAGCTGGCCCGTAAGTACCACCCAGATGCCAACGAGGGGGACCCGAAGGCCGAGGCGCGCTTTAAGGAGATCTCCGAGGCCTACACCGTGCTGTCCGACGAAGGTCGGCGCAAGGAGTATGACGAGGCTCGCTCGCTCTTTGGCGGCGGCGGCGTCCGGATGCCAGGGTCCGGACCAGCGGGCGGCAGCTACGGGTTCGATCTCGGCGACCTGTTCGGCGGCGCGGCCGGCGGCGCGGGCGGACGTCTCGGTGACCTGCTCGGCGGCGTCTTCGGCAACCGCACTGGCGGCACGACCGGCACTCAGGCGCGGCCACGCCGCGGCGCGGACGTGGAGACCGAGACGACGCTTTCGTTCAGCGACGCCATCAATGGCTCGACGGTCTCGCTCCGGCTCACTGGCGAGGGCCCGTGCAAGGTATGCAAGGGCACCGGCGCCAAGGCCGGCACGGTGCCGAGGGTGTGCCCGACTTGTGAGGGCACCGGCCAGGGTAGCCGGAACCTCGGGAGCTTTGCCTTCTCCGAGCCCTGCAAGACCTGCCGCGGACGGGGTCTCGTCGTCGACGACCCGTGCGAGACGTGCATGGGCAGCGGCCGGGCGATGAGCACCCGGACCATTCAGGCGAGGATCCCGGCCGGTGTCGCGGACGGCCAGCGGATCAAGCTAGGCGGCAAGGGCGCTCCGGGCGAGCGTGGCGGTCCGCCCGGCGACCTCTACGTCCGGGTGCACGTCCAGCCGCATCCGCACGGGACGTTCAGCCGGTCGGGTGCCAACCTGACGATCACCGTGCCGGTCACCTTCACCGAGGCCGCGCTCGGAGCCGAGATCAAGGTCCCGTCGCTTGGCGGCATGCCGGTCAGCCTGCGGATCCCGGCTGGCACGCCGAACGGCCGTACCTTCCGGGTCCGCGGTAAGGGCATCCGCCGCAAGGACGGGACATCCGGCGACATGCTCGTGACCGTCAACGTCCAGGTCCCACAGGAACTGAATGACAAGGCGCGCGATGCGCTCGAGACATTCAGGGACGCAACGGCCGGCTCCGACCCGCGGGCCGAGGTACTGAAGAACGCGAACGGCTAGCCCACCGAGCGCCGGAAGGAGATGACTATGACCAGCCAGTTCGAGCTATCCGATGACACGCCTGTCTATGTCATCTCGGTGGCGGCTCAGCTGTCCGGGATGCACCCGCAGACGCTGCGAGCCTACGACAGGCTCGGCCTGGTCTCGCCAGGTCGGGCCGCAGGCCGCGGCCGGCGTTACTCGCTGCGCGACATCCTGATACTGCGCGAGGTGCAGCGACTGTCCCAGGAGGAGGGCATCAACCTCAACGGGATCAAGCGCATCCTCGAGCTGGAGCTAGCCGAGCGGCGCAGCCGAATGCTCGTCGCCGAGATGCACGCGGAGATCAGCCAGCTGCGATCCGAGCTCGAGTCCACCAGGGCGGTCGCCGCACGGCTGGCGAACCTGGTTCGTAACCGGGCTGACGGGGCGGCTCTCGTCCCGGTGCGGCCCGCCAGCAAGGCGCCGCCGCCCGCATCCGGCACCGGCCTCAGCGCCGATCCCGGCCAGGTGGTTGCCGCCGCGGGCGAGATCAGCCCTCAATCAGCTGGTCGCGGGGCCAGCTCCAGCTAGCCCGGTCCACAACGCGGCTGCCGCACCGCCGAGCACGAGCGACGCGGCGATATTCAGAACTTGGAGATAAGACTGTGGATGAGAAGCTGACTAGGAAGAGTCAGGAGGCACTGTCGCAGGCCGTGCAGATGGCCGCGTCAGCAGGTAATCCGAATGTGGATGGCCTCCATCTGCTCGCTGCCCTGGTCCAGCAGGATGGCGGGACGGCCGCACCGCTGCTCCGCGCCGTGGGCGCTGACCCAGCCGAGCTGCTCAGGAACGTGGGGGATCAGCTATCCCGGATGCCTCAGGCGGCCGGGGCGACGGTGAGCGCGCCGCAGACCTCGCGGCAGCTGCTGGCCGCGCTGGCAACTGCTGGCAAGTTGGCCACGGATATGTCGGATGAGTACGTCTCGACCGAGCACCTGCTGGTAGGGCTCGCGACCGACGGCGGCCAGGCGGCCACCATGCTGCGCGCGGCTGGCGCCGGACCCAAGCAGCTCACCGACGCGTTCGAGCAGGTCCGCGGGCACGCACGGGTGACGTCCCAGGACCCGGAAGGTACCTACCAGGCGCTTGAGAAGTACGGCATCGACCTCACCCAGAGCGCCCGCGATGGGAAGCTCGACCCGGTCATTGGCCGGGATGCGGAGATCCGCCGGGTGATCCAGGTGCTGTCCAGGCGAACCAAGAACAACCCGGTGCTGATCGGCGAGCCCGGCGTGGGCAAGACCGCGGTCGTTGAGGGCCTGGCTCAGCGGGTAGTGGCAGGCGATGTGCCTGAGTCGTTGCGCGGCAAGCGCGTGGTCGCTCTTGACCTTGCCGCAATGGTCGCCGGCGCGAAGTACCGGGGCGAGTTCGAAGAGCGGCTGAAGGCCGTACTCAACGAGATCAAGCAGAGCGAGGGCCAGATCATCACCTTCATCGACGAGCTGCACACGGTCGTCGGCGCAGGGGCAGCCGAGGGCGCCATGGACGCGGGCAACATGCTTAAGCCCATGCTCGCCCGTGGCGAGCTCCGGATGGTCGGGGCCACCACGCTCGATGAGTTCCGGCAGCGGATCGAGAAGGACCCGGCGCTCGAGAGGCGGTTCCAGCAGGTCTTCATCGGTGAGCCGTCCGCCGAGGATACGATCGCCATCCTGCGCGGGCTCAAGGGCCGATATGAGGCGCACCACCAGGTGCAGATCTCCGACGCCGCCCTGGTAGCGGCGGCGACGCTGTCGGACCGGTACATCACAGCACGGTTCCTGCCGGACAAGGCGATCGACCTCATCGACGAGGCGGCGTCCCGGCTGCGGATGGAGATTGACTCCCGGCCGGTCGAGATCGATGAGCTTCAGCGCAGCGTCGACCGCATGAAGATGGAAGAGATGGCGCTGGCCAAGGAGAACGACCCGGCCAGTCGCGAGCGGCTGGAGCGGCTGCGGGCCGACCTGGCGGATAAGCAGGAGCAGCTGACGGCCCTCGTCGCGCGCTGGGACCGGGAGAAGGCCAGCCTCAACAAGGTCGGCGAGATGAAGAAGCAGCTCGACGACCTGAAAGGCCAGGCCGAGCGCGCGCAGCGTGACGCGGATTTCGAGGCAGCCTCCCGGCTTATGTACGGCCAGATCCCCGAGCTTGAGCGGCAGATCGCCGCGGCCGCCGCCACCACAAGTGAGGATGCCGGCGCCAGCGGGCCAGGCGTGGGCGATGACGGGCCGCCGATGGTTAAGGAAGAGGTCGGGCCGGACGACGTTGCCGACGTGGTGTCGTCGTGGACAGGAATCCCGGCTGGGCGGCTGATGGAAGGCGAGACCGGCAAGCTGCTGCGGATGGAGGACGAGCTCGGTCATCGGCTGATCGGCCAGCGGGCCGCGGTCCAGGCCGTCTCCGATGCCGTCCGCAGGTCAAGGGCAGGCATCTCGGACCCGGACCGGCCGTCGGGCTCGTTCCTGTTCCTGGGCCCGACGGGGGTTGGCAAGACCGAGCTCGCCAAGGCGCTAGCGGAGTTCCTGTTCGACGACGAGCGAGCGATCATCAGGATCGACATGAGCGAGTACTCCGAGCGGCACTCGGTGTCCAGGCTGGTCGGCGCACCGCCAGGTTATGTCGGCTACGAAGAGGGCGGCCAGCTCACCGAAGCGGTCCGGCGACGGCCGTATTGCGTCGTCCTTCTTGACGAGGTCGAGAAGGCTCATTCTGAGGTGTTCGACGTCCTGCTGCAGGTGCTCGACGATGGCAGGCTGACCGATGGCCACGGCCGGACTGTCGACTTCCGCAACACGATCCTCATCCTGACCTCCAACCTGGGCTCGCAGTTCATTGCTGACCCGAGCCTGGGCGAGGCGGCCACCAAGGACAAGGTGATGGGCATCGTACGAGCCACCTTCAAGCCGGAATTCCTGAACCGGCTCGACGACGTGATCGTGTTCGATGCGCTCACAACCAAGGAACTGACCGAGATCGTGGACGTGCAGGTGTCCAGGCTGGCTACCCGCCTCGCAGCCCGCCGGCTGATCCTGGACGTGACACCCGGCGCCAGGGAGTGGCTAGCAGTGACCGGATTCCACCCGGTCTACGGCGCCCGCCCGCTGCGCAGGCTCATCCAGACCGCGATCGGCGACAAGCTAGCGCGCGCCCTGCTCGCGGGCGAGATCACCGATGGGGACAAGGTCCTCGTCGACCTGGACGAGGCGGCCGATGCCCTGCGAGTGAGCCCTGAGCGAGCGTCTCAGGTCTCATCCAGCATCGCGTCGTAGTCGTCCTCGGGCAGGCCGAGGTCGTTGCGGATGCGATAGCGGAGCCTGAGCAGGAGCCGCAGTTCGGAGTAGTCGCCAGCAAGGGCGTCGCCGGCCTGGTCGTGGCCAGCACGGTCGCCCCCGGCCCAGTCGTGGTGAGCACGGTCGTCGCCAGCACCGGAGCTGGCGTCGCTGGGCGAGTCCGTCCGTGGCGTGTCCGCCAGGCACAGCTCCACGCCGGCCGTCGCCCAGTCGAGGGCGGCGGCCAGCTCCGAACGCTCGACCAGCAACTCCGCGACCAGATCGCAGGTGCGCGGATCCGCCCGGCCCGCCGCCTTGAGCTGGCTGATGATGGCCTGGGCTTCGGTCTGCCTGCCGAGCTGGAACAGGGCCCGTGCCATCGGCACCCGTGGATCGACGAAGACGGGGCCGCCGTCGGCCATGGCGCGCTGGAAGCCCTCGACGGCCTCGCCTGGATCATCGGCTAGCAGCCATTGCTCGCCCGCGCGCACGTAGGCCTCGGCTCGCGGCATCCCAGCGGTCTCTGTGCCGGTGGCGGCCAGATAGCTCATCTGCCGAGCCGCGGCCGCGTGATCCCCGCTGGCCGCTGCGTCAAATTCGAGCGAGTCGAATTCATCGCGGCTCAGTGCAGGCACGTTACTAACGTAGCCCAGGGAATGGTGCCGCTGTGTCCGGGAACAGCACGGAGTAATGGCTTCGTGACAAACATTCCTTAGTGCCGCGAGCGCTCCAGAGCGTCCCAGAATCCGCGGCGGAGCGCATGTCTGACCTCATCGTGCAAAAGTGAGTCAATTGGCAACGCCGACCCCTGCAGCAGCCGCGCCTCAAGGTCCGACGGCATTCTCGGCTTGCGCGCGAGCACGGCTTCCAGCCACAGCGCGGGCGCGTCTCTGGCCACGGCCTCGCCGAAACCGAAGCCCTCAGCGTGTGCCGACTGCACCGCCTCGGCCACCGAAATAGCCACCGGCGGGGCGGGCACAGGGGCGGGCTGCTGCGCGCCGTACGGGCCAGCCGGATAGCCGGAAGACACTGGTGAGCCGGCATAAGGCGACGTCTGCGCCGGGCCGCCGTACTGCTGTCCGCGATCTTGGGGATATTGCACACCGTTGCCAGCCGGAAGCTGCCGCTGTTGCGGCTGCTGACGTTGCTGATCGGCCGGGCCATGGCCAGCCGGCATTCCGCCGGGCGGCAACCCAGGGCCGCTGCCCGGGCGCTGCAGGCCGTGCTGGCCAGGCGCCGCGATGCCCTGGCTGTGCGGCGCCATGCCCTGGAGCTGACCAGGCGCCGCGATGCCCTGGCTGTGCGGCGCCATGCCCTGGAGCTGACCAGGCGCCGAGATGCCCTGGCTGTGCGGCGCGATGCCCTGGGGCTGACCAGGCGGCATCGGCAGGCCCTGGCCCGGGGGGCCCGAACCGGCGCCGCCGGGCTGGCCCGCCGACGGGTGCTGGTTGCCATTCTGGCCAAGGCCGCTGCCTGGCACGACGCTGCCTTGGACGATGCCGCCTGCCATGCCACCCGGCATGCTCCCGCCCGGCATATTGGCTTGCGCCATATTGCCTTGCGCCATGGTGCCATGCGGCATGCCGCCCTGCGTCGCGCCGCCTTGGGGCATGGCCGGCTGCGACATCCCCGGCTGCGACATGGGGCCCTGCCCGTGGCCACCACCCGCGGGCCCGCCCAATTGCCCGCCGGGACCCGCTTGGCCGTTCGCCGGCATGCCGCCCGCGGAAACGCCATTGCCCGGCATTCCGTTTGCCTGGCTCGCGGACTGCGCGTTGTTCAGCTGTCCTGCGGCTGCGGGCAAGCCTCCGCCGGGCGCGTGCATGCCGCCGCCTGCGACCCCTGCCTGGCCAGCAAACCCGGCAGGCAGGCCGGCGGCAGCCATGTGCCCCGGTTGCATGCCAGGCGGCTGACCACCCTGGCCTCGGTTGTCATCGACGCCACCGCGCTGGCCCAATCCGTTTGGGAGCTGACCGGCCCGCCCGTTCCCAGCCTGCCCGTTCGCTGCGTCGTGCGGAGCGAAAGCGTTGGGCGCGAAACCGCCCTGGCTCGCGGTTCCGGGCAGCTGACCGCGGCTCGGGTCGGCCGACTGATATTGCTGACCGAGCGACTGCGGGTCGCTGATGCGCTGGCCGGGTCCCGAGCCCATGGCTTGGGTCGGGCCGCCAAGGCTCCGCTGCCCGGCAAAACGTCCCGCCTCCAGGCCCGGCACCTGCTCACGCTGATCCCGTCCGCCGGCGCCCAGGCCGGCCAGCTGGGGCTCGGCCCGGTCATACTCGGCTGCCAACGGCGATCCGTACATGCGTGCGGCAGGCGCCTCGATCGCCTGGTGCGGACCGCTGACCTGCGCAGCCCCGGTTCCCATCTCGCGGTATGCACCGGTGACCTGCTCCGGCTCGGCGCCGGGAATCAGGTCCACGTAAGGGCGCAGGTGCCCGGCGGCGATGTCGATGATGTCGTCGCACTCCTGGCGTAGCGCGCGGGACACGGCCCAGTCACCGTCGGCCGAGATATTCAGCAATACCGTCCGGATGCCGAGATCCTGAACCTCGGCGATGACCGGCGCGAGGTCCTCTTCGCCGCTCACGATGATGACGTCGCTGACTGCGCGGTTCCTGGCCAGCGCGGTGAGGTCCTTGCGGATCTCCGCCTCCACGCCCTCCTTGCGGTTCGGGCGGGCCTTGCTGAGGCGGAGCTTCACGCCCGGAACATCCGCCAGGAAGTCATGCTCGGCAGCGCGGTTGCCGTCCGCCGCGGCGTCATACCAGTAGCAACGCAGCAACTGCAGCCCTGTGCGGTCCCTGGACAGGCCGCCTAGAAGCTTGAGCAAGCCCGCGTAGTCCCAGGAAACCGAGTCACGATTGCGAGTGCCGTGGACTGCGAGTGCACCATCAGCCAGCACATAACTCGCGTCCACGAACAGCGCGCAGCGATCCAACGCGACACCGTCCTTCCCTTGCGCGTGACGTTACCAGCGCATGGCACCAGCCGTGACACATAGCGAGGATCACGGACGTATCGACCGGCTCAGGTCACTGCTACTTCCACCATTCCGCCATCTAGGCAACCGTGAGGCGACTAGACAGCGCCTAACCTGACATGCCGCATCAGGCCACGGCCGCCAGCCTGCAGAAGGTACCAGGCGCCGGCCAGTACCCAGTGCGGCGTCCCAGGTAGGCTCAGCTGCCGTGGCGGACCGAGAGGACCTGCTGGCGATGATCAAGCAGCTGGGCGTTGTGCACGGCGAGGTGATCTTGTCATCGGGGCAGCGCGCTGATTGGTACATCGACTTGCGGCGGGTGCTGCTGGACGGCCGTGCGGCGCCACTTGCGGGCCAGGTCATGCTCGACTTGACCGCGGGCCTCGACTTCGATGCGGTGGGCGGGCTGACGCTGGGCGCTGATCCGGTCGCCACGGCCATGCTGCATGCTGCCGCTGCCCGCGGCCGCAAACTCGACGCCTTCGTGGTCCGCAAGACCGAGAAGGAGCACGGCATGCAGCGGCGGATCGAGGGCCCAGACGTGGCCGGCCGGCGCGTGCTAGCCCTCGAGGACACCTCCACGACCGGCAGCTCCGTGCTCACCGCCGTCGACGCCCTGACTGAGGCAGGCGCGCAGGTAGTGGGCGTCGCGGTGGTGGTCGAGCGCGGCGCGCGATCCAAGATCGCTGAACGAGGGCTGCCCTACCTGGCGGCCTTCGAGTTGGCCGATCTTGGCCTGGGCTAATGGCCCAGGCAGTCCCCCCGCGTGTCCAGGCTCGTGCCTGGCTCAGTTGTGCGACAGCGCCTGTAGCGCGAAGGCCCCGACCACTAGCAGAGTTAATACCGCGACGGAAAGCAGCACGACGCCGGCGTAACGGCGGCCCTCGGCGGGATCCGCATCATGGTGTCCCATGTGGTCGAGCGTAGACCCGCTAGGCCCGCGAGCCCGCCATTGCGAGCAACTGAGCCGGCAGCTTCAGGCTGCAGAGCGTCCTCGGCAATACTGGCACTGACTAGCGGGCAGCGACTTGAACAGCGGTGACCAGACAACGAGAGGACTCGGGCCATGCCGATCGCGACACCAGAGGCCTACGCGCAAATGCTCGACCGGGCAAAGGAGCATGGCTTCGCTTACCCGGCCATAAACGTCACCTCGAGCCAGACCCTCAATGCCGCGCTTCGCGGTTTCGCCGAGGCAGAGAGCGACGGGATCGTCCAGATGTCCACCGGCGGGGCCGAGTACCTGTCGGGCGCTGGGGTCAAGGACATGGTTACCGGCGCGGTGGCTCTTGCCAATTTTGCCCAGACCGTGGCCGCGAAGTATCCGGTGCACATCGCGCTGCACACCGATCACTGTCCGAAGGACAAGCTCGACGGGTACATGCGCCCGCTACTGCAGATCTCAGTGGAGCGGGTAGCGCGAGGTGAGCAGCCGCTATTCCAGTCCCACATGTGGGACGGCTCGGCGGTACCGCTCGCAGAGAACCTGCAGATTGGCTCCGAGCTGCTCGACCTGTGCGCGAAGGCACACGTCATCATGGAGCTGGAAATCGGCGTAGTAGGCGGCGAGGAAGACGGGATCGTCGGCGCGATCAACGAGAAGCTCTACAGCACGCCCGCAGATGCGCTAGCGACAGCCGAGGCCCTCGGCCTTGGCGAGCGCGGCCGCTACATCCTGGCGGCGACGTTCGGCAATGTGCACGGTGTCTACAAGCCCGGCCACGTCAAGCTCAAGCCCGCGATCCTGGCGGAGATCCAGGCTGCCGTGGGGGCTAAGTACGGCGTGGATAAGCCTTTTGACCTGGTATTCCACGGTGGGTCAGGCTCTTCGCTCGAGGACATCAGGGAATCGATCGGATACGGCGTCGTCAAGATGAACGTTGATACCGACACGCAGTATGCCTTCACCAGGCCGATCGCCGGGCACATGTTCACCAACTACGACGGCGTCCTCAAGATCGACGGTGAAGTCGGGAACAAGAAGGCCTACGACCCACGGAGCTGGGGCAAGGCGGCCGAGGCAGCTATGACCGCGCGCGTCGTCCACGCCTGCGAGGATCTACTCTCGGTCGGCAAGCGCATCTCCTGAGCCGCCGCATCGACCGAGTTCCGGCAGCCGGAGGCCGGCGGCCGCAGCGCTCGGAGACAGGATTGCCCCATGACACGACAGAACCTGCTGGGCGGCCCGCCGGAGACCCTGCTGCCCGCCAACGAGCAGGCCCGCGCGGCGCTGGAAGCGGCGAGCGATCCCGCCACGGTAGCGGCCCGGTACCCGAGTTACTGCGCCGCCTGGGCCGAGCTGGCCGCCCGGGCGCTGGCTGCGGGCGACCCGGTCAGCGCTTATGCATTCGCCAGGACGGGCTACCACCGCAGCCTGGACCAGCTGCGCCGGGCCGGCTGGCATGGCCACGGGCCGGTGCCCTGGGAACACGAGCCCAACCGCGGTTTCCTTCGCTCGCTGTACCTGCTGGGCGCTGCCGCGGCGGCGATAGGCGAGGACGACGAGGCCGCCAGGTGCAGGGAATTCCTCGCCGACAGCAGCCCGGCCGCGGTCGCCGCCCTGGACTCGTAACGGCGTCCGCTGTCAGCCAGGCCGGCGTGGCCGTGCGCAGCCGGACTGGCTACAGCCACCCCCGGAGTGCGCCTTGCACCCGCGGGCCTGGCTGTCAGACCTGTAACATCTGTATGCAAGAGCCCCTGCCGCGCTTGCTGTCTGCATGCAATGACGTCGGCCGGGGCCTTCGTTGGTTACGGGAAGGACCTGTGACATGCCCGCCATCGTGATCGTCGGCGCGCAGTGGGGCGATGAAGGCAAGGGCAAGGCAACCGACCTGCTCGGCGACAGGGTTGATTACGTCGTCCGCTACCAGGGCGGCAACAATGCCGGCCACACGGTGGTCGTCGGCGACGAGAGCTACGCGCTGCACCTGCTGCCCTCTGGTGTCCTGTCCGATAACGCCACGGCCGTCATCGGTAACGGCGTCGTGATCGATCCGGAGGTGCTGATCGCCGAGATCGACGGCCTCATCGAGCGCGGGGCCTGGCGTGACCGGCTGCTCATCTCGGCGGACGCGCATCTGATCATGCCGCACCACGTTGCCCTGGATAAGGTTACCGAGCGGTATCTCGGCAACGCCCGGATCGGTACCACTGGCCGCGGCATCGGGCCCGCTTACAGCGACAAGGTGTCCCGCGTCGGGATCAGGGTGCAGGACCTCTTCGACCCCGGCATCCTCCGGCAGAAGCTTGAGCTGGTGCTCAGGGAGAAGAACCAGATCCTCACCAAGCTCTACAACCGACGCGGCATCGACGCGGACTCGGTCGCTGAACAGTACCTTGGCTACGCCGACCGGCTGGGCCGCTATGTCGCCGACACTGGCCTGGTGCTCAACGAGGCACTCGCGGCCGGACGAGTTGTGCTCCTGGAGGGCGCCCAGGCAACGCTGCTCGACGTCGACCACGGCACCTACCCGTTCGTTACGTCCTCCTCGGCCACCGCCGGCGGGGCCTGCGCTGGCTCGGGTATCGGGCCCACCCGGATCACCAGGGTGATGGGGATCCTGAAGGCCTACACCACCAGGGTGGGCGCCGGCCCGTTTCCTACCGAGCTGCACGACGCGCAGGGAGAATGGTTGCGCAAGACCGGCGGCGAGTTTGGCGTCACGACCGGGCGGCCGCGCCGTACCGGCTGGCTCGATACCGTAATCGCCCGGTACGCGACCCGGGTGAACGGACTCACCGACTACTTCCTGACCAAGCTGGACGTCTTGTCCAGTCTGGAGAAGGTGCCCGTCTGCGTTGCCTACGACGTCCACGGCAAGCGCCATGACGAGATGCCGATGACCCAGACCGACTTCCATCACGCCAGCCCGATCTATGAGTACCTCGACGGCTGGTGGGAGGACATCTCGGGCGCGAAGGACTTCGGCGACCTGCCGCCCAACGCCAGAGGCTACGTCCGCGCGGTCGAGGACATGATCGGAGCCCCGGTCTGCGCGGTTGGCGTCGGCCCGCGCCGGGACCAGACCGTCCAGCTGCGCGAGGTGCTGTGAGGTGCGGGTTCTGGTCATTGGCTCGGGCGGCCGAGAGCACGCACTAGCCAGGTCGCTAGCGCGTGACGCCGACGTCCGCGAACTGCATGCCGCGCCGGGTAATCCCGGCATCGGTGACATCGCCGAGCTGCACGAGGTGACCGCCACCGAGCCCGCCAAGGTTGCCGCGCTCGCCACCCGGATCGGCGCTGACCTGGTCGTCATCGGGCCCGAGGCGCCGCTGGTGGCGGGTGCCGCAGATGCAGTTCGAGCGGCCGGCATCCGCTGCTTCGGTCCTGGCCGGCGCGCGGCGATGATCGAGGGCTCGAAGTCCTTCGCCAAGGACGTGATGACGGCCGCGGGCGTGCCGACGGCCGCGGCCATGACGTGCCGGACCGAGCAGGAGGTGGACGAGGCGCTCACGGCGTTCGGCCCGCCGTACGTGGTCAAGGCCGACGGGCTGGCCGCGGGCAAGGGCGTCGTGGTCACCAGCGACCGCGACGAGGCCGCCGGGCACGCTCGCGACTGCGGCACCGTGGTCATTGAGGAGTTTCTCGATGGCCCCGAGGTGTCGGTCTTCGCACTCGCCGACGGCCGGATGGCGGTCCCGCTGCTGCCTGCCCAGGATTACAAGCGCGCTCACGATGGCGACGCCGGACCGAACACCGGCGGAATGGGTGCTTACGCGCCGCTGCCTTGGGCGCCGCCCGGGCTGGCAGACGAGACGCTCGTCACCGTCGTCGAGCCCGCCCTTGCCGAACTTGCGCGGCGCGGCGCCGCCTACACCGGGCTGCTTTATGCCGGGCTCTGCCTTACCTCGCGCGGCCTCCGGGTCATCGAGTTCAACGCCCGGTTCGGCGACCCAGAGTCGCAGGTCGTGCTGGACCGGCTGAGCACGCCCTTGGCCGGGCTGCTCGCCGCCTGCGCGGACGGGGACCTCGCCGGCACGCCCCGGCTTGGCTGGCTGCCCGGCGCCGCAGTGGCGGTTGTGATTGCCGCGGAAGGCTATCCCGGCGCCCCGGTGCACGGCGACGCTATCGACGGCGTAGCAGAAGCTGGCCTCGTTCCCGGCGCCTACGTCCTTCACGCGGGGACCGCGGACGCCGGCTCGGGAAAGCTAGCGGCAGCGGGCGGGCGCGTCCTCAACGTGGTCGGCACGGGCCCCGACCTGGCTGCGGCCAGGGCGGCCGCTTACCACGCCGCGGGCCACATCCGGCTCCGCGGCGGCTGGTACCGCACCGACATCGCCATGGCGGGGCCCGGCACCAGCACCGGGCGATGACCGAAGGGTCGTGCCGCCGCGCTGGCCGGGGCAGGCCAGCCAGTAGCCGGCCGCGGGCAATGCGGCAGGATAGGGGAGGTGATAGATCGCTACACGCTGCCCGAGATGGGTCACGTCTGGAGCGAAGCCCACAAGTACGAGCTCTGGTGCCAGATCGAGACCCTGGTGCTGGCCGCCCATGCCAAGGCCGGGACGGTCCCGGAGGACGCCGTGGCTCCGGTCGCGGCCGCGCCGCCGCCGACGCCCGAGGCGGTAGCTGCCTTGGAGGCCGTCAC
Organism: Streptosporangiaceae bacterium; assembly: GCA_052143255.1. Lineage (GTDB taxonomy): Bacteria > Actinomycetota > Actinomycetes > Streptosporangiales > Streptosporangiaceae > JAJYUU01. Next base: position 13,623 of record JBKQTJ010000118.1, on the reverse strand, counting down.
CGGGCATGACGTCATCGCCTTCCTGTCCGCATGGGCGAATAACACGACGCCGCGCGAGGCGGCGGCTTACGTCCATTACGGCATGACCTCTTCTGACCTGCTGGACACCGCGCTAGCCATCCAGCTCGCCGAGTCGACCGACCTGCTGACGGCACGGTGCGAGCGGCTGCTGCATGTGCTGCGGGAACACGCCCTCGCGCACCGCACGACATTGCGGGCCGGCCGGACTCACGGCATTCACGCGGAACCCGATGTCTGGGGACACCGGGTCGCCGACTTCGCCTTCGCCATTCACCGCTGCCGGGACAGGCTCATACGCGCCAGGCAATCCGTGGCGGTGGGCAAGTTGTCAGGCCCGGTCGGCACGTACTCCAACATCGACCCGGCGATCGAATCCGACGTCCTCGGTCGGCTCGGGCTCCGGCCCGCTGATGTGGCAACCCAGGTCGTGCTTCGGGACGGGATCGGCGAATGGGTTAGCGTGCTCGCGCTGATCGCTACCGTCTGCGAGGCCATCGCACTGGAGATCCGGCACGGCCAGCGCACGGAGGTGAGCGAGCTGGCCGAGCCCTTCGGGGCCGGCCAGAAGGGTTCCTCGGCGATGCCGCATAAGCGGAATCCGGTCCGGGCCGAACGGATATCCGGGCTCGCGCGCGTGGTGCGCGCCGAGGTTGTGCCCGTGCTCGAAGGGATACCGCTGTGGCACGAGCGGGACATCTCGCACTCGTCGACAGAGCGGGTGGCCCTGCCCGATGCGGCGATCACCACCGATTACGTGCTCGAGCAGACCACCGGCATCATGGAGGGCCTGGCCGTCGATGCTGCCCGCATGCTGGCGAACCTGGAGTCAAGTCACGGGCTGATTTACACCTCGGCGGTATTGCTCGAGCTGGTGGCGGCCGGGCTGTCCAGGGAAGACGCCTACGCCCTGGTGCAGGCCGCTGCCATGGATACCTGGCAGTCGGGCGTGCCGTTCCGGGAGACGCTGCGCAAGCATGCGGCTGGACGCGGCCTGGAACTAGACGAAGCCAGGCTGGATGAGGTCTGTACGCCGGAGCGTTACGTACGCAGGCTCGGCGAGGTCTTTGACCGGCTGGAGCGGCTCGCGTGACGGCCGGGGCGGACAGCTCAGCACAGGCGGCCACTGCGCCGGAGCAAGGCAATCCGCCAGCCGGACTGCGCCACGTCTATTCCGGCAAGGTCAGGGAGCTCTACCAGGCCGAGGATGGCGTCCTGCTGCTGGTGGCAACCGACCGGATCTCGGCCTTCGACTTCGTCCTCGAGACGCCGATCCCGGACAAGGGCAAGATCCTTACCCAGCTGTCGCTGTGGTGGTTCGAGCGGCTTGCCGATATCGTGCCGAACCATCTGGTCGACGCGTCCATACCCGCAGAGTTCGCGGGCCGGGCGATGGCCTGCCGACCGCTGACGATGGTGCCGGTGGAGTGTGTTGCCAGGGGTTACCTGACTGGCTCGGGGCTGGCTGACTACCGGCGCGACGGCGCGGTCGGCGGCGTCGGGCTGCCAGCCGGCCTGCTGGACGGGTCGCGCCTGCCGGCGCCTATCTTCGACCCTGACTCCAAGGCGCCGCAGGGCCAGCACGACGAGAACATCAGCCGCGCCCAGCTTGTTGAACTGGCCGGCGCGCCGATCGCGGCCGAGCTAGAGCGGCTCACGCTCGCGGTCTATCAACGCGGCGCAGACCTGGCCGCTCACCGAGGCATCATCGTGGCGGATACCAAGCTCGAGTTCGGTTTCGATGATTCCGATGCCCTGCTGCTCGCCGACGAGGTCCTTACCCCGGATTCGTCCCGGTTCTGGCCGGCCGATTCCTGGCAGCCGGGCCGCCCACAGGTGCCATTCGACAAGCAATTCGTCCGGGATTGGCTTACCTCGCCGGCCTCAGGCTGGGACCGGCACGGCGATGAACCGCCACCGCGGCTGCCGCGCGAAGTCGTGGAACGGACCAGGGAGACCTACGTGGCGGCCTATGAGCGTATCACCGGCTCGCGCTGGCGGTCTTAACGGTATGCCCCCGCGATCGCACTATGCACTCGCTCGGATACGTTACGTAACAATGTTGTCATGGTCTGGGGGGCTCGGAAGCGGTGGAATACTTGACGTCACGACAGGCGGGCTTTCCCGTTGACGGGAGCCTGCCGTCTGCATGGTCAGAAGGCCTGGTGTCATACCGGGGCATGGACGCGATGCAGTCAACCGACGGGAGTTCCATCCAGATGACGAGCGGCCCAGACACCCGCTATATCGTCCGAGGCGGCAACCCGCTGCAAGGCACCGTGTTCGTCCAGGGCGCCAAGAACGCTGCCCTGAAGATGATCGCCGCGTCACTGCTGGCCGAGAAAGGCCGCACCGTGCTGCGGAACGTGCCGGTGATCGAGGACGTCCGCCGGGCCGTCGAACTCGCACAGGCGGTTGGTGCCGTCGTGAAGTTCCACGAGGCAGAGCGGACTCTCGTCGTCGACGCGTCGGAGCTGACCAGCTCCGTCCTGCCAGCGGAAATCGCCCGCCGGTTCCGCGCCTCGGTGCTGTTCGTGCCTGCACTGCTGCACCGGCTGGGCGAGGCCACGATCGAGGGCATCGGCGGATGCAACCTCGGCAGCCGGAGCCTGGACTTCCACTACCGCGGCTTCGCCCGGCTCGGGGCGATCGTCGAGGAGCACGAGACCGTCATCCATATCAAGGCGGATCGGCTGCGCGGCGCGCACTTGTACCTGGACACCCCGTCCCACACGGGCACCGAGAACCTGATCATGGCCGCGTCGATGGCGCCAGGTACCACGATCATCGACAACACCGCGCTTGAGCCCGAAGTGCTCGATGTCATCGCGTTCCTGACCAAGATGGGCGCGCGGATCACCGGCGGCGGGACCGGCTTCGTGACGGTGGAGGGCGTGGACGAGCTCACCGCCGTGGAACACACCGTGATGGCTGACCGGATCGATGCGGCCGTCTTCGCCATGGCCGCGGCCATCACCGGCGGCGAGCTGAGCCTGGTCGGCGCCGCCCTTGAGCACTTCGGCGTGGCACGCTGGAAGCTGGAGCAGATGGGCGTGGAATTCGCCACGCACGGCGCGATCCTCCAAGTCCGCCGCGAGCGCCAGCTCCGGCCGATCAACGTCATTACCGACACTTACCCCGGCTTCGCCACTGACCTTCAGTCGCCGATCATGGCCCTCAGCTGCCTGGCAGATGGCACCAGCTACATCAGGGAAACCATCTTCGACGGCCGCTACATGCTGGTCGGGGAGCTCAACAAGATGGGCGCGAAGGTCGAGGTGGCGGGCAACGCGGTCCTGGTGCACGGACCCACGCCGTTGCACGGCTGCAAGGTCATAGCACACGACCTCCGCACCGGAGTCGCACTGATCCTGGCCGGGCTGGCTGCTGACGGTGAAACGATCGTGGCCCCGGGTTACCTCATCGACCGGGGACATGCCTGCGTTGCCTCCAGGCTCGCCACCCTCGGTGCAGACATCAGCTCCGAGGTCATCTAACCGGCTGTTTGCCAGCCGCTAAGCAGCTCAGTCGTGCCGATCCTTGCACTGGTTGTTATGCTCGCGGCCGTTTGCCCCTTTCGCAGTCGGCAACTGTGAGTTAACAAGTGAGTAGCGGCTGTTCCGGGTGCCTGCCCGGGCCGCGCGGGTGACCGGGAAGCGAATGGCTGGCTTAGGCAAAGCCCTGCGACTCGACCAGGAAGTCACCATCGGGCTTGCGGGCCCGCATGAACTGGTTGAGCGGATAGTCCTGGCCGGGCTGCCTGGCTCAGCAAGCCGTGATGATCTGGCTGGCGCGTCAAGCTCGCTAGCTGCTCTCGGCTTACCGGTTCCGGTGCTACCGCCCGGAACAGCGGACGACGGGCTGCGCCGCCGCTTGCTGATGGCGGTCTACCGGAGCGAGCAGGAGGCCCCGGAGAAGGTGTCCAGGCTTGGCGGTCTCGCCGACACGTGGTTGTTCGCTAGCCCTGCGCCGCTGGAGTACTGCCGCAGCGCAGGCGTGATCGGTTGCCCGGCGATCGCGGTCCAGCTGGCCGGTGAGCCGTTGCTGGCGACGTTGCTGGCGGCCGCGCGGGCAGGCACCGAACTTGCCGCAGTCAGCTTTGACACCCTCCCCCGCTCCGCCATCATGCAGGCGCTGTCGATGCTCGGCATCGCCGCGGACGACGTGCACGTTCGCGAACACATCACCAGCCCGGCATCGCTGGCCTCCTACCACGCCCGGCTCTGGCGGCTCAGCCAGACGTCGGCCGCCGTTACCTGCCTCGATGACGTTGCCCGGCGCCTTGCCGCAAACCGGGTGCCGGTGTTTACCGTCCGGCCGACCGGCATGGCCATCGCATCCGCTCTCGAGTTCGCCACCCTCACCGCCGGGCGGCGCGTGCTGGCCGAGTCCCAGTTCGCTGTCGCCTTGGTCGAAGTACCAGCGCTGCGGGACGACGGTGAGCACGTGTCGCGGCAGGCTCAGGAGGAGGTCCGGCTGACGGTCCGGCGATTCCTGGTCCGAGAGGCGCAGCGGATCGACGCGACCGTCAGCAGGGCTAGCGACTGCGGATTCCTGGTCCTGGGCACCCGCGGGTCGATTGCGGCGGCCGGCGGCGAGCGGCCATTCGCGGCCAGGGCCCGTACGGCGCTGGGCCTGGACCTTGAGGTGGGCGTGGGCACCGGTCGCACCGAGCGAGAGGCTGAGGAACGGGCCCGGATCCGGCTCCGGGAGCACAGGAGCGAAGGCAGCCCGCCCGCGGGACATGCTGCCGCGCAACTCGCCAGCCAGGCGCGTCCGGCCGAGGAACGGCGAACGGCCGAGGTACGCCGACCGCGGCAGCCCGCCGACAGCCTGAGCAGGCTACGCAGCCTGGAGACGCTAGCCAGGCTGGCGCAGAAGCTAGCCGCCGACGCGAGCCCGGTCGTCGACGCCGAGCTGACCGGGCAACTGCTCTCGGTCACGCCCCGGACTGCGCGGCGCCAGCTGCGCGCGCTTGCTGACCAGGGACTGGCCCTGCCGCTGCCGCCTAGCCGGACACAGCACCCGGGTCGGCCGCGGCATGCCTACCGTCTCGTGCTGGAGAAGCTCGACCGGCGCGCCGCGCTCTAGCCTGGCCACCGCCCGATGACGTCCCGGGCGAACCTGCCCATCTCCTCGCGCTGCGGCGAGAACTGCAGGAGCATCAGGCCGGCGCCTGCATCCTGGTAGGCGTGCAGGCGGTCAACGATCTGGCCAGGCGTGCCGATCAGGCCGCTGCGCAGGCCGCGGTTCGACACGCTGTACTCCTCCAGCGAGACCCGCGATTCCAGCTGTGATCCCTCAACAAAGTCCTGATATGAGGCATACGCCTCGGGCGTGGACCGGACATCGAGGATCCGGTCGAGCTCGGCCCCGGCCTCGTCCTCGCTGTCACGGCAGATGACGTAGCCGGACACCCCGAATGTCAGCGGGGCCCCGCCAGCCGCCGCGCGTCGCGCGCTGAGGTCTGCGACCTTCGCGGCGATCACCTCCGGGGCGTCGCCGTGCATGACGTATGCGTCGGCCTGAGCCGCGATTACATCTTTGGCCTTAGGCGATTCCCCGCCCATGTAGACCGGCGGCAGCCGGGACGGCTTGGGCTCGAGCACTGCTCCGGCTAGCCGGTAGAGGGGGCCATCGTGGCTGACGGTCTCTTCCCGGAGCAGCCGGCCGACGACGTCCAGCCACTCCTGCGTGCGCTCGTACCTCGCGTCGTGGACGTCGAACGGAGCGCCGTACTGTGCCGCTTCGTCCCGCCACCACGATGACACCACGTTGAGCGAGATCCGCCCTGGCGCGATTACGTCCAGAGTGGACAGCGCCTTGGCAGTCAGCGATGGTGAGTGGTAGTTGGGCCGGACTGCCAGCATCAGTTCCAGCGTGCTCGTCGCCGCCGCGACCGCCGGGGCCAGCGTCCAGCAGTCCAGCGACGGTGCCCGGTGGCCCTTGATGTCGTTCAGGTTCAGCTCGGCTATCAGTGCCAGTTCGAAGCCAAGCTGTTCGCTCTCGGCCGCCAGGTCGCGGATGTACGGCCAGGACACCGGCATGCCCTCATCCTGGACGTTGCGCAGCCAGCCGCCGAATATCGGCATCCAGTACCCGAACCGCATCAGTTCCTCCGAGCTTCGGCCAGCAGACGGCCAAGGTATGCCGCGACGGCCGGCAGCGCGGGCCGGGGCGCCACCGCCTCAATATCGGCGTTGTAGTTCGTCGTGGTATTGATGTCGTAGGTCACCAGCCGCCCATCGGCAGTCTCGATGAACTCAAAGGCGGCGATGCCGATGCCGTAGCTGTTGGCGAAGGCAAGGTACCGGTCGACGATCGGGTCGCTGAAGCCGGATCGAAGCGCGAACAGGCTCACCTGCTCGCCGCCCTGACCGTCTACCGCGCATGCATCAGCCGGGCATAGCTGGAAACCACCGCGCGCCGTGTCCGCGGTGATGGCGTAGATGAACTCGTTCCCGACTATCTCCACCCTGGTGACCTGCAGCTGGGCGGCGACGAGGTACTCCTGCAGCAAGGTGATGCCATCGACCGGCGGCTCGTAGCCGGGCCCGGCGAGGTAGTCGTCGAACTCTTCGTGGGTCGCGAACATCCGCACGCCCAGGCCCTTGCCGCCCTGATTGTGCTTGCTGATGAAGGGAACGGGGACGCGCTTGGCCGCTGCCGCCAGCCCGCTCGGGCCGGCCACGGTGATCGTCCTGGGCACGTCGAAGCCTGCTGCCCCCAGCGCTGCGAGCTGCTCTACTTTGCTCATCTCGAGGTCGAGGACGCGGCGGCCGTTGACGACCGGGCGGCCGTGCGACTCCAGCCACGCCAGCACGCCCCGGGTCTGATCCTTGGCAAACGGGTGGCCCCGCGTGTGCGAGGATGCGCTCATCCGAGACCAGAACACGCCATCGGGGGGCGGTTCGCTGATGTCGACGGCAGCCTCGCCGAGCAGCCACGGCTCGTGCGGCAGCCCGGCCCGGTCGAACGCCACCGCCAGCGGCGCGTACCAGTCCGGGTTCTCGTGGATCACGTACAGCTTCACGGTGCCGAATTCCTCACAGGGCCAGCTTCATTCCTTCGTGCGAGGCCACGAAGCCCAACCGCTCGTAGAAGCGGTGCGCATCGGTGCGCGACTTGTCGGAGGTTAGCTGCACCAAAGCGCAGCCCCGCCGCCGCGCCTCGTCGATAGCCCAGCGCATCATCGCGCCGCCAAGGCCGCTGCCGCGCAGGCTCGCCGCCACTCTGACTGCCTCAATCTGAGCCCGCAGCGCGCCACGACGGGCCAGCCCCGGCAGGAATGACAGTTGCATCGTGCCGACGATCTCGCCTGCCGACTCAGCGACCAGCAGCAGGTGCGCCGGATCAGCGTCGATAGCGCGGAACGCGGCGGTGTAGGCGGCGACATCGGCCTCGCTGTGCACCCCGTCGCGGTTCGCGCCGAGCTGGTCTGCGGCCAGCAGGCCAACGATAGCCGCCACGTCATCCGCGCTGGCACGTCGCAGCGCCACGGGATCGGCGACCGCCACCGGCAGCATGAGCACATCCATACATCTCATTCTGGACTATCCGGGAGCTTCGGCTCGCCGCTGGCTCAGCCGCCGGCCAATTGCGGGTTATTGAGTCGTCACGCGCGGTCGGGGTAGGCCGCCGCGGCGGCGAGGAAGGTGTCGTTCGCCTCGGGATCGGCGAGCGTGACCCGCACGCCGTCGGGTGCGTACGGCCGCACGCTGACTCCGGCGGCGTCGCACGCGGCGGCGAAGTCGGCCGACCGCTCACCGAGCGGCAGCCAGACGAAATTGGCTTCGGTGGGCGGCACCGTCCAGCCCTGGCCGAGCAGCTCGTGCCGGACCCGGTCGCGCTCCTTCACCACTAGCTCGACCCGCTCCAGCAGTTCCGACTCGGCTGCCAACGAAGCGATCGCGGCCGCCTGCGCCAGCGAATTCACCGTGAACGGCAGCATGGTTTTGCGAACCGCCTGCGCCACCGGCTCGTGTCCGATCAGGAAGCCAACCCGCAGCCCGGCCAGGCCGTAGGCCTTGGAGAAGGTCCGCAGCACGGCGACGTTCGGCCGGTCGGGGTACAACGTCAGGCCGTCGGGCACCTCGGGGTCTCGAACGTACTGCACGTACGCCTCGTCCAGGACGACAAGGCAATCGGAGGGCACCCGATCCAGGAACGCGGTCAGCTCGGCGCGGCGGACCGCGGGACCTGTGGGGTTGTTCGGGGTGCAAACGAAGATCAGCCTGGTCCGGTCCGTTATCGCCGCGGCCATGGCAGGCAGATCGTGCCCGAAGTCCTTCAGCGGCACCTGCACCGCAGTGGCGTTCGCGAGGTCGGTGAGGTAGGGATAGGCCTCGAACGACCGCCACGCGTAGAGCACCTCCGCGCCCGGCTCGCCAACCGCCTCCAGCAGCTGCTGGGCCACGCCGACCGACCCGCAGCCGACGGCCACATGATCAGCCGGCACGCCGAACCGGCTGGCGATCGCCTCGGTGAGCTCCGTCGCGGCGTTGTCCGGATACCTGTTGACGTAGCTGGCGGCGTCGGCGATGACAGCCGCAACCGAGGGCAGCGGTTCATAGGGTGACTCGTTCGAGGAGCATTTGAAGGTCTTGCCGCCGACCGCGGACGGCGGCTTGCCCGGCTTATATCCGGCGAACTGGTCGAGTACCTGACGGAACCGTGGTGACTGCCCGGACATCGTTGTCCTCCTGAGCTGCTCGCCGCTGCCACTTGTGCTGCGCTGGCCCGCCGCGGGCTGCGCCGGGCGGCGGAGATCCTCTCAGGGTAGTGCGACTTCCTCGCTGTGCCGACGCGGCCGCAGCATCGGCGGGTGCAGCAGCACCGCTGAGCCGCGCCGGTAAAGCGCCGCAGGCCGGCCGCCGCCCGACGACGTCACCTCGCCGGTCTCGACCAGGAAGTGGCGCGCGCCGGTGACCTTCCGGTGGAAGTTGCGCGGGTCGAGCGGAGTGCCCCAGACGATCTCGTAGACCCGGCGAAGTTCACCGACGGTGAACTCGTCCCGGCAGAATGCAGCCGCGAGCGAGGTGTACTCCAGCTTCGACCGGGCCCGTTCCACGCCGTCCTGCAGGATCCGGTCGTGATCGAAGGCCATCTGAGTCAGCGCGCTGACCGGCTGCCAGCTCATCTGCGGCTGGTCGGGCGCGGGCAGGTCGGGAGCCAAGCCCAGGTAGGCGACCGAGACCGCGCGCCTGGTCGGGTCGCGGTCGGGGTAGCCGTAGGTCCGCAACTGCTCAAGGTGGACTGGCTCGCCCGGCAATCCAGCCCGCTCGGCCAGCACCCTCGCTGCGGCAGCAGGCAGGTCCTCGTCCAGCCGGATGAAGCCGCCCGGCAGGGCCACCATGCCCCCGTAGGGCTCGGAGTCACGGCGCCAGACCAGCGTTGCCAGCTTGCCTGCACGGACGGTCAGGATGACGAGGTCAACGCTAACGCCGATCCTTGGCACGGTCGAGCCTGGCGGGCTCACGCCCGCCTCGCTGACACCGGGCACATTCACACTGCGCACGCTAGCCCAGGATCAGCCGCCAGGCGCCCAGCCCGCCCGCTGCCGAACAGTGGCCTGCGACTTGGCTTTCGCTGGCACAGCGCTCGCTACGCCGCCACCGACATTGGGCTGGTACCCGCCCACGCATATGGAGACCGTCGGGCAGGAGACGGTGACCAGGTTGATCGGAGCCGGACTCTCACGCCACCTCGGCGCTACCGCCGCTGGATCGGTGGTAGTGAACATCGCGCCCGGCTTAGCACCGTATGGGATGTACTTAATGACTATGCACTCTGCTGCGTTCGGGCACGCCAGCAGCGCGATTGCGGGAGCCCGAGACACATGCCACGCTGTGATTCCTGCTGCCGGGCGGGTCGAGCTGAGGAAGACAAGATGATCAGGCTGGTCTTCGCCGACCGCTACGCAGAGGGAGGTGGTCGGGCAGCGCAACGAGTAGATCTGGTAGCTGCTGAACGTTGTCGTGGTGAACTGAGGCGAAGCTGCTGCTGGATCAGTCGTGGTAACCAGTTCGTTGTCGTGGCCGCTCACCACGGCCGCGCACAACTTGGCGCTTGGGCAGCTCAGGTGGGCCAGGTTGGCCGGGGCGGTGGCCTGCTGCCAGGATGACGCCCCGCCCGCTGGATCGGTCGAGGTAAGCAAGCCAGCGCCGTCGACCCCGGCGCAGAAACCCTTCGCCTGACAACTCAGCTCGGACAGGCCACTCGGCACACTGATCTTTTGCCAGTCCGCGGCTACGCCACCTGCCGGATCTGTCGAGGTCAGCAAGTTGCCATCGCTGCCGATCGCGGCGCAGAAAGATACCGCCGGGCAGTTAATGCTCGAGATCAGGTTTGCTCCGTCGATATACGAAGACCGCCATGCGCCTGCCCCGCCGGTCGGATCGACTGAGGTAAAAGTCCGGCCTGCACCGTCTGCGGCGAGGCAGAGCTTCGCGGAAGCACAGGCGACGTCAGTGACCTGAGTGGAGCCGTCAACGTTCGCGCTCGTCCAGTGCGGCGAGGGGAACGCCAGGCTGGACGAGCTGGCCACGAGCCCATAGTTCGTCGCCACTGCGCAAAAGGACGGCTTGACGCAGGACAGTCCTTCTATCGACTTTCCGTTCACGCCCGTTTCCTGCCAAGGCAGCGACCCGTTCGTGGGATGTGTTGTGGCGGCAACCATGAGTCCATTGGTTCTGTCGCGAGCCACGCACAGCGTCGGCGACGGGCAGCTGACGGCGAACAGGTCCGCATCACTCGGCACCCCGGCGCTGAAATGCCAGCGCCCAGCGCCTCCGGCCGGGTCCGTGGAGTACGCGACCCTGCCCAGGCTGTCCATGGCCAGGCAGAATGACGCGGACGAGCACGCCAGGTTGAACAGCCGGGCGGCACCATCGACGTTAGTGATCTTCCACGCCCCGCGGCCAGCGGCCGGATGCGATGAGGTGAGCACGTCGCCGCCTGCGAGCGCGGCGCAGAACGACGCGCTCGGACAGCTTGGGTAGCTAATCGGACGGGCCGGGCTCACAACGTGCCAGCTCGGCCGACGAGCAGCCGGATCTGTCGAGATGATGACCTTCCCCCCAGACACCGCCAGGCACAAGTTCATGCGGGGGCACTGGATCGCGCCTATCGGCTCCCTGTAGGTGTACGACTTCCGCCAGGCCGGCCGAGTGCCGCCCGGTGAACTGGAGGTATAGATCGTCCGGTATTGCCTGGCGGCGCAGAATCGGGCGGACGGACAGCTCAGCGCGAGCTGCCGGTACTGAAGCGGCGCCACCGGCGTCGCGGCCGACCACGCTGCCGAGCCGCCTGCCGGATCACCAGAGGTCACCACGTTGCCGAAGACATCGCTTGCGGCGCAGAAGTTAACCGACGCGCAGGAGACCGACACCAGGTTCCCGCCGTTGGCGAATGGTGCCTTCTCCAGCGTGACAGGCATTGACCAGGTGAGGCGCGGCACCGAAGCTGCCGCCGGTACCGATCGCAAAGTGGCATGCGCCGGGCCGGAGGCTGCGGACAGCACGCCAGTGGCCGCGAGCGCTACAGCAACGAGCTGCACCACGCGGGTAGCCCGGCCAGACCGGGCAGTTAGCGACGAAGGCGACGACATACCGCTCCCGGGTGCTCGAAAACTGAGTTGCCAGCGCGCACTAGCCCGGCTTGATCAGTAAGGAGCCTAAATCCGCCGGGGCCGGTCGGAAAGGGGAGGTTTCCCCAGGCTGGCCCGCCGGCCGGGCGCAGGACCGACGGTGCCTAGCTGGGCGACGGGCGACGGTTGGCTGGCCGAGCGCCGGACCGACGGTGGCCTAGCCAGGGGCAAGCCCGCCGAGAACGGCGGTAAAGGCCTCGACCGCCTCATCGGTGAATAGCACGAACCGGATCTCGGTCAACTCCGGCCCGTGCTGTGATTCTTGGACTGCCCGCACTGCGATGCGAGCGGCGTCAGCTAGGGGCCACCGGTAGATGCCAGTAGAGATGGCCGGGAACGCCACCGTGCTGGCGCCAAGCCCGGCCGCCACCCGGAGTGACTCGGTGTAGCAGGAAGCCAGCACCGCAGACCTGTCCTCCGAGGCGGAGTAGACCGGGCCGACCGTGTGGATGACCCAGCGGGCGGGCAGGTCGCCGGCTGTGGTCGCCACCGCCTGGCCGGCCGGCAGCCCGCCGCCATAATGCCCGGCCCGCAGCTCACGGCAGGCAGCCAGGATCGCCGGGCCGCCACGGCGATGGATCGCGCCGTCAACCCCGCCGCCGCCAAGCAACGATGAGTTGGCCGCGTTAACCATCGCGTCCACGCGCTGGGTGGTGATGTCGCCCTGCAACAGGGAGATGCCCATGTTCCTGACCTTGATGACAGCTGGCACTTAGCTGGCTGGCAGTCTCGCAATTTCTGTGACTACCCAGCCGCGGTGAGCGATCAACCATTGGTCGGTGCGGACAGCTGTGATTTCGTGCCGCAGATCGCTAGCCGATGTATCCACACCGGGGTTACGCGTGAATCGCCACCGCTCGTCCCAGCAGTGCTCGGTGTCGTTGCCAGCCACGATCTGGCCGGTACCGTCGTCCACGTCTTCCTCGGCCGCCGAGATCGAGAAGCGCACGTCGATCTCCTCCTGGCCGCCGACGACCGCCGCGGTAGCGATGACCGCGTCAGTGACGGACAGAAACGGCAGCAAATGGTGCCGGTGGGAGGCCACGTCTCCGGAGATTGCGTCCTGTACCTCGCTCCGCATCTGCGGACTGAGCAGCTCCGCCGACTCTTCCGGATTCTGCAGCCTCCTGGCCTCGCGAACCTTGTAAAAGGTCTCACGTGCGATGGCGCGGAACGCCTCGTCGTCGAAATCGGGATCAACCTGCTTTATCGCGGTCGTGTCGGCACCCGGCAACTCTGCGGGCGTGCGGTCCTTGAATGCGGCAGCAATGCCGTCGACCTCTTGCTCTTCGAGGTCGATAAGCTTCCCCTCGTCTGCAGCGATCTGCCGGAAATGCAGCTGGGCCATGAATCGTCCTCGCTCAGTCAGCGCGGGTAGGAATGCCCGGCGGGTGATCATATCCGCACCAGCCTTGGCAATCCGGAATATAGACCCGGGCAGCGCCCGGGCGGGACCCATTCACCATGATCAATTGCACGGCAGGCTAATCTTCTGCGGCAGCTGCCGCCCGCGTTACCCCGAACTCGCCCCGTCGGGCTTCGCGGTGTGCCTCGGGCCAGCTGACCCCGCCCTGGCCAGAACTCCGTCCGCCGCCTGGGAGTCCTGCCTGGTAGGCCAGTTTCGTCCAAGTTAGAATTATCGGGTGAACCGACTTGGCGAGCTTGAGCGGGCCATAATGGACGTGCTCTGGGAGGCAGCTGAACCGCTCAGTGTGCGGGAGGTGAGCGGCTTGCTGACCGACCGTGACCTAGCCCACACAACCGTCATGACAGTGCTCGACCGGCTCGCCAAGAAGGGCTTTGCCCGGCGAGAGCGCAACGGCCGGGCGTGGCACTATCGTGCGGCAGAAAGCCGGGAAGCATACGTGACCGAGCTCATGCTCAGCGCACTTGACCAGACCGGAGACCGCCCGGCGGCCCTCGCCAGGTTCGCCCGCAGCGTGTCAGGTAACGAGGCC
>JBKQTJ010000117.1:0-17167 GCA_052143255.1 Streptosporangiaceae bacterium | reverse complement strand
GGCGGAGGCATGGATCGCCGACGACCCGGATCCTGGGGACCGCGCCGAGCTGCGGGCCCTGCTCGACGCCGCCCTGGCGGACGTCCCCGCTGGTAACCAGGCCGCCAGGAACGAGGCCGCGGCTGAGCTGGCGGACCGGTTCGCGGGGCGGCTGGAGTTCGGCACCGCCGGACTGCGCGGCGCGATGGGCGCGGGCCCGAACCGGATGAACCGGGCGGTGGTCCGCGGCGCCACGGCCGCCCTGTCCGGATGGCTGCGCGAGCACCGCCCAGGAGCGGCTGACGCGGGTGTGGTGATCGGCTGGGACGCACGGCGCCGGTCCGCGGATTTCGCGGCCGAGGCCGCGGGCGTGCTGGCTGGCGCGGGCATCCGGGTGCACCTGCTGCTGGACCGCAGCCCCACCCCGCTGCTCGCCTTCGCCGTCCGGCGGCTGTCCGCCGCGGCGGGCATCATGATCACCGCGAGCCACAACCCGCCGGACGACAACGGCTACAAGCTCTACCTGGGCGACGGCGCGCAGATCGTGCCGCCAGCAGACGCCGAAATCGAGGCCGCGATCAGCCAGCTCGGCCCGCTCGGTCAGATCCCGGTCGCCGAGCCAGGCAGCCCGCTCATCAATCGGCATGGTGACGAAGTGGCCCGGGCATATCTCGACGCGGTGTGCGCGATCTCCCCGGCACCACCGAGTTCCGCCCGGCTGCAGTTCGTTTACACCCCGCTGCACGGCGTCGCCGCCGAGCTGGCAGTCAGGGCGTTCCGGCAAGCAGGTTTTCCGGCACCGGACATAGTCGCCGCTCAGGCCGAACCGGACCCCCGCTTCCCGACCGTGGCGTTCCCCAATCCCGAGGAACCCGGCGCGCTTGACCTGGCTATCGCACTCGCCCGCCGCACCAGCGCCGACCTGGTGATCGCCAACGACCCGGACGGCGATCGGCTGGCCGTCGCCGTTCCTGAGGATGGGGCCCGCAGCAACTGGCGGCGGCTGACCGGTGACCAGGTCGGCGCGCTGCTCGGTGCGTACGTCCTGGGCCGGCCTGGTGCTGCCGTGCGCGCGGAGCCGGCCGGCGAGCTGGTCGTGTCCACCATCGTGTCCAGCACGCTGCTGTCGCGCGTCGCGGCAGCGGCAGGCGCCCAGTACGCCGAGACGCTCACTGGCTTCAAGTGGATCATGCGGGCAGCAGACACGCGCGAACGACTCCGTTTCGCATTTGGTTATGAAGAAGCACTCGGATACGCGGTCACCGACGTAGTACGCGACAAGGACGGCATCGGAGCGGCGCTTGCTCTGCTCGGCCTCGCGGCCGTCACCAGATCCGCCGGCGAGTCGCTCATTGACGCATACGACCGCCTGGAAGCGACGTACGGCGTGCATGCTACGGCTCAGGTCACGGTGCCCACGACGGGGCCGGACGAGGTGATGGCGCGGCTGCGAGCCAAACCACCGGCAGAGCTGGCAGGGCTGGCAGTCATCTCGATTGCGGACCTGACCGGCGGGACCAGCGAGCTGCCCTCGGCCGACGTGGTTGCGTACCGGCTGACGAGCGGCCGGGTCGTCATCCGGCCGAGCGGCACCGAACCCAAGATCAAGGCCTACCTGGAGGTGGTTGAGCCGGTCACGGACGGCAATCTGGCCGCTGCCCGCGCGAGGGCCGGCGAGCTGATGGAGCCGCTGCGCGATGCTGTCAGCAAACTGCTGGCCAGGTAGCCAGTAAGAGCTGCGCTGGCAAGGAATCACCCTGACTTCGGCCGGGCCAGCGCCAGCCGCGCCAGCGACCGCAGCGCCGCCGGGAACACCTCGGCCGGCGGCGTGACCAGCCCGGCGCCAACTTGGCCAGTTCCGGCTACCTTGCCGGCCATGCCGGTATTGATCTGCGGCAGGATGCCGGTACGCGCTACTAGCGTGACGTCAATCCCGGCCGGCGTGCCGCGGAACTCCAGGGCCGGCACCTTAAACAGCGGATGCTCGGCCAGCGTGATCTCGTACATGCGCCGGGTGGTGGCGAGCGCATCAGCTGCCGTCCCGCCGACGAGTGCCGCGATGGCGGGCGCCGCGGCCATCGCGAAGCCGCCGAGCCCGGCCGTCTCGGTGATCGCCGAATCGCCGATGTCCGGGCTGGCGTCAGCGGGGCCATAGCCGCCCAGGAAGAGCCCCTGCGGCGTGAGCGCCGGCCCAGTGAACCACTCCTCTGCTGTCCCGGACACCTGGATGCCGAAATCCGTGCCGTTGCGCGCCATCGCCACGACCATCGTGGCGCCGGGGATGTCACGGGCGGCGTCGAGCGCGAGCTTGCAGGCGGGCATCGCCAGGTTCAGGAAGAAGTGGTCGTTGCCGCCAATGAACGCCGCCGCTGCCGCGACATCGCCCGACGCGACCCCAGCCTCAACCATCGACGGCAGCAGGTCGCGCAGCAGCATGAGGGTGCCAGTCCGGTTCCTGTTATGCGCCTCGTCGCCCATCTGCACCATCTGGGCGAGGATTGCCGTCACGTCCACCGGCCCGTGCCGGCGCACCGCCGCGGCGAGCAGCGGGCCGAGCACCCTCGACATCCAGGCCAGCCGCTCCAGCACCTCGGGCGAGAATGCGCCGTAGCGCAGCACCTTGCCGAGCCCTTCGTTGAGCGAGCAGTACGATCGCTGCCCCGTCTCCGGGTCCTGCAGGACAAGCAGCCACATCGACGGCGAGATCACGCCTGCCATCGGGCCCACCGCGCGCCGGGAATGGCACGGCGCGAGCACGAACTCACCGCGCCCGGCAAGCTCCGCGGCCGCCTCGGGCGAGTCGGCGAGTCCCTCGAAGACGGCCGCTCCCATGAGCGCCCCGCGCAGCGGGCCCGCCGCCCGGTCCCAGCTCACCGGCGGCCCGGCGTGCAGGAACTCACCGGGCTGCAGGCCCAGCGCGGCGCGCGCGGGCGCCACGTCGACCAGATGCGCCCGCACGGCGAGCATCCGCTGCACGGCGAGCGCATTGGCTGCGCTTCGTCGCGGGTCGCTCAGGACGGGAACGAGGTCATCCTCGGCCTCCGCCATCGGCGGTGCCCAGTCGACCTGGGTCACCCGGCCAGCCTGCCGCTGCGCCGCCTCGGCCAGTAGTCCGAGCCCGGAGCTGATGATGTGCGGCTCGCGCCGGAGCAACTCGCTCACCTCGCGGCGTCGATCAGGTCGCAGGCGAACCGGGCAGCCTCCGCATTGGAGGCGAAGACATGGGCCCCGGCCGCCTGGAGTACCGCTGCCTGCCGGTCCAGGCCCTGCGGGTCGGACGCCGCGCCGATCAGCGACACCACGACAGTTACCCGGCCGCTCGCCCGCGCCGCCGCTATCGCCGGGCCGAGCTCTGCCCCCGGATCCGGATGCGCGCCATGGCCCAGGACAACGTCGAGGAGAACGACGGTCACGGCCGGATCAGCGGCCTCGGCCGCCAGCCGCTCCAACCGCAGCGCCTGATCAATCATCGGATGCGCCCGGCCCATAGTCAGCTCATCGTCACCGAAGTCGATCATGGCATGCCCGGTCGCAGTCGTTCCAACCACGGGGGACCGCGGCGCGAGCCGCAACCCCGGCCGCAGCGGAATATTCGACCGGATCGGGCCCAGCCGATCGCTCGCGATGACCATGGCCTCGTAGCAGAGCGTGCCGCCGGCGAACAAACCGCGCAGCACACCCGCGGGTGGAGTGTCCCCGTGAACCCCTCGAAAGCCGCCAGACGCAGGTGCCGGCACTGCATCCGGACCGGGCCAGCGGGGCCAGGCCGGGACTGGCAGGCCCAGCGCGCGGATCGCAGCCTCGGCGGCCGCAGTGAGGTCTGGCTCACCAGGCGCGATCAACGCGAACTGAACCGGCGTCGCCAGGCCGGCCGCGAAGTCGCGCAGCTCGGCCGCCACTTCCGCGGCAGGCGGTTTGGACACCAAGATGATCAGCTCGGTGCCCGTATCGGCGTCCAATGCGGCGACGGCAGCGCGGGCCGAACGGCCGCCAATCGCGGCGGACAGATCCCGGCCGCCGACGCCGAGCGCGGCACTGACCCCGGCTCCCGCATAGTCCAGCAGGCACATTACCTGCTGCGCGCCGGTCCCCGATGCGGCGACTAGCCCGACCGGGCCGGCGGCGAGCGAGTGCGAGAAGCCAAGTCCGATGCCGCCAACCATCGCCGTGCCGCAATCCGGGCCCATCACGATCAGGTCGCGCTGCGCGGCGATGTCCTTGAGCGTGATCTCCTGCTCGATCGGCACGTTGTCGGAGAAGATCATGACGTCGCAGCCGGCCTCAAGCGCGTCCATCGCCTCGGCGAACGCATACCGGCCCGGCACCGAGATCAGCGCGAGCCCCTGCCCGCTCGCCCGCACCGCAGCCGCGGTCGTGCGCGGCAGCGGCGCCTGGGCAGCACCGTGGCCGGCGACCGCGCGGGCGGACAGAGCCGTGTCGACAGCCGCAATTGCGCTCGACAGTGCGGCATCGTCGCGGGCCCGCACGGCGATCAGCAAGTGGTTGGGCCCGATGTCCGGCGGCGGCCGGAAACCCATCGCGGGCAGCAAGTCAAGGTTCAGCCCGGTGGCCATGGCGATCAACGCCGCCTGCACGCCGTCGGCCTGCCGGACGTCCGCGCTGACCCGCATCAGCGTGACAGAGTCCGCATAGGCGCCGGGCCTGGCCTCGACATGCTCGACGCTCATGCGGCCCGCCCGGCCGGCGCGCGCAGCGCGCTGTCGGCCGCGATCAGAAGACCCAGCGCCAGCGCCGCGCCGGAGGTGTGGCCGACGGACAGCAGGCGGCTGACAGCATGTCCCGCCTGCTCAGATCCGCGCCGGCGGTGGCCCGTCAGGACTGCGGCGACCGCTGCCAGCTCGTCGATGCATTCGCCGCGTGCAGCGTGCCACAGCAGCGCGGCTGACAGCGCCGTCGTGCGGGCGGGCGCCTGGACCGCGGTCGCCTCCCGCAGCGCGGCCGCGTCCAGGCCGAAGGCTGCAGCGCCTGCCAGGAACCCGGCCAGCACGTCGTCGCCGCTCGGCGTGAGCCCCGGACCGCTGCCCAGCAGCCGCGCGACCACGGCATTGGCGTCGTGGTCGCGGGCAGCAAGGGCCACCTCCGCCAGCAGCCCGCTGTCGATGCCTGGATCGGCACCGCTGAGCCCAGCACCGCTAAGCACCGTGCGCACCGCCGCGAGCGCGCTGGCTGCCACCTCGCCCCGAGCTGGGCGGGCCGGCGCCCATTCCCGTACCGCACGCACGACCATCCGGCCGACCGGACCGGTCCAGCTAACTGCGCCGTCGCCGACCATGAATCGGGCCGATGGATCCAGTGACCACTGGGCCAGCGATGACGGGGCTACCGACGTGAGGGGCAGCTCCGCACTCGTGGTCGGGAGCAGCAGCCCGCATGGCAGCCGCACCGCGTCATGGCTGAGCACGACCAGCGCGCCCGGCTGCCCGGCGGTCTTCAGGTAGAGCGCCCCGCGAGTCACGCCGAGCCATTCCGCAGGCCGGGCGGGCCCGGCGAGAAGGGGCCGCAAAGCACTGCTGGCGGCCGCCATGCATCTCACATCTCGCCATCCTCTAGGAGAAGATGATTTCAGTCACGCCTCCGGCAGCGTACCGTCACGCTATGGACCTAGCAGCCAGGCCATTGGCGTCGTGAAGCCACGCCCGCTCGGCTACACGCGGCCTGACTCGGTGGCCGAGGCACTGGCGGCACTGGCGGCGCCGGGCGTGGAGGCGAAGGTACTGGCCGGCGGCCAGTCCCTGGTGCCGCTGATGTCCATGCGCCTGGCCGCGCCTGACCTTCTTGTGGACATCAACCGGCTGACTGAGCTCAGTTATGTCGCGGTTGCGGATGGCCAGGTACGCGTCGGCGCACTCGCGCGGCACGCCGAGGTGCTGGCCAGCCCGGCGGCAGCTGCCGCTCAGCCGCTCCTGCGCAAAGCGCTCCGGTTCGTCGCGCACCCGGCCATCCGCAACCGCGGCACGACCGTGGGGAGCATTGTGCACGCCGACCCAAACGGCGAGATGCCCGCGGTCCTTGCACTGCTGGCCGGCACAGTGCGCGTGGCGAGCACAGTCGGCGAGCGGTCGATCCCGGCCGACGAGTTCTTCCTCGGGCCGCTGGAGTCGGCGGTGCAACCCGGCGAGCTCGCGACCGAGGTACAGTTCCCGGTGCTCCCGGGCCGCGCCACCGGCACCGGGGTCACCGAGATCAGCCGGCGGCGCGGCGACTATGCGGTCTGCGGCGTGGCCGCGCTCGTGTGGCTCGGTACTGATGGCCGCATCGGCGGTGCGAAGGCCGCCTACCTGTCCGTGGCGCCGTCCCCGGCCGTCCTGGATCTCACCGAGGCGGTCGCAGGCGCCGCGGCCGACGCCGCGTCCTTCCCAGCCGCGGCTCGGCTGGCCCGCGAGCGGCTCCAGCCCGAGCCTGACATTCACGCCACGGCAGGCTACCGCCGCCAGCTAGCAGGGGTGCTCACCGAGCGGGCGCTGGTGGAAGCAATCGCCGATGCGCGCGAGACGATAGACGCATGAGCCGCGGCGAGGAACTGCACGAGGTACGCATGATCGTGAACGGCGCGGCCCGTACCGCGCAGGTGCCCGCCCGTCGGCTGCTGTCCGACTGCATCCGCCACGACCTGCGCCTGACCGGCACGCATGTGGGCTGCGAGCACGGCGTCTGCGGCGCCTGTACCGTCCTGCTCGACGGGGCGCCGGTACGCTCATGCCTGCTGCTTGCGGTCAGTGCGGACGGCGCGGAGATCACGACCGTCGAGGGGCTCGCTGAGCCCGACGGCAGGCTGTCACCAGTGCAGCAAGCCTTCTCGGAGTGTCATGGCCTCCAGTGCGGCTTCTGTACGCCCGGCTTCCTGACCACGATCACCGCGGGACTGCGGGCTGTTCCCGACCCCGACGATGAGCAAGCGCGAGAGATGATCGGTGGTAATCTCTGCCGCTGCACGGGCTACCAGAACATCCTGGCCTCAGTGCACCGGGCGGCCGAGATCAGCCGCGAGCAGGCGCCATCGAGTTCCGGCGCGGCGGACAACGCTGCGGCGGCATCGCCGGCTGGGCGGCACCCATGAGCTCGCTGTTTGGCGCCCGAGTCCAGCGGGTCGAGGACGACAGGCTGATCCGCGGCCACGGGGCATACCTCGACGACCTCGGCCAGGACGCGCTCGCCGCTGCATTCGTCCGCAGCCCGCACGCGCACGCGCGCATCACCGACATCGACGTCAGCGGAGCGCTCGACGTGCCCGGGCTGATCGCGATCTATGCCTACGAGGACCTGCCAGGCCGGCTTGCTGAGCCCCTCCCGCTGCTGATCCCGCATCCCGCGCTCACCCACGGCCGGACGCCGTACGCGCTGGCTAATGGTGAGGTCAACCACGTCGGCGAGGCCGTGGTGATGGTGGTGGCGGCCGACCGCTACCTGGCCGAGGACGCCGCCGACCTGATCGATGTCAGCTACGAACCGCTCCCCGCGGTGGTAGGGCTGGATGCGGCCCGCGCAGCGGTGCACCTCGTGCACGATGACGTCCCCGGCAACCGGGCTGCTAACGCGGTCCAGGAGCATGGCAACACCGCGGCCGCAATCGCGACGGCGCCGCACGTGCTCGAGCTCGACCTGGAGATCGAGCGGTCGGCGTCCACGCCGCTGGAAGGGCGCGGCGTGCTGGCCAGGTGGGACGAGCAGCAGCAGCGCCTTGTGCTGTGGACGTCCACCCAGACTTCGACGGGGGTGCGAGCCGCCGTGGCGGCGAAGCTGGGCCTGGACCTGACTCAGGTCGACGTCATCACGCCGGACGTCGGCGGCGGCTTCGGGGTCAAGATCGTGCATCCGTGGCCCGAAGAGGTGCTCGTGCCCTGGGCCGCCCGGCTGCTCGGCCAGCCGGTCAAGTTCACCGAGGACAGGCGCGAGCATTTCATCGCCAGCGCGCACGAGCGGGCGCAGCAGCACCACGTCACGGTCGGCTACGACGACGAGGGCAGGATCCTCGGCCTCGACGTCAGATTCTGGCATGACAACGGTGCCTACGTGCCCTACGGGCTCATCGTGCCGATAGTCACCTCGACCCAGCTGCTAGGGCCGTACAAGCCGGATGCCTACCGGGTGGAGTTCGACTCGCTCTACACCAACACCGTGCTCGTCACGCCGTACCGGGGCGCGGGGCGGCCGCATGGCTGCTTCGTGATGGAGCGCACCATGGACGCGATCGCGGCGGCGCTGCGGCTAGACCGGACGGTGGTGCGCGAGCGCAACTTCATCCAGCCCGCCGAGATGCCCTACGACCAGGGATTGATATTCCAGGACGGCCGCCCGCTCATCTACGACTCCGGCGACTACCCGGCCTTGCTCGCCAAGATCAAGGACCTGGTCGGGTGGGACAAGTTCCCCCCGCTAAAGGAAGCGGCATCGGCCGAAGGCCGCCGCATCGGCATCGGCCTGGCCTGCTACGTCGAGGGCACGGGCGTCGGCCCGTACGAGGGCGGCCATGTCGTGGTGGAGACATCCGGCAAGGTCAAGGTCGCCACCGGCCTGACCAGCCAGGGCCAAGGCCACCAGACCATGCTGGCGCAGCTCGTCGCGGATGAGCTTGGCGTGCCCATGGCCGATGTCGAGGTCGTCACCGGGGACACCCGGCGCTTCGGCTACGCGGTTGGCACGTTCGCGTCGCGGACGGCGGTCATGAGCGGGTCGGCCGTCACCCTGGCGGCTCGGAAGGCGAAGGAAAAGGCGCTGCGGGTCGCGGCCGATGCCCTGGAGGTAGCCGCCGCAGACCTGGAGATCACCGGCGGCATCGTGCAGGTCAAGGGCGATCCCGAGAGCGGGATCAGCCTCGGCACCGTGGCGGTGCTGTCCAATCCGCTGCGGTATGCGTTCGACGCGGCGGCCGCGGCGGCCACCCCGTTCGCCGGCGGTGGCGATACAGGCAAGCCGTCGGTCGCGCCCGATGACGAGCCCGGCATCGAGGGCCGCGCCTTCTTCTCTCCGCTGCGCTCGACGTTCGCCAGCGGCATGCACGCCGCGATCGTGGAGACCGACCCGGACACGGCCGAGATCACGATCCTGCGCTACTGCGTGGTGCATGACTGCGGCCCCCTGATCAACCCGCAGATCGTGGAAGGCCAGATCCACGGCGGTGTCGCCCAGGGGGTCGGCGGGGCGCTGTATGAGCGGATGGCCTACGACGAGGCCGGCCAGCTGCTCAACGCGTCCTTCATGGACTTCCTCATGCCGTACGTGAGCGAGGTGCCACGGGAGATCGAGATTGATCACCTGGAGACACCGTCGCCGCTGAACCCGCTCGGCATCAAGGGCGCGGGCGAGGCCGGGGTGATTCCCGGCGCCGCGGTCCTGGCTGCCGCTATCGAAGATGCCGAGGGCATCCGGATCAGGTCGATGCCGCTATCGCCGTCGGACCTGTTCGAGCTCCGGCTCGCTCACAGCCAGGAGAGTGTGCGATGAGGTTGCGAGTGCCATGAGGATAACCGGCGTCGCGACCATGCACGCGCCAGCCGGCCGGGTGTGGGCCGCGCTGAACAACCCGAACGTGCTCGTTGCCACCATCCCCGGCTGCGAGCGGCTCGAGCCGGCCGGCCCGGACTCCTACCGCTTCACCGTCGCGGCCGCAGTGGCGTCAATCGAGGGCATCTACACCGGCGAGGTCTCGCGCTCGCAGCAGCAGGAGCCCAGCTCATTCGTGCTGACCGGGAGCGGTGCCGGCGGACCCGGCACCGTCAGCGCCAGCGTGCTGGTCAGGCTGGCTGGCACCGCCGACGGCACCACCGAGCTGAGCTATGACGCCGACGCGGCGATCAGCGGCTTGATCGCGGGCGTCGGACAGCGGATGCTGTCCAGCGTCGCCAGGCGGATGGCGGGCGAGTTCTTCAGCTCGGTGGACGAGGTCCTGGTCGGCGAAGGCGTTGTCGTCGGCCAGGCCGCCGCGCTCGAGGCGCCCGGCCCTGTGCCAGCCCCGGCAGTGCCAGCCCCGGCCGTGCCGCGGCCCAGCGCTGACCTCGCGCCCGCCCGGCCCCCCGCCGCGCCCACTGCCGCAGGATTCGTGCGCGGGGTGCTGGTCGGGGCCGCGGTCGCGATCGCCGGGGTGGCGGTCGGCAGGCAGATCAGGCGGAGGACGCGCTGATGCGCCCGGTCACGGTAGCGGCGGTTCAGATCGCGCCGTCAGCGGCTCCGCTGACCGCAGCCGTCATCGAGGCCAATACCGCCCGCGCGCTGGCGCTGGTCGAGGCGTGCGTGGCCGCGACCCGCGCCGAACTCGTGGTGCTCCCCGAGTCCGTCACGACCGGGTTCACCACCGGCACAGATCCGCTGACGCTCTGGGATCTGGTGTCTGAGATCCCCGGCCCGGTGGTGGAGCCGTTCCTGCGTGTTGCGAACGAGCTGGGAATCTACCTGGTGGCGGGCAGCTACGAGCGCGGCTCGACGCGCGGGGTGGTGCACAATGCCGCTGTGCTCGCCGGACCGTCTGGCGACCTGCTCGGCGTCTACCGCAAGACCCACCCGTTCGGAACCGAGCGGGCCGACCGCGGCGGCTGGGTCACGCCCGGTGATGACATCTGCGTGGCGGACACCTCATTCGGGCGCATCGGCCTGATCATCTGCTTTGACGGTGACTATCCGGAGCTGGCACGGATCACGGCCATCCGCGGGGCCGAGATCATCTGCCGGCCCTCGGCCCTGCTGCGCTCAGCCGACCTGTGGGAGCTCACCAACCGGGCCCGCGCCTACGACAATCACGTCTACATGATCGGCGCGAACGCCACCGGGACCGATCCGGCGGGCACGATCTACTTCGGCAACTCGATGATCGTCACGCCGATCGCCGAGGTGGTCGCCAGGGCCGCGTCGCACGAGTGCTGGATCTCGGCCACGCTGGATCCGACTACCGCGATGTCAGCGCTGACACCAGGCTCCTCGGTACCGCAGCAGTTCGACCACCTCGCCGACCGTAATCTGGCGCTCATACGACGGCATGCGGACGCGCTGCTGGGCGGTGCGGCGACCCCGTTCCCGTATGGTTCTACCAATGCCGGCTGACCCGATGGCGATGCGCGGACGCCGCCTTCGCATTGGCATTGACACCGGCGGGACGTTCACGGACGTGGTCGCCGTCGATGAGGTCACCGGTGTACTGACGGTGACGAAGACGCCGTCCACGCCCCCGGACCCGGCGCAGGGGTTTATGACCGGGCTGGCGAAAATGCTCGGAGTGCTCGCAGCCGGCCCGGCTGAGATCGTGTCCATTAGCCACGGGACGACGATCGCGACCAACCAGCTGCTGGCCGGCGACGTGGGCGAGCTCGGGTTCGTTACCAGCGAGGGCTTCGAGTTCATGCTGGAAATCGCCCGGCAGTCGGTGCCGGACGGATACGGCAACTCCTACTTCTGGGTCAAGCCCGACCGGATCGTGCCGCCGGACCGGGTCAAGACGGTGGCCGGGCGCCTGGACCATACCGGCGAAGAGCTGCGCCCGTTCGACGAGGCGCAGGCGACCGCGGTCGCCCGGTGGTTCCGCGATCGCGGCATCGACACACTGGGCGTGTGCTTCCTGCATTCCTATGCCAACCCCGAGCACGAGGCACGGATGGCCGGGGTCCTGGCCCGCGAGCATCCGGGCGCGGTGGTTTCGCTGTCGTCGGATGTGCTGCCCGAATACCGGGAGTACGAGCGGTCAATGACCACGCTGATCGATGCCGCGGTCAAGCCGCGCGTGTCGCGGTACCTGTCCGCCATCGCGCACGGGCTGGCGGGCCTGCGCGCGGATGCCGTGCCGCTGCACGTGATGACGTCGAATGGCGGGGTGGCCACGGCCACGGAAATCATCGGCCGGCCGATCGCGACCGTGCTAAGCGGGCCGGCCGCGGGCGCCGTCGGCGCCGCCATGATCGCGCAGAACGCGGGCATTACCTCGGTGCTGACTTGCGATGGCGGCGGCACCTCGACAGACGTTGCAGTGGTGGTCGGTGGCGCGCCCGCGCTGACGACTGAGGGCTGCGTCGGAGCTTACCCATCGAAGATCCCGATGGTGGACGTCGTCACCGTCGGCGCGGGCGGCGGGTCGGTGGCGTGGGTGTCCCCGGAGGGCTCGCTCAAGGTCGGGCCGCGGTCGGCGGGCGCTGATCCGGGGCCACTGTGCTACGCCAAGGGCGGCCGCGACGTCACGGTCACCGACGCTCACCTGATGCTCGGCCGGATCCCGCCGCACTTGCTCGGCGGGGAGATCCCGCTGAACGCCGACGCCGCGCGATCCGGGCTGGCCGATCTCGCGGCGAAGCTCGGCATGCCCGACCACGAGTGCGCGGCCGGAATCCTGGAAGTCTCCGCGTGGAACCAGGCCAACGCGGTGCGCCAGATCACCGTCAAGCGCGGCCTCGACGTGCGGGACTTCACCCTGGTCACGTTCGGCGGATCCGGGTCGCTGCTGGTCTGCCCGCTGATCGAGATCCTCGGCGTGCGCGGCGTGCTGGTGCCGTGCAACCCTGGCAACGTCTCGGCATTCGGGCTGCTGACCGTCGACGTCCGCACCGACTACGTCCGCACCTGCGTGGCGCGGCAGTCCGAGCTGGACTACGCGGCGATGGAGGCGACCTACGCCGGGCTCGCTGCGCGTGCGCATGACGCCCTGACCGCGCAGGGCTTTTCGGCGGACAATCACCGGCTGATCCGGACCGCCGACCTGCGGTACTTCGGCCAGGCCTTCGAGGTTCGTGTGCCGGTCGCGGCTGGCACGGTGGGTCCGGCCCTGGCGGCGGCGGCCGCTGCGGACTTTCACGCGGCGCACCGCGCGCTGTACGGGTACGACTTCCGCGCCGATCCCCGTCAGCAGGTGGAGTGGGTGAACCTGCGGATTACCGGGATCGGCCCGATCGAGCGGCCCCGGCTTGCCGCGCTGGCGGCCGGGGACGGCAACGCATCCAGGGCAGTGACCGGCCGCCGCCCGGTTGTCTTCGGGCGGGCAGCCGGGCCGGTCGATGCGCCGATCTTCTGGCGGCCCGCGCTGGCGGCCGGGGACGAGGTGGCCGGGCCCGCCATCATCGATGAGTACGGCGCCACGGTCCCGGTGCATCCGGGATTCGCGGCGCGGGTCGACGGGTTCGGCAATTTGCGGGTGGCGGCGAGATGACAGCCATGACGGCGCCGACGCTCACCGCCAGGTCAGGCGGGCCGGTGGACCCGGTGCTGCTGGAGATCGTGGCCGGCAGCCTGGCGGCCATCGAGAAAGAGGTCGAGACTGCGATCGGCAGGACGTCGCGATCCCCCATGATCAGGGATGCTCACGACTTCCGTGCCGGGATCCACGATCGGCTGCTGCGCAAGCTAACCGGGCGCTCCTATAGCGCCCTTGTCCACCCTGTCGCCCGTGACTTCCCGCTGCCGACCATGCGGCCGGGTGACGTGTTCTTCCACAACGACGTGTACCTGTCCGAGGGCGGCATCGGTCACCTGCCGGACCTGTGCGTCACCGTGCCGGTCTTCGCCGCCGGCCCTGCTGCTGGCGGCGAGCCGGGGGTGGTCGCGTTCGTGCAGGCCTTCGGCCACCACGATGACATCGGCGGCGCCGTGCCCGGTTCGATGCCGAGCCACGCCACCAGCGTCTTCTCCGAAGGCCTGATGGTCCCGCCGATCCGGCTCTGGGACGCTGGCGTGCCCAACCGGGCCGCGCTCACCATCATGACCCGCAACTCACGGATGCCCGACTCCCTGGCCGCCGACCTGGACGCGGAATGCTCTGCCTGCCTGCTGGGCGCCCGCCGGCTCGCGGAGCTGTTCGACCGCTACGGCCGCGCTGATGTCGAGGCGTGCTTCGACGAGATAGTGGCGAGCACCACGCGCATCTACCGGCAGGAGATCCTGGCCAAGATCCCGGCCGGCACCTGGACGTGGGAGGACTATGCCGAGCACGACGGGGTGGACGCGCCGCGGCTGCACACCCAGCGGATCACCCTCACCAGGACAGCCTCCGACGAGCCCGGCGGGCCCCGGCTGATCCTCGATTTCACCGGGACCGGCCCGCAGGCGAAGGGCCCGATCAATCACTGCGCGAACTACGCCGGCGGCAACTTCCTCGCCAAGTGGCTCGCGCCGATCCTGCGCAACCTCGCCGATAGCCCCGAGCGGATGTCCGAGCTGGACGTGAATGAGGGCATCGTCGAGCTCATGGAGATGCGCTTCCCGCCGCCTGGCACGCTGCTCACCCCGGTGTTCCCCGCGCCGACGAACGCGCGCACGTTCGTGATCCTGCGGCTGCTCGGCGTGTTCGCAGGCGTGCTGGCCAAGGCCGTCGGCGGGCAGATGCCCGCCGATCAGGAGACGATCCGCTACACCGGCGTCTACGGGCAGACAGCGGCCGGCGAGCCGTACCTCATGCGCGAGGTGCTCGGCGGCGGATCGGGCGGGCGGCACTACGCGGACGGCGAAGACACCATCCACGTTGTGCCCGACTCGCGGAACCTGCCCGCAGAGTTCACCGAGGCCCGGTTCCCCTTGCTGGTGGAGCGGCTCGGCCTGGCCGTGGACTCGGGCGGGCCTGGTAAGTTCCGCGGCGGCCTCGGCTACGAGAAGGTCCTGCGGATGCGCGCGGACGGCTACTTCATGTCGATCGCTGACCGCTCCATCCTGTCCTGCTGGGGCGTGAACGGCGGCCGCGCCGGACGCCCGTTCCAGATCACGGTTGATCCCGGCGGCCCAGCCGAGCGGGAGGTCGACGCCCTGGCCGACGGCGAGTTCGTGCCGGCCGGCACGGTGATCCGGATCCGGACTACCGGCGGCGGCGGCTGGGGAGACCCGCTCGAGCGCGACCCGGTGCTGGTGGCCCGCGATGTGCGCTGGGGCAAGGTGTCACACGTGGCCGCGGCCGCTGACTATGGCGTGGTGCTGACCGGTCCGGCCGATGACCCGGTGGCCGACGACGACGCAACCCGCGTCCTGCGCGACAACCAGCGCGCGACGCGGCCGGCCGCAGAGCCGTTTTTCGACCGGGGGCCGGGCTATGCCGTGCTCTCCGGCGGGCGAACAGCTGCCGACGTGGACTGGCTATGACCGTCCTGATCGCGCTCGGCGGCAACGCGATGACGGCGCCCGATGGCAGCGCCCGGCCGCAGGATCAGCGCGCGGCCGTCGGCGTCGCGGCCGAATCGGTCGCCGATATCGTCGCCGCCGGTACCCCGGTAGTTCTCACCCATGGCAACGGTCCGCAGGTCGGCAACCTGCTAGTGAAGAATGAGATCGCGGCCGCGGCGGCCTGCGGGGGTGGAAGCGGTGATCGACAAGGACCTGAACCGCCGCCGTGCTCGGCCGCCAGCTGGGTGCCGGCACGCTTATCATCGCGACGGACGTCGAAGCCGTGATCGAGGGCTGGGGCACCGCCGCCGCCCGCCCGATCGGGGAGATCCCGGTTGCCCGGATGCGCGCACTCGCCACCGACGGGCGTTTCCCGGCGGGCAGCATGGGGCCTAAGGTCGAGGCTGCCTGCCGGTTCGCCGAGCGCGGCGGCCGGGCGATCATCACGTCGCTGCACCACATTGGCGATGCCCTGGCCGGGCAGGCCGGCACTGCCGTTATCCCGTGAGCCCGAGCCAGTTAGCCGAGGAGGAAGGTCCGTGCCCGAGCCGATCGAGGTTCGCAAGGTGCCCCTGCATCACGTGTCCGACGCCAGCGAGCTGGCGAAGCTGATCGACGCCGGCGTGCTCGAGGCCGACCGGGTCGTCGCGGTGATCGGCAAGACCGAGGGCAACGGCGGGGTCAACGACTACACCCGGATCCTGGCCGATCGCGCGTTCCGGGAGGTGCTGGTGGCCAGCGGCAGCCGCGGGGCCGACGCGGTCGCGCAGGTGCCGATCGTGTGGTCCGGCGGCACCGATGGCGTGCTCAGCCCGCACGCGACTATCTTCGCCACGGTGCCGCCGGGCGCGGCGGAGGTCACCGGTGAACCACGGCTGTCGGTCGGGTTCGCGATGAGCGAGCCGCTGCTCCCTGAGGACATCGGCCGGACTGCCATGATCGCCAAGGTCGCGGTCGCAGTGACCGCGGCGATGGCGCAGGCGGGCATCAGCGATCCGGCGGATGTGCACTACGTTCAGACGAAGACGCCGCTGCTGACGATTCACACGATCCGGGACGCGACGAGCCGGGGGCAGAGCGTCTGGACCGAGAACACCGGCGAGTCCATGGACGTGTCCAACGGGACGGCCGCCCTCGGCATCGCGGTCGCGCTCGGCGAGATCGCGATGCCCGCCGACAGCGACGTCATGCGCAACCGTGCGCTGTGCTCTGCGGTGGCCTCGTGCTCGTCCGGCGTAGAGCTCGACCGGGCGCAGGTGGTCGTGGCCGGGAATGTGCGCGGCATCGGCGGAAGATACCGCATCGGTCATTCGGTGATGGCGGACGCGCTGGACACCGATGGCATCTGGGCAGCGATCCGGGACGCCGGCCTGCCGCTGCCGGACCGGCCGCACCGCAGCGACCTGGACGGCAGGCTGGTCAACGTGTTCCTGAAATGCGAGGCCAGTCAGGACGGGCGGGTCCGGGGCCGGCGTAACGCGATGCTAGACGACTCCGATGTGCACTGGCACCGGCAGATAAAGGCCTGCGTCGGCGGCGTCGCCGCGGCCGTGACCGGAGACCCTGCGGTGTTCGTATCGGTGTCAGCTGCGCATCAGGGCCCCGACGGCGGCGGGCCGGTCGCCGCCATCGTCGACCTCGGCGACAGGCCCGCGTAGGCAACCGCGACCCGCGCGGCAAGCTCGGCGTTGTCCGCGATGAGGCGCCGGTTGACCGCGACGCTGCGGCCATCGCTTAGTTCCTCGACCGCTGCCAGCACCGCAGGTGTCACTGCCTGGCCGGTCACGCCCGCGCGGCGCACCCGCTCCACCGCCTCCGTCACGAGGGCCTCAAGATCAAGACCGCCCGTCGGCGGGCGGGTCAGGAGAAGCCCGCCGGAGGGAACGAGCTGCCAGTGCGTCGCCGCCACCCTGGCGGCCTCGGCGGCCTGCGCGACGGTCGCCGAGACCGGCGGGCCGCCATCACCGCTGTAGAACATCGGCAGGGTCGAAGTCCGCCAGCCGAGTACCGGGACTCCGAGCGTCTCAAGCAGCTCGGCGGTGGCGCTGACGTCCAGGATCGACTAGGCGCCCGAGCAGACGACCACCGCCGGCGTCCGCGCCAGCTGCGGCAG
>JBKQTJ010000116.1:0-25370 GCA_052143255.1 Streptosporangiaceae bacterium | reverse complement strand
GGTAGTGCAGCGGACTTTTAATCCGTGGGTTCTGGGTTCGAGCCCCAGGCGCCCCACTGTCTGACCAGCCAAAACGTCCCGTCCGGGCCGGTCATCAGGTCCCAGGCGGCCGATGTGCGTCCGTCGTGTGTCCGGCAGTACCAGACGAGCCCGCAGCGCGCAGCCGCGGCACCGGCCGGATACTGGATCGGGTCGAGTCGCCGTATACGCAGGTCATCCCCGGGCCCACGGGTCCGGAGTTCGAGACGACGAAGCTGCCGCCGCTCAGGGACGCGCAGGCCCGGGATGAGCTCGGCGGCCATCGCGATCGACAAGGCCGCCCGGCTCGAAGACCGGCAGGGTGACGGGCGCGTGGCGGCGGCTCAGTCGTTGCTGGGCACGCTGTTCGAGACGTTGCAGCAGGCGAACGGCGATGCCCCAGACGGCTCAGGGTAAGTCGGGGCTGCCGTCGCTGTGCAGCTTGGCGTCAGGGGCAATCAGGCCTGCTTCACGGCGTTCGGCGCGGCGGATCTTCTGCGCGACCTGATCGACGCGGCTGGTCTGCCACCATGCGGCCAGAAACCCGCCGGCTAACGCGGCACTAGCGCCGACGAGTGTCTGCAATATCGCGGACATGGCTGGAACGGTACCGCTCTGCAGGCGTCCTCACGGTTCTGGATCATCTCGACCAACGGCTGCTGCCTGTAGTCGTTTCCAGCGTCGGCTCGCGTCCTGATAAGAGCGAGTCCGGCCACGATGATGTTGGCCCCTCAGGTGATCAACCTCTGCTTGCGCTCAGCACGGTCTGCCATGCGCTTGCGAAGCGAGTCGACTCCAGCGGTCAAAAGACCCCGACGACAACACCGACGACGCCGACCCAGGCGGCCAATTCGTCGGACTGGGCTACGACAACGGTTGCCACATCCGGCATCGTGTCACCACGAGGGCATTGTGGCAGCAGCGCATACCGATCGAGGCAACCATCGAGGAACCCGGCGATCACGGCGGCGTGGATCGGCGCTGGGGCCGTTGTCGTCGCAGCCGTGCTCGGCTCCTTAACATTAGTCCTCGCGAGCGCGGCGGTCGGGTCAAAGTCGCTTCCGGCGGTCACGATCACCGTGACTGCATCGCCGAGCCCACATCCGAGCGAAACGATTCACCCGACACCGACGAGGGCCCCGGACTCGATCAGCTCAGCAGCGATCATCAAACGGACGAGCAAGTCAGAAACCATCTTGGCTGTCCTCTCAGCGGTGGGGACCGGAATGGGCGTACTTGGCGCAGTCGTAGCTTTCTTCTTTGCGGTAGCCGAGCGCCGAAGGCAGCTCCGAGTCTTGGCCACCGACGTTGAATTGAAGGAATCGTCCGAGGCTTAGGTATGCGAAAGCCCCCGGCCAAGTGGCCAGGGGCACCATACATACCAGCGCGGCGGACCAGAGTGCGCCCGCCGCGCTGGGCGCTGCTAGTTAATTGAAGAACTGCTGGTACCAGGCGCTCTTATTACATTTCACCGCGTCGAGGTAACCTTCATCTGCGTTGTAAGTCAGGCATAGGGTCGGGTTCGCCTGCCACTCGCTGATGTAAAGTACACCCTGACCGGCTGCTTCGGGTAGCCATTCCTGATAGCTAGGCGACGACGAGCTGCAGGTGGCCTCGATGATCACGTTCCCAGCGGCGTGGTCGAGTTGCATGCAGAAATTGCCACCGCTCTGCCTGATCTTTCCGTAGCTGGTCGGGCTGGTCGGGTAGAACCACTGCTCATCCGACGCGTAGGGTGCGCCCGGCGGATCCGCTTCGACGTTGCTGTTGGCCACGTTGTTGTCGAAGGCACACTCGTCCCCGAGGCCGTCATTTGCATTGACGCACATGTAATTTGGGCTGGCACTCGCTGACGCTGTGCCCGCCCAGGCGACTCCCATGGCGGCGACCACCAGGGTGCTTGATGCGACGGCCATCAATTTACGCATTAGATGCATAATTCCTCCTATTCTCAGAGTCATCAGGATTCGGGACTCGATATGTACCACGGCGCGCCTGTTGTGTCCATATACGGACGTGGCACTGAGTGGGACGGCCAGGGCTCAAGCGAACGCTGGCCGGAAGGACTGGCTGTCAGTCCTCGACGTTGACGGCTGCGACCAAGAGCGCGAGTGACTGATCGCCGCCGCGCGGCCAGAACTCAAGGCCGTCTAGCTCGTTGTCGAGCGTGGACGCTATACCTACACGTCAATGCCGTCTGCTCGTCCGGGTGCGCGAGTGGTGGCAAGATCGGGCACAGCGCGACGTGACCGTACTGGAGATGGCGGAGCTGCCGCTGCTGCGGGCACTCGGCCGGCAAGTTGCCCAAGTCTTCGCCCGCCTGCACCGTGACCACGGTGTGGACCTGCGCTGCGGGGTCCACATCAGCGAGATCACCGGCAGCGACGGCCACGCAACCGGTGTACGCCTGGCCGACGGCCGACACATCCAGGCCGACGCGATCATCGCCGGAGGGATCACGCCGAACAGCCAGCTCGCCGCAGCGGCAGGCCTCGAGGTCGACAATGGCATCTGGGTTGACTCGCGGCTGCGCTCCTCCAAGCCCGATATCTACGCCGCGGGTGATGTCGCCAACGCCTACCACCCGCTGCTGGGCAAGCACATCCGGGTCGAACACTGGGCTCACGCGCTGCACCAACCGCAGGCGGCGGCCAAGGCGATGCTCGGCCAGCAAGTCAGCTACGACCGGGTGCCATACTTCTACACCGACCAATACGACCTGGGCATGGAATGCTCCGGCTACGTCGAGCCGGACGGCTACGACGAGGTCGTGTTCCGCGGTGACGTCGCCGGGCATGAGTTCATCGCCTTCTGGCTCGGCACCGGCGGACGCGTCCTGGCCGGGATGAACGTCAATATCTGGGACGCGAACGAGGCGATTCAGAGTCTCGTGCGCGGCGGCCGGCCGGCCGGTGGACAAGAACGCGCTGCGCGACCCGGACACTGCACTTGACTCAATCGCCGGCCAGTGATCCTCACGACGGCGGTCCTACCGGAAAGGCTGCGGGTCAGCGATGAAGGGTCAGCGATGAACCAGACAGGCGACGATGACGCGACCAAGGTGCCGGAACATGACGCACCAGGCGACCCCGCATGCTGGCTGAAGCGGGTCTGCCCGGCATGCGGCACCCTAGCGGACGCCGACCCGCCCACTACCTGCCCCCAATGCCGCGCCGCCATGCCCGATGAGTGACCTGCTCAGCTCAGCCACGGGCGCCGAGACCGGCAGCCGCCTCAGCTGACGGGTCGCCCAGGGTAGAGGCGGAAGCCCGGCAATCTGCGATGTGGCAACTTCTCGTAGAAGCCGTCGGCAGCCGACAGCAGGTCGATGCGTTCGGCGCCGGACGCGGCGAATGCCTCGCTGATCAGCCTCGTGCCGATGCCCTGTCCCCGGCGGGCGGCCGCTACTGCCATTGTCGCGATGTACGCCTGGACCTCGCCGTCGCTGAGCAGGTACATAAAGCCAACCACGTGCTCACCGTCAACGGCGACGAAGGTCGTTACACCAGGATTGGTCAGGATCCGATGGGCTCGCTGCGGATCAGCAGGCAGCGACGGCCAGCCTTCGGCCTCACACAGGACAATGATGCCCGGCATGTCCGCGGGCGCGTATCGCCTGAACTCCATGGATGCCTGACATTGCCAGAGTCCGGCGTTGCCAGCAACAGATATTGTCTGGCCGTGACATCTTCAGTGGCCTTCGAGTATCTGGCTCACTTGACTACCGTTCCGGCTCGTCTTGGCGACATCGAGGCGACGTTCATTTTCGACACCGGCACCGGCGTCAACCTCATCTCGCAATCGCTGGCCACGCGAGTCGGCTGCGCCCCGGATGGAACTACCTTTACCGGTAGGAGGATGTCCGGGCCGGAGGTCAGCACGCCGATGGGCAAGCTGGCCTCGCTCCGGTTCGCAAGCCTTCATCAGGAATCGGTACCCGTCGGCACATTCGACCTGAGCGATGGGGCCGGCCTTGACGGAGTCGAGGGAATCATGTCGCTGAGTTTCTTCCAGTCGGTCCCGGTGACGGTTGATTATCCGGCCGGGCGCGTCGTCATCGAGGACGAGCGCTCAGTAGCTTCCCGCGCGGCGTCGGGTCGCTGCATCCCGGTGACGGTGCATCGCGACGGGTACGCCACCGAGGTCTACCTCCCGCTCGAACTCCCCGGCGGGAAGTCGGTCACCGTGGAGGTCGACTCCGGCAGCGACTGTCTGAGCCTTGACGAGGGGCTCGCCAGTGAGCTCAGCATCGACCTGGGCGGCGACCGCGTCCGCAAGCGGGATGGCGCGGACGAAACGGGCAACTCCTTCAGCCGCTATTTCACCACTCTCACCGGCGACATCAGCGTCGCAGGCGAGCCGCTTATCCGCCAGGTCAACCCGGACGTGATGTTTCAGAAGATCATTTACGACGGCTTGATAGGTAACGGCTTCCTGAAGAACTTCGCCGTTACCTATGATCTCGCCAGCAGCCGCGTGATCTTCGCACAGCCGGGCTAGGCACTGTCAGGCGGGCCGCTTGCGAAGCAGAAGGAACAGGCTCGGCCCGAAAGTGACCCGCGCCAGACCCTTCTGCAGGACTTTTTCAGCCAGCAGCATCGACCGTAGTGGTAGCGCCTTCTTCAGTGCGGGATGTCGCAGGTTGGATACCGACAATGACCGCTGCACCGCAAATCCGGCAGCTGTTAGCTGGCTGATGATCGTATGCGGATGATGATTGACAAACGGGATGCCGTCGGGCTGCCTGCTGCGCGCCGACCGAACATTGATGGCGGTCAGCGGTATCTGCTCGTGTCTGACGAGGTAACGGACCCTGTTGATCGCGTGCGTGGAGTTAGCGACCTCGACGACTGCGTAGCCACCAGGACGCAAGACCCTATACATCTCGCGGAGCTCGTCCGCCGGGTCGGGCAGATGGTGCAGAACCCTGATCAGGGTAACGAGATCGAAGCTTTGGTCTTTGAATCGGAGCGCTGCCGCATCCATTACCCGGCATTCGATGCGCGGATGACCGATGAGGAAACGATGCGCCAGCTCAATTTGCTGGCTGCTGGAATCGATCAGCGTGACCTTGGTCGCGTGCTCCGACAGGACGACGCTGAGCCGCCCGTAGCCACCGCCGATATCCAGCGCGTCCCGGAACGAAAGCCCGCCGAGCAGCCGACGGATAGCCATGACCTCGGCGTGATGCTCGTAGTCGCGGTCTGACCAGTAATCCAGGTAGTTCAGGTCGCTGTCATCGTAGAAGGCGGGCCTGGCGGCCAAGCCAGATCGGTCAGACATATCAGTGCTCATGATGTTCCCCCAGGCCGGCCATTCCCGCAGTGACCAGTAACCATGCTGAGCAGTTGATCCCCCGGCCGAGATTTTGCCAGATAAGAAGGGCCACCAGGCGGACCGGAGAGCTGCGGAGTGGCGTGGCGAACGCGAGTTCTCGCCGGATCAGCTCTCTGAGGCCTGACTCGGCAGGGAATAGCCCTGGAATACGCACGGCACAATGGCCGTGCGGATTCCTCCGGGAGCGGATCGACGGCAGGGTCTGCCACTAAGAGGCCGCCCGGTTAGCGGGCCAGCAATCACGGACGGGTGCCGAAAGACGGCCGCCCTGGCTGTGCGGGTAGCACGGCATACGCATCCCGCACCCAATCACAGAGCAACGGCCTGCTCTCGCGCGGATCGATTATTTCCTCGATGCCGAATCGCTCGGCGGTTCGCATCGGGCTGCGCACAGCGTCAAGCCTGGCGCGGATATCGGCGAGCAGCGCCGCAGGATCACCGGCGCGCTCAAGGTCGGCGCGATACGCCGCCTCGATCCCGCCTTCGACCGGCAGCGAACCCCAGTCGGCCGACGGCCAGGCCCACCGCCGGATGATGCGGTGCCGGTTAGTCAGGCCGGCGCCGCCCACGCCGAATACGCGGCGGACGATGATCTCGGCGCCAGGTACGGTGGCCTGGTACACCGCGCTGATGGCCCGGACACCGTGTCGGATAGTTGCGCGCTGCTCTGCACGGCTGCCGATCAGCAGTCCGGGCTGATCAGTGAACGTCACGATGGGCAGGTGGAATGTGGAACACAGGTCCGCGAGCCTGATGACAGCGTCGGCGCCCTCGGCGGTCATGCAGCCGCCGGCCACGTACGGGTCGCAGGCGACGACGCCGACCGGGTGGCCGTCCAGTCGCGCCAGCGCTGTAACAATCGACCCGCCGTACCGCTGGATCTCCAGCACCGAACCGGCATCGAGGACTGCGGCCAGGATCTCCCGGATGCGATAAGGCTGGCGCCGATCCCGCGGCACGGCGGAAAGCAACCACTCCTCACGCCGTCCGGCCGGATCATCTGATCCGGTCACGGGCGGCAGCGAGTACACGCTGGGCGGCAGGTACGACAGGAATCGTCTGATCAGCTCGAACGCGTCCGGCTCGGACGCGGCGACGAGGTCGATGGCGCCGTTGCGGGCATGCACTCGCGTGCCGCCCAGCTCCTGCTTGCCGAGGTCCTCGCCGACGCCGCTT
The DNA here is from genome assembly GCA_052143255.1 of Streptosporangiaceae bacterium. Classification (GTDB taxonomy): domain Bacteria; phylum Actinomycetota; class Actinomycetes; order Streptosporangiales; family Streptosporangiaceae; genus JAJYUU01. The sequence goes on along the minus strand of JBKQTJ010000116.1, from coordinate 18,839 downwards.
TTGACCACTGGCGGGCCGGCCACGAACAGCTGCGCCGTCTCCTCGACCAGGATGGACAGGTGCGAGGCGCATAGCCGCGCGGCGCCGAGCCCGGCCACCGGCCCGAGCCCGGCCGCGACCACCGGCACCACGGACAAGTTGTCCACGACGTAATCCCAGCCCGGGTTGACTGGCACGTACGTGTGACCGGTCTGCTCAAGTGACTTGACGCTACCCCCGCCGCCGGTTCCCTCGACTAGGCGGACTATGGGCAGCCGGAGCTGGTTAGCCAGCTGCTCAGCGTAGATCTGCTTACCGACGATCGCGGCATCGGCGGCGCCGCCGCGGATGGTGAAGTCGTCGCCGCCGACGACCACCTTGCGGCCGCCGATGCGCCCCGTTCCGGTGACGAAGTTGGCGGCCGTGAAGCCGGCCAGCCGACCGTCAGGCTCGTAGGCGGCCGTTCCCGCCAACGCTCCGATTTCGCGGAACGAGGCCTCGTCCAGCAGCGCGGCCAGGCGCTCGCGGACAGTGAGCCGGCCAGCGTCGTGCTGCCGCCGGACCTTGTCCGGGCCGCCCATCTGCTCGGCTAGTTGCTGCCGCCTGCGCAGCTCGTCCAGTTCCGGTTGCCACGTCATGCCGACACAAGCTAACTCACTACGGCATGTCCCGGCCAGAGCCGTCTAAACCGACATGTCCAGCGCCTCGGCGGAATCAGCAGCGCCAGCGACCTCGGTCGGCTGGCTAGCAGCAGCCTGGCCGTCCCGCCACTCGGCAAACGCCATCGCCAGCAGGCTGGGGACAAGGTCGGTCGAGCGCCGCGCGACCCAGGCCGTGCCCTTGGTGGCCATCCAGGCCATCTGCTCCGCCTTGCTCGGCGGCGGGTTCTCGGGCTCGGCGCCCGGCGCCACCCCGACCGGAAAACCCGCTTGCGCAAGCAGCGCGTGGAACCTGCGCGCGATCAGCCGGTGGCCCCGCTCGCTCGGGTGCAACCGGTCGACAGCCCACATGCGCGGATCGTAGGTCTCGGCGTCCATCGCCGCATCGAAGTGCAACGTACCGAATCGCGCGGCCGCCGCGTCTACCGCGTCATTTAGATCCCCGGCCCGCCGGGCAAGTGGCCTGGCCAGCACGCCAGGAAGCCGGAGCATCCGGCCCGGGTCTGGCAACCGCATGGTGAGAACTTCGGCGCCCGCCGCACGCAGTGCGCCGATCGTGTGCGCGGCAGACGCGCCGATCCGGTCCGGGTCGAAGTTCGGCCGGAGCGTGTCGTTCACTCCGATCACGACGCTAGCGACATCTGGCCGAAGCTGGAGCGCCGCGGGCAGCTGGTCGCGCTCGAGATCGGCGATGCACGCTCCGTTGCCGGCGACTATGTGCAGCTCCGGGTCCACCAAGCTGTCGGCCAGCAGGTTGGCCCAGCCTCGCCAGCCCCGGGCGCCAGTCCGGCGGCCGGCCGCGGGTCCAAGCCGGACCGGATCGCCGATCCCCAGGGTGATCGAGTCACCGAGGGCCACGAACGTGGTCATGCGGCCACCGCCGTCCGTTCCGTTGCCGTCGAGCCGTAAGAGTCAAGTACATCAACATAGTGACCGATTAGCTCGTCACACATCGTCGGCCAGGTCCGGCCGAACACCATCTGTCGTCCGGCGATCCCTTGCGCCATGCGCAGCCGCGGGTCGGCGGCCAGCTTGGCGACGGCGCTAGCCAGTGCGCCGGCGTCGCCCGGCGGGACCAGGAATCCGGTGATACCCTCCCGAACCAGGTCAAGCGGCCCACCCGCGGCCGGGGCGACCACAGGCAGTCCGCTGGCCGCCGCCTCCTGCAGCGTCTGACCGAAGGTGTCGTGCGGCCCGGCGTGCACGAACACATCGAGGCTCGCGTAGATCCGGGCCAGGTCCTCGCCACCGCGCTGGCCGAGGTACAACGCATTCGGAACCGCCCGCCGCACCGCCGCCTCATGCGGGCCGCTGCCGACAATGACGAGCCGCACGCCCGGCAGCCTGGCCACCTGAGCCAGCAGGTCGATCCTTTTCTCGGCGGCCAGCCGCCCTATGTAGCCGACAATCAGCTCGCCATGAGGCGCCATCTCGGCCCGTAGCTGTTTGTTTCGCTTCGCCGGATCAAAGCGCACGCAGTCCACGCCACGGGCCCATACCTGCACCCGCTCGATTCCGTGCTCACGCAGGTCGGCTGCGGTCGCTGTACACGGTGCCAGGGTCCGGTCGGCGGCATTGTGTATCTTCCGCAGGCGCCACCAGCAGATCGCCTGGCCGACCGAGCCGGCATGGTAGGTGCGCGCGTAGGCAGGCAGGTCCGTCGCGTACACCGCGACGATGGGCAACTGCTGGTCAACAGCGGCTGCGCAGCCACCGGCGCCAAGCACGAATGGGCCGGCCAGGTGGACAAGGTCGGGTTTGTGGCGCGCCACCGCGTCCCGGACACCTGAGCCGGGCAGGCCGACGCGCAGTCCGGGGTAGACGGGCACGCCAATAGATCGTATCCGGACGATAGGGAAATCAAATGCGCGATCAGGGCGATCCACCCCGTTCGCAGTCTCGGGCGCGATCACGAGCGGCTGGTGCCCTCGCGATAGCAGATGCTCAGCGACGCGCACGGCCGTGTGCGCGACGCCGTTGACGTCCGGCGGAAAGGACTCTGTGACATAAGCGATTCGCACGCTCACACCGTCGGCTATCTTGCTGCCGGAAATGGGCGCGGCGCAGTGACGGCTCGGCAAACCTTAGGTGACATCTCAGATGCCAGATTAGCAGGTCAGCGCGTTGAAGTCGGCTTCGCGACATGCCGCCAGCCGGGCGCGGTCAGCGCTCTGGCTTGGTCCAGATCAACGCGTACCGCCAGAGCAGCAAGCGCCGGAAGGACGAGCCCGGCAGCACGGCCATGGCCTTGCGGCGCATCCCGGAATACGTCTCCGGCGGCGGCCAGAACGTCGGGCCGCCGCTTTCGGTCCACAACTGACGTAGCAGCTTCAGCCGGTGGAGCACCATGCCACCGATCTCGGCCGGCAGGTCGGCCAGGTTGCTGGACCGCGCGCACCCGATCACTACGAGCCTGCCGCCTGGCCGCAGCAGCGCACGCATGCGCTGCAGGCCTGCCATGGCGTCCATGTGATGCAGCGTCGCCACCGACGCAATGAAATCGAATGACTCGGGCTCGAAGTCGTGGCTGAGGAAATCGCCGTGCAGGTACTCAATGCCCAGCCCGCCATCCTGGCGGCGCGCTGACGCAATGCTAGGCGCGTCGCGGTCGATCGCCGTCAGCCGCGGCATCGCTTTGCCCAGCTGTCGGGCCAGCATGCCGTCGCCGCAGCCAATTTCCAGGCCGCGCTTGGCACCGTACGGAACCGCGCGCAGCACTAGCGGGTAGTAGTGGATGTTGTGATTCCACTGCCGTGCGGCCAATAGCTTCCTCCGGCGAGTAGGCCTACCGGCGTGCGCGGAAGTCCGCGGCCAGCTTCGCCAGGTCTGGCGTGCCAAGGCCAGAGCCAGGATTGTAGAGGTGGCCGGCCGTGCCTGTGTAGTAAAGGTTGTCGTTACCTGCCCCGGTCCTGTCAAGTGGTGCGAACGGCGACGCGGGACCGGCCGCGAACCGGTAGATGGCAGGATTCCAGAATCCGGCGCGGTGTCCGAGGTCGGAGTCGATGACCGCGGCTGCCCCGTTCAGCTGCGGAGCCACGAAGCTGGTTCCGCCCCAGCCTTGCTCGAGATGACCGAGGCTGGCCGGGAATCCGCTGAAGTACTCCTCGTACCCGGTGTACGGATCGGCGTCTGCGACCAGGTCGGGAACAGCCCGGCCGGTGGCGTGGCCGTTGATCAGACGTGGCGGCGCCGCGGACTGGCTTACCTTGTCCCAGGCGGACCAGCGGGTTGGCAGCCACAGGCTGGTGGCGGGGAACTTCCTGGCCGCTGCCGGGGCCAGGTAGGGCACGGCGGTGTAGTCACCGAGGCCCGCGATCCCGAGCTGGTAGGCCGGGCGCAGCTCGGTTCTGCTATATCCGCCGCCGCTGCCCCAGATGTTGCTGACGTCGGTGGCGAACTGCGCCTCGGAGGTGTACGGGGCGCTCCCATGGTCGAACAGCGCGTAGTGCGGCCAGAGCCAATCCCACCCCCAGGCCCGTTGCGCCGAGATATGCACGGTTGCGGCCAGCTTGCCGTTGTTGCCGTACAGCGGGATCTGGCCCGCGATCGTCGTGCCGCCGGCGGTGGTGACCCACGGACTGTCGCCGGGATTGTCGACCGAGAGATTGGTGTAGGACTGCGGGCTGTCGTGCGAGTCGTCGTAGGCGCCGTAATCACCTGCCGAAGCGAACGAAGTCTGGCCCTGCGCCGCCAGCTCAAGGTAGGCCTCGTCAACGGCGGCGGCGTAGGTAGCCGACTCATGGCCGGCCTTGGCGTTGGCCGCAAGCTCGGTTTCGGAGAAGCCCCAGCTTGTCGACAGCGTGCTCACCCGGTCCTGGCTAGCGGCCGCGAAATACGCGTCCGCGGCGCCGTAGTCGGTGTTCGGCGCCTGGTAGACGACGATGCTGGCCGCTGGTGCGATCGCGCCCGCTTGTTCGACGTCCAGGGTGCTCTCGGGAGATCCGTTGACGCTACTGACCCGTCCGGCGCCACCGTCAATATTGTCGAGGGCGATCCGGTCGGCCTTCGTGCGGATCTTGAGGATGCTGGCCCAGAAATGGTTGGCGTCGGAAGGACGCATGCTGGCGTAGGTGATGATGCCGACAGTCTGGCCCTGCCCGCGGTCACCGCGGCGATACAGCGGACTCAGCCCGTACTGCCGCGCGAAGTCTTGCGGCGTCCGATTGCCTTGCTGAAGCCCGCGCGGCGCGGACCGCACCTCCGCCCGGAGAGTATGCACAGCGTTACTGGCGAAGATCGGGTAGTTGGTCAGCCCGAGGATCGACTGAACGTAACCGGCCAGATTGACCGGCAGCAACGGCCTGTCCGTCGTGCCGTGGATGGTAACGGCCGGCCGGCCGGCGAGGCCGCCGCTGGCCGGAGTTCCCTGGACGGCGTATTCCTGCTGGCGGACCGAGAGCACCTTGTCGAACTGCGCGGCGGTGCCCGTCGCAGTGACATCCAGGCGGTCAGCGCTCCCGGTTGCCCGGATACCGAAGCGAGCCAGGTAGTTCTGCAGCGCCCTGATCCGGCTGCGCGGCTGGCCGTACACGCTGGCGAACTTGGCCACCGACAGGTATCCGCCGCGCATGCCGCGCTCGACACTGCCTTCCAGGCCACGCTGGTTGCGCTCCTTCAAGACCAGGGAAACGGTCTCCCTGGTCCGGCTTGGTGTCGCGAACACTGGCTTCGCAACCAGGCCGGACGCGGCAATGCCCTGCGGCACCGCGGCCTTGGCGGCGGGCGGCTGGGTGGCAGCCTGTGATGGCATCGCGGCCGACAGCAGCAGCATCGATCCGGCCGCGGCAGCCGCGACGGATGTTCCGGCGCTGAGTTGCCGCCGCCAGTGAGCAGGCTGCAAGGATTGAACCCCCGATTGAGTGCCGAACACGGCGAGATGGCGGCGGCGCGGATGCTGCCGCTGGGACTGGTCGACGAGGTTCGGCGCAGCCGGTCGCGGGCTGCGTCCACGACAGGTTTGCGAAGTTCCCGACTTCATACTTAACGCGCAATCAGCCTGCGCGTCATCCTGTGCAGCCCGGGGAGGGGCGTGACCCCCGTCACTATCAGAGGGCGTCCAGGCAACCTGGTTAACGAGGTGGTTGCCGGCGGCTCACCGATTGCTGCGACCCGGCGCGGGACTGCGTTCCCTGGCGGGACTGCGTGCCCTGCCAGGACTGCGTGCCCTGGCGGGACTGCGTGCCCTGGCGGGACTGCGTTCCCTGGCGGGACGGCGTTCCCTGGCGGGACGGTGTTCCCTGGCGGGACGGTGTTCCCTGGCGGGGCGGTGTTCCTGCGCGCGGCGGCCTGCTGGTGCCGCGGCGGGTGCGGGGTGGCGCGCCGGCCGGGCGCGCGCCGAAGTCCGGGGCTGGCGGTGGTGGCGGCACGGGCGTGCCGGTGGTCGCGATTTCGCGAACCACCGGATGGCCGGCTGCTACCTGGTGGCGGGCGGGCGCCACGCCGGCCGCGTCGTGCAGCCGCTGGATCTCGCGCACTTGATCGCGCACGGCCAGCGTCACTACCAGGCCGGTTGCCCCCGCACGCGCGGTCCGGCCGGACCGGTGCAGGTAATCCTTGTGATCGTTGGGCGGGTCAAAGTGCACGACCAACTCGACGTCGTCGACGTGAATGCCGCGCGCCGCAACGTCGGTCGCGACTAGCACTCTCGGGTAACCGGCCGCGAACGCGTCCAGGGCGCGCTGGCGCTGGTTCTGGTTCCGGTCGCCATGGATGGCCGCCGCGCTGACGCCAGCGCGCTCGAGCTGCTTGGCGAGGCGGTCGGCGCCGTGCTTGGTCCGCACGAAGAACAGCGTGCGGGCGGGCCTGCTGGCCATCTCCGCAGCGACCGCGAGCTTGTCCTCCGCGTCGAGGACAAGCAGGCTGTGCTCAGCAGCACCGCCGGCCACGACCTCAGGAGTGACCGCATGCAGCGCCGGGTCGGTCAGGTAGGCACGCACAAGCTGGTCCACCCCGCGGTCAAGGGTCGCGGAGAACAGCAGGCGCTGGCCGCCGGCCGGAGTCTGGTCCAGTATCTGGGTAACTGACGGCATGAAGCCGAGGTCAGCCATGTGATCTGCCTCATCCAGCACCGTGATGCGAATGTCCTGGAGGGTGCAGGCCCTGCGGTCGAGCAGGTCGATCAGCCGACCCGGAGTCGCGACGACGATGTCCACACCGTGCCCGACCCGGGTGATCTGCCGGCCGATCGGAACTCCGCCGTAGACCGTGGTCACGCTCACGCCGATGCTCCGCCCGAGCGGCGTCAGCACGCCGGCGACCTGCTCCGCGAGCTCGCGGGTGGGAACGAGGACCAGGCCTCGCGGGGCCTTCTCCCGGGGCCGGGCCGGCATCTGCGCGATCCGGCTGAGCATCGGCAGGCCGAACGCCAGCGTCTTGCCGGACCCCGTCTCGGCCCGGCCGAGCAGGTCCTTGCCCGCTAGAGCGTCGGGCAAGGCGCGGGCCTGGATGGCGAACGGCTCGCGGATGTTACGGGCGCTGAGCGCGCTGACCAACCGCGGTTCCAGACCGAGTTCGGCGAACGTCATGGCCGGAGGCTGCGGAACTTCGGCAGCTGCAGCAAGAGCGCGATCCAGCTCGGACCTTGGGTTCTCGGGCAGAGGCCGGGCAGGACGGGACGAGCGTTGCCCGCCAGGTACTCCCCGGCGCGGCTTGCCACGGTAGTGCGCGGGCGCGCGGCGGCGCCCAGAGGTGTGAGGCATATGTGTGCCAGGCTCCATCGGTGATCAGGGCCGCGTCATGTCAAGAGTCGACGACAGCGGCGAAACCACAGATTCACCGAGAAGCGGACAGCTCGCACAGCGACCGCGCGAGCTCTCTGCCCGCGAGACGGTGCCAACTACGCACCGTTGATCACCAACAGTATCAGTGCGCCGGATGTTCCCGGCACCACGCCGCGCAGCGATCGGGACGCCGCTACAAGTCCGGACTCGGCCGGGCTGACACACCGGCCGCTATCCTGCCAAGCATGAGGACTGGGTCATCGGGGCTGACCCGATCACGGCCACATATCAGCCGCTCGATCGAGCTGCGCTCGGTCAACTGGCCGACGCCAACAGCCAGCTACTGGACAACGGCATGAGCGTCCTGCGCGTGCGCGGCCGCGCCTTGCCTAGTGGCGAATTTGTTGACCTGTATGCCGACGGTGACCACTGGACTACTGATCCGGTTCCCGGCGCCGAGCTGACCGGCGAAGGCTGGCTGCTGCCCGGCTTGGTAGACGCGCATACTCATCCTGGCGCCGAGGAACCAGGCAAGCCGTTCTCGGACGAACTGCTCCGGGCTGATCTGCGCGATCACGCCGACGCAGGCGTGACATTCATCAGGGCGCCGGGACTGGCCGGCGATCCGCCGGGCTGGTTCGGCCAGGATCGCGATCTGCCCAGGGCCGTGCACGCCGGGATGTGGATCGCGCAGCACGGCCAGTTCTTCGACAACTGGGGACGCCGGGCCAGCCTGGATGACCTGCCCGCTGTCGCGGCAGCGCAGGCCGCACGGACGGGCTGGGCAAAGCTAATCGGTGACTGGGGCGTAGACGATCAGCCCGTCCCGGTGGCGATCCTTACCGCGGTCGTGACGGCGGTGCACGCGGCGGGCGGCCGGGTGGCGGTGCACTCACAGCAAGCGGCCGGCGGTGCGGCCGCAGTTGCGGCCGGCGTCGATTCGCTGGAGCACGGCATGTGCCTCGACCCAGAGCTACTGCCTCAGATGGCTGCCCAGGGCACCGCGCTGACGCCTACCCTCTCGGTCATCATGGCGAGCTTTAACCGGGTCGCGGCGCAGCCAGACAGCCCGCGCAAGTCCTGGTACCTGGCCGGGGCCGGCGTGCACGGCCAGCTGGCTGCCCAGGCTGCCGAGGCTGGTGTCACGCTGCTGGCCGGCACTGACTCGCGTCCGCATGGCCGGATCGCCGATGAGGTGCGCGCCCTCACCGTCGCGGGCGTGCGGCCACATGAGGCTCTGGCGGCCGCGTCCTGGGGCGCCCGCGCGTATCTCGGCCTGCCCGGACTTGAGCCGGGCGCGCCGGCCGATGCCGTCGTCTATGACGGCGACCCTCGAGCCGACCTCGGCCAGCTCGACGCGCCGCGCGCCGTCATCCTCCGCGGCAAGCTGGTATCCCGCCGATCCTGACCCACGCCACAACTCGGACCTGACCGCACGCCTCCTGGCCATGCAGGTCCCGTGCCGACTTTGTTTTTTCAATAACTTGTCTTTGCATTCCCTTTACCTCCTGATGTCGCTACTGTCGTTGTGTCGCCTGTGGTAGCTGTTGCGCTGGAGGAGGAAGTAAATGAGGAAGACTGCAGTTGCAGTGACCACGACAGCCTTGGTGAGCCTGAGCGGCGCGGTTGTCGCGGTGCCGGCGCAGGCTGCCACCAGCACTGCCCGGCCGTGCCCCGCCAACTGGGGCACCGGGCCGCGTCACGCCGGTCAGATGGTCCAGACCAATGTGCGCGATGTGCGGGCCGGCCGCCACCTCTGCTTCGACCGGCTCGTCATCGATCTCGGACCGGGTCAGAAACCTGGCTACCGTGTCCGATATGTCCGTGTCTTCGTGACCCAGGGCTCGGGCATGGTGGTCCACGCCAGCGGGCATGCCAAACTGCTTGTGACCGTTCTCGCGCCGGCCGCCAGCAGTTTCCCGGCCAACAAGCGGCATCTGGTGCGAGTTGCCGGATTCGGCGAGTTCCGGCAGATCGTCGGCCTCGGTAGCTTCGAAGGCATAACCTCAATCGGCATCGGGCTGCGGGCCAAGAAGCCGTTCCGGGTGCTGGAGCTGACGGGTTCGGGCCACCGCGTGCGACTGATCATCGACGTCGCCCGTCGCGGCTAAGCACCCGAGTACGGTTCGCGCAGCAGCAGCCGGGCGGCCAGTTCGAGATGTGAAGCAACGTCATTGGCCGACGCGCGCCTGGTCACCCATGCGACGAGGTTCGACAACCAGACATCACCGATGACCCGGGCGATAGCGCGCTCGTCCGCCGTCGGCTCGCCGTCGTGCATCGCCTTAGTGAGCATGTCTTCCATCATCTTCGCGACGGTATTGACCTCGGTGGCCGCGCTCGGGTCTGCGAACATGAACGCCCTGGTCATCGCCTCGGTCAGCAACGGCTCGCGCTGCATCGACCTGGTCACCCGGCCGAGCACGTACAGCATCCGGTCATACGGGGTATCACCAGGTACCGGCGAGCGGTCAAGCCGCTCCTGAGTCCGCTCGAACTCGCGCGCCAGACCAGACACGAGCAAGTGGATCTTGGACGGAAAGTACCGGTACAACGTGCCGAGCGCAACGTCTGCGCGCTCGGCCACGGTCCGCATCTGGACCGCGTCATAGCCGCCCTTGGACGCCAGCGCGAGGGTCGCATCCAGGATCCGCTTCCTGCGCTCCCGCTGCGCAGCCGAGCCAAGATCACTCTCGGCGGGCCCCGGCGTGGCCTGGTCGGCGTTGCCATTGCTACGCGTCCTCGGCGTCGCCATCGCGGCCTTTCGTTGTCATTGCTAACTTCTCGTCCGTGCGGGGTCCCGCGTGGCGCCAGTTCGATTACGGCGTTGCCGCGGCCAGCCTAGCAACGCAGTCCCCGCTGACCAGGCCGCGACGCTGGCTCGCCAGCCGCCGGCTAGCCCGGCGGCCAGCAGGGCCGGGTGCGCTCATGCCGCCCTGGCTCACTACAGGTATAACGTGTTCTAATTTTGAGTGCCAGTCGAGGAGGAGGACAAAGTTGCCCATCGCGATCACCGACGAGCAACTTGCGATCCAGGCCTCGATTCGCGAATGGGCTAAGCGCGCCGCGACGATCGAGATCGTGCGCAGCCAGGAACCTGGCAGGCACGCCGATGTCGCGGCGGGACCGGGCGAGGCCGCAGCGGGACCGGGCGAGGAGTCCGTGGATCCGGCGGGGGCCGCAGCGAGGCCGGGCGAGGCCGCGGCGGCTCGCGGCCGGCCGGATAGCGCCGCCAAGGAACGCTGGTCCAGCCTGGCCGATCTTGGCGTCTTCTCGATGGGTCTGTCGGCTGCCTTGGCCGAGGACAGCGGCGGCACCTGCGAACTCGCAGCCGCCCTCGCCCAGCTCACCGAGTCGCTCGTGCCGGGGCCGATCATGCCGACAATGCTGGCTGGCCTGGCACTTGCGCGCTGCGACGACGCCGACATGGCCGGCGCGGCGCTGGCGGCAATTGCTTGCGGAGATCTGTCCGCCGCAGTGGCGCTTGAGCCGGGAACCGTCCGCGCCGTCCGCCGGACCGGCGGCACGCTAGCGCTGACTGGGACGAGCGGACCAATCCTCGGCGGCGGCGATACGACTCACCTGCTCATCGGCGCAACCAGCCCTGACGCCGGCCCGCTCAGCTCCGGTGCGGCCGGCCACAGTGGCAACACGCTCTGGTTCCTGCTGCCTGCCAATCACCCCGGCATCGTGCTGACCGATCGCGCGCCCGCGGACTTCTCCCGCTCGCTCGCCGACGTCTCACTGGCGGAAGCGATCGTCGGCCCGGATTCGCTGCTCCCCGGCATCACGTGCACCCAGGTCCGCGACCTGGCCGCGGCGCTGGCCGCCGTCGAGGCAGCGGCGGTCGCGAACTGGTGCTCGCGCACCGCAGCTGAGTACGCGGCGGTACGCCAGCAGTTCGGCCGCCCGATCGGTGCCTTCCAGGCCGTCAAGCACCTGTGCGCCACGATGTTCTGCCGGGCGGAGTCCGCTGCCGTGCTTGCCTGGGACGCCGCCAGGGCGATCGGCGAGGCGCCCGATGAACTGGCACTTGGGGCCGCCGCGGCCGCCGCGTTCAGCCTCGACGCCGCCGTTGACAACGCCAAGGACTGCATCCAGGTACTCGGCGGCATCGGTTTCACCTGGGAACACGACGCGCACTTGTACCTGCGCCGGGCAGTTGCGCTGCGTCAGCTGCTCGGCGGCAGCGGCCGCTGGCGGGACCGGGCGGCGACGCTGGCGATGGCTGGCGAGCGCCGGCGGCTGACAGTGGACGACACCGCGTTCCCCGGCAACACGGGCGCGGCCGGCGACGAGCTGGCGGCAGCGAGAAGCGCGGCCAGTGCCGTGGCTACCGAGATCGCCGAGCTGGGTGCGGAAGAGCGCCGCCGCCGGCTGGCTGACTCCGGTTATGCGGCGCCGTCCTGGCCGGTTCCCTACGGTCTGGCCGCGTCTCCCGCAGCCGGGCTCGTGATCGACGCCGAGCTGGCCAGGGCCGGGCTGGCCAGGCCTGACCTCGTCATCGGCGGCTGGGCGGTGCCCGCGATTCTCGGCCATGGCAGCCCGGCGCAGCAGGACAGGTTCGCACGGCCGACGTTGCGCGGCGAGATCAGCTGGTGCCAGCTCTTCAGCGAGCCTGAGGCGGGCTCCGATCTTGCCTCGTTGCGCACCAGGGCAGAACGGACCGAGGACGGCTGGCTGCTGACGGGCCAGAAAGTATGGACCTCGCTGGCGCGCGAGGCTGACTGGGCCATCTGCCTCGCCCGCACCGACGCCTCCGCCCCCAAGCACAAGGGCCTCAGCTACTTCCTCGTCGAGATGAACAGCCCGGGGATCGACGTCAGGCCACTGCGCGAGATGACCGGCCGGGAGATGTTCAACCAAGTCTTCCTCGACCAGGTCTTCGTGCCAGACGATTGCGTCGTGGGGAAGCCGGGCGATGGCTGGCGGATCGCCAGGACGACGCTAGCTTCCGAGCGAGTGGCGATGGGCACGGGTTCCTCGGTCGGTGCGGCGGTGGAACAGCTGCTCGCTCTTGCCGGCGGTGGCGCCGCGGCTGACCCGGTGTTCCGGCAGCAGCTGGGCGCGCTGGTGTCCGAGGGCATGGCCGTGTCCCTGCTTGACCTGCAGGCGGTCCTTGCCCAGCTGCGCGGCGCCGACGCTGGCCCGCTGGCGGCAGTGCGCAAGCTCGCCGGAGTAGCGCACCGCCAGGCGGCGGCGGAGGCGGCGCTCGAGCTTGCCGGTGCGGACGCCGCGACGGCCGACGCCGCTGCGGCCGGATTCATGACTGAGTTCCTGTTGACCCGCTGCCTCAGCATCGCCGGCGGAACCACCCAGATCCTGTTGTCCCTGGTTGCCGAGCGGCTGCTCGGCCTGCCCCGCGAGGAGGCACGCTAGATGGACTTCTCCGGCGGCGAGGCCGAGACCGAGGTCTCCCGGCTGGCCGCCCAGGTGATCGCCTCGGGTAACGGCAACGGACCCGCCGGAGCCAGCGCAGCCGCCGGGACCCCGGGCGCGAGCGCCGACCTTGACTCTTTCCTGTGGAAGGAACTGGCGCAGGCGGGCTTGCTGTCACTTGCCTTGCCGGCCGACCTCGGCGGCGATGACCTCGGCATGCTGGCGATCGCGGCGTTGCTTACCGAAGTCGGCCGGCACGCGGCCCGGATCCCGGCGCTGGCTACGCTCGCACTCGGCGTGCTGCCGGTGCAGCGCTCGGCCGATCGCGAGCTCGTCCGCAAGCTGCTGACCGGGGTAGCCGGCGGGGACACCATCCTGACCGCCGCGCTGCGAGAGCCTTCCGGCCCGATGCCGGACGAGCCCGGTGCGGTAACCACGGCACTAGGCCTAGGCGGCACTGTGTCGGGCGTAAAGGTCGGGGTGCCTTATGCGGCTGCGGCGCGATGGATCCTCGTGCCTGCCAGCCTGGCAGGCGGAACCGCCAGCCGCAATGTCGACAACCGCACCGTAATCGCGGTAGTGGAGCCTGATGCGGACGGGCTGTCGTGCCAGCGGACCCGCAGCTCGTCCGGCCTGCCCGAGTACACGCTCCGGCTTGACCGGACGCCCGTCGCGGGCATCCTAGATGGCTGCACGGTCGCCGGGCTTTGCCAGTTCGCGGTGGCCGGCGCGTGCGCGGTTGCTGACGGGGCGCTGGCAGCCGCTCTCGACCTGACCACCTCGCACCTGCGCACCAGGGAGCAGTTCGGCCGACCGCTCGCTACTTTCCAGGCCGCCGCGCAGCAGGCAGCCGACGTCTACGCGACCGCGCGGACGCTGCATCTGGTGGCGGCGGCGGCGTGCTGGCAGCTGGACACTGGCCGGGACGCGGAACGCGACACCGACGTGGCCGCATACTGGCTAGCCCAGTACGTGCCGGTAGCGCTGCGCACCTGTCACCACCTGCACGGCGGGCTTGGCATGGACGTGACCTACCCGCTGCCGCGCTACTCCGCCCTCGTGACCGATCTAGCCGCCCTGGTCGGCGGTGCCGACGCGCGCCTGGAGCGGCTGGGTAACTGGGAAGCACTGCGGGCTGGAAGGTGCTGATGCCGGATGTTCCTTGACCTGACCGATTCCCAGTTCGCGCTGCGCGGTGAACTGCGCGCGTACTTCGCGACGCTCATCTCACCGGCCGAGCGGGAGGAGATGCTCACCCAGCGGCACGGCCAGGTGTACCGGGACGTAGTCAGGCGGATGGGCCGGGACGGCTGGCTGGGCATCGGCTGGCCGGCTGAGTACGGCGGCCGCGGCCTTGGCCAGCTTGAACAGCAGATCTTCGTGAACGAGGCCGCACTGGCCGACGTCCCGCTGCCGGCTGTCACGCTGCAGACCGTCGGCCCGACCCTGATGGCACACGGCAGTCAGGAGCAGAAGGATTACTTCCTGCCGAGGATCCTGACCGGCGAGCTGCACTTCGCCATCGGCTACACCGAGCCTGGGGCAGGCACCGACCTGGCGTCCCTGACCACGCGGGCAGTGCTGGACGGCGACCACTACGTCGTAAACGGCCAGAAGATCTTCACCACCGGCGGGCACGACGCCGACTATGTCTGGCTTGCCTGCCGCACTGATCCTGATGCGCCGAAGCACAAGGGATTGTCCATCCTGATCGTCGATACCACCGATCCCGGGTATTCCTGGACGCCGATCATCACTCACGACGGCGCGCACCACGTGAATGCCACGTACTACTCCGACGTTCGCGTTCCCCTGACGATGCGAGTCGGCGCCGAGAACGCGGGCTGGCGGTTGATCACCTCCCAGCTCAACCACGAGCGGGTCATGCTGGGGCCGTCCGGCCGGCTCGGCCTGCTGCACGACCGGGTTCATTGCTGGGCGGCGAGCAAGACCGGACCAGAGGGCCGGCCGCTGCTCCAGCTACCGGATGTGCGCCGGGCGCTTGCCCGCGCGGGCGCGGCCGAGCGTGTCAACGAGCTGCTCAACTGGCAGGTGGCGGTCACCGAGACGGTCGATGTCGCGGACGCGTCCGTCACCAAGGTGTTCGGGGCCGAACAGGCGCAGCGGGTAGGCGCAGAGCTGGCCGAGATCGTGTCCCGGCACGGCGACCTGGCTGAGCCGGACACCGCCGAGCTGGCTCGCTGGCTAGACGTGCAGAACAAGCGGAACACTGTCCTGACCTTCGGCGGAGGAGTCAACGAAGTGCAGCGTGAGCTGATCGCTGTGGCTGGGCTGAACCTGCCGAGGGTCCCCCGGTGAATGAGGGAACGGCGACCGCAGACATCCTCGCCGCCGCGGAGAAGGTCAGGGCGGCCGGACCGGGCGAGCCTCGGCTGGCCAGGGACCCGGTGAACCTGCCGGCCATCCGCAACTGGACCGACGCCATGGGCGACGCGAACCCGCTCTACACCGACGTGGCTTTCGCCGCGGCCTCGGCGCATGGTGAGCTGGTCGCGCCGCCTGCGATGATCCAGGTCTGGACCATGCCCGGGCTGCAGCCGCCACCCGCCGACGGCGGCGCCGACCCACTCGGCCAGATGATGACCGCATTGGACGAGGCGGGGTTCACTTCGGTCGTGGCGACCAATTGCGCGCAGACCTATTACCGGTACCTGCGGCACGGTGAGCTACTGAGCCTGCGCGCCGAGCTGACCGATGTCAGCGGGCCGAAGCGTACCGGGCTCGGCGAAGGCTGGTTCGTGACCACGAGGAACATCTGGTATTCCGGCCAGGAGCCGGTGGCGGAGATGGACTGGCGAGTGCTGAAGTTCCGCCCGCACGCGGGCCCCCATGGGCTAGCACCACCAGACCAGGTCACGCGGCTTGCCGCGGGACCGGGTCCGGTCATGCGGCCGCCCATGTCGCCGGACACCGAGTTCTTCTGGGCTGGCACGCAGGCCGGCGAGCTAAGAATCCAGCACTGCGGCGCGTGCGGCGCGTTGCGGCACCCGCCCGGCCCAGCCTGCCTGAGCTGCGGCACCGCCCAGAAACAGGACTTCCAGGTGGCAGCTGGCACCGGCACTGTCTACAGCTACGTGGTGCACCGGCACCCGCCGGTTCCGGGCAAGGAACTGCCGATCGTCATCGCGCTGGTCGAGCTGGCTGAAGGCGTTCGGATAATGGCCGAGCTGACTGGTACCAACCCGGACGACGTTCACGTTGGCATGCCGGTGCGGGCAGACTTCATCCGTGTCGACGACGATCTGGTCTTGCCAGGCTGGCGCGCCGACGAGCGAGCCGCGCCGGGCGCGCTGCCCGAGCTGGTCATCGACGTAACGCCGACGCTGGTGGTTGCCACGGCGATAGCCACCCGCGATTTCTATCCAGTGCACCACGACCGGGACTTCGCGACGCGAGGCGGCAGCAAGGACATCTTCCTCAACATCCTCACCACGACCGGCCTGGCGCAGCGGTACGTGACCGACTGGGCGGGCCCGGAGGCGATCGTGCGGGCAGTCTCGATCCGGCTCGGCGTGCCGTGTTACGCCGGGGACACGCTCACCTTCTCCGGCCGGGCGAGCACCGAGGAGAACGGCGACCAGGTCATCTGCGTCACCGGCAGCTGTAGCCTCGGCGGCCATGTGACCGGAACCGTCCGGCTCGCGCCTGCGGGGAGCAGGCCGTGATCTCCGGACCGGCGGCGATCGCCGGGATCGGGGCGACCGAGTTCTCCAAGGAATCCGGGCGCAGTGAGCTGAAGCTGGCGGTTGAGGCTGTCCGCGCCGCGCTGGACGACGCCGGGCTGACACCAGCGGACGTCGACGGTCTGGTTACCTTCAGCATGGATAGCAACGCCGAGATCGCGGTAGCGCGCGAGATCGGCGCCGGCGAGCTAACGTTCTTCAGCCTGATCGGCTACGGCGGCGGCGCGGCCTGCGCCACCGTGCACCAGGCCGCCATGGCGGTCGCGACCGGCGCGGCCAATGTGGTGGTCTGCTACCGCGCCCTGAACGAGCGGTCCGGGCGCCGGTTCGGCCAGGTCTCGGTAGCCGCGGTACAAGGCGCCACCTCATCGGGGATCGACAACGGCTGGCACTACCCGATGGGCCTGGCCACGCCCGCTGCCACCGTGGCTATGGCGGCCCGCCGCTATATGCACGCCTACGGGGCAACCAGCGAAGACTTCGGCACCGTCGCGGTCGCCGACCGCAAGCACGCGGCCACGAACCCGGCCGCCTGGTTCTACCAGCGGCCGATCACGCTTGCCGAGCACCAGGCCTCCCGCTGGATCTGCGAGCCGCTGCGGTTGCTGGACTGCTGTCAGGAAACTGACGGCGCGGTCGCGATCGTGGTCACCAGCCTCGACCGCGCCCGTTCCCGGAAAAATCAGGCCGCCGTCATCCGCGCCGCCGCGCAGGGCAGCGGGCCCAATCAGTACACGATGACCAGCTATTACCGTGACGACCTCACCGGGCTGCCGGAGATGGGCGTGGTGGCCAGGCAGCTGTGGGCGCAAGCCGGGCTTAGCCCGGACGACATCAGGACCGCGGTGCTGTATGACCACTTCACCCCGTACGTGCTCATGCAGCTGGAGGAGCTGGGGTTCTGCCCGCGCGGCGAAGCCCGGAATTTCATCGCGGGCGGTGCGATCGAACTGGGCGGCGCGCTGCCGCTGAACCCGCATGGCGGCCAGCTCGGCGAGGGCTACCTGCACGGTATGAACGGCATCGCCGAGGCGGTGCGCCAGGTCCGGGGCACATCGGTGAACCAGGTTCCAGGCGACGGGCCGGTCCTGGTGACCGCGGGCACCGGCGTGCCCACCAGCGGCCTGATCCTCGGCACGGACTAGGGCGGGCTCCGGCCGGCCGGCTAGTTCCAGCCTGGTTCCCGCCCGCCCGGCATGGCCGATCCGCGGTCACCGAGCGTGCGCTGGCCTGGAGACCCGTTCTCGGTTCGGCTGCTCTCTTCAGTCACTGCCGCGACTGTGACTGGGCCTGACTGCTCCAGCCAGCTTCACGACGGCAGCTTCCCCGCGGCGTCGAGTGCCGCCAGGTAGCCGAACGTCATGGCCGGGCCGATGGTCGCGCCTGCGCCCGCGTAGCTGCGGCCCATCACCAGCGCGCTAGTGTTCCCGGCCGCGTACAGGCCGTCGATCACGCTGCCATCCGGGCGCAGCACCCGGGCACGCTCATTGGTGCGCAGCCCGCCCTTGGTGCCGAGGTCACCGGGCACGATCTTGATGGCGTAGAAGGGCGGCTGCGCGAGGGGCGCCAGGTTCGGGTTCGGCTTGCAGTGCGGGTCACCGTAGTAATGGTCATAGGCCGAGTCGCCACGGCCGAAGTCCTCGTCCTTGCCGGCCCGGGCGAACTCGTTGAACTTCTGCACGGTCTTGGCGAGGCCGTCGGGCGAGACCCCGATCTGGCCGGCCAGGTCGGCGAGGGAGTCGGCCCGGAAAGCGGTCCCGGAGGAGTACCAGCGCCGCGGCAGCGGCTTGCGCGGCGGCATCCCGGCGAACACGTATCGGTTGCGGTAGCGCTGGTCAAAGATCATCCAGCACGGGATGTGCGAGTTGCCCTCGGTGTGCCGGTCATACATGGCGTGCACGGCGTCGACGTACGGCGCCGCCTCGTTCACGAACCGTTCACCGGCCGCGTTCACGAATATGCAACCCGGCAGGCTGCGCTCGGCCAGGCAGAAGTAAGGTCCGCCGGTCAGCGGAATCGACGGGCCCCACCACGCGTCGTCCATCAGCTCTACCGCCGCGCCAGCCGCCTGGCCGGCCAGGATGCCATCGCCGGTGTTGCCCGCGGAGCCGACCGTCCAGTCAATGCTGACCGGCTCCCGCTGGTAGTGCCTGCGCATCTCCTCGTTGCGCTCGAAGCCGCCGGTAGCAAGCAGCACCCCGCGGCGGGCCCGGATCAGCACAGGCTGGCCGTCCCGGCTTACCTGCACGCCGGTGACCCTGCCGTCCTCGACGTGCAAGCCGGTCATCGGCGTGTTCAGCCAGACCGGCACGTTTGCCTGAGCCAGGCCGGCCCGCAACCCGGCCGAAAGCGCTTGGCCCAGGCTGAGTAGCCGCCGGCCTGTCGCCTTGCTGCGCATC
>JBKQTJ010000115.1:0-25211 GCA_052143255.1 Streptosporangiaceae bacterium | reverse complement strand
GCGCGACTCCATGATGCAGGACCGGATCGGCATCGACGGCCTGGTTCCCTACCTGCAGGAGCGGCTGACCGGCTGCTGAATCCAGCGCAGACGGTGCTCTAGTCGGTCGGCAAAGGCGAGGCTCCGCCGGTCAACGCTTTCATCACTGCGGTCACCGTTGCGTTGTCCTCCGGTAGCGGATCCGGCAGGCGCGGGCAGCGGCGGTAAATCTCGGCCGCGGCTTGGTGGAACCCGTCTGGCAGGCCTGCCGACGCCATGCACTGGGCGATCTCTTCCATCTCACCGACCCAGCGCCAGCCCTTGCCGACCGCCGAGGTGGCCGATCGTTCCGACTGCCCGGCCAGGTGCGGCTGCGAAAGGGTCCACTCTGACAGCAAGGTTTCCTCGACGCCCTCGGCATGGGCGAGCGCGCGAGCGGCCAGCAAGAGCGCAGCCGATCCCTTGGTCCAGGCCGCGTATGCCATCTTGACTGCCGAAGCACCGAAGGCCGGGCCGTCGACGACGCGCGGCTGCAGCGCGGTTCCGTCGAGAAGGTCACGCACCGCAGCGGCATGCTCGCCGGACAGGTACAGGCGCGCGATTGTGCCGGGAAGCGGTGGCTGGCCGATGATGCCGCCGTCCACATAGGTGCCGCCGTTCCCGGTAATGAGCTGCGCTACCTCGCGGGCGGTATCTGGCGAGATAGCGTTGGCATCGAGGTAAAGGCCGGTGAAACCGTGCACGGCCCAGGCAACGTCCAGCGCCGCGTGCGGCGGGCAGACCGACAGGATGATGCCGGCCTCGGCCGCGACTTTGCGGCCAGTACCGACGTCCGTGAGCCCCGCGGCCGCAGCCCTCGCAGCAGTCTGCGGGCTGCGACCGTCCGAAGCCCACAGCACCCGGTATCCGGCTCCGGTCAGGCACTGCCCGACGGCGGCTCCCATTTCGCCCGGATGCAGCAATCCTATGGTTGCAGAAAACGGCTTAAGCATGGCAGTTATTGTGACCGACGCCTGCCAATGCTGAAGCGGCAAGCCAGTTAGAATCGGGCTGCCGCTCTGTAAGCCGGTCTGAGGAGCCCTCACCCGGATATCAGCTCGGGACTGTGATCGTGCCCGTACTTTCGCTACGGTCAATACGGGCCAGCTTGGCGTGCATGCAGCTTCAGTCACGGAGGGCGGGTGGCGGTCGGCCAGGTAGGGAGGTGCCATGTCAGCTCAGGTCGGCCGCGCATTGGCGCTGGGCGAGGATCCCCTGCCAGACGCGCAGTCCGCAGAGGCATTCGCTGCGCTGTTTGATGCTTACGCTAGGAATGTCTTCGACTACTGCTGCAGCCTGCTCGGCGATCAGGCGGAAGCTGCGGCAGCCACGCGGGTGACCCTAATCGCTGCCTGCACCCTGGTCGGGCGTCTGGACAGGCGCTTTCGGGTGCGCGCATGGTTGCTCGCGCTGGCGCGCGCGGAGTGCAACAGCGAGTATCCGGGGCGAGCTGAGCCGCTACCTTCAGACGGCCTGGGTCTCTCCGAGCTGATCGGTTCATGGCAGCGCGAGAGCGGCGAGATCGCCGACGCTGGTCCCGGGGAACTGAACTCCGATATTGCAGCTTCGGCAAGGCTCGAAGACACGGTCCGAGCCGCACTGAGCGGGTTGCCGGTGCTGCAGCGCGAGGCACTTGAGTTGGTGTACCGGTATGGCGTGCGGCCGGCCGAGCTGCCAGCCATCCTTGGCATCTCCGCTGACCGTGCGCAGACCGTGCTGACCGATGCGGTGAGGAGGTTCGAATGGTCATCATGGTTCCGGGCTGATGCTGCGGAGGAGTCGGATCTGGACATTGGCTCTCGGCGGCCGGGCATTGAGCGGCCAAGTGTTGAGGAGCTGACTTCTCTGCCGCTGGCCAGCTTGCCTGCCTCACTCTGGCACCGCACCTTCAGGGCGGTGTTCGATCCTGGCGCTGGCTCGTACCGGGATGCCGTCGTTGCGCGCCTAGGGCCGTTCAGTCCGGATGGCTTCCCTCGCCACGAGACGCTATCGGCCGAGCCGTCAACTAAGCGGCTAGCGCTTGTCTCGATGCTGCTGGCCGCGATGCTCTTGACGCCTGCGGCGCTGGGCGCAGCCTCCTACGCGTATTTCTCGCATGTGCAAGCTCGTTCGCACGGCACTGTCCTTGCGCCCGACCCATCACCCAATCCGGGTAGCACGTTGCAGCCGCACCACATTCGGGTGGTCCGTCACGGGAAGCACGCGAAGGCGCACCTCGTTGCCAGCCGGATCCCGGCGCCTCCACGGTCGCAGGGCTCGCCATCTCCCCGGAGATCGTCACCGTCCCCAACCAAGCACCCATCGCCTTCATCGAAGCCATCCGGCTCGCGCTCGCCGACTCCGACCCTGACTCCGTCCCCGACTCCGACACCCACTCCGACGCCGACCCCGACTCCCTCGCCGACGTCGCCCCCGCCGACGGGCTGACGTGATCCTCTAGCGCGTCCACCAGTTGGCGTTCTCCCGGAGTACAAGCTCCAGTCGTACGGGGCCGCGGTGGATTACTACCGAGGAAAGCCCGCTGCTCGGCCTGGCAGCCGTTGTTCATCTCTGGTGCGGCGACCGTCGTCCCGGCTCCGCCCGATGGTCGATAGGCTCGGTATGAGGGCCACCTGGCCGCCAGATCACTTGAGCCGCGCCGCGCCCGCCTCGAGGCGCTCAGGCGGCACCTGAGGAGTGCAGAGCAGTGCCGAAGCTTGTCTACGACTTCACCGAGGGCAACAAGGACCTTAAGGACCTGCTGGGCGGCAAGGGAGCCAACCTGGCGGAGATGACCAACCTCGGTCTCCCCGTTCCTCCCGGATTCATCATCACCACCGATGCCTGCCGCTACTACCTCGAGCATGGCACTGTGCCGGACGGCCTGGCGGCCGAGATCACCGTGCACCTCAGTCAGCTCGAGGAGAAGATGGGCCGCAAGCTCGGCGATCATGCCGATCCGCTGCTGGTTAGCGTCAGGTCCGGGGCCAAGTTCTCGATGCCAGGCATGATGGAAACGGTGCTCAACATCGGATTGTCCGATGAGTCCGTTCGCGGTCTGGCCAAGCAGGCAGGTAACGAACGGTTCGCCTGGGACGCCTACCGCAGGTTGATTCAGATGTTCGGCAGGACAGTACTCGACATCGAAGGCAGCGAGTTCGAGCACGCCATGGATGCGGCGAAGTCGGCCAAGGGCACCAGGAACGATCTGGATCTCAACGCTGAGGACCTGCAGGGCCTGGTGGAGAAGTTCAAGGCCATCGTCAGGGAGAAGACCGGCCGGGAGTTCCCGCAGGACCCGCGCGAGCAGATGGACCTCGCCGTGCAGGCGGTCTTCAACTCATGGAACGCCGACCGGGCGATTCTGTACCGGCGGCAGGAGCGGATCCCCGCCGATCTCGGCACCGCGGTGAACATCGTGGCCATGGTCTTCGGCAACCTCGGCATGGACTCCGGCACCGGCGTCGCCTTTACCCGCGACCCTGGAAGCGGCCAGCAGGGCGTCTACGGCGACTACCTGCAGAATGCCCAGGGCGAGGACGTCGTGGCCGGGATCCGCAACACCGTCCCGTTGCAGGACCTGGAGAAGATCGACGCCAAGTCCTACGCCGAGCTGATGCAGATCATGCAGACGCTGGAGAACCACTACAAGGACCTGTGTGACATCGAGTTCACGATCGAGCGCGGCAAGTTGTGGATGCTGCAGACCCGGGTCGGCAAGAGGACCGCGGCAGCGGCGTTCCGGATCGCGACTCAGCTCGTTGACCAGGGCCTGATCGACATGGACGAGGCGCTGACTCGGGTCACCGGCAGTCAGCTCGCTCAGCTCATGTTCCCCCGGTTCGACGCTGGCTCCGACGTCAAGAAGATCACCAAGGCGGTCAGCGCGTCGCCTGGCGCGGCCGTCGGCAAGGTGGTGTTCGACTCCGCCACCGCAGTCGAGCGGGCAGCCGCGGGCGAGCACGTCATCCTGGTGCGGCGCGAGACCAACCCCGACGACTTGCACGGCATGATCGCCGCGCAGGGCATCCTGACCAGCCGCGGCGGCAAGACTAGCCACGCGGCAGTGGTCGCCCGCGGCATGGGCAAGACCTGCGTGTGCGGCGCCGACGAGCTTGAAGTGGACGTCAATGCTCGCCAGTTCACTGGGCCCGACGGGATTACGGTCCGGGAGGGCGAGGTGATCTCGATCGACGGCACCTCCGGGGTGGTGTACCTCGGCGAGGTTGCGGTTGTCCCGTCGCCGGTTGTCGAGTACTTCGAGGGCAACCTCGACCCGCAAGCCGACGAGCTGGTCAGCGCTGTTCACCGGCTGATGACGCACGCCGACGAGCGGCGCCGGCTCGGTGTCTGGGCGAACTCCGACACTGGCGAGGACTCCGCCCGGGCGGTGCGGTTCGGAGCAGAGGGCATCGGCCTCACCCGAACCGAGCACATGTTCCTCGGCGAGCGGCGGCAGCTCGTCGAGCGGCTGATCCTGGCTAACGACGAGGCGACCCGCAAGTCCGCGCTCGACGCGCTCGAACCACTGCAGCGGGGCGACTTCGTCGAGATCCTCGCGGCCATGGACGGGCTGCCGGTCACGATCCGGTTGCTCGACCCGCCCCTGCACGAGTTCCTGCCTGACCTCACCGAGCTATCGGTCAAGGTGGCTCTGGCCGGTGACAACGCCACGGCCCAGGACCACAAGCTGCTGGAGGCCGTCAGGCGGCTGCATGAGCAGAACCCGATGCTCGGGCTGCGCGGTGTCCGGCTCGGGCTGGTGATCCCAGGCCTGTACGCGATGCAGGTGCGGGCGATCGCGCATGCCGCGGTCGACCGGGTAAAGGCCGGCGGCAACCCGCGGCCCGAGATCATGATTCCGCTGGTCGGCGCGGTGCAGGAACTCGAAGTCGCGCGGGAGGAGACCGAGAAGGTACTCGCAGAGGTTGCGGCCGAGACTGGCACGCAAGTCCACACGCTGATCGGGACGATGATCGAGGTGCCGCGGGCCGCGCTCACCGCTGGCCAGATCGCGCAGGCGGCCGAGTTCTTCTCCTTCGGGACCAACGACCTGACCCAGATGGGCTGGGGCTTCTCTCGCGACGATGTGGAGGGCTCATTCTTCGGCCGCTATATCGACCTCGGCGTGTTCGGCGTGTCGCCGTTCGAGACCATCGATGTCGACGGCATCGGTCGGCTCGTCAAGATCGCCGTGGCAGAGGGCCGGGCCACCAGGCCAGACCTCAAGGTCGGGGTCTGCGGCGAGCATGGCGGCGATCCGGAGTCGGTGCACTTCTTCCACAGCGCCGGTCTTGACTACGTGTCCTGCTCGCCGTTCCGCGTGCCGGTTGCCCGGCTGGAAGCTGGTCGCGCCGCCGCAATGGAGCTCGCAGGGGGCAGCGACAGCAGGTGACCAGCGGGTACGACGACCTGGCCGCGGCCCGGTGGGGTGCCGAGCCGCCGAAGACGGCCGCCGGCGCGAGCAGCGGCGACGGGCGCGATCCTTTTACCCGGGATCGCGCCCGGGTGCTCCACAGCGCTGCACTCCGGCGGCTTGCTGCCAAGACGCAGGTGGTGGCAGTTGGCTCTGGCGATTTCCCGCGCACCCGCCTCACCCACTCGCTGGAATGCGCGCAGATCGGCCGGGAGCTCGGGGCCGTGCTGGGCTGCGATCCGGACCTCGTCGATGCGGCTTGCCTGGCCCACGACCTCGGCCACCCGCCGTTCGGCCACAACGGCGAGACCGCGCTCGCTGAACTCGCCGTCAGCTGCGGCGGATTCGAGGGGAACGCCCAAAGTCTCCGGCTGCTCACCCGCCTGGAAGCCAAGGTGCCCGGGGCGGGCCTGAACCTGACCAGGGCGACGCTGGATGCGACGCTGAAGTACCCGTGGCTGGGACCGGCCCCAGGCGACCGCGAGCAGGCCCGCACGGCCGGGAAATTCGGCGCTTACGCGAGTGACGCGGATGTCTTCTCGTGGATCCGGGAGGGCGCCCCTGACGGCCAGTGCTGCCTGGAAGCTCAGGTCATGGACTGGGCCGACGACGTCGCCTACTCGGTCCACGATCTGGAGGACGGCCTCCATGCTGGCTTGGTCACACTCGGGCAGCTCCGCGATCCGGATGAACGGCAGGCGGTCGCCGAGCTGACCCTTGCCGCGTACTGTGCTCCCGGCAGCACCAGCCTGGCCGAGCTCACCGAGATCTTTGCCGACCTGGTGGGGCTGGATTGCTGGCCGGCCGAATTTGACGGCAGCCACGCGTCGGTGGCCGCGGTCAAGAGCCTGACCAGCGAGCTGATCGGCCGGCTCTGCCGGGCCGCGCAGCAGGCGACCCGGCCAGATGGCCACGGGCCGCTGCGCCGTTACGCCGCCAGCCTGTCCGTGCCTCGCCGGCAACGGCTTGAATGCGCCCTGTTGAAAGGCGTGACCGCGCACTACGTCATGAGCCGAGCCAGCGTGAAGGCCGCACAGGCGCGCGAGCGCGAGGTGATCACCAACCTGGCGGCAGCGGTGCTGACAGGTGCTCCGGTCACCCTGGACCCGATGTTCCGGCCAGAGTTCGAGCAAGCAGCCGACGACGGCGGCCGGCTCCGCGCGGTAATTGACCAGATAGCCTCGCTGACCGATACGTCGGCGCTGTCCTGGCATCAGCGGCTGCACGCCGAAGGCACCTGACCCTTCGCCCGCAGTCGGCTCGATCCCGGTCTGCTGGGCTGCGGTCTGCTGGCTTCCTCTCTTGGCGGTTGCGCGCGCTGTGCGGGCTTGCGCCTGGCCAAAGGGTGCTGGGCTGCGGGCTCCGTTAGCTAGGAGTCGGCCAGCCGTTCCATGAGTTCTCCAGCCAGGCGCAGCAGTTCAGCCTCGGTGCTGGTCAGTTTTTCCGACATGGCGGCCGCTAGCCAACGGTCGCGCTCGTCCATCTCGGTGCGCAGCAAACTGGCACCGGCAGCAGTGATGGCGAGGAGGGACTTCCGGCCGTCACCCGGATCCGGCTGTCTGGACAGCAGGCCGTCAGCTTCCAGGCTCGTCAGCGTCCTGGTGAGTGACTGCGGCTGGACACGGTCAGTCGCCGCCAGGTCGCCAGGATTCAGCGGCCCGCGACGGTTCAGGTGGCCGAGCACGCTCAGTTCGAGCGAGGTGAGGCCACCGGGAGTTCGTCCAGCCCGGAGCATGCGACCGAGCGAGATGACTCCGCGCCTGACGGCTACGGCTGCGCGCCGGGCATCTGCCTGCGCCGACAGCGCCGGCACACTAACTTGCTGGCCGCGCTCCTGACTCATTCTAGTACGCTATCACTTACTATCCTGATCTTCTGAGCAGGCAGCTAAGGCTGGACTAGTAAGGTACGGCGAATGGATATCTCGAGGACGAGCCAGGCCGTTGCGCTGACAAGGGCTGGGCTCGGGCGGCCGCATAGCCCGGATGGCGATCCAGCCGCGCAGCGTACCTTGTGCGCGGGCATGACGTTCAACCCGCCAGCCTGGCTGCGACCCGGCATTGAAGCGCGGACAAGATTCGTCGATCAGCAAGTGCTGGCGGCTATCGCCGCAGGCGTGCGCCAGGTCGCCATCTGCGGGGCGGGCTATGACGACAGGGCGCTGCGGTTCCGGTCCGATGGTGTCCGGTTCTTCGAACTCGACCATCCCGGCACCCAGGCCGACAAACTGCAGCGGCTGCAGGCCATCGCCCGACGTGCGCCAACCGGGCCGGACAAGCTGAGCGGACTGAGCCACTCAGTGGGGCTGCGCGAGTCGGCCGGACTGGGCAAGCGGGCGGGGCTCAGCAGGCTCGGCGTGACGCTGGCCGCGGTCGACTTCCGCACCGACGAGGTCGCCGCCGTGCTCGAGGCGTGCGGCCACGAGCTGGACTTGCCGACTCTGTTCGTGTGTGAGGGACTGCTTGTCTACCTGGACCAGACAGCCTGCCGCCGCTTGCTCTCGGGCCTCGCCGCCCGCGCCGCTGCGGGCAGCGTTCTCGCCGCGACGCTGGCGATCCACGCCGACGGCCTGGATTCAGCCGAGGTCGTGTCCGCCGCGAACGCCAGGCGCCGCACGGGCGACGCGGAGCCCTGGCGCACCATCTTGCCTACAGGCGAGCACCTCAGGATGGTCGAGAAGGCCGGCTGGATAATCACCGGGAGCACGGATTCGCCGGTGCCGTCTGCCGATGTCAGCGATGGCCGGCGGTCGATCCTGGTAACCGCGAGCCCGGCGCTGTGACGGCTCTATCCGGCATCGGCCGACATGCTCCCGGAACTTGCCGACGCGCGCGGTGAAACCTTCACGCACCTGGGCCCTTCTGGCTACCGAGCGTGAGAAGGTGTCACGCATGGAAACCACCGCTATCGACTTTGCTCCCTGGGGACTGGCCGCGGACTGGCCGTCCCGGCGCTGGATTGAGCCGATACCCGGCCGCCGCGGCGGCCTCCCTAGGGGCCTCAGGCTCGGCCACGCAAGCGACTCCGCCATGGTCCTGACCTGCACGCTGCCATCAGACCGGTTCGACGCAGAGGTCGGCTCGGCAGGCGCTGATCCCGTCCGCGAGATCGCGTTCGAGACCACCTACGCGCAGGTCAACCTGGCGCTGCACCAGATCCCGGCACCGGGTTCGCGGCCAGACGGGCTGATCGAGTCGTTAGTCCGATACGCCAGCCAGCAGGCAAGCCGGTACCGCGACTGGCCGGAAACAAGATGGGGTGCCGACACGGCCCGCACATCCGGGCTCGCGAGCTGGCAGTCCGGCTTCAGCCTCGCCTATCCGGGCGTTTACGTGATCGTGCACGCCTGCGGCATTGCCATCGACCAGATCCGGCTGCAGCCAGTCGACGACCTGTCCGAATACGAACTCGGCAAAGATCCGCTCGAGATCGGCGCGATGCACTGGGAGTTGTGGCCGAGCCGTCCGGAGCTGGGCTATGACGACCTCGCCCGGACACTAGTCACACTCTGACTCGGAAGTATCCCATTCCGTTGCCGGGTCAGCGCCGTTCACGGCCGGCCGGTGACGACTGCGCTCACGACCCTGCTGGCATCAGTCAGGTCAGCCAGGACAGCATCAGCTCCGGCCTGAGCCAGCTGCTGCTCGGTGAAGCGGCCCGTTGCCACCGCGACCGAACGGGCTCCGTGTGCCACAGCCGCCTCGATGTCGGCTGGCGTATCTCCGACGAGGACCGTGGCGCGGCCAGCGAACTCGCCGCCGTAGCGGGCGGTCGCGTTCCGCCTGGCGACCGGAACCAGGTCGGCCCGGATGTGGCTGACGTCGCCGTAGGCGCCGATGTCGAGGTCAAGGTGCGCGGTGAGGCCGAGCGCGCTGAGCTTCACGTGAGCCAGGGCCGGGATGTTCCCGGTCAGTAGCGACTGGATGACCTGACCGTCGCCCCCTGCCGCTAGCACGGCCATTGCTGCCTGCGCGCCCGCCGTTGGCCACCCCGCTGTGGCTGGCTCGCCCGGCAGCAACGGCGCGCCATGGCGCGCGAGAGCCGCGATGGCCGCTGCGGCGCCTGGCAGGGCCCGGCCCCGTTCACGGACGATCTCGTGCGCGCGGGGCGCTAGGCGCGCCAGCACCGCTTGGAATCTCGGCACCTCGGCGTCCGGGTCCGGCAGTCCCGCCAGCGACAGAACTTCGAGCGCGATCGAGGTGTCGGTGCGCCCGGCCATGGAAAGCAGTCCGCCGGGGAGCGGCACGCCGTAGAGTTCAGCCAGGGCCAGCCGATACAGCTCCGCGCCGCCAGGCGCATCTACCAGGGTGCAGTCGACGTCCCAGAGCACAAGTAGTGGCCGCACGCCGTGAAGTTACCAGGAGCAGGTGGTTTGCTCCGCTGGCGGGAGGCCCGCCAGGACTAGGCTGGGCGGGCAGCGGAAGCGCACGCGGCCGACGTGCAGCATGATCGCAAGTGGCGGAAGGGCGGAGATGGCTGGCCGGATCCGCGACGAGGACATCGCCCTGGTAAGGGAGCGTTCCGCCATTGAGGAGGTCGTGGGGGAGTACCTCCAGCTCCGAAGTGCAGGCGGCGGGTCAGTCAAGGGCCTGTGCCCGTTCCACGAGGAGAAGACGCCGTCCTTCAACGTGACGCCGGCACGCGGCTTGTGGTACTGCTTCTCCTGCTCCGAGGGCGGAGACGTGATCAAGTTCGTCCAGAAGATCGACAACCTGGGCTTCACCGAGGCGGTCGAGCGGCTGGCGAACAGAGCCGGCATCGAGCTGCGGTACGAGCAGGGCGGTCATATTCCCGGCCAGGAGCAGTCGCAGCGCCGCCGGCTCATCGAGGCGCATCGGGCGGCGGCCGAGTTCTACGCCGACCAGCTTGGCACTCCGGCTGCGCTGGCCGGGCGCGATTTCCTGTCCGCGCGCGGGTTCGAGCTGGCCGACGCCCAGCGTTTCGGCGTCGGCTTCGCTCCGGCCGACTGGGAGTCGCTGACCAGGCACCTGCGCGGACGTGGCTTCACCGAGGCCGAACTGCTAGCCGGCGGGCTGGCCAGCCAGGGCCGCCGGGGCCTGATCGACAAGTTCCGCGGACGGCTGATGTGGCCCATCGCCGATCTCACCGGCGACGTGATCGCCTTCGGCGCGCGCAAGCTGGCCACAGACGACGACGGGCCTAAATACCTGAACACACCCGAGACGGTGCTGTTCAAGAAAAGCTCGGTGCTGTACGGCGCGGACCGCGCCAAGCGGGATATCGCGCAGCGCCGTCAGGCGGTACTGGTCGAGGGCTATACCGACGTGATGGCTTGCCACCTGGCGGGCGTCACGACCGCGGTGGCCACCAGTGGCACCTCGTTCGGCGACGGCCACATCACGATCTTGCGACGGCTGCTGATGGACGACAGCCAGTTCCGCGGCGAGGTCATCTTCACTTTCGATGGCGACGCCGCCGGGCAGCGAGCCGCGCTGCGGGCATTCAGCATGGAAGAGAAGTTCGTTACCCAGACGTTCGTCGCGGTGCAGGGCGACGGTCTCGATCCGTGCGATCTGCGCCTGGCCCGCGGCGACGCCGCGGTCCGTGAATTGATCGCGCAGCGGGTGCCGCTGTTTGAGTTCGCCATCCGCAGCTCGATCTCCGAACACAATCTGGAGACCGCCGAGGGCAGATTGGCCGCGCTCGATGCGGCCGCGCCGATCGTGGCCAGGATCAAGGATCGCGGGCTCCGGCAGCTGTATGCGGTCAGCCTGGACCGCTGGCTCGGGATGATGGATGAGGACTTCGTGCTGAACCGCGTCCTCACGCATGCGGGCCCGGCTACGACAGGAAGCAGGGCGCGGGGTTCTGATCGCGGGCGGGCGCGCGATTCAGCGCATCCGGGGAACGGGGTCCCGGCTGGCCGCATCCCGGCGCAAGGGAACGCGGCGCATGACGACGCGGCACCGGCCGGCCAGCGCGTAAACGGGTTCGCACCGGGTGGCTCGCCAGCCAACGGGGCAGCCGCCGGCGGGCAGGCCCGCAACGGCACGCGCAACGCCAGCACCGGGCAGGCCGGGCAGCGCAGTCCCTATGACCAGAGTGACCCGGTGGTCAACGTTGAACGGCAGGCGCTGAAGCTGGCCATCCAGCGGCCGGCCCTGTGCGGACCCGCCTTCGACGAGCTGTCGGCGGCCGTGTTCACGGTGCCCGCGCACGCCGCGGTCTGCGAGCTCATCGGCTCCGAAGGCGGCGTTGCGAGTGCCCGCTCGGCGCGTGAGTGGGCCGGGCGGCTGCGCGCCGCCGCGCCCAACGACAACGCCAGAGGCTTTGTTACCCGGCTGGCGGTTGAAGCGCTTGAGGTTCCGGGCGCGACCGGCGAGCCGGACGCCAGATTCGCAGAGGCGGTTCTCGCCAGGGTCGAGGAGCTCGCGGTGAGCCGGGACATCGCGACGGTCAAGTCGCGGCTCCAGCGCCTCAGTCCTGTCACCGAGCAGGCCGAGTACAACCGGATGTTCGGCGACCTGGTGGCACTGGAGCAGCGCCGCAAGGTTCTCGCCGAGCGCGCCGCGGGAGCGCTCTAAACACAAGATCGCGTTTTAGCGCTACTAACGCTTTGGTGACAATATTGAGTCCGCTGATCTGCGGATTCCAGATGCACACTGGTCTGCATGAGCCTTACGGCTGCACCCCCGGTAGATCAGGTAGCCGATCTCATCGCACAAGCGCGGGAGCGCGGCTCAGTTTCGATGACGGATCTGGCCGCCGCCTTCGAGCGATGCGACCTCTCGGCGGACGCCGTAGACAGCGTGCTGAAGGTCCTGGCCGACGAAGGCGTCGATGTCATCGAGACAACTCAGGAGAGCGAGGAATTCGCGCCGCGCCAGATCCAGGTTGACGCGCGGCGGGCCGTGACTGGCGACCTGGTCAGGATTTACCTTCGCGAGATCGGCCGTGTACCGCTGCTGACAGCGCACGACGAGGTCGAGCTGGCCAAGGCCATCGAGGCCGGGCTATTCGCCGAGGAAAAGATGCAAGTCGGCGTGCCATCGCCGGGCGGTGGCGCGCTAATGGCTGAGCTCATGCTGGTCGCGGCCGACGGGATCGCGGCCAAGCAGCGGTTGATCGAGGCCAACCTCAGGCTGGTTGTATCCATCGCGAAGCGGTACATCGGCCGCGGGCTGGTCTTCCTCGACCTGATCCAGGAAGGCAACCTTGGCCTGATCCGCGCAGTAGAGAAGTTCGACTACACCAAGGGCTACAAGTTCTCCACTTATGCGACCTGGTGGATCCGGCAGGCCATCACGCGTGCGATCGCCGACCAGGCCAGGACTATCCGGATCCCCGTGCACATGGTGGAAACCATCAACAAGATGGCCCGCATCCAGCGGCAGCTCCACCAGGATCTCGGCCGCGAGGCCACGCCGGAAGAGATCGCCGCCGAGATGGGCATGCACCCGGAGCGTGTCGCTGAGATCCAGCGGATCGCGCAGGAGCCGGTATCGCTGCAGTCGCCGATCGGCGAGGAGGACTCCGATCTCGGCGACTTCATCGAGGACGCCGATGCGGTCGTGCCCATGGAAGCGGCCGCCTTCATCATGCTGCAGGACCAGCTCGATCAGGTGCTGGACAACCTCAGCATCCGCGAGCGCCGCATCATCCAGTTGCGGTTCGGCCTGACGGACGGCCATCCCCGGACGCTGGAGGAGGTCGGCAGGGAGTTCGGGGTCACCCGGGAGCGGATCCGCCAGATCGAGTCCAAGACGCTGGCCAAGCTCCGCCATCCAAGCCGCGCGCAGATGCTGCGCGAATATCTCGCCTGACTGATTCCGGGTCCTGACGCCTTCACCTGCGGTTTTGCGGGTGACAGCCTCATCCTAACGCTAGTATGCCGCCATGAGTCAAGATACCGGCCCGCGAGAGTTTGATCTTGGCGAGCTGACGGCGCTCACGGATTCCTGGGTCACCCACCTGCAGGCCGAGCGCAAGTCGCCGCACACGATCCGCACCTACACCAACGGCGTTACGGCGTTCGCCCGCTGGTGCGACCGCAACGGAATCGAGCCGGTGCTCGACCGGGCGACCGTGAGCAAGTTCACCGCGTCACTGCTGGCCGAGGGCGCCGAGGCCGCGACCGCGCTGTCCCGGCAGCGCGGGGTGCGGCACTTCTCCCGGTGGCTGGCCGCCGAGGCCGAGATCCCCGCCGACGAGCTGGCCGGGATGTCGCCGCCGAAACTCGACGACAAGGTGCCCCCGGCGCTCGACGACACCCAGCTGCGCGCGCTGCTGGCCACCTGCGGCGTGAAGGACTTCCACGACATCCGCGACGCGGCCATCATCCGGCTCATGGCCGAGTCGATGATCCGCTCCGCCGAGCTGCTCGCCATGACGACCGCCGACGTCGACATCCGCGCCGGGACCGCGCTGGTGCGCCGCGGCAAGGGCGGCAAGGGACGGCTGGTGCCGTTCGGGCCGCAGACCGGCCAGGCGATCGACCGGTACGCCCGCACCCGGCGCAGGCACGCGCTCGCCGCCCGGCCCGAGTTCTGGCTCGCCGAGCGGCAGCGGGTGATGACCTACGCGGCGCTGTACAACACGCTGAAGCGCCGGGGCGAGCGAATCGGGGTAGCCGTCCACCCGCACATGCTCCGCGCGACCGGGGCCATCCGGTGGCGCGCCGCGGGCGGTTCCGTGCCCGGCCTGCTCACCGTCGCCGGGTGGTCGACGCTGGAGATGGCGCAGCGGTACGTCCGCGCGGCCGAGTCGCGCCTCGCGGTTGATGAGGCGCACCGGCTCGACCTCGGCGACCTGTAGGCCAGCGCGGCATACAAGCGGTAGGCTGGCCGCGACCACAGGGAACCCGTAATCACCCAGCGCTGTAAGGGGTGTTGGCAGAGACGCCGCCGCAGCTGGCCCGGTTACGATGGCACGCCGTAAGCCGCTGGCGGCACGCAATTGCACTGACGTCCCAGACGTCAGGGACGGCAATCCGGATACTCCCACCAGGCCACCGTTCACCCGAACGGCAGTCGGTCCCGCAGAAACGGCACGGTCGCGGGCTACCTCTGGCATGCCAGGAGTTGCCCAGTGGCCGCGTCCACATCCCTCACGCCCGAACAGCTCAGCCTGCGCGGCCGCAAGGCCATACACGCCAGGTGGGCGAAAGAAGACCCGCAGGCCAACGCCGAGCGCGGCCAGGCCGGGCTCCGCGCCCGGTTCGACCGCGAGGTCCGCGAGGCCGCGCCAGAGATAGCCGAGACATACCGGCCCGACGCCGCTGAAGCCGAGTACGCCCGCCGCGCCGAGCATGCCTACAAGGCGCACATGGCCGGGCTCGCGCTCGCCAGCTCCAAGGCCCGAGGTGCCCGCAAGGCCGGTGCCGTCAATGCGGCCACCTGACACAGAAGAATGCCGCCCCGGCGGGAGCGGCATTCCAGACGATGCACATGGGCGCGGCATCACCGCCAGCGTAACCGACGCCGCTGTCAGCCGCCCCCGCTGCGCGCACCTGTTCCCGAACCTGACCGGCTGCCGGCGGCAAGCTGAGCCCGGCAGCCGGTACTGCGCCGAGCACCGGGACGCGACGTGATGGGGGCAGCGAACGCGCTCGCCGCCTACCGGCTGTACGGCGGCAAGGTGCCGCCCGTCTCGATGAACGTGCTCACCTACATGGGCCTGGTCGCGCTCGACAAGGACGCGGAGCCGTCTTGGTGGGAAGGCCACCAGATGCTGGCCATCCGTTGCTTCGGCCGCAGCGAGCCCGTAGGCCCGGCCGACTTGCGGGCTGTCGAGCGGGCCATCACGCCGCTATTCCAGGCCGGTGCGATCACCACCGACCGGCACGCCTCAGGCCATCACGGCAAGGTCGTCACCATCCGGTACAGGCTGTGGCTGGAGCACCCAGCACCCGACGAAAAACGTCGGAAGCCGAAAGTTAGCACCCGACGGAAAGTGGCTGAGCACCCGACGTTTTCCGGTGTAGCACCCGACGGAAAACGTCGGACTAAGTACTCTCTGACCTAATTACAGTGACGTAATTCAGGTCCCGCACTTCCGCGCGCTGA
The DNA here is from genome assembly GCA_052143255.1 of Streptosporangiaceae bacterium. Taxonomy (GTDB): domain Bacteria; phylum Actinomycetota; class Actinomycetes; order Streptosporangiales; family Streptosporangiaceae; genus JAJYUU01. Next base: position 9,773 of record JBKQTJ010000115.1, on the reverse strand, counting down.
CGTGTCATGGTTCCCTCGTCGAAGGGAACTCTGATGCCGCGCACAAGCCCGTACGACATCGTCCTGACCGAGGACGAGCGCCGCCGCCTGGAAGCAGCCGCACGCCGCTATACGTCACCGTACCGGGACGTCGTGCGGGCGAAGATTGTGCTGTACGCCGCCGACGGCCTGGGCAACGACGAGATCGCCGCGCGGCTGGACACCCCCCGCCAGGTCGTCTCCAAGTGGCGCAAGCGATTCCATGACCAGCGGCTGGCCGGGCTGGGCGACCTGCCGCGGGGAGGGCGGCCCCCGGCCTTTTCCCCCTGAGGTGATCGTCGCGGTCAAGGCGCTGGCCTGCGAACTGCCCGCGGCCACCGGGGTGCCGCTGGCCCGCTGGCACTGCCCGGACCTGGCCCGCCAGGCAGTAGCCCAGGGCATCACCGCGTCGGTCTCCGGCACGACGATCTGGCGGTGGCTGTCAGCCGACGCGATCAAGCCCTGGCGGGTGCGGTCGTGGATCTTCCCCCGCGACCCGCAATTCGCCACCAAGGCCGGCCGGGTCCTGGACCTGTATGCCGGAGTCTTCGGCGGCGAGCCGCCCGGGGATGACGACTACGTCGTGTCCGCAGATGAGAAGACCTCCCTCCAGGCCCGCATCCGCCGGCACGACTCCCTGCCGGCAGCACCAGGCCGCCCGCCCCGCACCGAGTTCGAGTACGGCCGCGGCGGCGCCCTGCAGTACCTGGCCGCCTGGGACGTGCACCGCGCGAAGGTCTTCGGCCGGTGCGAGCCCACGACGGGGATCGAGCCGTTCGGCCGGCTCGTCGCCCAGGTCATGACCACCCAGCCGTATGCCTCCGCCCGCCGGGTGTACTGGGTCGTGGACAACGGCTCCAGCCACCGCGGCCGGGCCGCTGCACGCCGCCTGCAGCAAACCTGGCCACCCCTGCGCCTCGTGCACCTGCCGATACACGCCTCCTGGTTTAACCAGGTAGAGGTCTACTTCTCAGTCATCCAGCGCAAACTCCTCCGCCCGAACGACTTCGCCAGCCTCGCCGAGGCCCAGACCGCGCTGCTGGCCTTCCAGGACTACTACCAGCAGATCGCGACCCCGTTCCAGTGGAAGTTCACCCGATCCGACCTCGAGGACCTGCTCAAGCGCATAGCCGCACACGAACCAGACCTAGCGCTTGCAGCCTGACCGCCGATACGTCACCGAAATTCCGTGCCAGAGCACTAAGGAGGAAGAGGAGGAAGAGGAGCGAGATATACGGGGGTACTTGCAGTCAACACAAACTGTGGAAGGCAGCGCCAACGGTCAGGTCAAGAGCGGCTTCGATTTCTTCACCAGGCACGGCACCGACCAAGCCAGGCGAGCCCAGGCCGACGCGCTGTCAGCGTGGATGGCCGAACACCCTGAGGCCACGCCATGACCGCGGACTGCGTCCGCTGCGGCCAGCCACCCGAAGCGCACCCGCCGCAACCCGAAAGTCGCCATGCATACATGGCGACATTTGGACGCAGCGAACCATGCATACATGGTTAGGCGAGCGTCCTTGCCTAACCCGTTGCTCGCCACCCGGGTCCGCAAGGCACGCGCCCGGTCCGTCTGCGGACTCTGCCCCGTCCTCATCGAGCCCGGCAACCGGATCGGCAAGGTGCCCGGCGTCATGGGCTGGTGCCACGTCCGGCCCTGCATCCTCCAGCACCAGCGCAGCCAGGACGGCGCGCAGTGACCGCGCGGCTGTCAGGTGCCTGTCTTGAGCAACTGCGAGACGCGCTGCGGGGACACTTCCAGCACCTTCGCGATATCACGACCCGACAGCCCGGCCTGCCGGAGCTGGCGCGCGGCCTCACGCGATTGCGCCGCGGCCTTGCGCTGCGCCCGGTCGGCGCTGCTGACCGCGTCCCGCGCAGCCCGCGTCGACTCGTCCAGGCCGCCGCCGATCTCAGGCGTGATCGCCACGCTGAACGAATCGGCAGGCACTCCCACCCGGCGGCTGATCAGGTCGCGGGCCATCATCTCGGCGTCCCACAGGCTGCGCGACTGGGTGACGCCCACATCGGCGATGTGCAGCTCCCAGCCGTGCTCCCACCGCTTGGCGCGGACATCGTAGGTCTTCACTGGAGCCATCCCTTCGGCAGGCAGGTCATGCGCCTGATCGTGTCGCGGATCACGCCAGGCGAGATGTCGACGTGGCGCGGGATGTCGGCCGTGTGCTGGCCGCACTCGCACTGCCACGTCGTGTGCGGCCCGTCATCGTTCTTGATCACGCACCCGGCGCGCCGCAGCGCCCGGTTGACATCCCGGCGCCGCATCGACTTCACGATGCGGAATCTATACCCACTAGACGCTCACATCAACCCGGGATTGATATGAGCCGCGGGCCAGACGGCCGTCACGGAAGCCAGGCAGCGCAAAAAACCGCTACCCCGGTACCCGTAACATGCGGCGATTGCGGCACCGGGACGACCGGCCCCATCTGGCGCGGCATCATCGCTGTCCCGAATGGCGAGATGTTCTGCGGCACACCGCTGAACGATTACCTGCCAGGCGTGCTCTGCCAGCAGTGCGCACGGTTCCACGACACGGCCGGCACGCGCCGCTGCGGCTGGTGCGGCCGGCAGATCGGCTACGGCGGCATGAACGCTCACCCGCACTGGTACTGCATCACGGCCTGCGAGCTCTCGGCGCGGACAGTCCGCCGACGCGGCCAGCGCGAGCTGGCCAGACGCTGCCGCTGCGGTCACTGCAGCCAGATGTTCACCGCCCTTGATCGTGTGCATGCGCGGCGAACCGGCAAGACTGGAGGCCACGCCATCTGAGTGGCGCGTCCCGGAGCGGCCATGAGCGAGGCCATGGCCGCGCCTTGCCGACGAGTCGAATCTGCGTCAAATCTGGTGGATGGACGTGCGGCGACCGGACTCGTGGTGCCATCCCTTAGGGGCGCCCGCAGGCATCGATGAAGACGCTCGCGGATTGTAGAAACTTGAATTTCAGCGAGATAATTTCAAGGTTTCACCGTAACCTTGAATTCGTGGATGCTCTCAACCTTGCAAAGTCGCCCGTCGGAACTCTGATCGAGATAGCCGGCCATGACTCACGCTTTCATGAAGATTACCGCGCCAAAGCGTTCCTCCCCCAACCGCTGCCGGAGAAGATCGCTCTTAGCGAGACAACGCACACACTAATTGCAGAAGCGGCGGCGTGGGTCGCGCGTGCAGATCAGGCTGTCCGCCAGTTGCCGAATCCCGCGCTGATGGTCCGTCCAACCATCCGCCGCGAGGCAGTCGACACCTCAGCGCTCGAAGGCACCTTCGCATCGTTCACGGACGTAGTTGCGGCCGACTTCCTTCCCGATGAGGAACTTTCTAGGCCCGTCTCTGAGGTACGCAACTTTGTCGTGGCCGCTGAGTATGCGCTCAGCTGGATCAAGGATGGAAGGTCGATCACCCTCCAGCTGATCGAGAACCTGCAGAAGATACTTGTGCGCGGCACCATTGCTGACACGGCCGAGGCGGGACATGTCAGAACCAGCCAGGTCATGATCGGGCTGAACAAAATGCAGCGAGTGGAGCACGCTCGCTTCGTCCCTCCGCCGCCAGGTAACTTCCTGCGTGACGGTGTCGAGCAGTGGCTTGGATGGGTACAGGCTTCGCCTGCCTACCGTCACGTGATCTGCCAAGCTGCAGTAGCGCACTATCAGTTCGAGACGCTTCACCCGTTTAATGACGGCAACGGTCGGCTTGGTCGGCTGATTGCTTTGCTGCAGCTCATCATTGCGGGGGACCTGCAGTCGTTGGTCATGAACTTGTCACCTTGGCTTAAGGACAACCAGGAGGCCTACCAGAGGGCCCTCTTCGACGTCAGCGCGAGCGGCGAGTTCGGCCCCTGGATCGAGTTCTTCTGCCGGGCGCTGATAGCGCATGGCAGGGAGGCAGTGTCACGCGTCCAAGAGCTGCTGAATCTGCGGCGAACACTCCTTGAGCGGATAAAGGAGCCGCCGGCCGTGCGCGGGACAGCTGCGCGGTTGGCGGGTGATCTGATTGGCTACCCGATGCTTACGGCCACCTTTGTCAGGGAGTTGTATCAGGTGAGCCCGCAGGCTGCCAACACGGCCGTTGCGCGGCTCGCTGCCGTCGGGATACTTCGTCAGCGCACCGAGGGCAGATATGCCCGGATCTTCAGTTGCGATGTGGTACTCGCCCTTCTGGAACGGCCTTATAGCTCACCGGCTCCGAGGCGGAGGCACGGCGGCCGTTAGCCAGGTAACAGCTGGGCGACGGCGTCCGCGCGGATCCGTCCGCCGCGCAAGTCACGCTTGACCTCGGGGGATGGCAGCGGCATGACGCCATTTCTATACCTCCGCGCGGAGGGTGTCCAAGGTTGCGCGGGGCGCGTCGACTAATACCACGAATCGGCTGTGCAAAGTCTGCCCTGAAAGTGGTTGGCGCATAATGTGGCGACGGCCTGGCCGCCCGGCTGGATCTGGGTTGCCGACTGCAGCGCCGAAATGACGATCTCGCGGGGTTGCCACGGTGGCCCGGCTGGAGCATCGGCGCACAACAAAGCACAGGGACCGCGCGGCGGCCCGCCCTCGTGGGTAGCGGGGCGGGCCGTTCTTGGTTGGCGCCAGCACGGCTACCTGATGTCGTCGTCGAGGTACTCGGCGCGCAGGAGGCGGAGCCGGTCGAGGTGCTCGCCGAGGACCTGTACGCGCTCGTCGGCGGCCTCGCGGACGGTGATATCGCCGGCGTCCTGGTCGCGCCGGATGCTGGCGAGTTGCTCGTCTAGGCGGTCGGCCGCGTCGCTGACGTGCTGGGCATAGGCGAGCGCGCGTTGATCGCGCTCTGGCTGGTGGGCCGGGTTGTTGGGACGATCGGACATAGCCGGACCTCGATTCCGGTCAGGCCCCGCCGCTGACTTAATGGCTCGCGGTGGGGCCGCTGGACGTCAAAGCCCGAAGTGTCAGCGAAGAATATTCGGGGTGCTGCCGCTCGCCAGTGACCTGCTGACCTGCGGCTATGCTTGCCGTTCAGTCGCTGATGCTGCGCGAGTACTTTAGTCTGACGAGTTCCTCGTGTCAGCTGACTGGGCTGGCCGGTCTGGCTATGGCTCCTGCCATGACGCGTGGCCAAGGTTACTGTTGCTAGTCGCCGCGAAAGGGCGGGTGTGCCCCGCTTCGCCGTCTGGGGCGGAGTTGCCGCGCCCATTCCGGTGGCCGTTGTTGCGGTGCTTCAGGCCGGCGATGTGGTCTCCCACGGTATGAGCGGCCGAGTGAGCCAGGTGCGGCACGTGCTCCTGCAGCCCGCCGCCGACCTTCTTCGCCGCCGAGCTGAAGAGCCCCGTGGCCTGTGCCTGAATGGCCCCGGCGGCCTGCTGGACTGTTGGGTTCTCCGCTGTAGTGCGGGCGAACTTCACCATCTGGTCGTACCGCTCCCGGCCGGCCCGCGTGCCGGCCACGAAGCCGATGGCCAGGCCGGCGGCAAAAGTAAATCGATACAGGTGCATCTGGACCTCTCCCGAGAATTCATGAGGCGCTCTTGGCCGCTTCCCCGTGCGTTCCCCGATATGCCTTGAGCGCCGACCTTTCCGTCATGCCCAGCAGGTCGATGGATATGCCAGCCATCACGGCCGGTTATGCGATGGCTTGGGCTGCTCCCGTCACGGCGACGGTACGCTACCCTTATGCGCGCGGCGCTGATCACCTGAGCCAGTCAGGCGCAGGGATCAGGCGCCGTACGGTCCCGCGTAGCTCAATCGGCAGAGCGTCCGGCTGTTAACCGGCAGGTTATAGGTTCGAGTCCTATCGCGGGAGCCCTTTGACCTGCGGAAACGCAGCCCGCAGCCAACTTCGCGCCAGTAGCGGGCCAGTACCGGACCCGGACGCTACCGAGCACGACAAGGCGCTGGGCGCGCTGGTCAGCCGAGCGGGAGCATGCCGCATTCCAGCGCGGATGGGACCTCAGCCGCCAGTACCCGGGGCCGTGACAGGCGTGCCGGGAACGGGCCGAGCAAGAGCCCGAGGCCCAGTGCCGGGCCTGCATGGGGATGACGTACAAAGGCCGCCAGATCGTCAGGTTCGGCCGGTAGGCCTACTTATAGGACGGCGCCGAGCCGCTGGCAATCGGCGACCGCTACCTGCCGCTCGCGTCGTGGGCGCCGGGCTCGCAGCCCGGCCGGTGATCACGGCCGGGTTACTCCTCGACGGGCCGGTAACCCGCTGGGCGCGCCCCCGGCTGTCGGGTTGCTACCGCGTGATGGCGATGGCGACGGGGCCTTTCCCGACCTTGATGGCCTTGAGGGCTGTGTTGGTGGCGGTGCTGATCGGGCTCACCGTTCCCGAGGACCTGTTGACGGTGTAAGCGGTCTGCCCGTCCGGGGTGATGGCAATGGCGACGGGGTTGGGCCACACCCGGCGCGGCTTGAACGCGGTGCCCGTGCCGATCCGGATCGGGGTTACCGTGTGCGAGCGGTAGCTGAGGACGTAGGCGGTCCTCCCGTTCGGGGTGATCGCGATGAGACCGGGGCCAGCCGTGACCTTGATCGCCTTGCCGGCGGTGTTGGTGGCGGTCTGGATCGGCACCACGAAGCCTGGAGAGCCAAGACCGGGGCCGGTGGCGGTGACGTAGGCGGTCTTCCCGTTCGGGGTGATCGCGAGGCCCGCAGTGCCCATCGTGACCTTGATCGGCGGCCCGACCGTGTTGGTGGCGGTGCTGATCACGTCGACCGTGCTGTCGGTACCTTGGTTGTCACCGATGACGTAGGCGGTCTTCCCGTTCGGTGTGATGGCGATAGCCCTGGGGTCAATGACCTGCACTGGGATGGCCGGGCCGGCGGTGTTGGTGGCGGTGCTGATCGGGTACACGCCCGCGCCACTGAGGACGTAGGCCGTCTTCCCGTTCGGGGTGATCGCGATAGCCATGGGATCTCCGTCAGAGCGCAGCGGGACCGGGATCGGCGGGCCGGCGGTGTTGGTGGCGGTGCTGATCGGGGTCACCGTGCCCGAGTTCGTGTTGACGACGTATGCGGTCTGCCCGTTCGGGGTGATCGCGATGGGGCCGGGAGACCTTCCGACCTTGATGGGCGGCAGGGCGGTGTTGGTGGCGGTCTGGATCGGGGTCACCGTGGCCCCGTTGTTGTTGGCGACGTAGGCGGTCTGCCCGTTCGGGGTGATCGCGATGGCGTCGGGGTCGCTTCCGACCTTGATGGGCTTGAGGGCTGCGTTGGTGGCGGTATCTATCGGCGTTACCGAGTCCGAGCTGCCGCCGTTGACGACGTAAGCGGTCACCGGAGCAGCTGGCGTCGCCTGGGAGGCAGTTGTGCCGGCCGTGGCGGCTGCCGCACCGGCGGGGATCAGGGCTGCGGCGCAGGCTAGGGCAGCGGTGCCGATCAGTCGCCTGTGACGGAAGTTAGGGAGTTGCATTGTGTCCTCCGTTTCTTGGAGATGGTTGAGGACCTATCCACTGCTATGACTGGACGGCCGGTTCCACGGTTAGGGGGAGGGCTCCCCATAGCGGCAGGGCCTACGGCCTGCAAGACGGAGGACCTTAGGTACTATGACCGGCCACGAACGGCATCCGCTCGTGGCACCTCGGCACGCGAAGGCCCGCCGGGTCGGTCACCATCCCGGCGGGCGACTGTTTGCGTGCGGGAGTCAGTCAGGGCGGGCGCGAGCTAGCTCGATGGACTGAATTTGAACCACAGCCTGGCGTGCTACACTGGATTGCGTGAAGCACGGGAATACGTGAGGTGGTCATCGTGGCCAACCAGAACATCACCCTGTCTCTTCCCGAAGAGGATCTGCGAGAAGCGCGAATCTTGGCCGCGCGGCGCGGCACGTCGGTGTCGCAGCTCCTGGCCCGCGTGCTCAGAGAGACAGTCGAGCGCGAGACAGGGTACGACGCCGCCAAGGAGCGCAGCCTGGCCCTGCTGCGCGAGGGCCTGGATCTTGGTACCAGCGGCCGTATTACCTGGTCACGGGACGAACTGCATGAGCGGTAACCGCCAATTCGTCGACACGAACGTCCTCGTCTACGCCTACGACATAACAGCCGGGGCTAAGCATGGCGCGGCGCGGGCCCTTGTCGAGGAACTGTGGAGTACCCGGGCCGGCTGCCTGAGCATTCAGGTGCTGCAAGAGTTCTTTGTCACCACGACACGGAAGATCCCCAGACCGCTCGACGCCTCGGCAGCCGCGGATATTGTCGAGGATCTGGCACATTGGCACGTGTACGCTCCAGCCGCTAGCGACGTGCTCGCCGCCATCGACATCCACCAGCGGACTGGAGCATCCTTCCGGGGCGCGATGATCGTCCGCAGCGCGAAGGAGCTCGGCTGCCAGACCCTGCACTCGGAGGATCTCAATCATGGTCAGGAATACGAGGGCCTGCGGGTCAGCAACCCATTCATCAGCACGTAAACAACCGGTCGTCGGGCCAGATTGTTTACGTGGTCATGATTTAGCCCTAGCCCCCGAGCGCGGCGATATACCCGGCGACGCCCTTGCGGGGACCTTGCAGCCAGCCGACATTCCAGACTGCCGACGAACCTGGCACGTCAGACATCCCACCCAGAGATATCGCCTTGCCGTGCTGGAAGGGCATTACCGGGTAGATCTTCACCAGCTTGCGGCCGGTCCAGTGGACGAACGGGCCAATCCAGACCCCGTCACGCCCGTCGGAAACGATCTCCCCGCAGAACGCGATCGTGGCCGTTGGCACGTAGAACGGGCGCCATACTTTGCCGTTCCAGTGCATCGCGCAAGCAGTCGGGTGCCCTTGCGGCGCGTCGCCAACCCAGACATCGCGTGCGGAAACCGCGGTGAGTGAGGGGGCCCCGGCCGTCCGCTGCGCGTCCAGCGCCACCCGCGACCAGGCGGAGCCTTTCCAGCGGAACAGGACGGGCCGCCCCGTGCCGTTCCCGCCGTGCACCGGGATCCAGCCGATGGCCCAGACGTCAGACGGCGAGGTGCCGCTGACCGACCGCACCGACGCCGGTAGCCGGTAGCTGCGCCACGAGTGTCCGTTCCAGTGCGAAAGGACGGTGCAACTTAGCGCGGAGCCGCAGGTCGCCCCGGTGCCACCGACTATCCAGATGTCGGCGTCGGTCACGACCAGCCCCATGTTCTCGTTGCCAGGCAGCGCCAGCGTGCTCCACCGCGACCCGTTCCAGTGCATGAGGGCGGACGGCGTCGAGTCGAAGAACGGGAACAGCCAGACGTCATGGGCGGACAATGCGGTCACGCTGTAAGCGGAGTAGGTCGTCTGACGGGGATAGGACACCGGCCGCCACTTCCGGCCGTTCCAGTGCAGGAGCAGGCCATTACCCACGTGACCCGCGCGGGTGCGGTACCCCACCGCCCAGGCGTCGTGCGCGCTTGTCGCCGAGACGCTGAATAGCTGGCTGCCCGTCAGCAGGTCGCTTAGCCGCCACTGCGCCTCGGCCGCCACGCCGGACCTGCGGCCGGCCGATGCCGCGCCCGCAGGCACCGCACCGATCAGGGTCAGCGCGATGAGCCCGCTGGCTGCCGCGGCCACGAGGGCGCGCCAGCCGAACTTGCGATTAGCCACGTACGGTCACCCCCCGCAGACACCGCGCTATTCCATCCGAAGTCAATCCAATTCCAGACAACGCCGTATTTCAATACTTGCGACGACGCTGTCCGGGTGAACTCTGGCGGCCCGGGAGACAAGGTAAGACAGCGGCTCCGCGGGCACAAGGTCAGACAACAGTGGCCTGACGGGATGGTTCCCGGCCAGGCCACTGGTTGCGATCGGACGGCCGCCGG
>JBKQTJ010000114.1:0-35882 GCA_052143255.1 Streptosporangiaceae bacterium | reverse complement strand
CGTCGGTGATCCGCCGCGACCAGTAGCCCTGAAATCCATATTTCAGTGACTCAGGACTGCCCGCCTCCTCCACGTACAAGAAGTTGCACGTTGGTTGGCGCGCGCTGGCAAGTTTGGCGCAGCCGCTCGTTAGGGTGCGCCGCCTAGCCCAATAGCTCGTCCGCAGCTTCGGCGAAGAGCTTGGTGTGAGCGTCAGCGTCGGCGAGCGAAGTCTGCGGGCACATCAGCGCCATGTTGTGGAACGGGGTCAGCAGGATGCCCCGGTTGACCAGGTAGAGATGCAGGTACTCGTCGAGATCGGCATCTGCCGCGGCTGCGGACTCGCCGCCGTTGCGAGGCGGCTGCGGGCAGAACCGGTACTCGGCGCGCGCGCCTAGCTGGGCGATGGTCCATGGCAGGCCCGTACCGGCCAGCACGTCGCGCACGCCGGCGGTGTACCGGCTGGCCACGGAGATCATGTCCTCGAATGCCGCGTCGGTCAGCACCTGGTCCAGCGTTGCTCGCATGGCCGCGACCGACAGCGCGTTGCCGGCCAGGGTGCCGCCAACCCCGCCGGTGTCCTCGATGTCGGCTGCCTTGTCGGCCAGGATCCGGTCCGCCAGTTCCGCCGACAGGCCGTATGCGCCGGCCGGGATGCCGCCGGCGATGGACTTCCCGATCGTGACGATGTCGGGTTCGAGATTCCAGGCTTTCGTGCATCCGCCCGGTCCGGCGCTGAAGGTGTGCGTCTCGTCGTTGATGAGCAGGCTGCCGTGATGGCGGGTCAGGTCGCGCACCGTGTCCAGGTAACCAGGCTCCGGCAGCACGATGCCGATGTTGGTGAGCGCCGGTTCCATGAGTACGGCCGCCACGTCGCCGTAACCAAGTTCGCGATCGAGGGCCTGCACGTCGTTAAACTCGACCACCCGGGTGGTCTCGACGGGGTCGACCGGAGCGCCTACGTTCCCTTCCCTGGAAGCCGGACCGTCAGGCGTGGCGACGATGAAGGCCTCATCCACGCTGCCGTGGTAGCAGTAGTTAAAGACCAGGATCTTCCGGCGGCCGGTCAGCTGCCGGGCGATTCTCATCGCCCACCGGTTGGCATCGGTGGCGGTGAGCGTGAAGCTCCATTGCGATGCGCCGAACCTGCGGGTGAGCTCGGCCGCGACCCAGCACGCGTCTTGCGTTGGCAGCATCGTGGTGGCGCCGCCCAGTTCGGCGTACCGGTGGGCGATGGCCTGCTGCACCGCGGCGGGTGAGTGCCCGGCCATCGCGCCAGTGTCGCCGAGGCAGAAGTCGATGAACTCGTTGCCGTCGATATCGGTCAGCCGCGCACCGCCGGCGCCGGCGAGGTAGAGCGGGAAGCCGCCCGGCCACATTCGCATCCAGGTCATGGGAACGCCGCCGAGCAAATTCGCCCCGGCCGCAGCGAAGGCGTCGGCCGACCGGGGATGCCGGGCCCGGTAATATGCGCGCTCGCGTCCGATCAGCTCAGTCAGGCGGGTGCGGCTGAATGGCTCGCCGGTGCGGTCGGACATGGACGGACTCCCCCAGCTATTGAATGACCGTACAGCGTAGCGGCGCCAGGGTTACTTCGGCTTGGCGGCCCTCGGGCTGGCGGCCTTGGGCTTTGCCTTCTTTGGCGGCATCTCGCTCACGTAAGCATGTGCCCGGGCAACCCACTCAGCCGCTACTGCGGGCTGCTGGCGGAATGACGGCGGCAAGCTGATGTAACCACCCATCGGACGTTCCGCTGGCCCGAATGGGCCCGCGCCATCGATCCCGGCAAGCTCCTCGCGATCGGGCTCGCTCAGACGCACGCCGACCGCCGGCCCGAACAGCCCGGCAAACATGTTCCCGTGCACGAACGCGCCGAGATTCCCGAACATGGGCTTCAGCTCGACACCGGGAAGCTCGGGAACCAGCGACCGGAAGTAGTCCTTGTCTGACTCGGCTGGCTTAGGTATCTGCATGACGGTGGCCTCCTGCGGATCCGGACCTGGATGGCGCCAGCCTGCCACTTTCGGCTCGGGGCGTCGTGCTAGACAGGCTGAAGGGGCGCCAATGGACAGATGAGGAGAATCAGATGCCGGGTGACGGCCTGACCTTGGGGCGCGTCCGGGCCGCGGCTTCGCGGCTGGACGGAGTTGCCCACCGGACGCCCGTGCTGACCTCCTCCGCGCTGGACCGGCTGTGCGGCGGCGAGGTGCTGCTGAAGGCCGAGCCGTTCCAGCGGAGCGGCTCGTTCAAGTTCCGCGGTGCCTTCAACCGCCTCAGCTTGCTAGACGCGGCCGCCCGGAAAGCAGGGGTAGTGGCGTTCTCCTCCGGCAACCACGGCGCGGCCGTCGCCCTCGCCGCCAACGTCCTGGGCATCAGCGCAGTCGTCGTCGTGCCGGCCAACGGCTCGGCTATCAAGCTTGCTGCGATCGAAGGCTATGGCGCCGAACTTCGCCGTTATGACCCCGCCACCGAGAGCCGCGAGGAGGTCGCTGCCGGGATCGCGGCGGACCGCGGCATGACCATGGTCCGGCCGTTCGACGACTATGACGTGATGGCCGGGCAAGGCACGGCGGGGCTCGAGCTAACCGAGCAGGTCCCGGGCCTCCGTCTGGTTCTGGTCCCGGTAGGCGGGGGCGGCCTCGCCGCCGGCGTATCCACGGCAGTCAAGGGCCAGCTGGCCGGAGCGTCCGTGATCGGCGTCGAGCCGGCCAGCGCCAGCGACACCAGCCAGTCCATGCGGGCGGGCCGCCGGATTGCCATCCCCGAGCCGGACACCATCGCCGACGGGCTGCGGGCGCGGCAGCCTGGCGAGCTGACGTTCCAGGTCAATGCGCGGCTGCTCGATGATGTCGTGACCGTTTCCGAGGCCGCGATCGTGGACGCCATGCGCTTCTGCTTCTCCCGGCTCAAGGTTGTCGTCGAGCCAAGCGGGGCGGTCGCGCTGGCCGCCTTGCTCTGCGGCACGGTTGCGCCGGCCGGGCGCACCGCGGTGGTGCTGTCCGGCGGGAACATAGCTCCGGCCGATTTCGCCGCGCTAACCGGATCCTGACGGCGGCGGGTCAGCCGGCCGCCCCGGCGATTCGCAATGTCATCTCTACATAGCGGGCCTGCAGCTCCTCGAGGCTGAGCGGGTAGTTGTTCAGGGTCCACTCGCTGATGTGCACGCACATGGCAGTGATGGTGGCCGAGGTCAGCGTTGCGGCGCTGAGGTCATCCCCGCCTGGCAAGTGGAACATGCCGGCTTCAGCGCCTGCCAGCAGGATGCCCGTCAGCCGGTCGCGGATCCGCCGCCGCAGGGTGGTGATCTCCTGTCGGCGCGACCCGGACAGCGCAGTGAACTCGCGATTAGCGACCCGGGATCTGTTCTTGCTCCTGGCCGTGCGGGAAACAAGGAACCGGACGGTGGCGGCTAGCTGCGCCGCCGGGTCCGGGCCGGCGCTGGCCACGGTCGCGGCCATCTGCGCATCGAACTGCAGGTGGATATCCCTGACGAGCACGTAAAGCAGGTCATCTTTCGAGGCGAAGTGGTTGTACAGGGCGCCGGGCGACAGGCCGCAGGCGGCTGTGACTTCCCGCACACTTGTCGCTGGCGCTCCCCGGCTGCCAAACAGCTCGATGGCAGCCTCGGCAAGCCGGCGCTGAAGGGCCGAGCCACCGATAGGCAATTGGTCGTCGAGCTCCAGGTCGTGCTGGCTGATCGTCAGAGACTCTCGCTGTTTGGGGTTCACAGGGGAGCGGAGCCTCCTATGGTTCCAGGCGTGCCGGCCCAAGAGCGGACTTGAGTATGTCTTTGACGCTCGCTTGGCTGTGCCGGTTCACACCAACCTCTTGACAACATACCGGCCGTCAGCGTACGACTAGATGGCTGTATGAACGCTTGTTTATGCCGATACAGCGTGCGGGCGCGTCCGCTTTGACGGCCGCGGATGCGTGCCATAGGACCCGGGCCGAACCCCCCTCCTCCCGGCCCGGGTCTGGCCACGCATCCAGGTGAGCGGGCACTGCAGCGCATTCGCGGATGCGGGCCGAGCGGCTGGTCAGGCCGGAGTCGGCAGGCCCGCCAGGGCGTCCTCTATGGCCTTGTCGCTGAGTTCGGAATCGATGAGCGCTCCGCTCAGGTAGTCGCCATAGGCGGTGAGATCCAGCAGGCCGTGGCCGCACAGAGCAGTCAGGATGACCTTCTCCTCGCCGGTCTCCTTGCAGCGGAGGGCTTCCTCGATGCAAGCGGCCACGGCATGACTCGGCTCGGGGGCTGGCACGATGCCCTCGGTCCTGGCGAATCGCAGGCCTGCCGCGAAGCACTCCGACTGAGGCTTGGCGACTGCCTCTATCAGGCCGAGTTCATAGATGTGCGACAGCAGCGGCGACATTCCGTGGTAGCGAAGTCCGCCCGCGTGAATCGGGTCAGGGATGAACTCGTGCCCGAGGGTGTGCATCTTCAGCAACGGGGTGAATCCGGCCGTGTCACCGAAGTCATAGGCGTAGACGCCCTTGGTGAACGAAGGGCAGGCGGCCGGCTCAACGGCGCGGATCACGGGGTTAATCCGGCCCGCTAGCTTCTCCCTGAGGAACGGGAACGTGAGCCCGCCGAAGTTGGAGCCGCCGCCGGTACATCCCACGATCACATCGGGGGTGTCGCCAGCCATGGCCAACTGCTTGAGCGCCTCTTCACCGATGATCGTCTGGTGCATAAGCACGTGGTTCAGGACGCTGCCGAGAGCGTAGCGGGTATCAGGGTCAGCCGCGGCCACCTCGACTGCCTCGCTGATCGCAATCCCGAGGCTGCCGGGTGAGCCGGGGTTGGCTGCCAGTACCGCCCGCCCGGCGTTGGTCCGGTCCGACGGGCTCGGGTGCACGGTTGCACCGTAGGTTTCCATCAGCAGCTTGCGGTAGGGCTTCTGATCGAACGAGGCCCGCACCATCCATACCTCGAGTTGCAGCCCGAACAGGGCCGAAGCGAACGCCAGCGCGCTGCCCCATTGCCCGGCACCTGTCTCGGTGGTCAGCTTTTTCACGCCCTCGGCCGCGTTGTAGTAGGCCTGCGGGACCGCGGTGTTCGGCTTGTGGGACCCCGCCGGGCTGCCGCCTTCGTACTTGTAATAGATGCGAGCCGGGGTGCCCAGGTCGCGCTCGAGCCGCCGCGCGCGGAACAGCGGCGTCGGCCGCCACAGCCGGTACACATCGAATACTTCGTCTGGAATGGCAATGTGCCGCTCCGCCGATACCTCCTGGGCTATCAACGCGTTGGGGAAGAGCG
This sequence comes from Streptosporangiaceae bacterium, assembly GCA_052143255.1. Lineage (GTDB taxonomy): Bacteria > Actinomycetota > Actinomycetes > Streptosporangiales > Streptosporangiaceae > JAJYUU01. The sequence continues at coordinate 30,646 of JBKQTJ010000114.1, read as the reverse complement.
GGGCTAGATCGTCCGGACCGACCGGCTGGCCAGTGCCAGGATGCAACGGCGGGGGAGGCGGGCTCGGGAGGTCAGCGACGACGTTGTACCAGTGCTTCGGCATGTCAGATTCCGGCAAAAGGTACTTAACCTGACGATCCATCGGAGCCTCCGCTCGCCGTTTGCACAGCACGTCATAACAGGCGCAACGCTAGCCGACAGCCTGCCCGTCCAGGAAGCATCGCGGATAGTGAACAAGAACCTTTGATCGGGTAACTTGACCAGGTCCAGCTACCTGCCGTTAACGATGCTGGCATGCGCGCGGATGCCCGCGGCCATTGTCAGCGCGGAAGGCAGACAGGTTGCGAGGCCCCGTCGTGCATGCAATCGTTGGCCGGTAGAAGTATCGGCGTGGAGGTGGCAGTGCGGCGGAAGCGCGAGGAGCGCCGGCCCGATGATCACGCCGATATCCCCGCTGATGAGTGGCTGAATCAGTTCCGTCCGGTGCGGCCAGCTGCATTTACCTCGGCGGACCGCGATGCGGCGCCGCGGCAGGACGTGAGGGCAGTCCGGGACATCGGGGCTGGCCAGGACGTCCGGTCGCGTGCCGACTTCGGGGCGGGCCGGGATGTCGGGGCGGCTCCGGATGTTGCGGCGGGCGGAGACCTCAGGGCGGGCTGGGGCGTCCAGCCTGGCCGCGACTACCGGTTCGGGCGGGAGTCCCGGCTGGGACGCCTGCAGCGCAGAGCCGAACCGCGGCAGGCTCAGGCTGAGCCCAGCGAGTATCAGTCTGACCAGGGTTTGCCCCGCCAGGAGCGGGATCGAATGCACCTCGATGAGGGCGCGCCCGAGGTCGGCCGATACGAATTCGGCGGGCCTGCGCGGCCGGCGGCTGAGCCCGGCATGCATAACCAGGGAGCGCGTGTCCCTAGCGGAGATGACCTGCAGCCTGGCCAAGTGCTGCGCCCGCGCGCGGATTACCCGCAGCGAGACGAATACTGGAGCGGCAGGGACGGCCCGGAGGCCAGGCCGAGCGCAGACGGTGACCGCCGCGCTTCGGACCGCGGTCCACAAACCCGTGACGGTCACGGCGGCCCAGACCGTTACCTTGCTCAGGATGCCTACCGCGGTCCTGACCAGTATGGCCGTCCCGACGGATACCGGCACGAGGCAGCCCACCAGTACTCCGGCGGCTATCGGGACCAGGGCGACTACCCCGATCCCGCGCGCGACCGGGACCCGGATCGCTACCGCGATGACTATCAAGATCACGAGCGATACCGGGACCGCGATGGCTACCGGACCTCGGATCGCCGCCAGGACCGCGATGGTAACTGGGGCCGCGATGGCAACTGGGATTCGGAGCGTTCCGGCGAACCGGCGCGGCACCGGGACCCCGCAGGCTACCGAGGGACTGACGGCTACCGGAGTCCCGAGCATTACCGCGATGGCGACGGTTACCAAGGCGCCGATGGTTTCCGCGGCCCGGACGGCCACCTGGGCCGGGACGGGCGCGATGCCGACGGTTACCGGAGTCCGGGGCAACACCGCGGCGGCGACGGTTACCGAGGCGCCGATGGTTTCCGCGGCCCGGATGGCCACCTGGGCCGGGACGGAGTGCGCGATGCCGACGGTTACCGGAGTCCGGGGCATTACCGCGGCGGCGACGGTTACCGAGGCGCCGATGGTTTCCGCGGCCCGGATAGCCGCCTAGGCCAAGCTGGAGTCCGCGATCCTGACAGCCTCCGCCGTCCGGACGGCCACCGCGGCTCGGATGGCTACCCACCGCGTGACGGCTACCGTGATGCTGACGCCTACCGTGCCCAGGATCGCAACCTCGAACCCGATGGCTACTACGGTCCAGGCGGCCGTCGTGTCGCCGGCCCGACCGGCTATGACGGCCAGGGTCGCGCGGACAGGCGTTACCTGGGCGCTGAACCTCGGCATGCCGGCCAACGAGCTGAAGACAGGCGACCTGACGACTCACGACCCGACGACAGGCCGCCCCCCGACCGCGGCCGGTCCGGAGGGGGTTCCTGGCGGCCGGAGAGCTATGGAGACAGCGCCATCTCGGGCCGGCAGGTCAGGGAGCGGGACGTGTATGTGGTCACAGACCTGCCCGAGCGCCGTGGTCCAGGCTACCGACCGGACTATGACGACGCGCGCCGCGACCGATACGCCGGTCCGGCAGGCGACGGGCCGCATGGTGGCGCACGGCCGCCGGCCCACGGCGGCATCTCTCCGCCCTTGCTTGGCCCGGAGGGCCTCCCGATTCCCGGCCGTGCCCGCCTCCGGGCCAGCGTCGCGGACGATGGCGGCGGCTATCAGCAGGTTCCCGGCAACGACCGCGGAGATCCCCGCGACCCCAAGCCGAATGGCGCTCTGCCGGCGCCACGAAACGATGCGCCAAGAATGCCCGGTCCTCCTCTTGAGTTGCCAGCCGCCTCTCACGACGCGCGACCGGGGAGCGAAGGGGACCCCGTTCCCGTCCCGATCGATGCGGCCGTCCAGCCGGCGATCGCCAGGAACCTACGGAACGAGGATAACGAGCGAACCAGCCCCTTGCCGGTGATTCTTCCCGGGGCAACTTCGGTGCCGCGGCCAGAGCCCGTCGTGGCTCCACGGGGTCCATTCGAGGCGGCACGGCCGAGCCGGCCTACGTCGGTTACCGGCTCTGTCGAGCCGCCGCCGGCCGCCAACGCCGTGATCCGGCCGGCCGCCGCGCTGGCACCGTTGCCGCCACTGCCTCAGCCGGCCGGATTGCCGCCACCGGCCGCACCTTCTCCAGCAGCCGTTCCCGAGCGGCCTCGCCACGTTGTGCCGGAGGCCGCGGCCGCGAAGCTCGATCAGCTCAAGGATCTTTATTTCGCTGCCGAGGCCATCGGCGACGAGCGGCTGGACAAGCACTTTGACCAGGTCAGCCAGCGCCAGCGCGAGTTGATCAGGGAGTTCTTCGAACGGTCGGATCCGACTGGCTGAGTCAGTCGAGGGCGCGCTGCATGAGCAGCGTGCCGATCCACCTGCCGTGCTTGAATCCGACGTCGGCTAGGCGTCCGGCCGGGGCGAAGCCGCAGGATCTGTGCAAGGCCACGGATGGCTCTGCTTGGTAGTCGGCGATGACGGCAATCATCTGCCGGGCGCCGGCGTCCGCGCACCCGGTGATCAGCTCGGTGAGCAGCTTCTTGCCGATGCCCAAGCCGACCTTGCCGGGCGCTACGAAGATCGAGTCCTCGACGGTGGTCCGGTAAGCAGGCTTGCGCCGCCACGGTCCTGCGTAGGCGTAGCCGGCGACTTCGCCGCCGGCATCGGCGACCAGGAACGGCAGTCCGAGGCTGTCGAGCTCATCGCACAGGGCAGTCCAGGCCGCGCCTGACCGCGGCCACTCTTCGAATGTGGCGACCGAGTTTGTCGCGTACCAACCGAGAATGTCACGCACCTCGGAGAGGTCGGCGAGCGTGAACGGTCTTACGACCACGTTCAGGGCTGCCTACCCCAGCGGGCCCGGAACGCCTGGGTCAGGTTCTCCGCCTCTTGCTCGTCGATCCTGACTAGTTCGGCGCCCAGGTCTGCGTACTCCCACTCCGCGATCGCGGAGTCCAGACCCCAGGTCAGGTCGCGGCGTAGCGTCTCGTCGACCGGACCCGCCTCAGAAAACGTCCTCCGGGCCAGGCCCGAGGCCGTGCGATTGCCCTGGTTAGCGACGATGACGTAGTAGTGCACCGGGCCGCTCACCGCACTGTCCTCACTGCACTATCCTCACCGCGCGTCGGCACGGAAGTCGCCAATCTCGGTGCACTCCGGCGGCGGTTTCGCCTCGACGGCTGCGGAGACCTGGCGCGCTCGAAGCCGGGCGCGCTCGCCGGGCGGAGTTACTGGATCGGTGATCCGCAGGTACGCCTGGTGAGTCCGCTGCACGACCGCCCAACTCACGGGCGTGTGGAACTGCACCTCGAAGGACAGGCCATGAGCCGGATCACGCCACCGCGTCCAGATGCCCCTGTACTCAGGGTTTTCCCAGCGGTTCCGGCGAGCTTCCAGCTCGAAGCCCTGCGTCTTGAGCTTGCGATGCACTAGCCAGGTGCCCTCGGTGTAGTCGGCCGGCTCGAACACGAACGCGTACCTGATCGCGTCGTGAATGGCCCAGGCCAGGTCCTCGGCCGGGCGGCCGGGGTTGCGGGCGGCGAGCCTGGCCAGCTTGGCCGCGAACCGCTCGGGCGACTTCAGGCTGTTGGCCTCGCTGCCAGGGGCCAGACCGCCGTAGGGGAGCTGATTAGCGATCCGCCGGATCGCGGGGGTCAGGCCGCTGCTGCCGTAACCGCCGAAGAGGGTCTGGCCCTCGGCTATCCGGCAGGCGGCCATCACGCGCTCGGTGAGCTCGCGAAGCTCGTCGTTCGGCTGACTGATGCCGGACTGCGCCGGGATATCGGCCTGCGCCGGGACACCGGGCTGCAGCGGGTTGTCGGGCTGCGCCGAGAGATCGGGCCGGACCGAGATGTCCGGCTGGGCCGGGTTGTCGGGCTGTGCTGAGCTACCGGGCCGGACCGGGATGTCCGGCTGGGCCGGATTGTCGGGCTGTGCTGAGCCGGGCCGCGCACGCGCGTCGGATCGCCGATCGGTGTCGGCCGGGCGCGCTCCGCCATAAGTGCCTGCGGCGGCGGCGCCGCCAGAAGGCCATGGCCGCAGGGCCAGATCGGCAGGTCCAGCAGGCCGGTCATACGAGGAATGGCCATTGCTGACGGGCGGCATCGCGTAGGGGTCCTGCCACTTCGGCCGGGCTCGCCGGGCAGCGGCGCTGTGGCCGTTGCCGTTGGGCGGCGCGAGCGGGGCCAGGTCTGCAGGCGGAGTTCGGCCCACAGGCGGGGTTCCGTCCGCACGCGGGGCCAGGTCTGCAGGCGGGGTTCGGTCCGCAGGCCGGGTTCGGTCGACACCCGGTGCCAGGTCCGCAGGCGGAGTTCGGTCCGCACGCCGGGTTCGGTCGGCACGCGGTGCCAGGTCCGCAGGCTGGGCCAGGTCTGCAGGCGGAGTTCGGTCCGCAGGCGGGGTTCCGCCCGCAGGCCGGGTTCGGTCGGCACGCGGGGCCAGGTCCGCAGACGGCAATGGCGCTTCGCGAAGCCGGTGCCGGCGGGGTTCCGGCAGGCTGTCGGCTAGGTCCGTGGGCACGGCGCCCGAGCCTTTGCCCGCTCGGATTCCGTCCTGCTGCTGAGGGTCTGCCGCCTCGATGCCGTCCGGCTCCTGATGGCGCGGCCGGGCGCCGGTCGGCGCGGCTACGACGGGTGGACTGGGCGCGGAGTCCGCGGCAAGTTCCGGGCTCGGATGGTCTCGCTCAGGAGCGGGCAAACCGAGTTCGAGCTGCTTGAGGCGGATAGGCAGCGGGCGAGCCGTTCCCCCGTCGTCGTAAGGCGAAGACGGGTGCCCGTCTGGCAGCCTGGCCAGCCGAGACCTCAGATCAGCAAGCGAGCCGACGGCCGGGCGCCTGGCCGGCCAGGCCTCGCGCTCCGGCCCGGAGTGCTCGGCGAGGGCAGTGGCCGCTGGGTCCGGCCGGGCCACGGATGGCACGGTCAGTGCTCCGGCCGCAGCGCCCGCGCCAGCACCAACTGCTTCGGGCCTGCCTGCCGTCGGCTGGGCAAGAGCATGCTCCCAGGTGGGTGTATCCATACCCGCGCGCGCCTTCGATGGAGCCGCCGTCGATGGAAGCCCCGTCGATGGAAGCCCCGTCGATGGAGCCGCCGTCGATGCAGATGCACCTGAGAGGGGTGGCCTGACCCGGGGGTCCATGCGCGGCAGGTCGACTGTGCTCTCGCGCGGGTCCTCTTGGTCCCGCGGATCCGTCGGCCCTGGCATAGTGCTTCTCCAGCTTTCTGGCGATTCGCTCATCGTAATGTCAGTCGGCACATTTCGCCGCCCCGGCGGCAGCCTCGCCGGACGGAGTCAGCTCAGCGCCCGGGCTCGCTATCGTCGGAACTGCCAGCACAGCCCGGACGACCAGGAACAACGATGGGACGACTGACAGTATCTGCCGCAAGGCCGTGGTCAGGCAGGTCCATCGGGCCAGTTCCTGCGGGCGAGGTTCATCTGTGGGCGCTGCGGCTGGACACTCCGCTCGACGCCGCATGCCTGTCCCTTGATTCTGGCGAGCTGGCGCGCGCCGCCGGATACCGACAGCAGGCGCACGGGGCGAGGTTCGCGGCGAGCCGAGCCGGGCTGCGACGGCTGGCCGCCAGTTACCTCGACGTCGATCCGGCCAGCTTGTGCTTCTTGCCAGGCAAAGCCGGCAAGCCCGCCGTGGCCGCTCATGCCTCGCCTGGCGATCACGTGGGTGCGGCCGGCTGCGATCTCGTGGAAGGGTTCGAGTTCAGCCTGGCCAGGACCGACGACCTGGCTCTGATAGCCGTGTCAGCCGCTGCGATTGGCGCCGACATCGAGAGGCTTAAGCCGCGGACCGGCCTGGCTGATCTCGTGGCTGCCAGGTTCCCGCCGCGCGAGGCCGCCTGCATCGCGATCGGTTGCGGATTGGCGGCCGGACCCGGCGACCGTGCGGTTGGCAGCTTTTACCGGCACTGGACTGCTAGGGAGGCCTACCTCAAGGCGGTCGGCTGGGGGCTGGCCGGGCTCAGGCGCCTCGAGGTGTCGTGCTGGCCGCGCCCGGTCGTCAGCGTCGACCACGAGCCAGCCGGCGACTGGCAGCTGTCCTTCCCGGCGGTCTCGCCCGCACATGCCGTCGCGGTTGTGGCCTGTGATCCGGTAACCAGGTTCGAGTGGCTGCCCGCATGAGCCATCTCAGCCGTCCCACGTCTCCGCGTCCGCCATCGCGGGCAAGATGGAGCCCGTTGCCGGTCCGAGTCCGATCCGGGCGCCGCCGGGGCCGGGCGCGGTCGCCGAGAGAGTGACCTGATCGCCGTCCTGCAGCCACGCACGTGAGGATCCATCAGGCAGGGTAACGGGATCCCTGCCGTTCCAGCCCAGTTCGATGAGCGAGCCTCGTTGCATGAACTCAGGGCCGCTGACAGTGCCAGAGGCGAACAGATCGCCGGTCCGCAGGCTGGCGCCGTTGACCGTCATGTGCGCCATCATCTGCGCCGGGCTCCAGAACATCGTGGCGTACGGGGGCGTCGCGATGAGGTGGCCGTTGAGGCGCACTTCGAAGTCAATGTCCAAGCCCCAGTCCTCCGACTCAGTCAGGTAGTCGAGCAGCTTGGCGTCTCGCGACGGCGGGCGTACGCGGGCGTGCTCCAGGGCCGCCAGCGGCAGCACCCACGGTGACACGGTCGTGCCAAACGATTTGCCCAGGAACGGGCCGAGCGGGACGTACTCCCACGCCTGGATGTCGCGGGCAGACCAGTCGTTGACCAGGCAGACGCCGAATACGTGCTCGGTGAAGCGCCCTGCCGGAACCGGGTCGCCCAGGCGGCTGGACGAGCCCACGACGAACCCGAGTTCGGCCTCGAAGTCAAGCCGGGTGCTCGGGCCGTAGACCGGGCCGTCGGCTCCTGGCGGCCGGGACTGGCCGCACGGCCGCCGGAGTGGAGTGCCTGACACGACCACGGTTCCCGCCCTGCCGTGATAGCCGATGGGCAGGTGCTTCCAGTTCGGGGTCAGCGGCTCGGCATCCGGCCTGAAGATCTTGCCGATGTTGCTGGCGTGGTGCTCTGAGCAATAGAAGTCGGCATAGTCGGCCACGGTGAACGGCAGCCGGAGCGCTACTGCCTGCGCCGGGATCAGCAGGTCCTCGAGCGCCGGACGGTACCTGTCCACCGACAGCCACTCGATCAGGTCGGCGCGAAGCTGAGCCCAGGCCAGGTGGCCGGCCGCGAGCAACGGGTCCAGGCTGCCGGTGCTGAACAGGTGCGCCCGGCCCGGCAGCAGCCGTTCGGTCGCGGTAGTCAGGTCAAGGACGCGGTCACCGACGGCGACGCCAACCCGGTAGACCTCGGCGTGTTGAGCCGCGGTGTAGCAGCCATACGGAAGTGCGGCCAGCCCGAACGGATGGTCGGGTGCCAGCTCGAGCCAGCTCGCCGCCTGCGCCATCTGTGCCTCCGCCTGCTAGGCCGGTCCGGCCGTCCAGCTGGCCGTCCGATGCTGATCAGTTCCCGGTGACCAGGCCCAGCGTAACGAGGTCGGCGATCGGCTCGTCGGTGCTGCAGGTGCCGAACGAGGTGAATAGCTCACGCACCGCAGCGGCGCGGTCAGCGTCGAGCCCAGCCACCGCCGCCGCGACCTGATGCTCGTCGGTGCTGGCCAGCACGCCCGCGGTCTGGTCGGCGGTCGCGTCGTCCAGCGCGGCGGCGACGGCCAGCAGCACATTGAGGAACCCGTGATGCTCGAAGCCGGTGTCGGCGGCCCGGTGCCGGACTGCATGGTGCAGCCCCGCGGTGCACTTGAATGGCAGCCGCTGTGCGGCCAGTTCCGTCAGGCATGCGGCGAGTGCCTGTTCAGGCGGGAACGCTCCGGCCGTGACGCCACCCGTCCGCAGCTTGGCCCGGTAGCCATGATCAGCTAGGTCCCGGACAGATTCCCCGCTGAGCTGGCCGACGGGGATCTCGACGTAGGCAGCTGCCCCTGCTAGCGGCGTGCGGTCGAGCGCCGCCGCCAGCTCGGCAACCGCGCCTGCGCCACCGGCTGGGCCTATCGGGACTTCGACCGCGCGCAGTCTTAGCCGGGGGTCGGCGAACACCATATCGACCGCTGCGTCGAGACTGGCTGCCCCGCCCGGCACGGTGAGCGCCAGGTCAAGCTCGCCGATAGCGGAGGCAGTCAGTGCCGCGCTCAGCCCGGTGATCTTGGCGTCCGGGCAGACGAACGGCCCGGACGTCTCCCGGTACCAGGCCGTCTGATGCCGCAAGTGGCGGGCGACGGCAGCGGCCATCGCCAGGTTCGCAGGCGGGAACAGCGACGCGTCGTCGAACAGCCCGCGGAACATGGCGGGGCAGGCCAGCAGCCGGTCCCTGGGACGCGGCACGGCGCCACCGTCGGGTGGATCGGCCTGGCGAGGCATGCCGCTAGCGTCGCAGAACGGCGGTCACGCGTCCAACCTCGGCATGCCCCGCCGGGTCGCGCCGGGGAACGCGAGCTGTCGCGTCGTGGCCGCCAGCTAGGCATCTTCCCGGCTCCGAGATCTAACCGCGACCCTGGTCATCTTTGTCTGAACTAGGCGCCAAACTGTCTAGTATCGGGTCATGACTGAACGATCAGACAGGGTTGCCGTCGAGGCTGAGGCGGTCAGGGCGACGAACCGCCGCGGTGATGGCCGCGTCCCGGACCGGGCGCAAGTAGTGATCGTCGGCGGCGGGGTGATCGGCTGCTCCATCGCCTACCACCTTGCGCACCTCGGCTGGACCGATGTCGTCCTGCTGGAACAGCACGCGCTGACAGCCGGCACGACCTGGCACGCGGCCGGGCTGATCACGTCGGCCGGGATGACGGATGAGACCTCCCTGTTCTTCAGCCGGTACTCGCGCGATCTCTACTCCCGGCTGGAGGCCGAGACCGGGCACTCGACCGGGTTCCGGGCGGTCGGTCATATCTCGCTGGCCACGACGCCGCAGCGGCAGGAGGCACTGCGCCGCGAGGCGGCCTGGATGCACGGGTTCGGCGTTGCGGACATCGAGATCTCGGCAGGTGAGATCGCCGATATGTGGCCGCTGGCCCGTACCGACGACGTGCTGTCGGGCTTCTATGTCGCCGACGAGGGCCGGGCCGACCCGGTCGGGGTCGCCACCTCACTGGCTAAGGGCGCCCGCCAGCTCGGGGTGAAGGTGGTGGAAGGCGTCGCGGCCACCGGCGTGCAGACTCAAGGCCGGCGGGTGACTGCCGTCGTGACCGAAGCCGGCCGGATCGAGACGGAGCTAGTCGTCAACGCAGCCGGCATGTGGGCGCGCCAGTTCGGCGCGCAGGCGGGCGTGTCGGTCCCGCTGCAGGCTGCCGAGCACTACTACCTCCTCACCGACACCGTGCCCGGGATGGACCAGGACCTACCGGTGATCGAGGACCCGGACAACTACGGGTACTACCGGCCGGAAGGCGATGGCATGCTCGTCGGCCTGTTCGAGCCTGTCGGCAAGCCCTGGTCGCTGGACGGCGTGGCCAGGGACTTCGCTTTCGGCAAGCTGCCGCCTGACTGGGACCGGATGGAGCGATTCCTCGGGCCGGCGTTGGCCCGGGTTCCGTGCTTGTCCGAGACCGGCGTGCGAACCTTCTTCTGCGGCCCGGAGTCCTTCACCGCCGACGTCAAGCCGTTGATCGGGCCCGCGCCGGAACTCGACGGCTATTTCGTCGCAGCCGGGCTCAACTCGCTCGGCATCTTGTCCGGCGGCGGTGTTGGCAGCGTCGTCGCGCAGTGGATCGCCGACGGCGTGCCGCCGGTCGACACCGCGCACATCGCGGTCGATCGGACCGCGAGTTATGAGACCTCGCGCCGGTTCCGGGCCGAGCGGACCGTTGAGCAGCTCGGCGTGCTCTTCGGCGATGCGGTGTGGCCGTCGTGGCAGCCGTCGTCCGGCCGTGGGATCCGGCGCTCGGTGCTGCACGACCGGCTCGCCGCGGCTGGCGCACATTTCGGCCAGTCGGCGGGCTGGGAGTTCCCCGAGTGGTTTGCCGGAACCGGTGAGCATCCGGCTACCAGGCTCGACTTCAGCCGGCCGGACTCGCACTCGATCGTCGCCGCCGAGCACCATGCCGTGCGGCAGGAAGTTGGCATATTCGACATGAGCCTGATGGCCAAGTTCATGGTCCAGGGCCCGGACGCCGGCGCGGTGCTCAGCCGCCTGTCGGCTAACGACGTAACCACCGGCCTCGGCCGGATCGTCTATACCCAGTGGCTGAACGACGCAGGCGGCATCGTCGCCGACCTCACCGTCACCTGGCTGGAGCCGGAGAGGTTCCTGGTCATCGCCAGCGATGTCATCCATCGCAGGATCGAGCCACTGATCCGGCGCGAGACCAGGCCAGGAGAGTTCGTCACGGTCACCGACGTGACCTCCGGCACGACGCTGCTGTCCGTGCAAGGTCCTGAATCCCGCAAGCTGATCGGCCGGCTGACCGACACCGACCTCTCGAACGCCTCGTTCCCCTATCTTTGCGCCCGGCAGGTGCACGTCGGCTACGCGCCGGCGCTCGCGCTGCGCGTCACCTACGTCGGCGAACTTGGCTACGAGCTGCATGTGCCGGCCGAATACGGAGCAGGCGTGTATGACGAACTGATGACCGCTGGCGCGGACCTCGGCGTGCGGCCGGTCGGGCTGTCGGCCATGACTAGCCTGCGGCTGGAGAAGGGGTACCGCGACTTCGGCGTCGACATCGATAACACCGACAGCCCGCTGGAGGCAGGTCTCGGATTCGCGGTGGCCTGGGACAAGCCGGGCGGATTCGCCGGCCGGGATGCGCTGGTCAAGGCGCGCGCCGAGGGCCCGCCGCGGAACCGGGTCGTGAGCCTGCAGGCTACAGATCCAGGGGTCGACTTGTTCGGCAACGAGCCGGTATACCGCGACGGCGAGTGGGTCGGCTATGTCCGGGCCGCTGCCTACGGTCACACGGTCGGCGGCCCAATCGGGCTTGCGCAGGTGGCGTGCAGCCACGGCGTGACCGCTGAGTGGCTTGGACAGGGCGGCTTCACCGTAAGCACTGGAGCCGGCGCCGATGTGGCGGCCCGGCTCCAGCTCGGGCCGCTCTACGATCCGAAGCGCCTGCGCATCCTGGCTGAGTGAGCGCCGATCAGCCGTAGTACCGGGCGGCGTCAGCCGCGGGTGAAGACGTCTGACCCGAACGCGTGCACCTGGGGCTGGCGGGCGTCTCCCAGTAGCTTGAGGCCGAAGATCCGCTCCACGGTCTTGAGCAGCGAGTAGTGGTTGTAATCCACGCCACTGACTGTGCCGGGCTTGACGAACGGTGACAGCAGCACGGCGCCGACCCGGCCACCGCCCGGGCCCCACAAGCCCGGTTCATTGGTGTTGGGGTGCGATGGATCGTCATAGCCCAGGCTGTCCTTCTCGCCACAGCAGGCCGACGCGTTCGAGTCGTCGCCGGACTCGTCAAAGGTAACGACGATCAGGCCGCCGCGCTTGTAGGCGGGCGAGGCCATGATGCGCGGCACCCAGGCCGCAAGGAACCGGTCAGCCTGGATGAGGCCGCCCTGCTGGCCATTCTGGCAGCGCGGCGTGTCGTGCGCGTCGGCGCACGTGTCCGGGGAGATCCAGGAGTAGTCGGGCGTCGTGCGAACCGACTTCAGATCGGTGGCGAGCGGCTTCAGCGTCACGACGTGCGCGTCGCAGTAGGACCGGTTCTTGATGATCGACTCGAAGTAGACGAACGGGTTGTGCCTGGTTGCATAGCTGTCGTTGGGCGGCCCGGTGACGTCAGTCTGGTCGATCGCGCCAAGCTTGGGGTGGCCGCAGGCTGGCCCGTTCGCGGTCATGGTTGTGCCGTCGCGGCGGGGGTCGGCGCCCATCTGCTGCATGTAGGCCGTCCAGGTCAGGTGCCTGGCCGTCAGCTGAGACGCGATCGTCTGGACGTAGGAGGGATAGACGCAGCCGTCACCGGACAGCTGGCCGTACTTGGTCCACTTGCTGAACGTCTCGCCGCCGAACTGCAGGAACGGGCTGAAGTACTCGCAGTCCTGGCCGGTCTGGTAGTCGGGTGCCTGGCCGGAGATCTCGGCGACGTAATTGTCCAGGCTGTCGTGGCCGATGCCGTAGTAGTTGGTCAGCAGAGCCCCTTGGGACCGCAGCACCTTCGCCAGTTCCGGGTCCCTGGATGGATTGCCGAATGCGACCGGGAACGAGGTGTTCTCCAGTTCGATGATCCATACATGGCGAATCTTGCTAAGGCTGAAAGCCGGCCTGCCCAGCGTGCTCGCCGCGGTCGTGCTGGCCGCGTTCGTGGCGGCCGCTGCCGTCGTCGTCGCGGCTGCGGTCGCTGCAGTCGTGGCGGCGAGCCCGACTGCGCTCAGGATCGTCAGGAGAGCGCGTCCCCTGGCCTTAGCTGCCCGGCAAGTCATTCTGGTCGGCATGCCCGTTACCTCTCCGGTGCTGATGGCGGCCCGCGGCCGTGGCGGCTTATCAGATGCTGGCCGTGAACGGTTAACCACCGCCTGATCCAGGGGAAAACTGCCGCGGTACCGCGGGTTAACAGCTGGCGCGCCCGTGCCTGCGCCCGCTCTAGCGGATGGCACGCGCTCGCGCAGAGGGTTAGCTTGACGTCGAGATAGTTCGCTGGCTAGTCTGGCAAGTAGATAGCTTGATGTCGAGAGATCTGGCCAGCGGCACGGCGGACGTGACTATGGTGCTTGCATGCCGCCCGCTCATCGCGGGGGCAGCGGGCACCCGCGCGGCGGCTAGCGGCAAGATGCATGCAGGGCGTGCCGGAGAGCAGCAGGGTCGGTTCCGACCCCGGGCGCATTTCCAGGAGGCAGGACACCAATGACCGGAAACAGCTTCGGCAGTCGCGCCGATCTTGCCGTCGGCGGGAACAGCTACCACATACACCGGCTGGACGCCGTGGCCGGAGCCGGCGACCTGCCGTACAGCCTGAAGGTATTGCTGGAGAACCTGCTGCGCACCGAGGACGGGCTGAACGTCACGGGCGACCACGTGACGGCGCTCGCACACTGGGACCCGTCGGCCGAGCCGGACACCGAAATCCAGTTCAGCCCGGCCCGCGTGATCATGCAGGACCTGACCGGGGTCCCCGCGGTCGTGGACCTGGCTGCAATGCGCGAGGCGATGCAAGCGCTGGGCGGCGACGCAGGAAAAATCAATCCGCTGGTACCAGCCGAGCTGGTCATCGACCATTCAGTCATCGCCGATGTGTTCGGCCGTCCAGATGCCTTCGACCGGAACGTGGAGCTCGAGTTCCAGCGCAACCGCGAGCGGTTCGCGTTCCTGCGGTGGGGCCAGGAGGCCTTGCGCCAGTTCAAGGTGGTGCCGCCGGGAACCGGCATCGTGCACCAAGTGAACATCGAGTACCTCGCGCGCGTTGTCATGACCCAGCAGACCGGCGGCGTGACGGCGGCGTACCCCGACACCTGCGTCGGTACCGACTCGCACACCACGATGCAGAACGGCCTCGGCATCCTGGGCTGGGGCGTAGGCGGTATCGAGGCTGAGGCCGCAATGCTCGGCCAGCCCGTCTCGATGCTGATCCCGAGCGTGGTCGGGTTCCGGCTGACCGGCGAGCTGCCTGCCGGCGCGACGGCCACCGACCTGGTGCTGACCATCACCGAACTGCTGCGCAAGCATGGCGTGGTCGGCAAGTTCGTGGAGTTCCACGGTGAAGGCGTGGCCGCGGTGCCGGTAGCGAACCGCGCCACGATCGGCAACATGAGCCCCGAGTTCGGGTCGACGTGCGCGATCTTCCCGATCGATGCGGAAACAATCGCCTATCTCAAGCTCACCGGCCGTCCGGCCGGCCTGATAGCGCTGGTTGAGGCGTACGCCAAGGAGCAAGGCCTCTGGCATGACCCGGGCGCATCCGTGCGGTATTCCGAGAACGTGGAGCTCGACTTGTCGACGGTGGTGCCTTCGCTGGCCGGCCCGAAGCGGCCCCAGGACCGGGTTGCGCTGTCGGACTCCAAGCGGTCATTCCGGGCGGCGCTCGGAACCTACGTGCAGCTGGACAAGCTAGACGATGAAATCGCGGGGACGTTCCCGGCATCTGACCCGTTCGCGGCCGAGAGCGAGAATGGCGGCGGCACCGGGCGCGTTGAGGTGACAGCCGAGCGGGAGAGCGATGGCCGGCCGTCCAATTCCGCCGAGGTGACGCTCGACGATGGCACGACGACGTCCGTCGACCACGGATCTGTTGTTATCGCCGCCATCACCTCTTGCACTAACACCTCGAACCCGTCGGTGATGATCGGCGCGGCCCTGGTGGCCAAGAAGGCCGTCGAGGCGGGACTGGAGCGCAAGCCCTGGGTGAAGACCACCCTGGCACCCGGCTCCAAGGTCGTCATGGACTACTACGAGCGCGCGGGCCTGACCCCTTACCTGGAGAAGCTCGGCTTCAGCCTGGTCGGCTACGGCTGCACTACCTGTATCGGCAATTCCGGCCCGCTGCCCGAGGCGATCAGCGCCGCGGTTGCCGAGAATGACCTCGCGGTGGTGTCCGTGCTGTCGGGCAACCGGAACTTCGAGGGCCGGATTAACCCGGACGTCAAGATGAACTACCTGGCGTCGCCGCCGCTCGTGGTTGCCTATGCCCTGGCCGGCACCATGGACATCGATCTGACCACCGAGCCGATCGGCACGGGGTCCGCCGGGCAGGCTGTGTACCTTCGCGACTTGTGGCCGACACCGGCCGAGATCCAGTCGATCGTGGACACCGCCGTTGCGGCCGAGATGTTCACCCGCGACTATGCGGACGTGTTCAGCGGCGACGAGCGCTGGCAGGAACTGGACGTGCAGCCGGGCGACACGTTCGCCTGGGATCCTGACTCGACCTATGTCCGGCACCCGCCGTATTTCTCCGGGTTGCAGACGACACCGAGCCCGGTGACCGACATTCACGGTGCACGGGTGCTGGCGATGCTCGGCGACTCGGTCACCACTGATCACATCTCGCCAGCCGGCGCGATCAAGAGCGACAGCCCGGCCGGAAGGTACTTGCTCGAGCATGGCGTCCAGCGGGCCGACTTCAACAGCTACGGGTCCCGCCGCGGCAACCACGAGGTGATGATCCGGGGCACGTTCGCCAACATCCGGCTGCGCAACCAGCTAGCACCCGGCACCGAAGGCGGTGTCACCATCAAGCTGCCCGGGGCCGAGCAGATGTCGATCTACGACGCGTCGCGCAAGTACATCGATGAGGGCACACCTCTGGTCGTGCTGGCCGGCAAGGAGTACGGCTCCGGCTCATCCCGCGACTGGGCCGCGAAAGGCACGGCGCTGCTCGGCGTGCGGGCTGTTCTGGTCGAGTCCTTCGAGCGGATCCACCGGTCCAACCTGATAGGCATGGGCGTGCTGCCGCTCCAGTTCAAGCCGGGCAACAGTGTGGCCTCGCTCGGGCTAACCGGGCACGAGTTCTTCGACGTGGCCGGCGTCGAGGCGATGAACTCGGGAGAGACGCCGCGCGAGGTAACAGTCCGGGCCGACGACAAAGAGTTCACCGTGATCCTGCGGATCGACACTCCCGGCGAGGCTGATTACTACCGGCATGGCGGCATCATGCAGTACGTGCTGCGGTCCCTGCTTGATGGCCGCTGACCCGGTGCCGCTGCGGCCGATCCTCGCCGCACCGTCGGCACAACGTCGGTAAATCTTCTGGCATATAACCGGCAAACACGCCAACTATTTACGGACCGCGCTACTGTCATGCCGGTGAGGAGACTGTTGCTATCTAGCAAGTATTCACCGGCGCTCCCGTTCCCCTGGCGGGACCGGGCGTGAGCGTGCTCGCGTCCGTCCCGCTGACGACCCCGGCGCTCTGGCTCACCGGTCTCGAGCGCGCCCTGATGCTGGCGGGCCTGGCAATGGCGCTCGGCGGACTGGCTGGCCGCGGCCTCTCGCGGCACTTCAAGGGCATGCGGCCTGGACCGATGCCTGATCCGTGGGCGGTGCGCGGTGCGCTGCTCGGCGCCGCGGCATGCGGCGCGCTGCTGGTGACGGCGGTCGCCGGACCGGGCATCGCCGCCGATCTGGCCAGGCCGGCCGCCGCCGGGCTGCACGACGGAGGCACAGCCGAGATCGCGGCGATCGAGCTCGTGCTGTTCTTGCTCGCCGCCTTGCTGCTACGGCTGCGCCAGGCGGGCTGGGGCGCGCTGCTGCTCTGCCTAGTGGTGCTAGCCGAGGGGGTCCGCGCCCACCCGGAAGGGATCATCCCCGTTGCCGGCGCCTTGCTCACCTGCTGCCATCTGCTGCCGGCGGTGTTGTGGGCAGGCATGTTGCTCTATGCGCTGCGCGCCGCCATCGCCTGGCGCGGCGAGCCTGCCGCTGCTCATGGCGTCATCCGGCTGTACGGCACGGCTGCGGCGTGGCTGTTCGGCCTCGTCGTCGGCACCGGAGTCATCTCTGCGCTCGTGCTGGTACCAATCAGCTCGCTGCTCACGGCTGCTTACGGCCTCTTCCTGATCGCCAAGGCCGCCGTCGTATGCGTCGCCGTCGGCCTCGCCGTCGCCGGCCGCAGGTGGTTGCGCCGACGGCCAGGGTCGGCCGACGTGCCGGCGCTGGCGACCAAGCTGGAACTTACCGCGCTGGCGGTCGTACTGGCCATCACCGGCATCCTGACCGTCATGACGCCGCCCGCCAAGCCCAGTTCCGTGACGTCCTCACCAGGTACGCCCGCGGCACAGCAGCCGACGGCGCGAGCGACGCCGGATCACGCGCGTCAGCTTTGAGTAGTCCCGTCGATCAGTTCACGGATGATGTCGGCATGGCCGTTGTGCTGCGCGTACTCCTCGATCATGTGGATCATCACCCAGCGCATGTCGACGTCGCCGAGCCGGTGATGGGGCCTGATCTCGTCCAGCGACAGGCCCTCGAAGATCTCCCGGCTGCGTTCGCACGCGGCAATGTAGCGCGCCACGTCCGCGGCCAGGCCCTCGCTGTCGTCCAGGCGGAAGTCGCCGTCCCGGATAGCTGGCCAGCCGAACGGGGCCGGCTCGTCGCTGCGGGCCAGTACCGTGACGAACCAGACGTGCTCAACCTTCGCCATGTGCCGGACCAGGCCATGCAGCGTGGTGAGCGAGCCAACCACGCGCTGGTCGGCCTGCTCCTCATTAAGCCCTTCGAGCTTCCTGAGCAGTTCGACTCGCTGGTAGTCGAGCCAGGCGCGCAGGGCGTCCCGCTCGGAAGCGACCGTCGGAAATTCGGCGTGCTGCAGCGGTGACGTGAATACCATGAATCAAGATCTTTTCATAACGGGCTCGGCGCCTCTGCATGCGGTGATCCGATCGAAGTTCCGTGTGACGACGACTCTGGTCCCGGCCCGGGCCGGGACCAGAGTCGTCGCCGGATTCAGTTGATGATGTGCAAGGTCACCTTCGGGGCGTTGGCCGGGACTACCGTGGCGTAGCCGCGCGCCGCAGCGTACTTGCCAGTGCCGCCGGTGATCGCCAGCTCAAATGTTCCTGGCCCGCTCGGGGTGGACGTCACCACGCCCATGGTGCTGATCTGGCCGCCGGCCAGCACGAAGGTGACGGTGACGACTTCGTCGGCGGTTCCGCCGGACAGCCGGGTCACGGTCTGAACTGAGTCGTCGTGGCCGATCTTGACGCGGCCCTGCATGTCATTGCCCGCGACCAGCTCCACGTAACCGACGCCGAATGCCTTCGACTTGCCAAGGTGGAAGACCTTGTCGCTGGTGGGATGCGAAACGAAAGAAACGGTCGTGGCCGCATGCGTGCTGGTCGCGGCCGTGGCAGTTGCCGCAAGTCCCAGGCCAGCGCCTCCGGCCAGCCCGGTCACTAGCACGCCGATGAATGCTTTCCTCATGGTCGGCTCCTTGTCCGATCGCGCGCTGCCTGGCGGCAACTGTTCGCGATTGACAACGTAGGAATCCGTCGGCCTCGTGGCTCCCGCCCGCAGACGGATTGCGCTCCGCCCGATCGGCGATTGTCGCCGCGGCCGGTTCCGCCTTGCGGAGGAGGTCAGGCCGCAGGTGACTCCACCATCAGAGGGGGGCGAAGCTGCTCAGAGCAGGGCTATCCTCCGGACATGAAACGCGCCCGGCGCCTGTGGAAGTCGGTATCCCCATGGCTGGTACCGCTAGCGATTGTGGTGATCGGTGCGATCGACTTCGCACAGAACGGGAGCCTGTCGTCTGAGGGTGGCTCTGCTTCGTTCAATGGCCCGCTGCCGATCCATGTGCTGTTCCTGCTGCTGGTGACTGTTCCTCTCTACTGGCGCTTCAGGCGGCCGGCAGAAGTCGCGATCTTCGTGACGCTTGCCACTGCTACCTGGCTGTTGACGATGTTTTCCCTATCCGCGCAGCCGCCGGGGGAGCCGGCCCTAGCCGTCGTGGTGGCCCTCTTCGCGCTCGGGAGCGAAGCCGAGGGCCGCAAGCTGATCGTCGGGACCGCCGTGGCCGGGACGGTGATATTCAGCCTGGAACTCATCGGAGGGGCGGAGGGTCAGGGGATCGGAAACGTCTTCCCGGCGGTACTGGCCTTCACGCTGTCCTGGGTGATGGGCCGGATCGTGCACCAGCATCGCATGACCGCGACCGGCCAGCGGGATCGAGCGGATCGGCTGGAGCAGGAGCAAGAGGAGCGGGCACAGCGGGCCGCCGAGCTCGAGCGTTCCCGCATTGCCAGGGAATTGCACGACGTGGTGGCGCATGGTCTCAGCATGATTGTCGTTCAGGCAGCGGCGGAGCGGCGCGTGCTCGCTCCGGGCCAGGAATCCACCGGCGCGGTGCTCGAAGCAATTGAGAACGCCGGCCGGCAGGCGATGACGGAGTTGAGGCGGCTTCTTGGTGTGTTGCGCAAGGATGACATCGCTCCCGCACTCTCGCCGCAACCGGGTCTTAGCCGGCTGCCGGAGCTAGTGGCCGAGCTTGCCGAGGCTGGCGTTGCGGTCCAGGTGTCGACGCAGGGAGACGTCAGTCGGCTACCGCCCGGGCTTGACCTGTCGGTCTACCGGATCATCCAGGAGAGCCTCACCAACGTGATGAAGCACGCGCAGGCGAGCCGGGCCGACGTCCAGGTCCACTGCCGTCCCCAGGCCCTTGAGATCGATGTGATCGATGATGGCCGCGGCGACAGTAGCGCCGCAGGCGACGGGTTCGGGCTGATCGGGATGCGGGAACGAGTGGCCGTGTATGGCGGCCGCGTGCAGGCCGGACGGCTGGACGGTGGCGGATACCAAGTGCATGCAGTGCTGCCTTTCGAGGCAGCGGAGTTGCGGGTGCCATGAGTGTTACCGTCGTCATCGCGGACGATCAGGCCCTGCTCCGCGCAGGGTTCCGGAAGCTGCTCGACGCCGAACCCGATTTCAGCGTGGTGGGCGAAGCGGCCGACGGGGTCGAGGCGGTGAGCGTCGTTAGGAGCCTCCGGCCACAGGTCGTGCTGATGGACATCCGGATGCCGAACCTCAATGGCCTGGAGGCGACCCGGCTGATCACGCGGGAAACCGACACGCAGGTTCTGATTCTGACTACTTACGATCTCGATGAATACGTCTTCGATGCGCTGCGCGCCGGGGCCAGCGGGTTCTTGCTGAAGGACTCACCAGCGGATGCGCTGCTCGCTGGCATCGCGACGGTCGCTCGCGGTGACGCGCTGCTTGCGCCATCGGTCACCAGGCGGCTGATCGCTGAGTTCGTCGCTCGCACGCCCGTGGCCCGGCCGCGGCGGCTTCCTGAACTCTCGCCACGTGAAGCCGAGGTGCTGGTTCATCTGGCCAGGGGCGAGTCCAACCGTGAGATCGCCGGGCAGCTCTTCCTCGGCGAGGCCACCGTGAAGACCCATGTCGGCAGCATCCTGATGAAGCTACGCTGCCGCGACCGGGTCCAAGCGGTCGTCATGGCCTACGAGGCTGGGCTCGTCCGGCCCGGCCAGGCCGATGGCGGCAAGGTCTGATGACTCGCATCGGCCGAACCGCATCGGCCGAGCCGGGCGGTGGTCACCCGACGATGATGTTGACAATGCGCCCGGGCACCACGACTAGCCGGTCGACGTTTCGCTGGCCGGTGTGCTCCGCATACTGCGGGTGGCTGATGAGCACCCGCTCGATCTCGGCGGCTGGCGCATCGGCCGGCACCTCGATCCGGAACCGGGTCCGGCCATTGACCTGGACCGGCAACGTCACTGTCTGAGCGCGAACCAGCGACTCGTCGGCTTGCGGGAAGGAGGCGTACGCCAGCGATTCGGCGTGACCGAGCCGCGACCACAGCTCCTCGGCGATGTGCGGTGCCAGCGGCGCGACCATCAACACCAGCGGCTCGGCCAGTGCACGCGGAATGCAGCCGTCGGTTGCCGATATTCGCGCCGCGATGGTTGCCAGCTCCATCAGCCGCGCAATCGCGGTGTTAAAGCGCAACTGCCCGAAGTCCCGGCTGACGACAGCGATCGTCCCGTGCAGCGCCCTGCTGGTGTCACCATCGAGCGGCCTGCCGCTGACCGTCAGCTTGCCTGTCTCCTCGTCGACTAGGCACCGCCACAGCCGCTGCAGGAACCGGTGTACGCCGATGACGTCGTCGGGCCGCCACGGCTTCTCCACCTCCAGCGGGCCCATGGCCATCTCATACAGCCGCAGGGTGTCCGCGCCGTACTGCCGGTACATGTCGTCGGGGCTGATGCCGTTCTTCAGGCTCTTGCCCATCTTTCCGGTGCGCCTGGTGACCGGCTTGCCACGGTAACTCGCCGAGCCATCGGCCGCTGCCACGACGTCAGCGGCCGGCACGTACATCCCGCGCTCGTCCAGGAAGGCATCCGCCTGGATCATGCCCTGATTCAGTAGCCGTGCGAACGGCTCTCGTGTCGATACCAAGCCCAGGTCGTAGAGCACCTTGTGCCAGAAGCGCGCGTACAGCAGGTGCAGCACCGCATGCTCGGCGCCGCCGACGTACAAGTCAACGCCGCCGTCACCGTCCGTTCTGCCGTCACCGTCATCGTCCGTACCGGCGCTGCCGCCACCGTCGCCGTCCGCGCTGGCGGCTGGTGCCAGCCAGTAGCGCTCGACCTGCGGATCGACGAACGCGGTCTCGTTGGCGGGATCCAGGTAGCGCAAGTAGTACCAGCACGAGCCGGCCCACTGCGGCATGGTGTTCAGCTCGCGCCGGTACCTGCGCATGCCGTCACCCAGGTCCAGCTCGACGGTCGACCAGCCCGTCGCCCGCGCCAGTGGCGGCACCGGCTCGCTTGCCTCGTCCTGGTCAGGCAGGGGACCGGATCGGTCCATCTCCGGCAGCAGGACCGGCAGCGCCGACTCGGGCAGGGCGACAGGCAGCCCGGTCTCGTCATACACGATCGGGAACGGCTCGCCCCAGTAGCGCTGCCTGGAGAACAGCCAGTCGCGCAGCCGGTACCGCCGTGACGCCCGACCGTGGCCGCCACGTTCCAGCCACTCGATGGTCGCGGCTACCCCCGCCCTAACGCCCAGGCCGGCTAGCCGCGGGGTCGAAGAGCTGATGTAGCTGCCGTCACCTTCGAAGGCGGCAGGCCAGCCCGTCGCTGGCGTGTCGGCGCTGATCCCCAGGTCGGCGTACCAGCTGGCCGGCGGCTCGATGACCGGGCGGATCGCCAGGCCGAACTCGCGTGCGAACCGCAGGTCCCGGCCATCGTGGGCCGGCACGGCCATGATGGCGCCGGTGCCGTAGCCCATCAGCACGTAGTCAGCCACGAACACCGGGATCGGCCTACCGGTAGCCGGATTGATGACGTAGCCGCCGGTAAAGACTCCGGACATCGTCCCGCTGGCCGACCGCTGCCGGTCGCTCAGCCGGGCTGCGGCTTGCTGGTAGGCGGCCACCGCGTCGGCGGGCCGCCACTCACCAGCTGGCTGAGAATGGCCGGCCGTGCTCGAGCCGTCCAGGTAACGCCAGGCCTGTGGAGTGCCTTCCGGCCAGCTGGCTGCCGTCAGCGGGGCTACCAGCGGATGCTCCGGCGCCAGCACAACATAGGTCGCGCCTGCCAGGGTGTCCGGCCTGGTGGTGAACACCTCGACCCGGCCGGCGGTCGGCCCTGCTATTGGCAGCCATATCGTTGCGCCGTTGCTGGCGCCGATCCAGTTGCGCTGCTGCTGTTTGATGTTCTCCGGCCAGGCCAGGTCGTCCAGGTCGTCGATCAGGCGCTGGGCCATAGCGGTGATGCGCAGCATCCATTGCCTAAGCGGCCGCCGGTAGACCGGGTGATTGCCGATGTCGCTGCGTCCTTCCGCGGTGACCTCTTCGTTTGCCAGCACCGTACCCAGGCCGGGGCACCAGTTGACCGGCTCGTTAGCGATGTAAGCCAGCCGGTGATGGTCAACCAGCTGGCGTCGCTCGGGTTCGGTCAGCACTTCCCAACGGCGGCCATCAGGAACTGGCCGCCGGCCTGATGAGTACTCGGCGATCAATTCGCCAATCGGCCGCGCCTTGCCGGTCCGCTCATCGACCCAGCTGTTGAAGATCTGCAGGAAGATCCACTGCGTCCAGCGGTAGAAGGCCGGGTCGGCGGTCTCGATGCTGCGACGGGTGTCGTAGCCCATGCCGATGCGCCGCAGCTGACGGCGCATATTGTCAATGTTCTCGCGGGTGGTGATCTGGGGCGGCTTGCCAGTCCCCAGGGCGAACTGCTCGGCCGGCAGCCCGAAGGCGTCGTATCCCATCGCGTGCAGCACATGGTGGCCCGTCATCCGCAGAAACCGGGCGTAGGCGTCAGTGGCGATGTACCCGATCGGGTGGCCCACGTGGATTCCGGTACCGCTGGCGTAGGGGAACATGTCCAGCACATAGAACTTCGGCCGGCCGGCCATTCGCTCGAACCCGGTGGCCAGCGACCCCGACGGATTCGGGGAGTGGAATGTGCCCGCCCGATCCCAGCGGTCCTGCCAGCGCAACTCGATCTGGCCTGCCAGTTGCGCGTCATATCGGAATGGCGCGTCGGCGGAGGTCACGGCGCGGCCGGGAGTCGCCTGTTGCTCACTCATGGTCCGTTGCCTTCTCGCTGACTGATCGTGGGCGGAAATGAAAAAGCCCCTCACGCATGAGGGGCGGCCACGCTGACTTATCGCGTCAACGCGGCCAGGGGAGAAGCAGGCTGCCGGATCGGGTCATGCCGCCAGAGTAGCAACACTGCCCGACGATCGCGAGGAAGTAGCCGGCGGTGACTGCCAGGGCGCGGTCGGCAGACTTTGCCGCCCTGCCGGCTGACTGCCGGGCCGGGTCTTCATTATCGGGCAGAGTTTTTTGCCATGGACGAGAAAAAGTCTTCCCGATAAGGGAGCGGGATTGCTGCCGCCTGCGGAAAGGGTGTCAGCCGGCCGTCGTAGCTAGCACCAGCGGCAGCACAGCACGAGCGCCCGCCTGACGCAGCATCATCGCCGCGACCGTCAGGCTCCAGCCGGAGTCGATCCGATCGTCGACGAGCAGGACAGGGCCGTCGGCGCGGGCGATTCCCTCGCGGACCGCTTCGGGCACCGAGAACCTGCCCCAGACAGCCAGTAGCCGCTGCGCGCTGTTCTGCTGGGCATCCGGCTCGCTTGCCTCGCGCGAATGGTCGGCGGCAAATTCGAGCGCGCCGATGTAGGGCATCCGGCCGATGCCGGCGATGCGACGCGCGAAGCCGGTAACCATATCGGGATGGGAACGGGATGGCATCGCGGCTACGGCCGTCGGCCGCTGCGCCCAGTCCCAGTCCGCCAGAACCTTGACCACAGCCGCGACCATGTCCGCTGGCACTGCCGTCTTGGCGGCGGCGTCGCCGTCCTCGGCGGACGCCAGCAGGTCACGGAGCCGCGGACCCCAGCCTAGGTCGGTCAGCCTGCCCAGGGCGCGGCCAGGAGCTGCGGCCAGGTCCGGATCGATCCTCCCGGAGACGTCGATGCCCTGCTCCTTCATCCCCGTCGGCCACATCTTGCGCGGCTCGATCTCAACGCCCGCCCGCATGAGGTGGTCCCGGGCGGCCGATTGGGCCGGCTCGGACAGCGTTAGTGGCCACGTGCGACCGGTGCAGTTGTCGCACCGGCCACATGGCGCCGCGTCGGGGTCGTCAAGCTCGCGGCGCAAGTACTCCATCCGGCATTCCCGTGTCGCCAGGTAGCCGAGCATTGCCTGCTGCTCGCGTGAGCGCTCGGCGGTGACCCGGGCGTACCTGTCCGCGTCGTAGACCCAGTCCTGCCCAGTTGCGGTCCAGCCTCCGCTGACACGGCGTACCGCGCCGTCAACATCGAGGACCTTCAGCATCATCTCGAGCCTGGTGCGGGACAGGTCGACCCGCGCTTCCAGCGCCGCCGTGGACAGCGGCCGGCCTGCCTCGGCGAGCGCCGCCAGCGTCCGGCGGACGACCGGCTCGGGCGGGAACGCGAGCGAACCGAAGTAGGCCCAGATATCTGCGTCCTCGCGGCCCGGCAGCAGGATCACGTCGGCGTGGTCCACGGCGCGGCCAGCCCGGCCTATCTGCTGGTAATACGCGATCGGTGATTGCGGCGCGCCCAGGTGCACCACGAAGCCGAGGTCAGGCTTGTCGAAGCCCATGCCGAGGGCGCTCGTCGCCACCAGTGCCTTGAGCCTGCTGGCTAGCAATGCATCCTCAGCGGCCTCGCGTTCGGCCGGATCGTCCTTCCCGGTGTAGGCGGCCACGTCGTACCCTCGCGCGCGCAAGAACTCGGCTGTCTCCCGGGCGGCTGCCACGGTCAGGGCGTAGATGATGCCCGAGCCGGGCAGCTGACCCAGGTACTCGGCCAGCCAGGCTAGCCGCTGCGGCGCGGCCGGCAGGCTGACCACGGCCAGGTGCAGGCTGTCGCGGTCCAGATCGCCGCGCAGCACCAGTGTTTGGGCGTCAGACCCGGCCCCGAGCTGCTCGGCGACGTCCCTGCTGACCCGCGCATTGGCTGTCGCCGTGGTAGCCAGGACTGGCACGCCTGGTGGCAGGTCGCCGAGCAGCGTGCGGAGCCGCCGATAGTCAGGCCGGAAGTCATGGCCCCAGTCGGAGATGCAGTGCGCCTCGTCGACCACCAGCAAGCCTGCCGAGGCGATCAGCTTGGGCAGTACCTGATCCCGGAAGCCGGGATTATTGAGCCGCTCCGGGCTCACCAGCAAGACATCAGCTTGCCCGGCCGCTACCTCGGCGTAAATCTCATCCCAGTCGCCGGTATTCGCCGAGTTCACGGTGCGTGCCCTGATACCTGCGCGGTCGGCCGCCTCGATCTGGTTGCGCATCAGGGCTAGCAGCGGCGACACGATGACCGCAGGGCCGGCCCCGCGGGCGCGCAGCAGGGCGGTGGCGGTGAAGTAGACGGCAGACTTGCCCCACCCGGTCCGCTGCACAACCAGCGCGCGAACGCGGTCCTCGACCAGTGCCCGGATGGCGGTCCACTGGTCCTCGCGCAGCACGGCAGCCGGGCCGGCCAGGGCCCGCAGGCAGGTCTCGGCCTCCTCGCGCAGGGAGTCGGGCCGTGCCGCCGTCTCGGTCATGTCCTCCTTCGTACCAGGTGCCGCGGACACTTGCGCGGCGGCAGCGGGAAGAGCGGGCTGCTAGCGGTGTCCGGCTAGCCTGGGCGCTGGCGATGATCGGGGAGGAGCCGGGTGAAAAGCAAAGACGCGACGGCGCCTGGAAAGCTGATCACTCCTGTCCGCGGTGGCGTGCTGCTGGCTGTCGGGGTTCTCGCCCTCGCCTTCAACCTGAGGTCGGCTATCACGAGCCTGCCGCCAGTTTTCCCGGAGCTGCAATCAGCCCTGCACATCTCGGCAGCCAGCCTGGCGCTGCTGGCGGCCGTCCCGGTGTTGTGCTTCGGCGTATTCTCCGGTTCGGCCGCCCCGCTCAGCCGGCGGTTCGGCGAGGAACAGGTCCTCTTCGGCGCGCTGCTTCTGCTGGTTTCGGGCCTGCTGCTGCGCGGGATCAGCCCCAGGCTGCTGCTGTTCCCCGGGACCATCGTGGCTGGTGCCGCGATCGCGCTGATGAACGTGCTGCTGCCGAGCCTGGTGAAGCGCCGCGCACCCGAGCGGGCTGGCCTGCTGATCGGGTTGTACCTGCTGATGCTGGCAGCTGGCGCCGTACTGGCGTCGCTGCTGGCAGTGCCGGTATTCGATGCTGCCAGCGGACCGGCAGCGGGCGGCCAGCCGACGGCGGGGAGCGCGGCGGTGCGCGTCACCCTCGCGCTCTGGGCAGGCCCGGCGCTCGTGGCCGCGCTGATCTGGATCCCGCAGTTGCGGTACCGGACTTTGCCGGCGCGCGCGTCGGGCAGCGGCCCGAGCCGCCAGGGCAGCGCCTTCGCTCTGCGCAGGAACGCTCTGGCCTGGCAGGTCACTCTGTTCATGGGGCTGCAGAGCCTGTCCTACTACGCGACGTTGTCCTGGTTCCCGACGATGTTCCGGGACCGCGGCGTGAGCGCGGCGCACGCGGGAGTGCTGCTGGCACTGATGAACCTGGGCAACGCAGTGACCGCCCTCGCGCTGCCTGTGCTGGCGCATCGGGCACCCGACCAGCGGCGGCTGACGGCAGTGTCGATGGCAGCGACGGCGGGCGGCCTGGCCGGGGCGGTGTTCGGGCCCGCAGGGCTTGCCGCCGGGTTCATGGTCCTGCTTGGCCTCGGCCAGGGTGCCAGCCTGGGCCTGGCCATCTTCTACACCATGGCCCGTGCGCCCGACCCGGTAACCGCGGCCTCGCTGTCCGCCTTCGCTCAGGGGATCGGGTACCTGATTGCCAGCGCGGGGCCGCTGACCATCGGTTTCGTGCACGAGGCAACTGGCGGCTGGAGCGTGGCCGGGCTGGTCCTGCTGATCGTGGCCGGGCTGCAGCTGATCACCGGCTGGCTGGCGGGGCGGGCCCGAACTGTGCCTGCGGCTGGCGGATTGGCCGCCGCCAGCGAGCTGCCGGCGTCCGGCTGACTGCACTCGCCGGCACTGCCCTCGCCCGGGTTTGCCGCAGTGGCCGGCCTGGCCGCAGTGGCCCGGGCTGGCCGAAGGTGCCGCTTGCCGCAGGTGCCGGGCTGGCGGCAGTGACCCGGGCTGGCCGCGGGTGCCGCTTGCCGCAGGTGCCGGGCTAGCCGAAGTCGTAGGGTCGTCGCAGCAGCCACTGCAGGAAAGTCCGGCGCGGCGGCCGCGCGGTGATGCTGCCGCTGCTGACCTTGCCGGCTATCTCGATCCGCAGGATGACCGGGGCGTCAGCGCCAGCCCGGGTCTTGACTTGGACGCTGCCGCTGCGCACGGCTACATCGTCGGTATCCACGACTATGCCCGGCCGGGTAATGAAGGTCAGGGAGCCGGCCTTGACGTCAGCCTGGATCTTCAGCGTCGAGCCGGTGATGACGGCCTTCGTCAGGTCCAGCCTGACGCTGCCGCTGGTCACGCGGATCTCCATCCGCTGCGGAACCACCCAGGCACCATCCCGGTGGGCGCTGCCGGCCCCGCAGTCGATTCTGACCAGGTCCTTAGCCTCTGCAGGCACGACGCTGGCGCGGAAATCCGCAGCGGCCGGCAGGTCAGTGGTCAGGGCAGCGAGCTCACTGTAGGTACGCGCGGTGAGCGCCGCCTCCAGCCGCTCATCCAGCTCCTCAGCCGTTAGCCTGCCGTCCCCGGCGGCGACCCGAAGCAGCTCGACAACCCGGTCACGATCCTCGTGCGAGGCCCTCAGCTCGGCCTGGGCCCGGGTCGCTGGCGGACGGTCAGCCGGGGATACTTCGCCAGTCATGGGACATACTGTAGGTGCTGGCCGAAGCCCGACGGAATGGCCACGCAGCCAGATAGCCCTGGGAATAGCAATGGTGCAGGCCGGCGAGGCGACATGACGCGGCCGTCAGTCACATGGGTGAGCCGCGGCGCGGGCCTGAGCCGGCCGAATTAGACTCGTTGCTTCAGGGGTTGGGCAGATCCCGCTGAGCCATAACGATCGGCGCCGCCAGTTGCCGACCACGAGGAGGACAACCCGGTGACACTGCTGGAGTCAATCTCGGGGCCGCGAGATCTCAAGGACCTCGGTGCGGAGAGTCTGCCCCAGCTAGCCGCGGAGATCCGTGATTACCTCATCCGGGTCGTCTCCCGGAACGGCGGTCACCTCGGACCCAACCTTGGCGTGGTGGAACTCACCATCGCGCTCCACCGGGTATTCGAATCGCCGGTTGACCGGATCGTGTTCGACACCGGCCACCAGTCTTACGTGCACAAGCTGCTCACCGGCCGGGTCGCCGAATTCGACGGGCTGCGCCAGCGAGGCGGGGTGTCCGGCTATCCGAACCGGGCGGAGTCAGTTCATGATGTCATCGAGAACTCGCACGCCTCGACTAGCTTGTCGTACGCTGACGGCCTGGCGAAGGCCTACCAGCTGCGCGGGGAGACCCATCGCAGCGTCGTGGCCGTGATCGGCGATGGCGCGCTGACCGGAGGCATGTCCTGGGAGGCGCTGAATAACATCGCCGGGGCCAAGGACCGGCGGGTCGTCATCGTCGTCAACGACAACGGCCGCTCCTATCAGCCGACGATCGGCGGCCTAGCGGACCACCTGGCCTCAATCCGGGTGTCCCAGCGCTACGAGCAGGTCCTCGATTACATCAAGAGCTCGCTGTCGCACGCGCCGCTGGTCGGCCCGCCACTGTTCGAGACGCTGCACGGGATCAAGAAGGGCCTCAAGGACGTCCTCCAGCCGCAGGTGCTGTTTGAGGACCTGGGACTGAAGTACCTCGGCCCGGTCGACGGGCACGATGAGCACGCGGTAGAGCATGCGCTGCGGCGAGCGCGGGACTTCGGCGGACCGGTGCTTGTGCACGTGATCACCCGGAAGGGATTCGGGTATCCGCTGGCGGAGGAAAACGACGAGGACTGCCTGCACCAGGTGTCTCCGGCCGCCCGTCCTGCGGTCCCGTCCCCGGCGAAGCCCGACCGGGGGAGGGCCCCGGCCGCCGTGAATCCGGCGCCAGCTCAGCCCGGCCGTCCGCTCACCCAGGTCTTCAGCGAGGAACTTGCCGCCATCGGCGCTACCCGTCCGGACGTGGTCGCGATCACGGCGGCCATGCTGCACCCGACCGGGCTGGCCAAGTTCGCCAGCGCTTTCCCCGACCGCGTCTTTGACGTCGGGATCGCTGAACAGCACGCGGTTACCAGTGCGGCGGGACTGGCCCTCGGCGGCATGCACCCGGTCTGCGCGATCTATGCCACCTTCCTTAATCGCGCATTCGACCAGGTGCTGATGGATGTGGCGCTGCACCGGCTGCCCGTGACGTTCGCGCTTGACCGTGCGGGCGTGACCGGGCCGGACGGCGCCAGCCACCACGGCATGTGGGACGGCTCGATCCTGCAGCTGGTACCGGGCTTGCGGATCGCCGCGCCCAGGGATGGCACCAGGCTTGCTGAACTGCTTCGCGAGGCCGTGGCGATCGACGATGGCCCCACGGCGCTGCGCTTCCCTGGCAGGCTGGCGCCCGCAGACCTGCCGGCCGTAGCGCGACTAGGGTCGATGGACGTGCTCCGGCTGCCCGCCGACCCAGCCCGGCGCGACGTCCTGCTGCTCGGGGCGGGCCCGATGGCTGGCGTCTGCGCCGAGGCCGCGGACCGGTTGACCGATCAGGGCATCGGCGTGACCGTGGTCGACCCTCGCTGGCTCAAGCCGCTCGATACCGCGCTGGTCGACGCCGCGCGGCAGCATGGCCTGGTCGCGACCGTCGAGGACAACGGCCGGGTCGGCGGCTTTGGCGATGCCGTGGCCAGGTTGCTCAGGGACCACGAGATCGACACCCCGGTCCGGATATTCGGCTTGCCGCAGGAATTCCTTGAGCACGGCGAGCGCAACGCGCTGCTCGAGCACTGCGGGCTGACGCCGCAGCAACTCGCGAGGGTCATCACCGAGCAGGTCGCCAGTCGTACTCCCGAACTGGCGCCAGAGCAGGCCTAACCCTCCTTAGACCACGATCACGAAAACAACCGGTCGTCTCTGCGACCGGTTGTTTACGTGGTCAGCAGGTAGCCGCATTACCGGTGCTTGTGCTTGTGCTTGTGCCCGGCGCCCGTGCCGGTGTTCATGCCGGTGCCCTGGCTCAGGAAATGGCTGCCGGCCGGGACACCGGCAAAATAGCCGAACGACTTGCCGAGGAAGGCGCTCTCGAACGTCATCTGC
>JBKQTJ010000113.1:0-5588 GCA_052143255.1 Streptosporangiaceae bacterium | reverse complement strand
CTCCCGGTCATTAAGACCGGGAGCGCGCATCCCCCCACCATGTGTGGCACCTCGCACTCCCCGGCGGGCCCCCGAGAACCGCCGGCTGACCGAGATGCCACGAGCCGCCTAGCGGCTCTTCGGGCCGATTACGGACCCGGATCCGGCAACGGCCGAAACTCCGCTGCTGGGCAGCAGAGCGACCGTACACTTCTATCACTCTTAGTATCTGTACGATCTCATATCGTGTTCGCATTGTGAATACCCCACGTCACCGTGCCTGACACCTCCGATCTTGACGGACATTTCCAGTCCCAGACACGAGCCGTGAGATTGCGGCAGGTGAGCCAGCCAGCGCCAGGGCAGCGCGGCCCGTCCCGACCGTGGATTTCGGACGCGTGACGTGCGCCGCGGGCCATGGGCTGACTTTCCGCTTACGCGCCTGATATCGCGCCCGTTTGGCCCGGCGGACCCGGATATCGTGCCCGTTGGTCTCTGGCGGACCGGATACCGCGCCCGTGCTGGCCCGGCGGACCCACACCCCGCCAGTTTGAGTAAATTTACTGCCCTATTTATCGCTTTTGCGCCACCGAAACCTACAGTATGGCGCGGGGCGGCCCGTGGCGGTGATCACGACCGGCGCGCGCAGGATCCTGTGCGGGCCGTCAGGGCCTGCGGTAACAGTGCCGGAAAACCCGGTGCGGCACGCCGTGAGCAGCGGGTAGCACTGATCGCGTCCGGCTCGGCCGGCACGTAGTGGCTGAGGATGAGTTCGCGACGCGCGCCCGCTCGGTGACGCTGCCGGCCTGTGTAACGTCGGTGTGCAGCGCGGCCAGCCGGTCGAGGGCGGGGCCGGTAACGCCGTGCCGCTCCAGGTAGCCGAAGGTCAGCCAGATGGTGGACCAGGATGTCGGCGCACGCCATAGCGTGCCGCGCGAGCCGGCCAACGGCTCCAGTGTGCGATCGTGCTGCCGTTCCCGGCTGCCCACGCCTGGCTTTTCGCGATGCGCACGCTTAGTGCGTTGTCCCCAGCCATCACGGACGAACGCTTCTGGTGGCGGAGCCAGCGGGCGAGCCGCGCAAGAGGCTCGCGCTAACCGGGAGCGGCTCGCGCGACAGTCGAGCGGCTAGCGCGGCCCGCCGGCTTGTGCCGATACGGTTGGTGCATGCCACAAGACCGCGATAAGCCTGTCGTTTTGTCCCAAATCTACACCCGCACCGGGGATGACGGCACGACTGCGCTCGGTGACATGAGCAGGGCCAGCAAGACAGATCCGCGGCTGGCGGCGTACGCCGACACCGACGAGGCCAACAGCGCCATCGGTGTCGCCGTGACGATGGGCCAGTTGCCGGCCGAGATCGTTGATGTGCTGATCAGGATCCAGAACGAACTATTCGATGTCGGCGCAGATCTGTGTAATCCGGTCTCCGACCATCCCGCTTATCCCCCGCTCCGAGTAGACGAGGGCTACATCACCAGGCTCGAGCAAGCCTGTGACGAGTTCAACGATGGCCTGCCGGTCTTGCGCAGCTTCATCCTTCCCGGCGGCAGCCCGGCCGCAGCGCTGCTGCATGTGGCCAGGACCGTGGTCCGCCGGGCTGAGCGCACCACCTGGGCGGCGCTGGAAGCCTATGGCGACACCATGAACCCACTGACCGCTCAGTACCTGAACAGGCTGTCGGACCTGCTGTTCATCCTGGCGCGCCGGGTCAACGAGCCGGGCGGCGACCTGCTGTGGAAGCCGGGCGGCGACCGCTAGCCGGGCCAGCCAGCTGACCGTCACCCGACCGCGTCAGGTAACTGGCGGCGACCGCTATCCGCTGGGTCAGGGGCTGCTGGCTGACCGTCAGCCGACCCGGTCAGGTAGTAACTGGCGGCGACCGCTATCCGCTGAGTCAGGCCAGGGGTATTCATCGGCTACCGTCAGCCCCGCCTGACGTACCAGAGCGGTGCCGCCTCTAGCCAGGCGAGCAGGCCGGTCAGCGCGTCCTGCGACAGAGCAAGCTCGACGACGCGCACGCGAGGCGCGCTACGCGCGGGCACGGCCTGAACCTCGCACGTCACGATGACCAGACCTGGCCCGAGCCGGCCAATCTCGGCGGCCGTGGGCGCTCGGCTGCGCGCGATCCGCAGATCGCTCCGCCGGAAGACGGCCCTCGGGCGGAACCGCCAGCTCAGCGACCGGTGCCAGTGCAGTTCTCGCTGGTGGAACTCGGCCAGCCCGTGCAGCCACGACCCGAGCCGCCGCGACCGGGCCGACCTGGCCGGATAGCGCAGGCAGCATTCGACTACCCCGCCACGCCGGGAGATAAGAACTCGGCGCAGCACGAGTGCGGCGGCAGCGAGCAGCAGCGCCAGCAGTCCGAGCACGAGGGCTAGCTGGGCCGCTGACACTCCCGCTGGCTCCCCGACGCTCGACTTGGACCGGTCAGCTCGCCTGGCCGGCCACTGCCGCCATCAGCGCCCGCGCGTACCTGAGCTCGGCCGGCTCTTCGGGACTCCCGGCCAGCGGGCCCGCAGCCTGGATGGCCTCGTCGAGGGCCACCCGCGCGGCCGCCGGGTCGACCTCCGTGCCCATCTGGCCGTACCTTGCCAGGATCGATACCCGGTTGTCGTTCACCGACAGGAAGCCGCCGGCCACCGCAGCGAAGACGTCGGGACCAGCCGGGTCGTTCGGCCTGATCTGTACCAGGCTGCCCTCGGCCAGGATGCCGATGATGGGGGCGTGGCCGGTCAGCACGCCGATCTCGCCGTCCAGCGTCCGGGCGATCACCAGCTGGGCCTCGCCGGTCCACAGCTCGCCTTCAGGATTGACCAGTTCAACCTGCAGCGTCACCTGGTCACCTCGCGCGTTCCGGCGGCCGACGTCACGAGCGCTCCATGTCCTTGGCCTTCTTTTCCACGTCCTCGATCCCGCCGCACATGAAGAAGGCCTGCTCCGGGAGGTGGTCGTACTTGCCCTCGTTGATGGCCTTGAACGACGCCACCGTGTCCTTCAGGGGAACGAATACGCCTTCCTGGCCAGTGAACTGCTTGGCGACGAACATCGGGTGGGACAGGAACTTCTCGATCCGCCGGGCCCGTTGCACGGTCACCTTGTCTTCCTCGGATAGCTCGTCGATACCGAGGATCGCGATGATGTCTTGGAGTTCGGTATAGCGCTGCAGAATCCGCTGGGTCTCCCGTGCAACGTCATAGTGCTCCTGGCCGACATAGGCCGGGGCCAGGATGCGGGAGGTAGAGGCCAGCGGGTCGACCGCCGGGAAGATGCCCTTCTGGGTGATCTCGCGCGACAGGGCCGTGGTGGCGTCGAGGTGCGCGAACACTGCCGACGGGGCCGGGTCGGTGTAATCGTCGGCCGGCACGTAGATCGCCTGCATCGAGGTGATCGAGTGGCCGCGGGTCGAAGTGATCCGCTCCTGCAGCTGGCCCATCTCGTCCGCGAGTGTCGGCTGGTAGCCCACCGCGGATGGCATGCGGCCCAGCAGCGTGGATACCTCAGAGCCCGCCTGGGTGAACCGGAAGATGTTGTCGATGAACAGCAGCACGTCCTGCTGCTGCACGTCACGGAAGTACTCCGCCATCGTCAGGGCAGACAGCGCGACCCTCAGCCGCGTGCCCGGCGGCTCGTCCATCTGGCCGAACACCAGCGCGGTGTCCTTGATGACGCCAGACTCGGTCATCTCCAGGAAAAGGTCGTTGCCCTCACGGGTCCGCTCCCCCACCCCCGCGAAGCAGGACACGCCACCGAAGTTCTTCGCGACTCGGGTGATCATCTCCTGAATCAGCACGGTCTTGCCGACACCAGCGCCGCCGAACAGGCCGATCTTGCCGCCCTTGACGTACGGGGTCAGCAGGTCGAGGACCTTGATCCCGGTCTCGAGGATCTCGGTGCGGGGCTCAAGCTGGTCGAACGGCGGCGGGTCGCGGTGAATCGACCAGCGCTCAGTGACCTTGAGCGAGTCCTTCGGCACGTCCAGCGGGTCGCCGAGCACGTTGAACACGTGCCCCTTGGTGACATCGCCAACGGGGACCGAGATGGGGCCGCCAGTGTCGGTGACGGCCGCGCCGCGAATGAGCCCGTCGGTGGGCTCCATCGAGATCGTGCGGACCGTGTCGTCGCCCAGGTGCTGCGCGACCTCCAGCGTTAGCATCCGCGTCGTGTCGCCGAGCGTCACGTCCACGTGCAGCGCGTTGTAGATCTCAGGCATCTCCTCGGACGCGAACTCGACGTCCACGACGGGGCCGATCACCCTGGCTACGCGGCCGGTGGCTGCCGGGCTGGCCGACCCGCCGGCGGCGGTGGTCTCTGCGGTAGCGCTCATCTTGCTGCTCACTTACTCCCTGGTCGCGTCGGCCAGCGCGTTCGCGCCGCCCACGATTTCACTGATTTCCTGGGTGATCTCAGCCTGCCGGGCCTTGTTCGCTTCCCTGCTGAGCTGCTCGATCAGCTCGTTCGCGTTGTCCGTGGCCGACTTCATTGCCCGCCTGCGCGCGGCGATCTCGGAGGCCGCCGAGTCCAGTAGCGCGTGGAACAGCCTGCTTTCGACATACCACGGCAGCAGCGAATTGAGAACATCCTCGGGCGATGGCTCGAACTCATAGATCGGCATCGGGCCGGTGGGCGGCGGCTCATCGGTCTCCTCAATCTCCAGCGGCAGCAGCCTGTGGGCGACCGCCCGCTGCGTCAGCATGGAGACGAACTCGGTGTAGACGACGTGGATTTCGTCCACGCCGCCTTCCTCGGTCGGGCGCTCGTAGGCCTCAAGGAGAGCCCTGGTGATCTCCTCCGCGTTCGCTTGGCGCGGCGTGTCCGAGAAGCCATTCCACTCGGCCGCCATAGCACGGTTGCGGAACCGGTGCCAGCTGATGCCCTTGCGGCCCGCCACGAAGGAGACCGTCTCGATCCCCCGGTCGTGCAGCAGGGCGCGCAAGCTCTGCGCCTCGCGGAGCACGTTCGAGTTGAACCCGCCGCAGAAGCCGCGGTCGCTCGTCAAGATGGCCACCGCTGCCCTCGTCGGATTGATCGCCGGGCGCGTCAGCGGGTGATCGATCTGGCCCGACCTGCTGACCACGGCCTCGACCGCACGGGTCAGTTCCCTGGCATACGGCGCAGCCGCGTGCAGCCGTTGCTGCGCCTTGATGATCCGCGAGGACGCGATCAGCTCCTGGGCGCGCGTGATCTTAGCGGTGGACTGAATACTCTTGATCCGCCGCCGTACCGCGCGAAGCTGGGCTCCCATACTGGTTAATACCGCCCTACTCTGTCTCAGCCGGAGGCGGCGGGCTGTAGGCCCTGATCTTTTCCTGCTCGATCTCTTCAGCGCCGAGCGGCTCGGCCGGCTCCTCGGTCACCAGGAGCGAGCCGTCGGACTTCTCGAAGCCGGCCCGGAACCGGTCGATCGCGTCCTTCAGCGCGACGACCGTGTCCTCGCTCAGGGCGCCTGTCTCGCGGATGGCGGCGTAGATACCGGCGCTCGAGCGGCCGAGCTCGTCCAGGAACTCGGTCTCGAACCGCCGGACATCCTCGACGGGGACGTCGTCCAGGTAGCCCTCGTTGCCCATCCAGACCGAGACCACCTGCCGCTCGACCGGGAACGGGCTGTAC